>NZ_JBQFTM010000017.1:0-65026 GCF_056538605.1 Ruegeria sp. BF7 | reverse complement strand
CAGCTCGATCTCGTCGCGCTGACGGCCAAGCTCGGATGTGATCGAGCCAAACAGCTCAGGGTCACGGTCGGCAAGGGACTGGGTGAAAAAATCGTCGGTACGGTGCGGGGCGTTCACTTTGAAACCTCCTAAAAGGGTTAGCCGGTCCAGCCAAGGCCAGCGGAAATGGCATTCATGGATTGCAGCAAGGGCACGGGAACTGACCCTGACTGTGGTTCGTTTCGAGCTAGTTGCAGCAGTCTGACTTGCAGCGCGTGAATTCGGGCCAATTCAGAGCGCTTGCGTTCGAACCGTTCGCACAGACGAGGGAAACGGTGACCGATGGTCTGGCCACCGGTCAGAAACTGCACTGCGGTGCAGGCGCTATCGTATTCCGTTTTGATCGCCTGCGAGATGCTTTGGCGGGTTTTCTCATCGTGCACCAATTCGCTGTATTGCGCGGCGATACCCATATCCGCCTGATAGAGCGATTTCTCCATCTCATCGACGGCGAGGCGAAATAGGCGGGAGTGTCGAAACATGTCCTGCAGCACTTCATCGCCGCGCGCACCACGGAACTTTCGAAAGCTGGTCATCGCGGCACCAAACCCGTACCAACCTGTGATCAGGTGGCGGTTCTGCGACCATGCAAAGACCCATGGAATTGCTCGCAGATCATCCAGACTGGCTGCGCCGAACCGACGCGCCGGGCGGGATCCGATTTTCAGGCGAGCAAGTTCCTCGACCGGGCTAGCCTGCTGAAAATAATCCAGAAAGCCGGGCATCTGCAAAAGCGAAACATAAGCCGTCTGCGACAGTTCCGATAAAGCATCCAACGCGTCGCCAAATTCGGGCCTGGCAGGAGATTCCCCAGGGTTTGCAGTATGGCGCAACGTGCTTGAGAGCAGCAGTTCGAGATGCGCTGCGGCCGTACCTCGGTTGGCATATTTGGTCGAAACAACCTCGCCCTGTTCGGTTACGCGCAGCCGCCCGGAAATTGTTCCGCTGGGTTGCGCGGCGATGGCGCGCCCGGTGGGTGCGCCACCTCGACTGACCGAGCCGCCACGACCGTGAAAGAACGCGGCTTGAAAGCCCTGCGATGCCAGCGCCGATACGATCCGTCTCTGGGCGCGCTCGAGTTCCCATGTTGAACAGAAATAGCCGCCATCCTTACCGCTGTCCGAATACCCCAGCATCACCTCTATTACGTTGCTATCGGTTTTGAGGCTGCGGCGAGCAAGAGGAACGCCCAGTACATTTAGCAGGATCGCTGGGGCGTTGCGCAGATCAGCAATCGTTTCGAACAGCGGGACCACCGAAATATCCAGTGTCTCGGACCCGAACCCGGCATAACGGGCCAACAGGTAGACACCGAGAATGTCATCGGCAGAACGGGTCATGGACAAGATGAATGGCCCGATTGCCCTTGGGTCCGGCCCTGATCGCACGCTATGGACCAGCGCCAGAAGGGCGAGCAATTCCTGCGCCTGATCGCTCAGCGCATCACGGTTTTGGTAAGGCAGGTTCTGATCCGCCAGTTCGGCCCGTAAACGGGCAGACCATTCGTGTGCACCATATTCGGGAGCCCGCCCGGATTGCGACCAGATTTCGGCCAGAACGTCGGTTGTGACGGTTGAATTCTGCCTGATATCCAGGGTTGTGGTTCGGAACCCGAAAACCGACGCAGCCCGGCGCAGAGGTCGTATATGCCGTCGCGCCAGAATATCGGCGTTGACCGCGCACAATGCGGCATCAAGCGCATCAAGATCGCTCTCGAATTGCGAGATGTGATTATAGCCGCCACCTGTCAACTGATGGCCGATGGCACTGAGAGCTTGCCGGAACGGTTCGTTCCGATTGCGGTCAGCGTCAGGTGCCCGATCGACTATTTCTTGTACACGCGCCCTGTGGGGCAGGGGCAGCGGTAATATGAGTGCACTGATACTCAACCTGCTCGCGGCCTGATCAAGAGCCTTTCGATAAAGACCCAGAACCGTTTCACGTCCGCGTTTCAGGGCCAGTGCGGTCATCTCGGTTGTGACATTCGGATTGCCGTCCCGGTCGCCGCCGATCCAGCTGTGAAAGCGGATATCGGGTGTTTCACTCAGCGTCTGGCCCAGCACATGCAAGCAAGCCTGATCGAACCGATCCATCACCTGAGGGACGGCGTCAAAGATTGCATCGCGAAAGAACTGTAGCCCCCACTCGATCTCATCGTGCAGGCTGGGGCGCGACAGGCGCAGCTCGCCTGTCAACCACAAGAGATCGATCTCGCCTTCCAGGCCATTCAGCAACTCGGCGCGTTCGGTCGGGGTCCAGCGTTGCGTCTCAAGACTGACGAGGTTGCGGTAGATACGCCGGTGAATTTCCAGAACGGTGACCCGTTTTGCTTCGGTCGGATGTGCGGTCAGGGTGGGACCGGCACATAGGTCAGCGGTCAGCTTTTCCGTCTGGCTGCCTGTCAGGGAAAGGTCGGACAACACCTCGGCAAATCCGCCCTCGACCGCTTCGGCCCCACTTTGGGTCTCTGTCAGGCGGCGGTTCCGGACTTCGGCGTTTTCGTCAATGATGCGCAACAGTTGGAACCAGATAGACAAGGCCTGCAAATACGGCGTTGCCTCGGGCCCGGTGGGGATGGGACGCAGCGGCGTTGCCTCGGCCCACGTCGACACGTGAGGCGCCCGTTTCAGCAATATGTTCCGCCACAACGCACGCAGTTCCGAGCGCAATCCTTCGGCATAGCTCGAAGGGTCGGTGGTGGACTGAGTATGCCGGGCCAGCGCTTGCATCAGATCACCCGGTCGCGCGGCTCAAGGCCTTGGAAAAAGTCGCTCAGGTTATCCAGCACACGGAACCCCATAGCCTCGCGCGCTTCACGCGTAGCACTGCCCAGATGCGGCAGCATCACGAGGTTGTCACATTGCAGGAGGTCCGGGCTGATGCGGGGTTCGCCGTCGAACACGTCCAGCGCAGCGCCACCGATCATCTCAAACATCAGTGCCTGAATCAGCGCCCATTCGTCGATTACCTCACCGCGTGCGGTGTTGATCAAGAACGCATCGGGTTTCATCAGGTTTAGTCTGCGGGCGTTGATCAGGTGGCGATTTGCGGCGCCGCCGGGACAGTGCAGTGAGACAAAATCGCATTGCGGCAACAGGTCATCAACCGTGTCGACCTGGGTCGCATTGCACTTGGCCAGCACGTCCGGAGCAATCGGGCTGCGGTTATAGACGAGGATATCCATGCCGAACCCGTGATGAGCGCGGCGCGCCATTTCCTGACCGATGCGGCCGTAGCCGATGATGCCCAGCGTCTTACCACTGACCTTGGTGCCGACAAGATGGGTAGGACGCCAGCCGGTCCAGTTGCCGGCGCGCAATTCGCGCTCACCTTCACCAGCGCGACGTGCCACCATAAGCAAAAGCGTCATGGCGATGTCAGCGGTGCATTCGGACAGTACGTCGGGTGTGTTTGTCACGGTCATGCCCAACCCACGCGCCGACGGCTCGCAAATATGGCTGTAGCCGACACCGTAATTGGCGAGGATCTTTGTCTGCGCACCGGGCACATCCAAAGCTTCGGCGCTGAGCGTATCAGTGACGGTGGGCAACACCGCGTCATAGGATTTCAACGCTTGCCGGATTTCGGCCGCGGACATGGGCTTGTCCCCGGTATTAAGTACGGCGTTATAGTTCTCGGCCAGCTGCGCCTCGACGGCGGCAGGCCAACGACGGGTAACAAGAACCGAGGGTTTGACCATCACGCAGCCTCCATTACACGGGCGATCGTTTCACCGATCACGGCAGGGTTTTCGGCCACGGTCACGCCGGCGGCCGACAGGATTTCGACCTTCTCGCTGGCGCTTTCGCCAAAGGCTGAAATGATCGCCCCTGCATGGCCCATGGTCCGGCCTTTTGGTGCCGTCAGACCCGCAACGTAAGCCACTACGGGCTTGGTGATGTGGTCCCGGATATACTCGGCAGCTTCGGCTTCCTGCGGGCCGCCGATCTCACCGATCATGGCTATGATATGGGTGTCCTCATCCTCCTCGAACCGCTGCAGGATGTCCTTGAAGGACGAACCGTTGATGGGGTCGCCGCCGATGCCCACACTGGTCGAGACGCCGATCCCACGCTCTTTCAGCTGTGCGGCGGCCTCGTAGCCCAGCGTACCCGATCGACCGATGATACCAACATTGCCCGGCAGGTAGATGTGACCGGGCATGATCCCCAGCAGAGCTTTACCGGGCGAAATCGTGCCGGCGCAATTCGGCCCAGTCAGAACCATGCGCTTATCCTTGGGGTAGCGGTACATGTACCGTTTCACCCGGATCATGTCCTGCGCCGGAATACCGTCGGTGATGCAGACGCAATAGCGGATACCAGCATCTGCGGCCTCCATGATCGAGTCGGCAGCGAACGGCGGCGGTACGAACACGAGGCTGGCATCTGCCCCTGTCGCTTCGACGGCCTGCTTGACGGTGTCGAAGACTGGAACACCTTCGACGGTTTCTCCGCCCTTGCCGGGCACGACACCACCTACGACATTCGTGCCATAGCTCAGCATGTCCTTGGTGTGGAATCGCGCCATGCGGCCTGTGATGCCCTGTACGATGACACGCGAGTCACGATCGAGAAGAATGCTCATTACACAGCCCTCATCTTTGTGCCTTGAGTAAGGTCGTTTTTCCATGCGCCGACAGCGCGTTCTGCGGCTTCCATCAATGTTGTGGCGCGAATGATTGGCAGGCCGGATTTCGCAAGGATTTTTTGACCTTCCTCGACGTTTGTTCCGGCCAGTCGCACGACCACCGGTATATCGAGGTCGAGTTCCTTCAGAGCCTGCACCACCCCCTCGGCAACCCAGTCGCAGCGGTTTATTCCGGCAAAGATGTTGACCAATACGGCCTGAACATTCTTGTCGGACAGAACCAGACGGAAGGCTTTGGCGACACGTTCCGGTGATGCCCCACCACCGATATCGAGAAAGTTGGCGGGCTCACCCCCCGCCAGTTTGATCGTGTCCATCGTGGCCATCGCCAGACCAGCGCCGTTGACGATGCAGCCGATATTGCCGTCCAGACCCACATAGGACAGGCCACGGTCCGCCGCGCGGCTTTCGCGCGGATCTTCCTGGCTTTTGTCGCGCAGTTCCGAGATCTGCGGATGCCGGAACAAGGCGTTGTCGTCAAAGCTCATCTTCGCATCCAGCGCCAGAACGCGGTCGTCACCGGTGATGACCAGCGGATTGATCTCGACCATGGTCGCGTCCAGCTCACTGAAGGCGGCATAGCAACCCTGCAGGGTGCGCACCATTTGCTGAACCAATTTGGGTTCAAGGCCGAGATTGAAAGCGATCTCACGGGCCTGGAACTCCTGCAGACCCACCGCCGGCTCCACGATAGAGCGCACGATGCTGTCGGGGCGCTCGGCCGAGATCTCTTCGATCTCCATCCCACCCTCGGACGAGGCCACGATCATCACCCGCTGGCTGGAGCGATCCAGAACAAAACCCAGATAGATTTCACGATCAATCGGCACCGCCGATTCCACATAGACGCGGTAGATGCCCTTGCCTTCAGGGCCAGTTTGATGCGTGACCAGCTTGCGGCCGAACAAGTCGTCGCAGGCTTCATAGATTTCGTGCTCGGTATCGCACAGCTTGACCCCTCCGGCCTTGCCTCGCCCGCCTGCGTGGACCTGTGCCTTGACAATCCACTTGTCACCGCCCAGCTCGCGCGCCCGATAGGCCGCTTGCTCGGGGCTATAGGCCAACGCGCCCGAGGGCACGTCGACACCGAAATTCGAAAGAAGCTCTTTCGCTTGGTATTCATGGATATCCATCTGCAATCCTCCCGTTCATGCAGTGTGATCAAGCAGCGATCGACGTGCCGTATCGGCTTTCCAGCAAAGCTTCGATTGCGTCGTGATCGACCTCGCCGCCCAGCTCATGCAGGGCCTCGGCAAATAGGCGTACAATGCGGCTGACGGCCTGTCGGTTCAGTTGGTTCAGGATGCCGATACGAACTTGTACCGGTGCGCTGAGCGTCGGCCAGATGCCGAACCCGCGAGCGCGGCAATTCTGCACCAGCTCCATCTCACGGCCCGCCAGTGCCGGCGGCAGGTTCAGCACGACGAGGCTGGGCATATCCGAAGTCACCTCGCACCCCATTTCGAGCACTGCATCGCGCAAGACCTTTTCGTGGGTCCGGTAAGACAGCGAGCGTTTGGCCAGACCCTCTTGCAGCGTCAGGCGCAGGGATTCGTGGAAGGCCGCAACCGCGTAACCCGAGTGGGTGCGGTGATAGGTGCCTTTCTCCACATCTTGCCCATCGACAACGCCCCAGTGGCGGGCCTCGAAAATCGGGTTGTGGACGTATGTGTAGGCACCGGTTGCCTTCAGGGTTTCGATATAGGCATCGGTGAAGCTGACCGGCGCATAGGTTAGCGGCAGGCAGCATAAGCCTTTCTGCGGGCAGGAGGCCCAACCAGCAACTCCCGGGAAACCATCAATCGAAAAGTCATCGACTCCCAGCGACGAAACCGCATCAATCAGACCCATCGCGCCATGTCGTTCACATGCATCCGAGAACCCGCGCAGGTCGTTGATGCGGCCCGAGCCGGTTTCCCAATGCGCCATGAAGGCCCATTTCGGCTGATGCTCGGTTAGGGCGGCGTCGACCATTTCACCTGTTACCGGCTGGCCATGCGGAACCTCGATCACGGTGACGCTGGCGGCCTGCGGGTCAAGCGGGTTGGCGGCGTGCTCTTCGGGCGTCGCCGCCTTGATCCGCAAGGTCAGTGCATCGATGCCCGAGAAAGTGCCGTTGGTAAAGGCAACTACCTTGTCACCGGGCATGACAGCCGAGAACATGGTGTCCAGCGCGCTCCAACCAGTGCCGGCAACGGCGAAAGTATAGGCGTTTTCTGTGCCCCAGATCTTGCGCAGCATATGCTTGCACTCGATCATACCGCGCAGAACATCGCCCTGCATGTGATCCGCAACGCCTGCGTTGGCAAAAGCGTGCAGGACGCGGGCGTCTGTATTGCCTGGCCCCGGACCCGCAGCAAGCGTTTCGGGAATTTCAAGCGGTGGGAAAATCTGAAAAGTCATTGTTAGACATCCTCGGCGGTTGTTCGGGCACTGCGGCCAGGTGTGTTATGTTGCCGAATAGAAAACGCGGACTTGCCCTGTAACGCAACGTAACTTACTACTGCTTTAGGATGGCTAAAAGTATGGGGTAAAACCTATCCATCTAGGTAAAAATACAAAAGTATACCGTTTTACTACCTACCCAAATGGGTGGTTTTCGGCAAAACAGGGTGAATCAGATGGCTGCTACCGCTAACGCTCCGATCGATGTCATGCTGGCGGACAGCAATCCATTGGTCCTGTCTGCCATGTCCGAAATCTTTGAACGGGACCCGCGATTCTCGCTGGTCGCGACCTCGGCCACAGCCGAAGGGTTTTTGGGAACTGTGATGCGGGTGCCTGTTCAGGTCGGCGTTTTGGACTGGAACCTTCCGGTTCTGGGGGCTGCGAAACTGATCGAAGTATTGCGCGAACAGGCTCATGCCCCACGGTTTGTCGTCTATGGGGAAACGACTGGCGAAACCCCGCGATTGGCGATGCAGGCCGGTGCAGCAGGCTTTGCCGCGCGATCCGGCGAGGTAGAGGGCCTGCTGGATACTTGCGCTGAAGTGGCAGCGGGAAAAATGGTGTTCCCGTTCATTGACGTCCGCAAAATGCAGCAGGACCCGATCCAAAGTCTGTCCCGTAAAGAACGCTCCATTCTCGAGGCGCTGGCAAAGGGCATGTCGAACCGGGACCTGTCGAAAGAACTGCAAATCTCGACCAACACGGTCAAGTTTCACCTGTCCAATATCTACGAGAAACTGTCGGTGAAGAACCGGACCCAGGCGATTGCTTATTATTACTCGTCGCAATTGAGCGGTGGCTAGGCAACGTGCCTGACGTCATTCTGCCTTGATCACCTTTCGGGACAGCACCGCCTTGTTTGAAAGGTCCAGCAGCCGAATTTCATAAACACCGGGCTCCTTCGGCAAGGTGATCTCGATTGGGGGATCGCCGTTGATCTTTTGAGCCGAGATCCAAGTGAAAATAGCCTGTTCGCTGCGCGCCAGCGTTATGCGCTGGTCGGCGCTTTGACTGTCAGAATGCCAACCGACCGAAATGCTGCTGCCCGCGGGGGCAATGTCGGGCGCCTCAAGCGATGCGCCGGTATCAAGCGCCGCGTCCGCGGCCAAAACCTCGACCGCCTGCCGGGCCAGCACCCGGTTGCCTTCGCGCAGTTGATAGCGAACCTCGTACAGACCGGTTTCGGCCGGTGCTTTCAGATCTAGTTCGGACTGCGCGCGTACCTGCGCATACACGCCATACTCACCATCCGGCGCGCCCATCGGCACCAGATTGATGTAGTCATTCGTGCTGACCGTCTCGGTCCAGGATACCCGCAAATTATCGCCCGCGCGCACCTCGTTCACCGTCTGGATGGTCACCGCGGGCTCGGTCACCTCAACCTTGACCGTTGCGATGGTTTTGGAGCCTTCACGCAATACATAGCGGATTTCATACAACCCCGGTTCCGCCGGGGCCTGAATGTCGCCGATGTTGTTGTCACGGATTACGATGTAGTTGCCGTAATTACCCTCTTCAGTGCCTGCCGGAACGATGTTGATATAGTCTTGGGTATTTGCGGTGCCCGTCCAGGCGACTTTGAATTTCGATCCCGCGATAACCGTCTCCGGCGCGTCGATTGTAACTTGCGGAGAAATGACCTCGATCGTAGCGGTCGCAAGCGTTTTCGAGCCCTCGCGCAAGATATAGCGCAGCTCATACAGGCCAGGCTCTGCCGGAGCGGTCAGCACAGCGGTATCGCCGTCCCGCACCACGGCGTAATTACCGAAGACCCCGTCATCCGACCCTGCGGGAACGATGGCGGCATAATCCTGAGCGTTGACCCGACCGGTCCAGGACACCTCGAACTTTGATCCAGTCACAACCTGACCAGGACCCGAAACCGAGACCTCTGGGGCGGTAATTTCCATCGCTTTGCGTGCAAGCGTTTTGCTGCTTTCGCGCAAAACGTAACGCACTTCGTAAATGCCGGGTTCCGCTGGCGCCTTCAACTTGCCTTTCGAGGCATCCCCAACGGTGATGTAATTGCCGAACTTGCCTTCGTCCGTCCCGTGCGGAACGATGTTGATATAGTCCTGCGCGCTGACCGTGCCATCCCAGGCAACCTCGAACACGGACCCGGTCAAAGCGGTCTCGGGGATCTGCAAAACAACTTTGGGATCGGTTACTTCGATCTGCTGCGACGCCACCGTGCGCTTGTCGACGTTCAGGATATAGCGCAGCTCGTAGAGGCCCGGATCGGCCGGGGCATTCAGGGACTTTTCGGTCGCGCCGCCGACCGACTGATAATTGCCGAACGTACCGGGGTCGGACCCCACTGGCACTATCGCCACATAGTCCCGCCGGTTGATTGCCGGTGACCACGCAACCTTGAATTTCGCACCTGTCAGCACCGTCCCAGCCGCAGTCAACTCAACCTCGGGCTTGGTCACCTCAAGCGTGGCCTGTCCTAATACCTCTTTGGTTTGGTTGTGCAAATACCGGACCTCGTACAAACCCTCACCCCCGGGGACAGTGATTTTAACTTCTTTGGCGTCACCAATTCGCACGTAGCTGCCAAAAACACCGGGGTCGGAGCCAACGGGGACAACGTTGATATAATCGCTCTCTTCAACCGTCGGCGTCCAACTGACCTGCAGATCCGACCCGCCCACAGCGGTCTCTGATGTTTTTACAACGACATCCTGCAGCGCAGGCTCGGGTTCGGGCTCGGGGTCTGCCTGTGCCACGACGGTCCCAACGGCGCTAAGAGCGGCGCCCAGCTCTTGGGAGTTTTTGGCGGTGATATACTGACCGCCGGTGTTTTCTGCGATACAGGCCAACGAGCTTGCGTCCTCATCCGCGCCCAGACCAAACCCCACGACATGCGCAGTGAACCCTACGCCCCCTTGTTCCAGCGCCTGCGCCAGCGCGCAAGGATCGCGCTCACAGCTTTCCAATCCGTCGGAAATCAACACCACGGTTGCCGGCTTATCGGTGTAGGACAGCGCCTTAGCTGCGATCTCGACCGCGTCGGTCAGAGGGGTTTTGCCAATCGGTGAAATTGCATTGATCTGGTCCAGAATAACACTGCGCGCCTGCTGGCCGGGCTCGACAAGAACCTCGATATCGCCGCAATCACCCCGGCGGCGGTGACCATAAGCCATCAGCCCGACATTGCGGTTTTCGACCCATTCCCCCAACAGGTTTTCCATGACGTCCCGCGCAATTTCGATTTTCGCCGTGCCGTCGATCTGGCCCCACATGGAATTCGAGCCATCAAACACGACCATCACATTTTCGTCCGCCTCTGCTACGGAACCGGTCAGCAACACGGTTGTTAATACGGTTGCCTGACAGAAATCTTTAAACATAGAACACTCCTGAGGCGTATGAGCCACCCGCGCAGGGCCGTTCTTCTAAGCTCATTGCGCGAAACCTCTGCCACTTGATCTAAAGACTCATGAAACGCGCAGTTGCGGCTAAAGAAGTGCCGACTGCTTCGGTTCACCCTCAATTCTTCCACTGACTATATCAAAACAAGAACGCCAATGGTGCATTGGTTGCCCTAGCGGCACCCTTTTGCCGACGGGCGACCAATGAGCGAGATGACGGTGGCAGACTATCCGATGTCGGCAATGCACAAGATTGCAACCCGCCTGCCAGTGACGATGATCGTCGAAGACCCTGCGCCGCGAGCCATGCAACCTCACAGGACCGACCCATGATCCAGAACAATCCCGCCCTGATCGACGCCATCCGCGACCGGTTTGCCCATGTTGAAAGCTGCCCGTTTCAGGGCGAGCGCATCTTCTTCGAAAACGCCGGCGGCGCGCTGACGCTGAAATCAGTGGCCGAGACCTCGGCATTCTACGCTGCGATCCCAGACAACCCGGGCCGCATCAATCCGGCGGGGCAGGGCACCCAGCAAGTGATCAACAAGGCCAAAGGCGATCTGGCAGTGTTTATGAATGCCTCAACCGGTCAGTTCTTTGCAGGTGAAAGCGGCACTGAATTGCTGTTTCGCCTGATCCGCACCGCCTGTCTGGCCGCACCAAAAGGGACCAAGGTGATCGGGTCGTCTATCGAGCACCCTGCCACCCGCAGCGCCGCGCGCCGCTGGGCTGGGATTGCCGGATTGGACTATGTGAACGTACCCCATGACACCGAAACCGGCCTGGTCACGGCCGAGGACTACACTGCACTGCTGGCCCCGGATGTGGCGGTGGCAACGATCCTGCACGCCTCGCCTGTGACCGGGATGGGTATGGATGTTGCCGCAATTTCGCACGCAATCCGGGCGGTGGCGCCGGATTGCATGATCATCGTCGACGGCATCCAGCACGCGGCGCACGGGCAGGTGGATTTGGACGCTTATGACGTCGACGGCTACGTGATCTCACCCTATAAGGTGTTTTCGCGCCACGGTTATGGTATCGCGTGGATCTCGGACCGGCTCAGCTCTGCGCCACATGACATGCTGATCGATGCCCCCGCTACCGGATGGGAGTTTGGCACCCGCGACACCGGGTCCTATGCAACTGTTTCGGACGTGGTATCCTATTTTGACTGGTTGGGGGGTGAGGTCTCGGACGAGACCGACACCCGTAAACGGGTCGAGGCCGCAAGCCGTGCCATCCACGCCTATGAGACCTATCTAACCAACACTGCCATCAACGGCACCGGCAACCTGCCGGGCCTACGCGACATGGACCACGTTACCATTCTGGGTGGGGCCGACAATCCCGCGCGCGAGGGGCTTGTGTCTATCGTGGTTGAGGGTACGCCTTCCGAAGACGTGGTTGAATCTCTGAACCAACAAGGTATTCGCACCCACACGCGTAAGGCCGACCATTACTCTGGTAACGTTCTTGCGCCACTCGGCCTGGCAGATTGTATCCGTATCTCGTTCTGCCACTACAACACCGAACAGGAGATTTCCCGTCTTCTGGCTGCGATCAAGATGATCGGCCAAGACGGTTGAAAAAGCTGTGCGAAAGGCATTGCTGGATGTGAGAGCCATGTTGGCAAACAAAACTCCAAACCTGTGGTTTAGTTACGGCTTGTATTTAACATAATCATGATTACCCGTATTGGAAGTTTTGTTGGGTTATTTGTACAAAACCATTAAAGATGAGACTCCTATTTTGCGACTTGATCTTATGTGCTTTTGCGATGGGAAGATAAGTCGCTAAAATGATGTCCAAGAAAGAAAAAGAAACAGAAAGAAACGCTAATTCTTCATCACCGATCCAAACTTCGGAACCGGGATTCACTTTTTCTGATATACTCAGCATGAGAAAATCTGGTGAGCCATATTAAACAAATGCCTCACTAGGCGGTCGTGTTTCTCCGTGCTCAATGCTTCTCGTGTGCGCAGGCCGGAACAACCAAATTCATTGAAATGCAAAGATGCATCATCTGCGCGCCAGCAATGCATTTTGAATAAATTCTTCCACGCCTCCTATTATCTCAGACATGGGCGCCCCCGACAGAGCGCTTCGGTAAGCACTACCTTCCAAGAGCTCGATCACCAACTGCGAAGCCTGAAGAGGATCTGAAACGGCTCGCAAGTCAGCTTCGCCAATCCCACGGCGAATAACTGCCTCGAGCGCCTTGGTCAGCGTTGCCCGGTTTTCCAAAAACAATTTTGCAATGTCTGGCTGGCGAATGGCTTCAATCGCAATTTCGAGCGTCAGTATGACATTCTCAGGTGCGGCCAGATATTTTGCGTAAGCCCTGACAAATTTCTTCAATACCTTCGGTGCAGGTAATCCTAAGGCCAGAACGTCGAGGAATTGTTCCAAATCACTTCGTTCCAACATTGCGATTTCTACAAGCACATCGTGTTTGCTGCGAAAGTGATTGTACAAGTTTCCGAGGCTCACCCCTGCGCGTTCCGCGATATCTCGCACACCAGTCTGATGATATCCGTGTTCGAGAAAGCACATTACTGCGGCTTCCAGTATTTGATTGCGTCGTTGGGCCGTAGCCCTTTCACGTGAAGTGCGCGGATGTTTATCAGTTTCTGTCATCTTCAATTTTCTGTATTGAACGAACGTACGTTCATATTATATGGCATTCAGGTAAGTATCGCAAGTTGATGCGGATTCGATTGTTCAGGAAGTCTCGGAGTCATGAATAACTATTCAAACGAAAATCGAAGAAAACCAGCTTACCGTTGGCTTTGGATTGGAGTTTCGCTGGCGCTTCTTGTTGCGGTTGTTGTCCTGCTTTTCGGCACTGAGGACACAATCGACGTTCACGTGTCCAAGTCTCCTCCGCCTCCACCAGTGGTCTCTGTCATCACGGCGAAACAACAAGAAGTAGAGGCCCAAATTTCAGCCTTTGCTGAAGTTCGCCCAAGATGGGATGCCGAGTTGCGGTCAGCCGTGTCCGGACGCATTGTCAAAGTTCACGACGCAGCGTTGGCTGGTTCAGAGGTCAAGCGCGGGGAACTGTTGTTTTCAATCGAAGACGCACCCTATCAGAGCGCTGTTGCAGCCTCCAAAATGGAACTTGAAGAAGCAGAACTAGCCCTGCTTCGCGCGCAGAATAATGTCACTGTTGCGCGGCGCCAGTTTGAACGAGATGGCGCGAGTCCTCCCAACGACTTGGCGCTCAACTTGCCTCAGCTACGTATTGCAAAAAGATCTGTTGCGACAGCCAAGGCTCGATTGAATGCTGCACAAACTGAATTGGCAGAAACTAATGTCATTGCTCCGTTTTCAGGTTTTGTCACCCTTCGCTTGGCCAGCCTTGGACAGACGGTCTCTCCAGGTGAGGCACTCCTTCACCTTTCCGACAACCAGCATTTCGAGTTGGTTGCTGAGTATAGCCAGTCTGACTGGGTTCTTCTGGATCATCCGATCTCTGGCACAACGGCTGATTTGTTTGATCGTTCCGGGGGGCACTTAGGCCAAGCTTTGGTACGCCACGGCGGCGGGTTCTTAGACAAAAACACGCGACAAGTACGCGTGTTTTTAGATGTCACCGCACCTGATGAACGGATCCTTGCTGGTGACTTTCTGAAGGTTCGACTGCCGGGGCGCACGATTGAGAATGCGCTAACCTTACCTGAAAGCACCGTGACCAGAACAGGGCACATCTGGCTGGTGGGTGAGGATGATCACCTACAACGGATTAGCCCCAATATTATGTTCCGCGACGAAGGCCTCGTCACAATCTCCGCTCCGGAAGAACCGGGACTTTGGCGGATTGCCAAGACACCGTTGGCTTCGTTCTTGCCGGGTCAGCGGGTAACACCGCTGCCGGATGAGGGCTGACAAATGTATGCCCTAACCTCTTGGTTCATTCGCAACCCCGTCGCCGCCAATCTAATGATGGCGCTAATTCTGTTCCTCGGTGTTCAGACCCTGCTGGGCATACGCATCGAAGGGTTCCCTCGTATTCCGCCCGAAAGCGTTACAATCTCGATTGAATTCCCGGACGCTACGGCCGAACAAGTGGATGAGCTTGTCACGCAGAAAGTAGAACAAGCCCTTGAAGGATTGGACGGAGTGCGCAGTGTCACTTCGCAATCCGAAAACGACCTCAGCTTCGTATCAGTGCGCCGAGCCGGTGGTGAGGATCTGCAAGACATTCTTGATCGGGTGCGTATTCGTATTGATGGGCTGACTGATCTCCCCGACACTGCGCGCCGACCCGTAATCGAAGCTTCGGAATTTGATTTCCCAGCGCTCTACCTCAACCTGTACGGTGAAACCGACGCAGCCACGCTGCAGAGCCTGGCGCAACGTCTGAAGGAAGAGTTGCTGGCGCAACCGGAATTGTCGCGGTTGCAGATCTGGGGACTGATCCCGCGAGAGTTACGCATCGAAATCGATCCGGCGGAACTGCGCCACTACGGACTGACGGTTTCAGATGTGACACGCGCCATTAGGGAAAACTCACTGACCTTCCAGGCCGGTCGTTTGCGAACTGAAGGCGGGACAATATTCCTGCGGGCTGATGACAGGGCAAGGTACGCGCCGGAATATGGTGATCTTCCCACAATTCAACGCGACGATGGCTCTTTTGTGCCGCTACGCGATATCTCAAATATCGAGGACGCTTTTGAAGACGGCGAGTATCTGTTTCGCCTGAACGGCATGCCGACCGTCGGAATGGAGGTTTTGGTTGGGCAGAAAGAAAACCTTCTGAAGATCAGTGAAGTTGTGCGTAGCACCGTGGATGAGTTCAGCCGTCAGCTACCTTCGCAAGTCCACATAGAAGTCTGGGGCGACAGCGCAGGTTATATCTCGGACAGGCTTGCCTTGTTGCGATCAAACGGTGTGCAGGGCTTGATCCTTGTGACCCTAATGCTGTCAGTGTTCCTGAACGTGCGCCTTGCTTTCTGGGTGGCGATGGGCATTCCGATCTCGGTCATGGGAGCGATCGCAGTCTCAGGATCAAAATGGGTGGATTATTCGCTGAACGATGTCACCACATTTGGTCTGATCATTGCTTTGGGTATCCTCGTTGACGACGCTGTCGTAGTGGGCGAGAGCGTGTTCGAAGAGCGTCGCAAAGGGAAAGATCCGATCACGGATACTGAGCGCGGTGTGCACCGCGTAGCGGTTGCCACCGTATTCGGTGTTTTGACCACAATCGCTGCTTTTTTCCCGATGCTGTTGATCGACAATCCACTGGGCAAAGTGCTGGCTGGCTTTTCGGGCATCGTGATTCTGGCCCTCGTTTTTTCGCTCATTGAAAGCAAGTTTATTCTGCCTGCGCATTTGGCTTACATTCCGATGGGGCAGAAACGGCGCTACCTGATAACTCGCCTTTGGGGCCGCGTGCAGGACGGCGCGCAAGGCGGTTTGAACTGGGTTCGAGATCACCTTTATCAACCCGTGCTTTTGGTCGCATTGCGCCATCGCTACGCCGTGCTGATCCTGTTCATTTCCGCCGCAATGCTGGGTCTTGGCTTGATGTACAAGGGCAAGATCAGAACTGTGTTTTTCCCTGAAGTCCCCGGTCAGATCATTACCGTAAACCTCGAGATGGATGCCCGCGCACCATTCGCGTTGACCCGCGCCAATGTGGATCGAATGGAAAGAATCCTGAACGATCTAAATACCGAACTTGCCGACAGCGCAGATATGACAACGCCACCTGTTCAAACGGTATTCACCATAATCAACAGTGCAGGCAGTGCGCAGATATATGCCGAGATGATCCCAGTTATCGATCGCCCGAATGTTCCGATCCTGAGCGTGGTGCGAGAATGGCGCGACCGTGTGGGCGCGGTAGAAGGCGCGACCGAACTAGAATTTACCGGTTCGGAGAGCCTTGCCGGAGGGTTCAGCATCCGGTTGGCCTCGAAAGACGAAGACCTTTTGCGGCAAGCGAGCGACGAGATGAAAGACTTTCTGTCAAACATCGAAGGCGTTGCAAACGTCCGCGACGGTCTTGTTGGAGGGCAACCGGAACTCAGGCTGCGCTTGCGTTCTGATGCTCGGCATCTTGGCTTCAACGCCGAAAGCCTCGCCCGTCAGATTGGATTTGGATTCGGTGGGGCAGAGGTAACTAAGGTCAGGCGCGATGGGTCTGAAGTTCGGGTCGTTGTGCAGAACGCGCAGGAAAACCGCGATACATTGACGGACTTGATGCAAACTCGATTGCGCAGCACGTCAGGTGCCTGGGTGCCGTTGGAGACAGTCGCTGAAATCGAAGGCACTTACACATCGGGCATCATCAACCGCCGCGATGGCAAGCGCATGAACCTTGTCGCCGCCTCCATCGACCGCGATCTCGTCGCGCCGGAGGAAATCCGGCAGGCGGTCTTTTATCAGCTGGTTCCGGAACTCCGCGCAAAATACCCTAGCGTAGCGGTCCTGCCGGCAGGAGAACTGGAGGAAATGTCGGACATCAGCGACGGGTTGAGGCGCGCGCTGCTGCTTGCAGCGGTTCTGATCTATGTGTTGATGGCTGTGCCGCTCAAAAGCTACTGGCAACCCTTTGTCATTCTGGCCATCGTCCCGTTTGGTTTTATTGCTGCCGCCATTGGACATCTGATTATGGGTGTTTCGTTGTCGCTGTTTTCATTCTTTGGGATGTTGGCCCTGACCGGTGTGATCGTGAATGACAGCCTCGTCATGATCACTCGCTACAATCAGGCAAGGGATGAGGGCCAACCTGTAGATTCGGCTTTGCAAACTGCGGGAGTGGGCCGTTTCAAGGCCATCTTTCTGACAACCGCGACAACCGTAATAGGCCTGCTGCCGCTGCTCACTGAAACCTCGGAACAGGCGCAGTATCTGATCCCCGCTGCGATCTCGCTGGCTTTCGGCGAACTCTTTGGCACAGCTTTGATGCTGCTGCTGGTGCCGGTGTTGATCGCAATTTCTGAAGACGCCTTGGCAGTCTTCAAGCCCATTCCACGGCATCCGAAACTGGAAAGGACGAACTCATGAGTGGAAAAATCATTCACACTTTGGTTGCAACTATTGCAATGGCGCTGCCGGCCGCGGCCGAGAGCCTGAATGTAACTGTTGAAGGCATCCGAAACGCCAATGGGAACATCGTAATTCTAGTGTTTGACAAGGCTCGTACGTTTGAGACGTTGGATGTCTGGGGCGCTGTTGACTATGCACAGATTCCTTCGCGCAAAGGCAGCGTAAGCCACAGTTTTGCTGATCTGAATGCGGGTCCTTATGCTGTTTTGTTGTTTCATGACGAGAACAGGGACGAAGACCTGAACATGACTGAAACGCAGTTTCTCGAAGGTGTCGGATCGACCGGGGCGCCGAACCCCGAAGACGAACCTGATTTCAAAGCCGCATCTGTCTGGCCGGGCGACGTTCGCGTTCGTATTCACTACGACCAATAGCATCAGATGCTGAAAGACCAAAAACTGACGATTGGCACGTTACTCAGCGTTTTTCGTTGGCGTGTCGCGGTTACATGGTGTCTGATTCTTTCCGAGACCGTGTTTACTGTTTTGATCCCGCTATACATTGGTTTCGCAATCGATGGGCTGCTGGAAGGCAGAACTGAACCCTTAGTACATCTTGGGGTGTTACTAGTTTTTCTAACTATGATCGGTGTAATCCGTCGTATCTATGACACGCGGGTTTATGGAACAATCCGCGTTGAATTAGGCAAGGCGCTGGCCTCCCGGTTTTCGACCCTTCCTGTTTCGTCGCTCAATGCCCGAATTGGAATGGGACGCGAGCTGGCGGATTTTCTCGAGGATGTCCTGCCCTCTGCGATCGCAGGCACCGTTCAATTTGCTGTTTCTGCAGTCCTGCTCTTCTATTTTTCGCCGGTACTGGCCTTGTCCGCATGTGGCGTGCTCGTTGGCATGATAAGCGTATACGCAATATTCCATACTACGTTCTGGGAGTGGAACCGGGCCCTTAACCATCAAATGGAACGGCAAGTCAGCATCTTGGAAGAACGCAGTCACCGTCCGATGCTGGTTCACCTCAAACGACTACGCAAGTTCGAAGTAAAGCTTTCGGATACGGAGGCCGTTTTGTATGGAACGATCTTCATCCAGTTGATTGCTCTGGTCCTGTTCAACCTTTGGTTCGCAACCCAGTATCTGGAGTCCTCACCGGGTAAGATCTTTTCGATTGTCAGCTACACTTGGGAATTCGCGGAAGCGGCGCTTGCGCTTCCGATAGCACTCCAATCGTGGTCGCGACTTTCCGAAATCACGACCAGATTGGAGTCTAATTGAACTACGATCTAGTTCTCTAGTGCACCCCACAAATGAAATCTGTGAAGTTATTTCCAAGCGCCTTCTAGTGACTATCAATAAAAAACGCTGGTCAAATTCCTCATTTCGCGTTCCTACCTACTTTCGACGCCGAAGGAGGGACCGGCAAATCAAATTCAGGTCCTCAGTCTGAAAAGGTGTATTCCCCAATAGAACATAGGTCCAAGTTGTAGTCTTCAGATGCAGACTGATCTGAAAAGATACCCCGAATGTCATAAACACATGTGGTTAGGCCGTCTTCAATGAAGACATCCACTTCGTAGCCGGGTGCGAGGTATCCTCCTCTTAGTAGATTTCCTTCCCAGCTATTCGAAGAGGCGGGCGATACATTGAATTCCACAAGATCCTCGCTGCTGTCATTAAAGAGCTTAAATCGAAGATCTTCAGCATATGCTGAACTTGAGAACAAGATGATGAATGCGGTCGCTGTGGATAAGATACTTTTCATTTTCTTTGCCGTCTAAAACAGAAGAGTTGTTTGTGCTTGATCAAGCGTTAGGTGTCATCGCCGCTGCGAGGGCCTCTCCGGGCCGATCAAGTTCGAGAACGCCCCAGGCCGCGCGCAGCAGACGATCTTGTTCATCTTTGGTGAGGACACCCGCGCAGCACGACCGCGCCTTTGCTTCGACTTCAGTGTCGGTCAACGGGTTCTCCGGTCCGCCGCGATAGCGTTCGTCGGCCCAACCTGCTATTTCACGACCGTCTTTCAAGCGGATCGTGATACGAGACCGCATCTTGTCGAACCCTTGCGCCTCGATCTCGGAATCTAGTTCAGTCCGCACCCGGCGTTGCATTTTTTGCATCGGTTCTGATCCGACAAATGCGTCCGAGAACTCGACTTTGCCGGCTTTGCGGGCCAGCGCGATCATCGACAGTGCCGCAGGCAGAGAAAATTTCGCCTGCAGGTGATTTGACGCAATTGGATAGCGGATGGGCTTGAGAATATTGGTGCCTGCGTAGACCGTCACCGTGTCGATATCCCCGGATTTGATGTCTGCGTCGGTGACAAGTCGCAACATCAAATCAATCGTTGGGTGAGTAAGCACGCCACACGGATAGGGTTTGATCGAAACGCCGGGCTCGACGATGGTCCAGGTTCTGCCAAATCCTTGCGAGATTTTCTCCGGGCTGGCACCGCCACCCTGAACAGCCATGAACCCCCATGGGCCATCCAGCGCTTGTGGATCGGCTGTGTAGCCACGCGCAGCCAAGAGCGCTGCGGTGATCCCGTTCTCGGCGGCGCGACCCACATGCAAGGGTTTGGTCATGGTTCCGAAGTTGCAACGAATGCCAGCAGCGAAGCTGGCAGCTATTCCGAAACCGTGGCGGAGAGCATCTCCTTCCAGACCCAAGAGCTTCGCAGCTGCCGCGTATGCTCCGAAATGCCCGACTGTGCCGCTGGAATGCATACCCTGCATATAGTGTTGGGGCAGCATCCATTCCGAGATTTTACACTCCACCTCAAAGCCGGTCAGAAACGCCAACATGAAGTCCTTGCCCGACACGTTGCCCTGCTTTTGCGACATGACAATAGCGGCTGTCAGCGGCGGAATGGTTGGATGTGTCAGCAGCCCATAAATATGGGCTGGATCAATGCTAACCTGAGTGTCGTCCCAGTCATGGGCGTGGCCCGCCGTTCCCAACACACGCGCCGCCATCGGTGCAGGGACCTTGGCGTTGCGTCCGAGCAGCAGTGCATCTTCACGCCCACCATAATCCAGTGCCTCGTCTACAAGTATGTCGATCGTGTGTTCTTCAGACCCGGCAACATAAAGGCCAATGCCGTCCACAATACAGCGTGTTCCGATACGCAATGCCTCGTCGGGGATGTCTTCAAAACGGACTGTTTCCACGAATTCTGCGGCTTCGGCCGTGATGTTGGTATCCTGGGGCATTTCGGCGAATGCATTCTGAACAGCTGACATGGTTGTTATCCTTTCGGGGTATGGGGAGAATCTGATTTCGAGAGTAAAATGCGCCAGACAACTCCGGCGCTGGCGTTGACCAAGACAGCACGAACCGCCTGAAACGCCGCGACGAGGGCAACATTCTGACCTAGAACCTTCGAGGTCAGAACCATTTCTGCCATCCCGCCAATCGAGAAACAGAGGACGAGAGTTGGCAGGCTAAGGGGCGTAATCAAACTCGCAAATACGGGGGCAATTGCCATCCCCACCATGATCACAAGAAGAACGGGCACACCCGCGGCAAGCGCCCTCGGGATGGAAGAGAGTCGATCCCGCCGAAATCTCGCGCCCAGCGAAATGCCGACAAGAACCTGCACGACGGCCATAAGGGGTGCAGGCATCCGCCCGCTTGAAAAGCCGAAGGACGACAGCAACCCGACCGCAATCAGTGCGCCAAGCAACCACGCCGCGGGCAGCCCCAGTTGGGTGGCGGTCCATCCACCCGCCACCCCGACAAGCAGGACAAGAGCCAGAGGAGGCAAGCTCAGTGCCGCTGCGTCTGTTGATATCTCTTCTGACGTCGGGAAAACCGCGTACAGCGCCAAGGGTAAAAGACCTACGACCATTGCAACACGTACCGCATGCATTGAGGCAACAATGGTCCGGTCGGCACGATGGGTTGCGCCCACATTGGCCATTTCGATCACGCCACCGGGCAGGAGCGAGAAAAACGCGGTGCCGCGATCCATCCGCCCGAAGTGTGCCAGAACAGGTGTCATAACCACGGCGGCCGCGACGCCTAAAAACGACGCGAGAAGCATCAAGGGTGCCCAGACCAGCAGTGCAGCAGCAACATCCGGTGTAATGGACAGTCCGACCCCTGCTCCCAAAGCCGCCAGCGAGACACTGTAAAGCGGCTTGGGTACGGTGATCTCGACATTGCACATGGCAAAGCTACCGGTCGCCACCGCCGCACCCATCAGCCAGCCAAGTGGAAGGCCAAAGGCCTCCCAAAGGCTGCCCCCGAGCGCGGCGGGCAACAGGACTAGTACAAAGGCCCGAGTTATGCCGAGATCGCCTAGGATCACTCGTTCAAGTCTTTGTAAACAGGGGCATCCGCACGACGACGGCCCTTTAGCCAGTTGCTAAGTGGTGAAGACGCGATGCTGAGGATAGCCAGAACAAAGAAGAACAGCGCAATCGGACGCGTCAGGAACTGGCTCATGTCCTGGTCAAACAGGATCATGGACTGGGCAAGAGAGTTCTCGACCAAATGACCCAACACGAGACCCATGATGATCGGAGCGGGCGAGAACCCGGCACGGTTTAAAAAATACCCGACGAGACCGGCAACCAGCATGATATAGACATCACTCATTGACTGTCCGACACCATACGCACCGACAACACACAAGCAGAACACGGTTGGCCAGAGGAACTGACGCGGGATCAGCGAAATGCGCGAGAAATACTTGGCGCCAATCAGTCCGAAACCAAGGAAGACAAAGTTCGCAATCAGCATTGCGAAGAAGATCGCATACAGCAGGTTCGGTTGGTTTTCGAACAGGTATGGACCCGGACGCAGGCCATGGATCTGCAAGCCGCCCAGAATGACGGCAGCCGTGGCTGATCCGGGAATCCCAAGCGCTAGAGTTGGAACCATTGCCCCACCGGTTGCAGCATTGTTCGCGGCTTCGGGCCCGGCAACACCTTCGATCTCGCCCTTGCCGAAATTGTCCTTGTTCTTCGACCAGCGCTTGGCTTCGTTGTAGCCCATCATCGCAGCAACCGTCGAACCTTCGGCCGGCAGGATGCCCACGAAAGTGCCCAGACCGGAGCTGCGCAGGATGGTCTTCCAAACGCGCTTGAAGTCGTCGATTGTCGGAAGTTTCAGCGCTGACATGCTAAACCGTTCCAGCGGCGTGTCTTTTTGCCCGGCCTGATCCAACAGTTCCGCCATGGCAAAAAGGCCGATCAACACGGGAATGAAGCTGATGCCTTCGTAAAGCTGGGGCACACCGAAGGTGAACCGCTCGACGCCAGTCGTCAGGTCGACGCCAACAGTTGCCAGCAAAACGCCGAAGGCGCCGCCGATCAAGTTTTTGACCGCGGATTTGCCGCTGATCGACGCCAGCATCGACAAACCAAATACCGTAAGGGCAAAGTACTCAGGCGGACCGAACCGATAAGCAATCGTTGCCAGTGCGGGGGCAGCCAGGATCAAAACGATCAGAGAGAAAATGCCACCCGCGACACTTGCAACCGCAGCCATGCCGAGGGCTTTGCCTGCCTCGCCCTTCTTGGCCAACGGATACCCGTCAAATGCGGTCGCTGCCGCAGGTGGCGCACCCGGAGCATTGATGAGGATCGCTGTGATACTGCCGCCAAACGTGCCGGCGCAATACAGCGCTGCAAGCATTGCGATTGCAGGGATCGGCTCCAGATAGATGGTGAATGGCAGCAACAACGCAACGGCCATAGAGCTGGACAAGCCCGGAAGAGCACCGACCAGAACGCCTACGATTGTCCCCACCATAATCAGCAGCAAGGTCGTGGGCTGAATGATTTCAAGAAGTCCGCCAAGAACGTCCATGTTTTTCTCCCTTCAAAGCCCAAGCGCCGCAAGTGGACCCATGGGCAACCGCAGGCCGAGCAGCATTTTGAAAAGGACGTAGATTGCGACCGGCACACCAAAGGCAAAAGCGACGATGGCACCGTAGTTCTGTGCACCCCACATCACCGGCAAAATCAGACAAATGCAGAAGAACACCAGCGGCACGCCAAGAACTGGAAACAGAATGGCGGCGAGCCCAAGCACCGCTGCGGTTGCAGGCATTTGCCAAGGGGGCATTCCACCCAAGGCGTCTCCACCACGTGTAGTGTTTTGCAGGATCATGATGACGGTAAGCACAGCGATCACGCCAAGGATCAGGCGGGGCATGTGCGTGGCTGGCATGCCCTGCGCCATGCCAAGTGGGTCCGAGTCAAAGGTGGTCGTGACCCACCAAAGGATTGCCGACAGGACAAGGATCAGCCCGCCTGCGACGAGGTCGCGAGAGAGTTTCATGAGGTTCCCTTCCGATGGAACGAGTGACCGCCCACCATTGCGGCGGACGGTCAGAAGGCGGCCTTACTTACGCAAGCCCAGCTCTTCGAGGGTCGCGTAGATGTTGTCGTACATTTCGCGGATCTGAGCGTCCCAGACCTCGGAGCCTGCAACCGAACTTGCATCAAGGCCAATGCCTTCCAGGTATGCCTGATACGTGCCGTGCTCCATGCCTTTGATCAGCTTCTCTTCAAGCATCGCCGCCCGATCCACGGGGGTGTCTGCCATTACAATCACGCCACGTACGGTCGAAAAATTCACGCCGTCGATGCCCAGCTCTGCCATAGTTGGCGTATCAGGAAGCACACCCAATCGTTCTTTCGCCATGATGGCCAGCGGCACGAAGTCACCGGATTCGATCCCATCCACGGCCTCACCATAGTTCAAGCCAGCGGCCTGAATGTTCTTTCCCATCAGGTTCGTAATCATGGCACCGCCACCATCAAAGGGGACGTAGGCCACTTTGGCTCCGGACTTGTTGGCAAATGTCATTGCCGCGATGTGGTCTATTCCGCCTGCCTGCGTGCCGCCCCATTTGATCGGAGAAGTTTTGGACGCTTCGATCAACTGCTCAAGGTTTTCTATTCCAGAGGTTTTGTTCACGACGACAATAATCGGGTCATCTGTCGACCGGGCAATCCCTTTGACATCATCAATTCCAATTGGCGCGCGACCTCGGGCCATCGTGATCAGATGCGTGGGGGTAATTGCCATCAGGGTGTGACCGTCGGCCGGTTTACCCGAGGCATAGCTCATGGCCACGGCGCCTCCACCCCCCTTCTTGATCTGAACAAAGGCATCCACACCAAGTTCCTTACGCGCACGGATCAGCATTGTGCGTGCGGTTGTGTCGGTGCCGCCGCCAGCAGACGCGTGGGTTACAACCTCGATAGGCTGCGACGGGTATTCTTCTGCAGCCGACGATGTGGCCAGCGCCGCCACGATCATCGCACCAGCAGCGATACGCGAAAGTGTTTTCATGGTTTCCTCCCATAGATTTTCGCCCAGCCGGTTACGGCCGTTGACTTCGATGGGTATCATTACAAACTGTAAACTGTCAACAGTTGTCAATTTAAGAAGTCCGCTCCCCGTTTTCAGACGGCTTTAAAGAGATGCAATCAGACGGGTGAGGCCGTTGGAAACGTGTTCGCGTAGCGCATTATTTGCTGCAGCGGCATCTCGTTTCTTAAGCGCGTCGACAATTTCTTTATGCTCGGAATTTGAAACCTGAAGGTTCCCTTCCTGGACAAGCCCGCGTCTTCGCAGCAAGTGAAGTTGATTAACAATTTTTCGATAAGTGTCCTCGAGCGCGCTGTTTCGGGCCGCCAGGACCAGCGCGTCGTGAAACTGCAAGTTCAGTTTGTAGTAACCCGCTGTGTCGCTCTTATCCGCAGCCATCTGCATCCTGTCCACAAGAGCACTTAAATCGGCAATTTGGGCATCATCTGCACGCTTTACGATCAACTCCCCCGCAAGCCCGGCAATGGCTCCTCGAAGCTCATACAAATCTCGCGCTTCATCCAGAGATACCTCACGCACATACATGCCCCGGTTAACCTTGCTGGTCAAAAGCCCGGCCTGTTCGAGACTTCTGCAAGCTTCGCGAATAGGTCCACGACTAATTCCCAGTCGCTCGGCCAATGTACTTTCGTTGATCCTGTCGCCCGCAACCAGCTCTCCTGATACGATCATTTCTTCTATCGCATCGACAGCAATTGACGTAATAGTGTTCGCCTTACGTTGATTGATCGCTTGGGTTGCGGACTGGGTGGATGTGGATGCTCTCATGGGTCTGATCCTGATCATTGAAGCGTTAACTGTCAACAATCGGAACGCTAATTTCCTTCAAGAGAAAATATAATCTGCTAGTTCATCTGCTCATCGTTTTTGTCCGCAAGCGGCCCTTTCCGAGCCTTCACAGCCAAATCAATCCCTGCTGCTCAGACTCACCAAACCGGTCATTCGCAAGCCCTGTGAGAATATCTCACTGATACTGGTTAGCGGTGCAAGAAAACCAAACTTGTGTATCTGTCGCGAAATTATTTGTGGAATTGATCGCCAAAGCGGCCGGTAGCCCTTCTTTAAAACCAAGAGACAATAAGCATGAACGCTAAAAAGACTTCTGTCTGAATAGCTATAGTTTAGTTGGGTTCTGGACCCACTAAATTGGTTGCCGTGATCTCGACTGCGTGGATCACGCCCTTGGATTTCAGGGGTGTGCACTGAGCCATCTATTCTGTCTGACTGACGAACAAATGGGGCGTCTTCAGCCTTACTTTCCGAAGAGCCATGCAAGCCAAGGGTTAACGACCAGCGTGCTTTGAGCGGGATTATCTTTATAAACCGCAATGGGTTGCGGTGTCCGATGCATCTCGCGAATATGGGTCGCCAAAGACGCTGTACATCCGATGGAAACGGTGGAGCAACATGGGTGTGTTCGCTCGTATCATGGAAGGACTGGCTGCTGAAGATACGGATCACTAGACGATCATGATTGACGCAACATACCTCAATGCACACCGCACTGCCTCAAGCCTGCGCTTTAAAAGGTGGGGTGTGGCAGTCTGATCGGTAGGACCAAGGGTGGAATGAACACAAAGCTTCACGCCATTACCGACGGTGTTGGTCGCCCAATTCGGTTCTTCATCTCTGCCGGCCAAGTTGGCGATTGTGCTGGGGCCAGGGCTTTGGTGAACGACTTGCCATCGGCTGAATGGTAATTGGGTGATCGTGGTTATAATGCGGGCAGGTTCCGTGAAGCCCTTATAGACAAGGGAAAAAAGCCCTGCACTTCAGGCCGAAAATCACGCGACAAGCCTGTCCGGTACGACAAGCGCCGCTACGAACGCCGCAACAAGATCGGGATTTTGTTCGGACGCCTGAAGGGCGGGCATCGTGTTGCCACTCGCTGTGATCTATGCCCGAAAGTCGTCCTCTCGGCCATCGCGCCCGCAGCCATTGTCAAATCAAGGAGTCTGAAACCTAGGTCAAAGTGCGGCTTCGTCGAAAATGCCAATGATCCAATCCAGAAATGCTCGGACACGCGGTGAGAGTTGCCGGTTTTGCGGATAATAGGCGGCCAACGGAGTCGGCGCCGGTGGTGCATTCGGCAAGACTTCGACGAGTCGCCCATCTTCCAAGTCTTCCAAAAATCGATACTTAGGTGCTTGCGCAATCCCAAACCCCTCTCGGGTCAAATGGTGTACAGTGTCGGCGTCATTTGCGGTCACCAATACCGGCAACGAAATTTCTTCAAACCGCTCTTCGACTTTGAACTCCAGTGGCATTGCGGATCCAGTGCGCGAAGACAGGAAGCCAACCATCTGGTGACCTACCAGATCGCCCACCGACTCGGGAACGCCGAATTTCTCTAGATAGCCAGGACTGGCACAGGTGATTTCCGGGAGATCTGCGAGGTGCCGCATGATCATGCCGCTGTCATCGGGGTTTCCTGCACGGATAACGCAGTCGACTCCTTCGCGGACCAGATCAACCAGTCGCTCGGTCTGTCCGAGTTGAAGCGTGATCTTCGGGTGCCTGGTCAGGAAGTCGGCGAGGTGCGGTAACAAGAAAACCCGTGTCAGAGTACCAGGAGCGTCTACGCGCAACAGGCCGGAAGGTTCGTGCCCGCGCAAAGCGCCCTCGGCATCTTCAAGGTCTGCCAAAATAGATGCACATCTTTCGTAGTACGCCTGCCCATCCGGCGTTGGCGCCACATGGCGGGTTGTGCGATCCAGCAATCGGCTCCCCAAGTCGCGTTCCAACCGCTGGATAGCTTCACTTGCGGTGGACCGGGGAACACTGAGATCGGCTGCTGCCCTTGTGAAGCTCCTGCGTTCCAGCACGCGAACAAACAGGCGCATGGTATCAAGTCTGTCAATCATTGTTCGCTTTTATCGAACTGTCATTTCCAATCAAGACTGATTATCTGGTCAATCTTCACGTCTATCTTCGCTGGGAACAGAAAGGAGATTGACATGACACATAGACAGAAAACCGCAATTGTGACCGGTTCCAGCAAGGGGATTGGCGCATCGATCGCACTCCGCTTGGCTCAAGATGGCCATGCAATCGTCATCAATTTCGCAAGCGATGAAACCGGTGCGACCCAGGTCGTAGACACAATCAAACACACGGGCGGCCAAGCAATCGCTGTCCAAGGTGACATTTCCGAAACTTCCTGCATGCCGCGGTTGTTCGATGTTGCAGAACAAGAATTCGGCTCTGTCGATGTTCTGGTTAACAACGCGGGCATTATGCGCATCGATGCGATTGGATCCACATCTGATGCCGACTTGGAAGCGCATTGCGCCATCAATATTGGGGGTGTGTTTCGTGGTATGCGAGAGGCAGCCAACCGCATGAACGAAGGTGGCGCGATTGTCAGCCTTTCCTCCAGCGTAGTTGGTCTCTATCAACCGGAATACGGTATCTACGCAGCGACAAAAGCCGCGGTGGAAGCAATGACTCATGTGCTGGCCAAAGAATTGGGCCCGCGCGGCATCACCGTGAATGCCGTCGCGCCGGGGCCGGTTGAGACTGACCTATTCATCACAGGAAAACCCGAAGCGATGATCGAAAACATCAAGAAAACGCATCCGTTTGGTCGACTTGGAACGCCCGATGATATCGCTGCCGTTGTTTCACTTCTGGCCGGGCCTGATGGCCGTTGGATCAGTGGTCAAACACTTCGCGCCAATGGCGGCGTCATCTGAAACCTCCCTGAAAGGATAATCCAATGCCATTTGCCAACTACAAACTACCGCAGGCGTCGCTGACAGAAGATCAAAAAGAGGACCTTATCCATAAAACAACAGTCCTGATGGTCAGCTTCTTTGGAGAGATTGTGCGCCCGACCACGATGGTCCTGATCGAAGAGGTGAAAGACGGTGGATACGGCCGCGCAGACGAAGTGTTTGTGATACCGGATGCGTATCGCGCCAAGGATTGAGTCAAACCAATAGGCAGGTCGCGACACGAGGCGCTGCCTGCATCACTCTCAGGAGCGGTAAGAAAAGCTACTCTGCAGAGGTTTTTGAATAGCGAGCGGGAGGACACCCAACGCGACGGGAAAATGCAGTACTGAACGCACTGGAAGACCCATATCCCGTTTCGGCGGAGATTTCTGCAATGCTGAGTTCGCCCGTGCGGAGCATATGCTTTGCCAGCGTCATTCGCCAATTCTGCAAGTAAGTCATCGGGGGATGCCCCATTAGTTTTTCAAACCGGGTGAAATATGCGGAGCGAGACAACCCTGCTTCCTTCGCAAGCGCTTGAACGGTCCAACCGTGAGCCGGTGCCGAATGCATTGCGCGCAAGCTGGGACCAATTCGCAAATCCGCTAGACCGCATAAAAGGTTTGCCGTCGGCCCCGGTTCAGCGACAGAACGAAAGGCTTCAATCAGTAAGACTTGCAACAAGTTCTCGACGATCACATCTCGCGCCGGCCTGTTCGCGCGTGCTTCATCTCGGACAAGTTCTGTGAGAGTCGCCAGTCGTCCCTCACCTCGCGCAAAAATCAGGTCTGGCAATAGTGCGACCAGAAGCTCTGCATCCGGGCTGGCAAAGGTACAGTGTCCAATGAGTAGCTGAACCACTGGTTCGGCGTCGGGCGGTCCAAGCTTGAAGACTCCGTCTTCACCCTCCACCGGACGGCTCAGTAGGTCAGTCGCCGGAAGTGGGTCCAAACTGGAGAAGGTGAATGACTTGACCGCGGGGATCAGGGCAAAATCTCCGGCATTCAATACTAAAGGCTCTTTTCCCTCGACTTCCAAGCAAGCTCGACCTGTAAGAAGTGAGCAGTAAAAAGCTTCATTCACATCGTCCCGGGGCACCCGGAACGGTCCAGACGCATGCACAAGTTTTGAGTACGACGCCTTTGGCTGAAGGAGGGAGATGATTTCGGAGAACGGATCTGCCATTTTGGACTAAATGTAACCTTTTTTGGATTTTGGATTATATAAAGTACTGATCTGGCTGTCTACCTTAGTACCATTGGCGAAAAGGAGATGCTGCCATGAATACTGTAATGATCACAGGATGTTCTTCGGGTTTTGGACTTGAAACCGCGCGCTACTTCCTCGAACAGGGATGGTCCGTTATTGCTACAATGCGCAAACCTGACGAAACACTTTTGCCGACCTCGGATCGTTTGAGAATCCTGCGACTGGATATTTCGGACAGCGAAAGTATTGAAAAGGCCGTGAAAGCTGCCGGCCCCATCGACGCCCTGGTGAACAATGCAGGTGTTGGCTGGCTATCCCCCTTCGAAGGAACATCCCAAGAAAACCTGCGCCGGATATTTGAGACCAATACGTTCGGCACTATAGAAATGATTCGTGCCGTACTGCCACAATTGCGTGCCAAAGGCTCTGGCGCGATTGTCAACGTTTCGTCCAGCGTCACTCTCAAACCGTTGCCGCTGGCTCCGGTCTATACAGCCAGTAAAGCCGCGGTAAACGCCTTCACCGAATGTCTGGCGCTTGAATTGGCCGCTTTGGGTATTCGCGCCCATATCGTTCTGCCCGGTCAGGCGCCAACAACGAATTTCGGCAAGAACGCGATGGCGCTGATGGCTGAATCAAATGACACGCCCGAAGACTACAAACCATTCGTCGAGCATATTATGGGTGCATTCATGAACGCTGAGGGGAAGGAATTCACTCTTGCAGAAGATGTCGTTCAGGCAATCTGGAGAGCGGTGACGGACAGCACCTGCCCACTAAGAGTCCACGCAGGAAAGGACTCGGTCGCGCTGGCAGCCTAAAGTACCATTTCAAACAACTTGAATTAACTCGACAAAGGGAATGGCCGCTCCCACCTGGAGCGGCCATTTCAATGCATTGGGTTGCTGCACCAGATGGTGCCCAACTTTCTTAAAACCCATGCATGCGCTTGGCCCATTGATAGCCAACAATCAAACCCTTCATTACCGGCAGAAGAGCCAGGGCGCCGGCGACTGCGATCACCGACATGCTGAGTGCCAGCACCCACGGTTCCGGCCGCCATGTCACCCAAGCTATGTGCAGTGCGAACCCCATGATATGACCGATGATCAGGATCGTAAGATATGCCGGCCCATCATCTGCCCGCTGATAACTCAAATCCAAGCCGCAACTCGAACATTCATCATTCACTTTGATGTAGCTGTGCAGCAGCTTGCCTTCCCCGCACTTGGGGCACTTCAACTTCATACCATTGATGATCGCAGGCTTGATCGGACGATCTTCGCTGTCACCGTGGCCGTCGCATGTAAGTTCGGACATCTTTGATCTCCTTCATTGGCGCTCCAGATAACCCATGCTCAATCAAAATGCAATCATTATGCAATCAATAATGCTCCGCAATCGATATTTCGTTGAAATATATCTGATTTTTGTGCGAAGGTGTCTGCATCAATCTGCTGCAATGATTGGAATGCATCTTTGAAGACCTGGACACCGAATCTCAGCGACAACGGGAAACCGCTCTATATTCGGATCGCTGAGGCGATCAGGCACGATGTCGAGACAGGCGTTCTTGAAGCAGGCGACAGGCTTCCGCCCCAGCGCAGTGTCGCAAAAACTGTCGGTTTGGATTTTACAACCGTTTCGCGCGGTTATTCAGAGGCGGCAAAGCGAGGGTATATCGACACGTTTGTCGGTCGCGGTTCGTTTGTCCGGCAACCAGAAAAGACAACAGAACAAGCGGATCCCCGACGTGCGCTTGAAGAAGACCCGAATATGAACATGCCACCAGAGCCAGATGATCCAGCTCTGGTGGCTCGAATGGAAAAGGGTCTTGCGCATGTTGCGGCGAACCTTGTCCCCCTACTCCGCTACCAATCCGTCATTGGCAGCCGACAGGACCGGGAAACTGCTGCCCGATGGATGAGTATCAATGGTATAGACGTGGCGGCGGATCAATTGGCTATCACGCCTGGAGCACATTCCAGCCTTCTTTCGATCCTGACATTGCTCACCAAACCCGGACAGACAGTGCTGTGCGAATGCGTGACCTACCCGGGCATTCGTGCAATCGCGGGCCAGTTCGGCATCCGGCTTGTAGGAGTGAGATCAGATGACAGCGGAATACTCCCGGAAGAGCTGGATGCGTCCATTCAGGAACATGCACCCTCGGCGCTGTACCTGAACCCGACCCTGCAAAACCCCCTCACACTTACGATACCAAAAGGTCGACGTGAGCAAATCGCGTCCATTTTGCAGAAACACAGTTTGCCATTGGTCGAAGATGACGCCAATCGATTTGTGTCCTCAGATGCACCTCCACCAATTTCGCAACATATACCAGAATTGGGATGGTACATCGCCGGTCTTTCCAAATGCCTGGGCGCAGGTTTGAGGCTGGCACTCACCGTGGCCCCGTCGGGTGTAACGAAAGGCCACTTCTCACGGGTGCTGCAAGCATCAAATGTGATGGCTTCGCCTATCACGACGGCACTGATGTGCCGATGGATAGAGGATGGAACCGCGACAGCCGTTCAAAAATTCATTCGAGTTGAAGCGAAGCGCCGACAAAATCTTGCTGCTGAGATCATGCGCAATCAGAGCTTCAACAGCAGCAATGAGGCATTCAATATCTGGCTGAAACTGCCCCAAGGTTCCACTCGTGCAGATGTGATGAGCGTCATGGCCAATCGACAAGTGGGGATTATGCCAAGCAACGCCTTTACCGTGACAGGCTCACCTGAAGAAGCGGTCAGGGTTTGCCTTGGCGGGCCAATCTCATTCAGCCAATTGGCTGAGGATCTGGAAGCGCTCAATTATGCGATCGCCCACCAAAACTTGGTTCCATAATACACAAATGATTTTGCTTGGAGTGCTGAGTAGCGCTCAATCCAATTCGGGTGTTCACTTCGAAACGCCAAGAACGATACCTGCGAACCTTTTTAAATCAGACGGAGCGGTTGAACGGTGCTGGACAATGACGTGCCAGTAGAGCGGCGCGATAAGCATATCGAGAACCATCTGCCGATCCGTGTCTTGGGAAAGCTCACCGCGCTCAAATGCCCTGTCCAGCATGATCATGGCTTGGGCCCTTCGATCACGCGTCACACTCTCAAGCAACTCGGCAAGCTCATCAGAACGTGCGTGCTCTGCATGCAGGTCTGGCAGAATGCGGCGCACAAGTGGATGCCGCAGAGTTGCAGCCATCCGGCGTAACAGCATGGCGACGTCACCCTCAAAGGACCCGGTGTCCGGAATTGGGGTGATGCGCGTCGCCGTTGATTTCACCGCTTCGGTCACAAGATCAAACTTGGATTTGCTCCGTCGATAGAGCGCCGCCTTCCCGACACCTGCGCGGGCCGCGATGCGCTCCATACGAAGAGCGGAATACCCCGTTTCCGCCCACTCCTCGAACAAGGCGCGTTGGATGGCTTCCGTTACCGTGTCTTGCAAAACGGCGGCCCCGGCGGGCTTCCGACGTGGGCGATCAACATTTTTTACGTCGGAACACTTGCGTTCCATCGTGATTCTCCCTTATATAGGACGAAACGGTATCGTTCCGTCGCAGATTGAAGCAATCCGAGCGATACTGCAACCCGTTTGTGGCATTTGCAGAAAGGACGCGAAGATGGATCCGAAAATCGCTCTTCTGTGGTTTGCGCCTCTGCTTTGCGGCGCCTTGATACCCATTCATGCCGGAATGAATGCTGAGCTTAGCCGTGCTGCCGGCCACCCCCTTTGGGCAACTCTGTTGTCGTTTGGAATATCATTCGTTTGTCTGGTTGTCGGTATTGCCTGTCTTCGCCCGACATTGCCAAGCTTATCTTCTCTTTATGCGGCTCCTCCCTGGGCGTGGGTCGGAGGCGTGATCGGTGTCGTTTACGTGATGGCGACCATGGTTCTGATCCCACGCTTTGGGGCTGCCGCTTTTATTGCAGCTGTTGTCGCCGGACAAATGACGATGGCGCTTATCCTCGATCAGAACGGTCTATTGGGGAACGACTCTAGACCCGCAGATTTCTTCCGCATCACAGGTGCAATGCTGTCAATTGCAGGTGTTCTCATCATGCAGCTTGGAAAAGAGTCATGACCCCAGTCACCACTCACATCGAAACCCTTCCAATACGGGATCAACACAAGGTTAGGAGAGAACATGTCTGAGACAAACACGATACCAAGCTTTGGAGCGATGCTGCGCAATGCCCTCGGGGATGCAATCGTCGCAGACGCTGACGAGAACTTCCTGGACATGTGTGACGAAGAGATTGTGTTCGAGTTCCCGTTTTCACCAGAAGGATCTGTGCGAAAGCTACAAGGGCGAGACATAATGGCGGCCTATCTACCGAAGGCTGGCAGCCTCATCAGCTTTGAGTCCATGAGCCCTGCAATCACTCACGTTTGCAAAGACGGTGAAACCTACGTTTTGGAGTTCTCTTGCAAAGGTAAAGGCGAGGCCGGGCGCTATGACCAGAATTACCTCTCGGTCATTGAGGTCAGGAACGGACGCATCGTGCGATACCGCGACTACTGGAACCCTCTGGTTCTGCTGAATGCCGTTGGAGGGATCGAAACTCTGAAATCGAAGCTGGAGGACTTTATCGATGACTAAGCCCATTCTTGTCACCGGCGGCACAGGAAAGACTGGCAGCCGCGTTGTCAAGCAGCTGCGCGCAATGGAGCTCTCCCCTCGCGCCGGAACGCGCAATCCTCAAAACAAAGATGAGGTACGCTTCGATTGGAAAGACCCTTCGACGTTCGACGATGCTTTCGAAGGTGTCGGTACCGTTTATCTCGTAGCACCCACGGACACTGTGGATTCATTGGGAGCAATGCAGGCGGGGCTGGAGGCAGCACTAGCTTCAGGCGTCACGCGCTTTGTGTTGCTGAGTGCTTCGTCGCTGGATGAAGGCGGACCCATGATGGGAGCAGTGCACGCCTGGCTGCGCTCCAACGCACCAGAATGGGCAGTTTTGAGGCCAACATGGTTCATGCAGAACTTCTCGGAACTTCAACACCGCGATCACATTCGCGAAGAGTCTACCATTTACACAGCGACAGGTGACGGTCGAGTTGGCTTTATCGATGCGGGCGATATTGCAGCCTGCGCAACGGCTTTGCTGGTCACTCCGGCTATAAAATACAAAGACTATATACTTACCGGTCCCGAAGCGATTTCCTATGATGTGGTTGCTAAGACGCTAAGTAGTCAATTGCGACGGCGGATTATCCACCATCGCCTAACCGTCGACGAACTGGCGGAACGTCATCAGAAGCACGGGCTACCCGAAGAGTATGCAAAAACGCTGGCCACTATGGACGGTGCAATCGCGGGCGGATCGGAGGATCGCGTCACCAATAACGTGCTCAAATTGACCGGCTCGGTGCCAACTTCCATCGATCAATTCGTTCAGCGAAACCTGGACGCATGGTCAACTTGACAGAGGTGTAAAAAACCGTCTGTGCTCTACGCATCTTGGTCAGGCTTTCGATTAGATGGTTCAAGGAATCCACATAGGTAAGCTCGCTTCCGGCTGAGTTGTTTTCCAACCGGCAATGACGAAAAGGCTTTCAGCGGATCACAGCGCACGCTGCAAAGCGCGTTCAAAAGAAATCTTTGGGGTGCTCTTTCGCAGGCAAGTGAGCGAGCTCCCAATCCATGTTGAAGGTCTGCTTTGTCGCGCATTCCGGACATTCAGAACCAGATGTCAAATTGCAGGTGAGCTGACAAAACGAACCTTGCGGACATCGCCTTTTGCGGAGAATGTTCCGTCATGATTTACAAACCCAACAGGACAAGCATCACTGCTGCGCAAAAATCACCATCTAAAAAATTTCTTTCAATCACCTTCGTTCGCTATTGGCTACGACAAAACTTGTTTGACGGTGTAACCAACAGTTTGCTGTCGCTAAGTCTAATCGCTCTCATAGTGACCCTATTGTGGAATTTTTTTGTTTGGGCGGGACTCAATGGTGTCTGGAACGCAGAGTCTCTTGCCGAATGTAAAGAGATTGTCGAGGTTGCCCATGGTCCGGAGGCGCATGGTGCATGTTGGGGGGTTCTCAAGGGAAGAGTTGGCGCAATTCTGTTCGGCTTCTATCCATCCGAGCTTTACTGGCGGCCAATCACAGCACTGGTCCTGCTGTTCGCAGCGCTCGCTCCGTTTGTTTTCAAGTCATTGCCACGTCAGATGCTATATTTTTCCGCCCTGTATCCTGTCATAGCTTACTACCTCATTTGTGGCGGCCTCGGGATTGAAGTTGTTGATTCTCGCCAGTTTGGTGGCCTGTTGCTCACATTCATTCTCGCGGTTTCTGGGATCACTCTAGCAATCCCGACCGGTATCGCACTGGCATTGGGACGACGGTTTCTCATTCGACCCTGTAGAGCCGCTTTCGCGTCTATCATCGCGTTTGCTCGAGGCGTTCCGCTCATTGTATTGCTGTTTGGGGTTTTTCTATTGACCAACCTCCTCCTGCCCCCTGGAGCTTACGTTGACCAGATACTTCGAGGAGTAGCCGTGATTGCATTTCACACTGGCGCTCGGATAGCGGGGGCAATCCACGAGCGGCTGATAGCAATCCCTGAAGGGCAATGGGAGGTGGCGAGTGCTTTGGGATTTAGCCAAAGGAAGACTATCTGGTTAGTCGTTCTTCCCGAAGTACTCAGGGCGCTGTCGCCATGGATGGTTCTAGCCGCTGTTGGGGTGTTTCGGGACACGACACTTGTTGCGGCGATGGGTTTCTTTGACCCACTCGGAATATTGGAGGCAATCAGGACCGAAGTAGTTTGGAATGGCGTTGTTTGGGAGTTGTTTTTGTTTGTTGGATTGCTTTACTGGTCCATTTGTTTTTGCATGACCTGTTATACTAAATATCTTGAACAAAAACTCGAATCCGAACGCAACCATCCAGTCACCTTGAGGCGACAGTTAGTTGCGCGTTCTATCGTCACCGACTCGACGGCTTAGATGTATCTTCAGGCTGAGGGCATTTTGGGTTGCCAAACTTGCAATCACCTCAGGCACGGCGCATAGGGCTCAGAGCGAACTCTCGGCGCTGCGGCCCCCTATTTGCAATGGTTTATGAAAGCTCTTCAGGCGAAACAGTTATTCAGGTTTCTTTCCCCATTACATGTGGAAAATACTGTCGATCCCATTCATCTGGGCGAAACAACGCCTTTCCCCAAGAAAGAACAAGGTCTGTATTGCGATAAGGGATTTCTGAAACAGCGCAGTCCCCATCATAACCTTCTGGCGCTATGTGAAAGTGCTCGTCATCTCGGTCAAGCGATTGGAGAAGTTCAAGAAACTTGTCTCGGCCCGCTTCGTTGACCCACAATTCGAACTGTCCATTTTCGGTCAAGGACAATGTAGATTGCGATTTCATATCTTGTTCCCGATTCAGATAACGCGGCGTCTCTCGACATAGGCTTTTGCCGACTACTGAAACGTAAAACGACCGGGTGTCTTGCGCCGCTAAGGGGTCAGTTTGGGCTCGCAGCCGACTTTCTCTGCGACGTCCACTAAGCGGTCTTAAGAGCCCTGAGCCACAAATGCCGTTCCACCAACATGATGCAGTGGCATTCGACAGGTCGCAGCCCAAAACGGACATTCACAACTCGACTTTGCAGTTTTCGAGTTGCGGGTAAGCCGTTCGCAGAAGTCGAACCGGCTTGTGTTCGTTCAGCGTTTTCGGAGAAGAAAGTGCAGTTGAGTAACGTGTTGTACTCAACTCATCTCTTCAGGCTTACAATCACTGTATCTAGAAACAGCCGTGCAAGTTTCGACAAAGACGCATTTCCTGCATGAACAGCGAAGAGTTTGATTTCTGGAAAAGACCACTCCGGAAGCACTTCGATAAATTGCCCCGTCAGCAACTCCTCTTGGCACAGCGGCTCCGGCAATTCGCCGATGCCGTGGCCCGCCAGAACCGCCGCCCTGATAGCGGCGTAGTCATTTATGGAAAGGTCGGGTTCAAAGCGGATGTTTTCAACCTGCCCCCGCCTGGAAAGCATCCAGTTCACATCGCGGGATGAGTGGAACCCGAAACCTATGATTTTGTGATCTTGCAGATCCGTTGCCTGGCGAAGTGACGGATTAGCGGCAACGTAACCTGGCGAGGCGAGCAACCGGTGTCGGTATCTAAGCAATGTCTTGACTACCAGGTCAGGCTCTTCTGGTGGAGCAACGCGAAAAGAAAGGTCCACTCCATCATCGACAAAATCGAGCAATCGTTCCGATACTAGAATGCGCAGCCGCGCGTTTGGATAGTGCAGTTGGAAGATTTCGACGGCCTCCAGAAACAGCACCTCCACTAAATTCGGCGGCACCGTGATTGTGACCGTTCCAGCCGTGTCGCTATGCCTGTCGGTCATTACCCGATTGGCATAGCTGATCGTTTCGAGCCCCTTGCGGCAGAGTTCAAGATAAGTCTGGCCCGCCTCGGTTAGGCGGATTTGACGCTTGTTCCGGTCGATCAGGCGGGTGTTCAAATCAGCCTCCAGCTCGGATACTTTGCGGCTCACCGATGACAACGACATTCCCAATACCCTAGCGGCTTCAGTGAAGCTGAGAGACTTTGCAACTTGAGCAAAGATAGCAATCGCGTCGTAGCTGGCCATCATATTTCCATATTTGGAAGGGCAATCCCGATATTTCTGATCTCTTCACAATAGGAAAATGTTATTGTCCTGCCAACAAGGTAAAAGAGGTTGGCCTGATGGCGCATGGACACAACACAATCAACTACATCGAATTTCCACTCACGGACCCGTCAGCCACAAAGCAATTTTATGCTTCAGTCTTTGGTTGGGACTTTCAGGAATGGGGTCCAAACTATCTGAGCTTTAGCGGTGCAGGCATTGACGGGGGCTTTAATGGCGAGGACAAGACGCCAGTGCAAAAACCAGGCGTCTTGGTGATACTCTTTTCCAATGATCTCAAAGCATCTTTGGCCAAAGTCAAAGAGGCCGGCGCCACCATCATTCGAGACATCTATTCATTCCCCGGTGGGAGGCGGTTCCATTTTATCGATCCCAACGGCAACGAACTGGCGATCTGGGCAGCGGTAGCGGAATGAGCATTCTCATCACCGGTGGTACGGGCAGCACCAGAATGGAGACACTTCGCATTCTCGGGCAAAGGAGTGCGTCAGGAATGCGGGCTTTGGTCGGAGACACCGAGAAAGCAAATCTGGTCGCCAGTCACGGTATGGAACCTGCCATCGGCACCTTCGAAGACCGCCCCGCGCTGGACGCTGCCTTATGGAGCAAAAGGTCAGCAAAGTGTCTATGCCACTTGGTTACGATCTCGCCGGAAATACCAATCGTTTGATTGCCAAGGACGATGATCCTGCACTTGCTGCCACGGCGGCGATGCGGCAACAGGCGGACATTATCAAAGGTATCGCGACGCTGCGCGCTTTCTTGGAATCTCAGTCCCCCAACTTAGCCATGGTTGTCGCGACAGGAAATGAAGGCAGTCGCCCGGGTTTTGTGTTGGACGCAGGATTGCCTGCCGCTGAGTTATTCTCGTTTGGTGCCGCGGGGTTAGTGGGTAATAATTGGGATGTCGCCCCGTTCTCGAATGGCCGGGCTCAGGTGGCAGCGTCAGGCGTAGTTGTTCTTTCTGCTGAAGTTGGTGGCGGTTGGACGGCTATGAGTGGCACCAGTGTGGCAACGCCACACGTCGCCGGTTCAGCCGCTTTGTGGACCCAGAAGCTGCGCGAAGATGGTTCAATCCTCGTTCCTGGTACCGTTAGCAGTCAAATCGTCGTTGGTTGCCTCTGACGCAGACTCTATTGGTGTTGGGTTAGTTCAAGCCCCTCAGAACTGACATAATTGGGATGGCTGAATCGGAACTCTTCTCTTGATGATGCCTCATCTAGCTCTCAAACGACCCGGTCAATACTCAGCAGATACGCAATGCGCGCTTACTGAGCTTCACTGCGTCTCGTGCTTGTCGCAGCATCCGGTGATTTGGGTTCAGTATCGCCGTTCTCCGCGGTGGCCATGATCGGCTGCTCACAGCCCAATCCAGACCTTGGCGACGAAGCTTTGCGCCCCCTGAAATTCGGACAAGTTGACCAAAAAATGAGTTCAACTGAGATGCTCAATGCAATTGCCACAGCCGCACAAGATAGATGCACCAGCGTTTGTTCGTGTTCGACAGATTGCTCATCCTGAGCTATGCGGTTGGAAGTTCATGCCTGACGCGGAACCAGTTCAGAACGCGTAAACAAGTTGGCAGTGCCGACAGTATCGTCACGGTTACCGACTGTCTTGCGAAGTTGGTCTTTTCTCGGGTTTCGGGAGTTTTAATCCGCGTTCAGGTTTTCCATTATAACCCGACACACGTGATTTTAATTCTGGTAAGTAGGTTGCAAGATTGCGGCCAGGACACGCAGTAGCTGCAAACGAACCGTGATGATCAATGGCGTCGGGTTCCAAATCGTATTCATCGAGAAGTAGTTGAATTAGTTCGACAAGGGCGTCTAACTGAGATGTCGATGGCACTTCGTTCTCGAAGTTTCCTTCCACCGCAATTCCGATATGGCCCGTTGGATCGTAGTTGGTGTTTGTATCCCCGGCAAAGGCAACCGGCCGACCCTCAGCGACGACGCCATTCGCATCGATGTAAAAGTGGTAAGGCACATCGGCCCAAGGTTTTTTTTGCCTTCCGTCTGCCAACAAACCTTCGCTTTGCGAGAACGCCTGCAAGGATCTCAGTTTCTGATCGAGCGGGACACTTGGCCGCCGCTTTGTCGCACTATGATGAATGGTAATTCGCATTGGATTGTGGCGCTTCATCTGACCAGCGGGGTCCTTCGCACGCCAGTCAGACCTGGACACGATCTCCAGAGCCTTGACAGCTCGCGCAGACAGGAATGCAACACAAGAGAGCAAAAACGATACACAGAAATTACGACGCGGAGAATGCAATGTTGTTTCCTCCATTCCCTTAGTTCATCAGGCGAACACTTTCGGTCCCAGCATTACGGACCGCTATAGGCTCCAGCCTGCTTAAAATACGCATCACTCACCAGACGTTGAGCTTGCTTTCTAATCTCTTGAGCTTCACTACGGCTGCCTGCGCCGATTACGACCGAATACAGACCGTTGGTCAGGTTCGAGTACAAATCCGTATCAATGATGATAGCCTCACCGGGGAAAAACTGCTCTGCCCGGTTTTTGAGCTTTCGCGCATCGCTCAGACCGCTGTGAGGGAACGAGCCGAGAAAAACAAACCACTCCGAGCGTGCGCCTGCAGGTGCGGGCGCAGGTTCAGGCTCTGGCGTCGGTGGGGGATCGTCGGTGGGGGTGATTGTTTTGATATCCCAGGGATGGGCCCAGGCCTGAAATGCGCGGGCGATGAACCCGATTGACGTTGCCCTAGTAACACCACCGGCGTCCTCAATTATGATCCCTGCCACACCCTCAGCCGTCGTGAGCGGTGCACCAGATGTACCTACCTGAACATTCAGTCCATCGATCAGGATTTGATCGTCCAGATCGACACTGTTTACAATCCCTGACTGGAACGGAACGTACCATTCTCCTGCCCTGCCAATGAACCAAACCTTTGTTCCTCGCTGAATCGGCGCGGCCGGGCTGATCAGTAAGTCTGGCGAGATGGTCACACCTACTGGTAGTTCCGTCCGCAGCACCGCAATGTCGCGCTTTGCGTCAGCCGTCCCGATCAGCGTTGCGGGGAATTGCTCACCCCGACGGTGAAACCAAGTGACCTCGACCGATTTCGCGACTTCGCCTGGTCCCCTACCTCGAACAACGTGGTTAGCCGTGACGATGTACGCGCCTGTTGAATTGTGACCTACGACAAAGCCAAACCCGTCTTGTTGCAGACCGGACTCCCATGTGGTTTTGACTTTCACCACGAGACTTCTGAAGTCACGGGCGAAAGATTCACCAGAGAATTGCTGCGCTTTCGCTTCGTTGTCCCCAAAGACAAAAACAAACGCGCAAAAAGCACTGACCAACAATGACAGAACAGGTCTTAGCATCGTCTTCCCCTCCTCATCCGAATACGGTTCTGCGAATACTCCAGGCAAAGCCCCAAACGATCCCAAGGGCACTCCACAAAAACGTCATTCTGTTATTGTAAAAGATATACTCCAATACGGTCGGCCGGAGGTCGATGGGCTCTCCAGCCTGAACCATCCTGATGACTTTTGCCTTGCCCTCGAAGGTGATCATCAATCGCTCGTCCAACGAGATGCTGACCAGTCGTGCTTCGGTGGCCTCGCGTATTTCAATGTGATCACCGCGGTGGAGGACGACTTCTTTTCGCGCTTGTGGAAACGACAGATGACCAGAGACTATCGTGGACTCAAACTCGAAATTTCCGGGGCTAGACGAAATTTTCCGCGCAAAAGACAGTTCCGAAATTTGAACGTTATCAATTCCGCTTCTACTTCCACCCTCAATGCGAATGTGAACAGGCACAGCCAAACTTGGTTCAGCGGCAAACGTAACAATCTCAGGGATGTCAGGAATGCTGGAAATTGGCCCGTCCAACTGAGGGTCTGCCGCAACATAGCTTGAACCAACGTCCACACTTGTCGCGCTGTTCATAGTCAGTTGCCCGCTCACAGCAGCAGCCTCTGCGAATAGATCAGTTGAGACAGTGTCAGTGTCTATTGTAACGCGACCGCCCTCACCAACCATGAGTGCCTCAAACGTTAGCTGCCCACCTTTCAGTCCAATGCTCTCTGGTTGCTCTTCCAAATCCCCTGCAGAAATTGCGGTCGGAAGCTCGACGCTTTCGAACCCAACCAAGCGCAGACGGTCGATTTCACCGATCGAGGCGTTCCATGACCAGTCACTTGAGACCTCGAATTTGGTACTTTCACTTTCCACAAACAGTTTGAGGCGACTAACAGGCATTCGAATAACTTGCCCAAGACCGACGATAGTAACGCAAAGAATGCCAATCACGACGGCTAATAAACGCTCGCGCCCGGGTCCTTCTGTGTCAGAAGCCAACAATCGATCATATTCGCGTATTCGTCTCAACTCGGCCGCTATATTCGCATCTGGGTTTGACAAAACAGCGGCTGTAGCTGCGCTTAACTCGGCTTCCCGTTGTTGGACGATCCGGCGTCGTTCCGAGGCTTTCATTGGTTGACCCGCAGAACGTTGAACTGAATTCTTGCCCATTTGTCGCTGTTTTCTCTCTTTGCCGCGACATCTATACGAATTTCGGACGGTGGCCCGTTGGGAAGGCTAACAAAGACAGTTTTGCCAGAACTGACGGGACTATCGATGACGCTTAGCCACTCTGTCTCAACGCCACCTTCGTTCCTACGCCAGTAGATTTCCTCTGCATTCATTGACACACGAAACATGAGCGTGATCACGTCGGACGTCGTGTTATGCGAATCGCTGGCAACGATCTGAACAGGAACGAAAGTTTTTTCTCCCCCAGTTTCGACCCATCCGTAAAGACCGAGGTTTCTCGGTTTCAAACCCGCTGCTTTTACAACGTCCCCGATTGGCCAGTGCAATCGCGAGCTGCCATCAAGGACCCCATCCATCTGGTAATAGGTCTTGAGTGGAAGAGCGACGGCGCGAACCCTTATCTGCCTATTCATGTGTGGCGGTAAGCTCGCCGTTTCCGGTCCAACGATCTGTACTGTATCGGTTGAAAAATCAAAGGACCGATTTAACATCACTCCGACGAGTTCGAGGCCGATAGCACGTACGGTAGATTCATATAGTCCTTCACAGCGCGTATTGGCTTCTCGAACTTTATAACCCAGCGCGTTGGATACAGGCCTAAGATCGCTGCAAGGGCCTGCAGCGTTCTGAGCACCCGACAATGTCGCAACAAATAGAATTGGTGCAAGACTAGAACAAAACGATATAAACTTGGTATATGTCAAAACATGAATCTCCGTATACCAATAGCTTAGTATACTCGAAATCGCCCCAAATCGCTATAAGTGTAAATTGTTGACCCAAAGGTGCTGCCAGACAAATTCCAAGCAGTCTCAGCGGGACCAGTCGAGCAGCCCATTAGGCTCAGCACCCTTTTATTTCTGGCGTACTGCGTGATTCACCGTGCCCAAAACAAGCGGTGAACATGTCTGACCTTTTCTGGCTGAGTGACGAGCAAACTGTTCGTCTGGCCCCCTTCTTTCCGAAGTCCCGTGGCAAACCTCGGGCGGATGACCGGCGTGTCCTGAGTGGGATTATCTTCATCAATCGCCGTGGCTTACAATGGCGCGATGCGCCCATGGAATACGATCCGCGCAAGACGCTCTGCAATCGTTGGAAACGGTAGAGAGGCAAAGGCATTTTCGCCGAGATGCTGGACCGCTGGTCGTGGTGAAGAGAAGACGGTCATGATCGAAGCAGCATATCTCAAAGCCCAAAGGTTTTCCTGTCCGCATTCGCGCTGGCGGCCCTTGTCATTTACTGGTTATGAGTCCCGACCCTAAGACGTTATCGCAATGGTAGCTAATACTGGCACTTAAAAGAACGAGAACCGTCAGAACCAATTTCTGATTTTTCTATGAGCCTGACAACGCGCTGGGAATTCTCGGCGCCAATCACACCGAAAGCGAGTAGGACATAGATCGTATAGTTTCAGCCCATCGTTGAAAATGGTGCTTCTTGTTGCTTGGCCTATGGTTTTGTACGTTACGTGAGGACAATCGCGCCATTGAGTACGGTGTGCGCGCTCAGGGAAAGTTTCGTTGTTTTGCGTCGATTTTTGGCGTCATGTGGTTTGGCGAAGGCCGAATTCCAACAGGCTACCGGCTGCGACCTTCTGGTTCAGAGTGGTGTCGGACGGGTGGTGCAACCACTCAAGCGGCGACGTTTTCAGTAAAGCGCCGTCAGCATGGTCGCCCACTTTAACGTCACCGTTCCCTGCGGATCCAACCGGACTTCGTTGTATTGCGAACAATTTTCTTTCGATTTTCTGGTGGTTCAAAATGGCACCCCACAACGGCACGATACCCCGAAACTGGCGCGCGCTATGCAACAAGTGGGGTACATTCCACGTGTGTTCGGCCATGCTCACGGCAGGTTGGGTTGAGCATGTTACACACGAAAACACACCAATGTTCCTTCACTTGACCCGTAAGATGCTAAATCAACGCATATGAAATGCCGATCCGACCTTTGCGCAGACAATTGTGCGTGCCGGAGTAGATAAGAACGGGTGATGCCAAATCAAGCAAGACCCTTATTTCAAACGTCTAGAATCCTGCTGCGAACCCAAAACTGATCGCAACACTTAGCGTTGAGCAGAAGCTTTATCCATAGGACTGGCTTATGACGTTGAAGGTATAATCGATTTTTCTTGAAGATAATATCTGTCAAACTGTCGGCACTAATCTGAATGACAACGCCGCATGAGAATGGCGAACCCTTTAAAAATTTCCGACAGAGGACAACAATGAAACACACAACATCACTTCTTACCGCTCTGGCCATCGGCACACTGACCGCGACAGTAGCGGCATCAGAAACGGAATTGACAGTTTACACTGCCGTTGAGGCAGAAGATCTGGCCCGGTATGCTGAGACATTCAACGAAAGCAATCCTGATATCAAGATCAACTGGGTTCGTGACTCGACCGGCATCATCACCGCAAAGCTGCTGGCTGAGCGGGATAACCCGCAAGCGGACGTTGTCTGGGGGCTAGCGGCCACGTCACTGCTGTTACTGAAATCTGAAGGCATGCTGGAGCCCTACGCTCCGGTCGGGGTCGATAGCCTGGATCTAAAATTTGTTGACAATGACAACCCGCCGGCTTGGGTAGGCATGGATGCCTGGGTTGCATCCGTCTGCTACAACACGGTCGAGGCTGAAAAGGCCGGGCTGACACCTCCGACATCTTGGAAGGATCTCACCGATCCAATGTACAAGGATCAGGTCATCATGCCGAATCCAAATTCATCAGGCACTGGTTTCCTTGATGTTTCGAGCTGGCTGCAGATGTTTGGTGAAGACGGCGGCTGGGAATACATGGATGCGCTGCACGAAAACATCGCGCGATATACCCATTCGGGTTCGAAGCCCTGCAAACTGGCGGCTGCTGGCGAAATCCCGATCGGTATCTCGTTTGCCTTCCGCGGTGCTAAATCAAAGGCGGACGGCGCCCCGCTTGAAATCATTGTTCCGTCTGAAGGCGTAGGCTGGGACATGGAGGCAACCGCAATTGTTGCCGGTACGGCAAATCTGGAAGCCGCTCAGAAACTGGTTGATTTCTCGGTCACCAAAGAAGCCAACGAGATGTACAACAGCGGTTATGCGGTTGTGGCCTATCCCGGCGTCGCAAAACCGGTCGAACACTTCCCAGAGGGCCTTCTGGATGCAATGATTGACAATGATTTTGAGTTTGCCGCCAACAATCGCGCGGCAATCCTGAAGGAATGGCAGTCTCGCTATGACGGAAAGTCGGAAGCGAAGTAATCCTATTGGCAGGAGGGGCGTTTGCACTCCTCCTGCGCACCACAGTCTTGTTCCCCCAAATACAACCTACTCACCCGGTTCAGACCGGCCAGGTAAGGCCGTGCCCGAGGTGCAGATATGAGGGCCTCTCCCGTGCTTCAGAAAACGCCACCCGGTGAACTGTATCTCAGTATCCAAAATTTGTGGAAAGCCTTCGGCAGCTTTCTCGCACTCAAGGACATATCGCTGGAAATCAACGAAGGTGAGTTTGTCTGCTTTCTGGGTCCGTCGGGTTGCGGAAAAACTACTCTGCTGCGGGCCATTGCAGGCTTGGACCTGCAAACCAAAGGCACGGTCATGCAGGATGGCAAGGACGTGTCCAACCTGCCCCCGTCCGAACGTGATTTCGGGATTGTGTTTCAGTCCTATGCGCTGTTTCCCAACCTCACAATTGAAAAGAACATCGCCTTTGGTCTGGAAAACTCGGGTCGCAGCAAGTCTGAAATTGCGATCCGTGTAAACGAATTGTTGCATCTGGTCGGACTTCCCGATCAGGGAAAGAAATACCCGGCGCAGCTGTCGGGCGGGCAACAGCAAAGGATTGCACTTGCGCGCGCGATCGCGTCTAAGCCCGGCTTGTTGCTGCTGGACGAACCCCTGTCGGCGCTGGATGCCAAGGTGCGCGTCCATTTGCGGCACGAAATCAAGGAATTGCAGCGCAAGCTGGGCGTGACCACCGTGATGGTGACCCATGATCAGGAAGAGGCGCTGGCCATGGCTGATCGCATCGTGGTCATGAATCACGGGGTTATTGAGCAGGTAGGTCCTCCCACAGAAATCTACAGGGAACCGTCCAACCTGTTTGTGGCTGATTTTATTGGTGAAATGAACCAGGTTCAGTCTCAAGTGACAAAGGGCGGGCGGCTGAGCGTGGGCGAAAAAACTTTTGCCTGCCTAGGCCATCAATTCAACGACGGAACGCCGGTTGTGGCGGCAATCAGGCCAGAAGATGTGATACCCCATGAAGCTGGGTATCTGGATACAGGTGGCAACCGAAACTGCATCGAAGTCACACTTGATGAGATGGAGTTTCTGGGCTCATTCTGGCGCTGCCGTCTAAGCAACGAGCGGTTCGGATCATCGGAACTGATTGCCGATTTCTCGATCAATGCTGTGCGTCGTCTTGAACTGGAAGAGGGACGCAGTATGGTGATTGAGCTTCCTGAAAACCGCCTGATGGCCTTTGATGTTCCGGAGACCGAGGCATGAGCTCGATCTTTACCAACAGCGATACCATGCCACCTGGCGCCAACATCAAGCCCAAGCTCAGCCGCGATGACATCCTCATGCGCGGCAGCATGATGGTCATCGTTCTTTATCTGATCGTGACCCTGGCGTTGCCGCTTTACACAATGCTGTCCAAGTCATTTTCCACCTATCGGGTGGAATTGTCGCAATACGAATTCCAGGTCAGCGATGAGGCGGGCGTTTATGACGGGACGATCCTGTCTGGAGATGCTCTGAACCGTCAGACCGAGACGTTTGCAGACACCGATCTTGTGACTGGCTCGGACGGGCGTTTGCCGGTGACGGGTCTGTTTCCGGATTTCAGCTTCCGCAGCCCGGTCATGTACCAGATCCGTAATGCAAGCGACACCGGACGCTTTCTGGTCGGATCAAAGCTACATGACGGCACTGACTGGGTCGAGCTTGATTCCAACACCTTCCGCCGGGTTCAGTTGCGGCCAGTTCAATCGCGGGGTCTGGATAACTTTGTAAACTACTTCTCGACACCTGCGCTTTTCAATTCGATCAAAAACTCGCTTTGGATTTCCATTGTCAGCACTATTGTGACGGTGACGCTGGCCTTTTGGTTCGCCTATGCGCTCAATCGCAGTTGTATGCGGTTCAAGGGCGTCTTTCGCCTGATCGCGATGGCGCCGATTTTGGTCCCTTCACTGTTACCAGGTATTGCGTTGGTATACCTGTTCGGCAATCAGGGCATGATCAAGGAATTGCTGTTTGGCGCAAGTATATACGGCCCAATCGGCATCGTGATCGGATCAGTCTTTTTCACCTTCCCACACGCCTTCCTGATTATTTCAACAGCGCTGGCAATCTCGGATGCGCGGCTTTATGAGGCTGCGGCAAGTCTGCGGTCAACACCATGGCGCACGTTCTGGACGGTCACGGTTCCGGGTGCCCGCTATGGCCTGATTTCAGCCGCCTTCGTGGTGTTCAATCTGGTAATTACCGATTTTGGCCTGCCCAAAGTCATCGGCGGGCAGTTCAACGTGCTTGCGGTGGATATCTACAAACAGGTGATCGGCCAGCAAAACTTTGAGATGGGCGCTGTTGTATCCGTGGTTCTGGTGATCCCGGCAATCCTCGCCTTTGCCATCGACCGCATGGTCCAGTCCAAACAAGTGGCACTGTTGTCGGCGCGGTCAGTGCCGTATCAAGCAACCCCTAACCCGAAAGCTGACCGCCTATTCCTCGTCTATTGCAGCCTTATTGGGGTATTCATCGTCGGCCTTCTGGCCGTGTGCCAGTTCGCGGCGCTGATCAAATTCTGGCCCTACGATTTAAGCCTTAGCCTGCGAAACTATCAGTTCGACAAGATGGATGGCGGCGGATGGGGATCATATTTCAATTCGATCCGGTTAGCCCTGCTGACCGCAATGATCGGAACCACTGTTGTGTTCTTCGGCGCTTACCTCGTGGAAAAATCGAAAGGGTTCCGCACTGGCAGGTCGGTCTTTCAGATGTTCGCGATGCTGCCAATGGCAATTCCGGGAATGGTGCTGGGGCTGTCCTACATCTTCTTCTTCAACAACCCCTCGAACCCGCTGAACGGCATCTACGGCACTATGGCGATATTGGTGATCTGTACGGTGACGCACTTTTACACAGTTTCGCACCTGACGGCGGTGACCGCACTCAAACAAATGGACCGCGAATTTGAGTCCGTCTCGGCCTCGCTAAAACAGCCGACGATGAAACTTTTTGCGCGGGTTACGGTGCCTGTATGTCTGCCTGCGGTTCTGGACATATCCATTTACCTGTTCGTGAACGCAATGACGACAGTATCGGCTGTGGTATTCCTCTACTCGCCCAAGACCACGCTTGCGTCCATCGCGGTGTTGAACATGGATGATGCCGGGGACATCGCACCGGCTGCGGCGATGGGGATGATGATCTTTTATACAAATGCTCTCGCCCGGATCATTCACCTGACAGCGTCCAAGGGAATTCTGAAACGCACCCAGGCCTGGCGCAGTCGCTAGCTGCCATTCTTGGTACCCTGCCCCGCCAATCAGGCGTTGGCGGGGTTTTCTTCCAAGGTACGCTGCGCAAACTCTGTGAAGGCGCGGATGATCTTCACTTCTCGCCTCTGCGACAGCGATATGATGCTCTCACCCATCTGCAGGTTGATGCCTTTAAGCTTGATCTGTCGGAGGCGGTCATCATGACCGTACTCCGCCTGCGAGACGAAGCCTATACCTGCGCCCGAGGCCACAAGTTCCCGTATCGCCTCACGTCCTTCTGCCACAATCGCCGGTTTCAACGTAATCCCGTGTTTTTTAGCCTCGTCTTCCAGTTTCTGGCGCGTTTTCGAACCTGTTTCACGGAAAATAAGCGGCAGATTTGACAGCTCTTCCAGGGACAGAGTGGGTTTCGACGCCAAAAGAACACCCTGTGCGGCAAAGGCCACGATCTCGGTGGAACCAAGGCTCAAGACATCCAAATCCTTGCCTGGAGACAGGCTGCCCACTACGCCAATTTCCGCGTTGTAAGCCCTGAGTTCTTCCAGAATCTCCTCACTATTCCCCGAGCGCACGCTGATCGTGACATTCGGATTTTTCTTCTGAAAGGGACCCAGAAACGCGGTCAGGTGGTGCGCTGAGTCGGCGATGATTCGTAACTCTCCATCGATCAAAGCCTTGGTCTCAGAAAGGTAATCTTCGATCTGACTTTCGATCTCGAAGTATTGCTTCGTAAATCGATAAAGCTGCTCACCGTCGGGGGTTAGGGTTACACGTTTGCGTTCGCGCTGGAACAACAACAGATCGTGGTCCAGCTCCAACTTGCGCACCTGCTCCGAAATTGCCGGCTGCGTCAGAAAAAGAGCCTCTGCCGCACGCGAAAACCCACCATGCTTGGCTACAAAATGAAAGGCTTTGAGCTGGCTGTGTCGCATAGCGGTCCTCCAATGCCAGCTCATAGGCTGTGCTTATAATAAGATTGATATTTGCAATTTCACATATAGAAACGTTTGCTGCAATTGTGTTCTTAAAAATACCTTTCTGGAGCCTGGTTATGACGCCTTCCAACCCCAAAATCGAACAACCGCGCCTCGGTGAACCTTACCTTCTGACGCCCGGTCCATTGACGACGTCCTATGCCGTGAAGGCAGCTATGTTAAAGGATTGGGGCAGTTGGGATGATGACTTTCGCGCCATGACGCGCGAGGTCCGGTCCAGTCTGCTGGCGTTGCTTGGCAAGGGCGCTGATGACTTCGACTGCGTCCCAATGCAGGGCAGTGGTTCGTTTTCAGTCGAAGCGATGCTTGCATCATTCATTCCGCGCGATGGTAAGGCGCTGGTACTAGCAAATGGTGCCTACGGTCAACGCTCCGCGAAGACCCTGGAGTATCTGAACCGCGCACATGTGGTTTTGGACAAGGGCGATTATCTGCCGCCCCGCGGCGACGAAGTTGCCCGCATTCTTGCCAAGGATTCCGATATCACGCACGTGGTTGCGATACACTGTGAAACCAGTTCGGGCATTCTGAATCCCGTCGAAGAGATTTCCGAGGCCACCTATGCCGCCGGGCGCAAGCTTCTGGTTGATTCGATGTCTGCTTTCGGTGCGATCGAGTTGAAACCAAGCGAGATCAGGTATGAGGCAATGGTGTCCTCGGCCAACAAATGTATCGAAGGCGTGCCCGGATTTGGTTTCATAGTTGCCCGAAAATCCGAGCTTGAGGCCGCTGAGGGCAACAGCCATTCGTTGAGCCTGGACGTGCATGCGCAATGGGCACATATGAACAAGACCGGTCAGTGGCGGTTCACCCCTCCCACCCATGTAGTTGCGGCGTTCATCGAGGCACTTAGGGCGCATACCGCCGAAGGGGGCGTTCCTGGCCGCGGCGAGCGATATACCCGCAACCGTGATGTCATGGTCGCGGGAATGCGCGAGTTGGGCTTTGAGACCTTACTCGACAGTCGCTGGCTCAGCCCAATCATCGTCACTTTTTTCTGTCCGGCGGACGAAAACTTCGTGTTCGATCAATTTTATAACCTTATGAAATCAAAGGGTTTCATCATTTATCCGGGAAAACTGACGGTCGTTGACAGCTTCCGAGTCGGATGTATTGGCCAAATGAATGAAGAGGTCATGCGCAAAGTTGTGACAGCTGCAAAAGAATCATTGGAGGAGATGGGTGTGAAAAACGCCGCACCGCCCCTCCGGGCATTGGAAGAACGCGCCAAACTGGCCGCATAACTATCAAGGAACGTATCGAGATGACTATCCAAACCCCTGTCGTAGCCAACGAGCGCGTCTATCCGACGCCGAAAGTGCCCGCAATCGCGATCTGCCTGGATGGGTGCGAACCAGAATATCTGGAAGTCGCAATAGCCAAGGGGCTGATGCCCAATCTCAAGAGGATGAGAGAAGAAGGCACGGACCGGCTGGCTCATTCCGTGATCCCGTCCTTTACCAATCCGAATAATCTGTCAATCGCGACCGGGCGCCCTCCCATCGTGCATGGTATTTGCGGCAACTACTTGATTGACCCAGACAGCGGAGAAGAGGTGATGATGAATGACGTGCGTTTTCTGCGCGCGCCGACCATTTTCTCGCAATTCTACGATGCAGGGTTCCGCATTGCCATGGTCACCGCCAAGGACAAACTCCGCGCCTTGCTTGGTGCGGGGTTGAAATTCGACGAAGGTCGGGCCGTCGCCTTTTCTTCGGAACGCTCGGGCGAGACGACGATGGCCGAGCACGGTATTGACAATGCAAGCAAATGGCTGGGCATGTGCGTGCCCGAGGTCTATTCGGCCGAACTGTCTGAGTTTGTCTTTGCTGCGGGCGTCAAGCTGTTGAAAGAGTTCAAGCCCGACGTGATGTATTTGTCGACTACCGACTATATTCAGCACAAATTCGCGCCCGAACAGCAAGGCGCGCTGGATTTCTACGCGATGTTCGATCGCTATCTGGGCGAACTGGACGCGCTGGGTGCAGCTATCGTGGTGACCGCCGATCACGGCATGAAGCCAAAACACTTGCCTGACGGATCACCCGCCGTTGTCTATGCACAGGATCTGATGGACGAATGGCTGGGCAAGGACGCCGCGCGGGTCATCCTGCCCATTACCGATCCTTACGTCGTGCATCACGGCGCTTTGGGATCTTTCGCGACTGCCTATCTTCCCGAAGGCGCAGATCAGGATGACATCATTGCCAAACTCAGGGCGACCGAGGGTATAACCCACGTGCTGACCAAGGCCGAAGCCATCGAGCAGTTCGAGCTGCCGGGCGACCGGATTGGCGACATCGTGATGGTTTCGGGCGAGAACATCTGCATTGGCACGTCCGAGCACCGTCATGATCTGGCGGCCCTTAAGGAACCACTTCGCAGCCATGGCGGTTTGACCGAACAAGAGGTTCCGTTCATCGTGAACCGCGTCATCGACCTTCCGAACCAACCGGTTTTGCGCAACTTCGACGCCTTTTTCTACGCAACCACAGCGGCGGCACAGTAAGTCATGAAAGATCAGACCATGTCGAACATCGAAACACGAAACGAAGGGATGCGGATCGGCGGTGAGATTGTCTTTACCGACGAAACGGTTCCGGTACTCTACCCCTACACCAACGAGGTGGTGGGTCATGTCCCGGCCGGCACCGCCGAGCACGCGCGCAAAGCCTTCGAGATTGCGGCAAACTACAAGCCGAAACTCACCCGGTATGAACGCAGCCAGATTCTGCAGCGCGCGGGGGAACTGATCGGCGAAAAGCGTGAATATCTGGCCAAATGGCTGACGCTTGAACTGGGCATCTGCCACCAGCATGCGATCTACGAAACCAAGCGGGCGCAGGATGTGTATCAATTCGCGGCAGCGGAGGCGCTGAAAGATGATGGTGAGATTTTTTCGTGCGACCTGACCCATAATGGCAAGGCCCGCAAAATCTTCACCACGCGTGAGCCGGTGAAGGCGATCAGTGCGATCACGCCATTCAACCATCCCCTGAATATGGTCAGCCACAAGATCGCGCCGTCGATTGCTACCAACAATTGCATGGTCTGCAAGCCGACGGAACTGACCCCGCTGACCTGTCTGACGCTGGCGGATATTCTGTATGAGGCGGGTTTACCGCCCGAGATGTTCCAGGTTGTCACCGGCTGGCCCGCTGACATCGGGGATGAGATGATCACTAACGAAAATATCGACATCATCACTTTCACCGGCGGCGTGCCTGTGGGCAAGATGATTGCCGAAAAAGGCGTCTACAAACGCCAGGCGCTGGAACTTGGTGGAAATGATCCTCTGATCGTCCTCAACGACCTCAGCGACGCTGATCTGGACAAAGCCGCCACGATTGCAGTTGCAGGTGCCACCGGCAATTCCGGCCAGCGTTGCACCGCGGTCAAGCGCATTTTGGTGCAGGAAAGCGTGGCGGACAAGTTCGTGCCGCTGGTGCTGGAGAAGGCCAAGAAGATCAAGTTCGGCGACCCGCAGGACCCTGAAACCGAACTGGGCTGTGTGATCCACGACAAGGCGGCAGAGCTGTTCGAGAAACGCGTCTACATGGCCGAGGAAGAAGGCGCGGAAATCCTCTATCACCCCGGTCGTCAGGGCGCGCTGCTGCCGCCCATCGTGGTCGACAAGGTTCCCCATGACAGCGAATTGGTGATGGAAGAGACCTTTGGCCCCATCGTCCCCATCGTGCGCGTGCCGGACGATGACGCAGAGGTGATGGCAATCTCGAACTCGACCGAATTTGGCCTGTCCTCGGGTGTATGTACCAATGATCTGAACCGGGCGATTGCCTACATCAACGGGCTCGACGTCGGCACCTGCAATATCTGGGAACAACCGGGGTACCGGATCGAAATGTCCCCCTTTGGCGGCATCAAGGACAGCGGCAACGGCGTTAAGGAAGGTGTCATCGAAGCGATGAAATTCTTCACAAACGTCAAAACATACTCCCTGCCATGGCCAGGCTGACACTCCTACCCTTTCCGTTCTCGGAAGGGGTCTCAAAATTTCTCCCTGGAACTTGCGGACCTTTCTGGGTCCGCATCTTTTCCAAAGCGACAGCGAGGAGCGGAAATGCCACAGATTGTCCACACCGAAGGGGAATCAAATACTTCGGAAGCCCGCAAAGCATGGCTGAAGATGTCCATTGGGCCCAAATCATCACCTTTGCTAAAGCGTGACGCGGATGTTTTTCTGCATCAATCCTTGTCCAGCCCCTGCGTCAGCACGATTGCCCAGGCAAAAGGCATCTGGATCGAGGACCTCGATGGCCGCCGATACATGGATTTCCATGGCAATTCGGTGCATCACATCGGTTATGGCCATCCTCGATTGGTGCAGGCGATCAAGGATCAGCTGGACGACCTGCCCTTTGCCCCACGCCGCTTCACCAATGACCCGGCGGTGGAACTGGCCGAAAAGCTGGTTGCCATTACCCCAGGTGATCTGGGCAAGGTGTTGTTCACCACTGGCGGCTCGGACGCCAATGAAGTGGCCCTGAAAATCGCCCGTGCCGCAACAGGCCGGTTCAAAACGCTCAGCTTCTGGGACGCATTCCATGGCGCAGGTTTTGGCGCGGCAAGCATTGGTGGAGAGGCCACGTTCCGCAGCCACATCGCAGGTCCACTATTGCCGGGAACCGAGCACGTGGCCCCATTCCACCCTACCCGTTGCCCCTATGGGCACACAACGCTTGAGGCCAGCGCCGAGGCCTGTGCCAACATGATCGACTATGTATTGGAACGCGAAGGCGACATCTGCGCCGTGGTGGCCGAAGCGATGCGTGCCGTCCCTATAGTGCCGCCTCCGGATTTCTGGAAACGAGTGCGCGAAATCTGCGACCGCCATGGCGCGTTGCTGATCCTGGACGAGATTCCGACCGGGCTGGGCAAGACCGGGCAGTTGTTCTCGTTCGAGCATGACGAGATCGTTCCCGACATTGTCACCATCGGAAAATCATTGGGCGGAGGTATCCTGCCCATCGCCGCCTGCATTGCACGCAAGAACCTGGATGTGTGCGGGGATTTTGCCATCGGGCATTACACTCACGAAAAGAACCCCGTTACCGCCCGCGCCGCCTTGACCACGCTGCAGATCATCGAGGATGAGGGATTGGTCGAACGCGCAGCAAAGTTGGGCAAACACGCAATGACCCGCCTTATTGACGCACTGCAGAATGTTCCCATCGTCGGAGATATCCGGGGCCGTGGCCTTATGTTCGGGATCGAGATCGTCGAAGACCGCACCACGAAGGCGCCGGGAAACGCCCGCGCGGAACGGATCTATTATGCCTGCCTTGAGGCGGGGCTAAGCTACAAGATCAGCCAGGGATGCGTACTGACCCTGTCGCCGCCGCTGATAATTTCCCAAGCGGAGTTGGACCGGGCGATCGACATCGTTGTTGCTGCAATCGAAGACGAGATTTGACCCGCTGAGCCACATCCGCCGCACATTGTAGGATTAAACGAAAAAGCGGCAGCCATACGGATCAGTGCCTAAATGAAAGCAGCACTAAAGAATCGACTGGAACGCCCGCGCGCTATGCCGTGTCGGAAGAAACACTATTTACAGGGTCTCGAATGAAAACTGCGATGACCTGAGCCGAGTTTGCAGACGGAGTGAAGTATGGCAATTGTCACCTTTCTGATCAGTCTGGCCGGGGCAATCATGCTGCTGCTTTATGCGGTGCGCATGGTGCGTACCGGGATCGAACGCAGCTATGGCGCGTCGTTCCAGCGGGTGATGACGCAGCAACGCAGTTACTTGCAAGCTTCGCTGGTGGGCGTGGTGATGGCAATGGTGCTGCAAAGCTCGGCTGCGGTAGCCCTGTTAAGCTCGGGATTTGCCGCAAGCGGAATGCTTAGCTTTCCGGTTGGGCTGGCCATTGTGCTGGGTGGCGATCTGGGCTCGGCTCTAATCATTCAGATCCTTTCGTTCAAACTGGACTGGCTTGTTCCGTTGCTGCTCGCCGTCGGCGGCTATCTGTTCGTCAAGACCGAAGCTAAAAAAGCCCGACAGCTGGGGCGTATCCTGATGGGTGTTGCCTTTATCTTGATCTCACTTAGGTTCCTGCGAGAGGCGATGGATCCTATCCGCGATAGCGCGTTTCTGCCTGCCGTGGCCGATTATCTGGCCCGGGACTATGTCACCGCCTTCCTCGTCGGCGGAGCATTGGCATTTGTGATGCACTCATCGGTAGCGGCCATTCTTATGTGCGTGACGCTTGTACAGATTGGCGCGATCCCGTTTGCCGCGGGCATGTCGCTAGTTTTTGGCGCGAATTTCGGTTCGGCTTTCATTCCGGTCTGGTTGACACGTGGGATGCCTGCGACGGCCAGGCGGATACCCTATGCCAATCTCGCGCTGCGGGGCAGTTGGGCTTTGATTACCCTGTTTGCTGCAAACCTGGCCTTACGCACCGGGTTTTTGGGCAACCCGCAAGGGGGCCAGATGCTCGTTAACACCCATCTTGCCTTCAATCTGTCACTTCTGGTTCTGGCTCTTCCGTTTTGTGGCCGTTTGCAGAAACTGTTAGAAACGCTCTTGCCAAATCAGAAGAAAGAACCGCGTGCTCAACCCACAAGACCGGTTAGTGCGTTGGACATGGAAAGTACCGCGATTCCCAGTCAGGCCATACCAAGCCTCAAACGAGAACTGCTGCGGATGAGCGATCTTGTCGAGACCATGTTCCGCCCCGTCCTTGAACTGTACCGCAGCGGAGACAAAGAACAGATCCGGTCTGTTCGGGCCATTGACGAAGACGTAAACCAGTGCCTGTCAGGTATTCGGACATTCGTTGCCGCAATGCCGGCGGAACTTTATGAAAAACAGGATGCAAAAACCGCGCGCGATCTTATGGAACTTGCGATCCGGCTTGAAACGGCGGGTGACGTTGTGGCAAAGCGCCTAACCGTGTTGGCAAGTGAACTACGTGCCAAGGGCTCGAGTTTCTCGCAGGAAGGCTGGTCGGAACTGGTTCAGATGCACGAGGGTATTCTGGCTAATATGAAGCTGGCATCGAACGTACTTATCTCAGACGATCTGGAAAGCGCGCGGCTTCTCAGCTTAGAGAAAACCGAAATAAAGCGGGTGGAGCGCGAGAGCCGGAAACGACATCTACGCCGGTTGCAACACGGGACAACGGAAAGCTTTGAGACCAGCGATATTCATCTGGAAACGTTACGAGCGTTTCGTGAATTCAACAGTCACATCGCGTCTGTTGCGTACCCAGTTCTGTACCGGAATGGCCAATTGCTTGAGACACGATTGATTAAGGAAATAGCTGATTAGCGCGGTAGCGTGTTTGCCATAATCGGTCCTCCGTTTCCTAAACATAGTGGTGGACCAGTTCAGTTGGATAGGCTCAGGTAACGCCTTGGGCAATGTTGAATAATCGCGACAGTTGACCGTCCCCGACAAGCCAAGTTTTTTCCGACCTGTTGGTTGTTCAAACTCGAAAATTGGTCAACACTTACTAACTTGCATCTTGCCGTGCGAACCAAAAAGAAATGCCACCAACGCCCGAAAAGGGCTCTTCGCCAACATTCTCAAATAAATGGGGACGATGGCGAATGAGATACCTGTTGCACGGCAGTCGCTACTTGCAACGATGAGAGGGCAGCCTCACGGAAGCTTGAGTTCATTCTTACGGAGGAAGCGTCGCATCTGCCTGTGAAGAAAACACTGACCATCCTCGGCATAGTGGCATTGACCAGATCAGCCGCCGGATTGGAAATATTTCTCTTTTCAAGCAGCTTTCCGAAAACAGTGTAGCAAAGCATGCTCCATTGAACTTTGGCAAACGTTTCGCCTATTTCGGGCGCCTTGGCATAGCATTACCACCTTTGGCGGCGGCCGCGCGAGCACGGTTTTTCTTGCTGCTTGGCTTACCTTTGGGTGGCGGCGGGCCTTTCGGGCGGCGGCTCGGTTTTTTGCCAGGGCCGCTGAGGTTGTCGCGTTTGGGCTTGGGTTCAGCTTTCACCTTGTCAGAAGGCTTGGGTTCCGTCTTTTTTCGCGCCTTCGCAGGCTTCGGTTCGGTAAGGCGAGGCTGTTTTTGCCAGGTCTTCTCCGGACCTCTTTTGCCTTTTGCGCCCCGTTTGGGGCCTGCCTTGGCAGAGCTTGAGAAATCGGGTGCCGTATCCAGCTGCACGATGTCTTTTGTGCCCTCGATCTTCATCTCGGGTCCGATCGCGTCCAACAACCCGGGAACGCTGCTTTCGCGAATTTCGACATAGGTCACATCGTCAGCAATACGGATCGCGCCGACATCAGATTTGGTAATGTTCCCCGCCTTGCAAATCATGGGGAGCAGATAACGCGGAGACGCATTGTCATTGCGCCCTTCCGACAGTGAGAACCAGACGCTCGGGCCAAAGGGCGCGTTTGGCTTTGGACTGGCGTCCTTGACGTCGCTCAACTCTTCTGGTGCGGAATGCTGCCGCTGGTATTGACGGACATAGGCCGCGGCGAGTTGTTCTGGCGAGAACCTTGCCACCAGTTCATCAACGGATGGGCGTTCGGTCTCAGTTATTTCCGTCAGCCAATCGTCCGAACCGAACATCCGCTGCAAGTCCTGCGCGTTGACCTCGTCGGCAGAAGGGGCAGCCCCCCATTCGGCCGTCAGTTTGGCGAATTTCAGCAGACGCTGAGCCTTTTTGAACGAAGCAGGGGGAACGATCAAAGCGCTGACCCCTTTGCGCCCGGCGCGCCCTGTTCGGCCCGAGCGGTGAAGAAGGGTTTCATGACTATTTGGCAGCTCGGCATGGACCACCAGATCCAGGTTTGGCAGGTCAATCCCGCGGGCGGCAACGTCGGTTGCCACACAGACGCGGGCACGCCCGTCACGCATGGCTTGCAGGGCGTTGGATCGTTCGCTTTGCGTCAACTCCCCGGACAGCGCCACGACAGAGAAACCGCGGTTCGACAGTCGGGCCGTCAGCCGGCTGACCATGGCGCGCGTGTTGCAAAACACGATGGCGTTTGGCGCTTCATAAAACCGCAACACGTTGATGATCGCGTTTTCACCATCACGAGGGGCCACGCACATCGCGCGGTATTCGATATCAGCGTGCTGCGTCCGTTCACTGACAGTGCTGACCCGCTCGGCATCGCGTTGATACCCGGCGGCAAGGCTGACAATGGCGCGGGGAACCGTGGCTGAGAACAACAGCGTTTGGCGGTCGGTCGGCGTTTGCTCGAGAATGAACTCCAGATCCTCGCGGAACCCGAGATCGAGCATTTCGTCGGCCTCGTCCAGAACCACCGCACGCACGGCGGTCAGATCGATTGAGTCGCGCATGATATGATCGCGCAACCGCCCCGGCGTTGCGACAACGATATGCGCCCCCCGGGCCAGCGCCCGGCGTTCATCCCGCATGTCCATGCCGCCAACGCATGAGGCAATGAAAGCTTCCGCATCGAAGTAAAGCCATCCCAATTCGCGTTTGACCTGCATGGCAAGCTCTCGCGTCGGCGCGATGACCAGTGCCAAAGGCGCATCCGCGGTATCGAAGATCTGCGCATCGCCCAGAATGGTCGGCGCAATGGCCAGACCGAACCCGATGGTTTTCCCCGATCCGGTCTGCGCCGATACCAACATGTCCCGGCCCTGCAGCTCTGGCGCAGTCACGGCCTCTTGGACAGGGGTCAGTGTGTCATATCCTTTGCGCTTCAGCGCATCTGCGAGAGTCTGTTTCATGGCTCGGCTTTCTTGGGTGATGCTGTCACCCTCAGAGCGTCCAACACACGGATCATAATCGAAGCGCAGCTCTTACCGAGAGAACAACCGGATGTATAGGGTGGAAAATGCGTGTCCGCGGCGCTTTCGGGTTAGAAACCCACGCGATGCGGCCTGTGGCAATAAGAAGCCGGAGTAGTCGATTTGTACCCGGCAACTCTGCTAGCTGGCTGTTTTATCTATAAGATCGCAATTCATCCGATCTTGTTCTTCTGTAAATGTGGGGTAATCCCAAAATGGGCGCGGTACACCCGCGCGAAATGGCCAGGGTTTTCGAAGCCGCAGGCAAATGCAACTTCCGTAACCGAGGCTTCTGTTTGCAATAGCAGCTTACGCGCTCGGTCTAGTCGCATCTCCATAAAGTACTTTTTGGGGGACGCATTGAGGTACTTTCCAAACAAACGTTCCAGCTGACGCGTCGATATCCCAATTTCCGTCGCTATCTTAGACGGCGAAACCGGTGCCTCGATCGACTTTTCCATAATCTGGATCGCTTTGGCCAAATGGGCGTTTCGCATTCCATTTCGAGACTGGATCGAAACACGCTGTTCTGCCGTGGCATTGCGAACGGCGTTATAGACCATCTGGTCAGACACTGCGACGGACAGATCATGGCCGTGATCCTTCTCAATCAGATATAGCATCAGGTCCGCGGTGGCCGTGCCGCCGGATGCAGTTATGAATTTGCTATCGACGGTAAACACACTGCGCACAAGATTGACCTCAGGAAAGGCCTCCATGAAGCTGTCGTGGTACTCCCAGTGAATAGCCGCATCAGTGCCGTCCAGAAAGCCTGCCTCTGCCAGTAGCCAGGCTCCGGAACACAACGCTCCGATCCGAGTGCCCCCGGCACGCTCGCGTCTAAGTGCGGCCAGCAGTGAACGCGACGCATGTGCCTGCATGTTTATGCCTGACAAAACGAACAAACGATCACATTTTGGAATACTTGTTAATCCGCCATCCACAACCGTTTTAGTGCCGTTCGAACAGGTGACGAATTCCCCGTCTTCGGACAAAATCGACCATTTGTACAGCTCTTCACCCTGCACAAGGTTTGCTATGCGAAGAGGTTCAATCGCACAGGAAAACGCCAGGTGCGAAAACTCTTCGATGAGCAGAAAAACAAAGTGCTGTGGATTGGACATGGTGGTCATCGGTTCAAAAGCAAACTGCGCGGAACGAACCGCGCAGTTTCGATAGCAGGGATATTCCCTGAGGTTAGTGCGCAGCGCCGCGGGCAGCCTTCAGCCAGCCGTCATACACAGCTTTGTTTGCCGCGATCCACTCATCAACATGGCGGTCGATGTCATCCGAGCTGTCTTCGCCGTCCGCGATCATCTTGTTCTGCGCCGAAATATCGTTGATGTCAATTTTGGCAACCTCGAACAGCTTCGCGGCTGCAGGGTTGGCCTCCAGGAAGTCATCGGTCGCCACAACACGGATGCTGTCGACGGCAAAACCTAGGTCCTTGCCATCAAAGGTGGTCTCGGCTTTCGCGCCATCTGGCAGTGAAGAATAAGGCACGGCCAGAAACTCGACGTTTTCGCCCGGGATCAGAACGCCCGACACCCAATATGGGGTCCAGGTATAATACAGCACGTTTTCGCCGCCTTCGTTGCGTGCAATCGTGTCGGCGATAATCGCGTTATACTCACCCTGGTTATGGTTAACCGTGTCTCGCAGCCCGAACTCGTCGAGTTGATGCTCAATCACGCGTTCACAACCCCAACCGGGAACACAGCCTGCCAGATCGGCCTTGCCGTCACCGTCGGCATCGAACAGCGCAGCTTTTTCGGGGTCGGCCAGATCGCCAAGGTTTTGCACACCAGCGTCGTAGGCGGATTTGTTGACCAGATAGCCCTGCAATGCGCCATCGATCAGGGTGCCAACCTTTTCAAGAACCTCATCGCCACCGGATTCCTTGAAAAACGTGTCATGCAGACCGTTCCAATGGACCGCGGTGAAATCCGCGTCGCCAGTTCCCAGGGCCAGGTGCAGCGTTTGCGCCTGAACCTCTTCCGGTTCCGCAACATCGTAGCCCAGATCAGTCAGAGCCTTGAACAGGATTCGGTGCTGGAATAGCTCTTCGGTGATCGGCTGAATGATCGGACGCACGGTGACGCCTTCGCCGGGCAGGTGACCGTCGGCAAAGGCAGCCGTGCTCAGGATGTTTGCGGCGGCAAAAGCAGCCAACGTGGACTTGATGACCATTTTTAGGATCCTCACTGTTGATTAGTGCGTTTTTTGTGGTTCAGGTGTTTCTTCGGGTTGTGGTTTTTTGATCAGGCGCATGACTGCGCCGACGGGGCCGCCTTCATACCAATGGCGATGGCCGCGCTCGCGACCCGACTGGCCCATGCCTTGCGTGATCCGGTCCAGAACAATGGCCAGAATCACGATCCCAAGACCACCAACCAGAGCCTTGCCGGCATCCAGCCTGCCCATGGCCCGCAGCACTTCGTTGCCAAGTCCTTTGACCGAAATCATCGAAGCGATCACAACCATTGACAGCGACAGCATGATGGTCTGGTTCACCCCTGCCAAAATGGTCGGGGTGGCCAAGGGCAACTCGACCTTGAACAGAACTTGTCGCGGATTGGCGCCAAAAGCCCGGGCGGCTTCAACCACCGACGGGTTCACGCCCCGGATGCCCAACGAGGTCAGACGGATCAGGGGCGGCAAGGCAAAGATGATTGTCACCACCACGCCCGAGACATTGCCGATGCCGATCAACATGACCACCGGTACCAGATACACAAAGGCCGGGATGGTTTGCATGGTGTCCAGAATGGGGCGAATGGCCGCTTCGAAACGGTCGTTCTTTCCGGCAAGAATGCCCAACGGAAGACCGATGAAGAAACACAGGATTACCGCTGACACGACGATTGCCAGCGTGGTCATTGCCAGACCCCACGCATTGGGTGACAAAAAGCCCAGCACGGTCATCGCGGTCGCAACAAGAATGGCCGTGCGCCGCCCTGCCGCCTGCCATGCGATCAGCGTGATGATAATCAGCATGATCAGCGGCGGAACCGCGTTCAAAGCCGTGTCGATGCTGACAATCATTTCGTTGAAAACGTTTTTGATGGGCTGAATGATACCCCTGTTGGCGATGGCCCAACCTTTGACGCCATCCGCGCTTTCGGCGATACCAAGATCCACTGACGAGAAGGGATCGAGTATACTGAATTCTTTCTCTGCCATGATGCCCTCTCAGTGCTTCATTGTTGCCGGGTCGTCGACATCACCCTGAATGCCACGCAGCAGGGCGTTCTTGGTGACGATCCCAACCGCTTTGCCGTCCGCCTTGACCACAACCGGGTGTTGGGTCGAAATGGACAGGTTGACTAGGTCGTCAAGGGAATGGTCCGGATGGGCTTCGGGCCAAGCCTCGGGATCAACTGGTCCGCGCCGTTGTTCGAACGCTTCCACCGGCTCCATGATCTTGCCAGCGGAAATCAGTTCGAGCTTCGAGATGCCGGCCACAAAGTCGGCCACATAATCGTCGACGGGATTGGTGACGATATCCTCGGGCGTACCGACCTGTACAAGCGCACCATCTTTCATGATGGCAATGCGGTCCCCGATGCGGATCGCTTCGTCCAGATCGTGGGTGATGAACAGCGTGGTCTTCTTCATCTCCGCGGACAGGGACATGAACTTGTCCTGCAACTGACGGCGGATCAGAGGGTCGAGGGCCGAGAACGGCTCGTCCATCAGCAGGATCGAGGGGTCGGCTGCAATCGCCCGGGCCAGACCTACGCGCTGCTGCATCCCGCCAGAGAGTTCATCAGGGTATTTTTGATCCCAGCCATTCAAGTCCACCGCGTCAATCGCGCGCATCGCGTTTTCGCGACGCTCTTTCAGGTCGTGGCCACGAACTTCCTGACTGAAGGAAACATTGTCCAGCACGGTGCGATGAGGCATCAGCGCCATGTTCTGGAACACCATGCCGATCTTCTCGGCTCTCACTTCTCGCAGATCCCGCGCGGACAGCTTGTTGACATCCTGTCCTTCAATGAACAATTGGCCCGATGTGGGTTCTATCAGCCGATTCACATGGCGAATCAGGGTCGATTTACCCGAGCCCGACAACCCCATGATGCAGAAGATTTCACCACGTCCGACGGTGAAACTCGCGTCCTGAACTCCGACGATGCAGTCAAAGCGATCGCGAACGTCCAGCTTTCCAAGCCCTTGTTCCTGAACGGATTTCATCGCCTCATCAGCGCGGCAACCAAAAATCTTCCACAAGTTGCGGCAATCGATCACGGCCTCTTCCGATTGTGTGGCCACCAGACTCTCCCCTTCAAGAACATTTCATGCATACAGCACAATTTTTTCTTGTACACAATGTGTATTTTGTTGTAGCACAATTTGCGCAATATGGTTGCTCAACTTGAATAACAGCGTCATCTTGACCTGACTGGTTCAGAAGCAACGATGGAGATTGGAATGAAGGATGCGTCCAAGCGCAAAAAGACGGAGCTTTTCGACTACCTGAAAACGGCCATCATGACGCTTGAGCTGCGCCCGGGCGCGGACTTGGACGAGTCGAAACTCTCAGAGGAGTTTGAGCTATCGCGCACACCATTACGCGAGGTTTTGCGTCAATTGGCGGGTCAGGGCTATGTCGATCTGCGAGAGAACCGGGGTGCGCGGGTCAGCGAGATGTCACATGTGACCTTACGGGATTTCTTTCTGGCGGCCCCGATGATGTATGGAGCTGTTTTGCAGTTGGCGGCGAAGAATGCGACGGGTGTGCAGGTTGGAGCGCTGAAGGCGGCGCAGGAGGC
>NZ_JBQFTM010000016.1:0-67037 GCF_056538605.1 Ruegeria sp. BF7 | reverse complement strand
TGATCACAGAGCGCGGCACATACCGTGTCGCGCTGAAAGACAAAGGCCAGCAGAACCGAACTTTGGTAGTAATGGTTTTTGAGAACCACAAATGAAAAGCCTTGTTGTAACAAGGATCCTGTCACTCTGACCGCGGGTCTGACAGAGCGCATTTTAACAGAGCGGTGATGTTGCACGTATTTTGGCATGGCTCTGTTACGAATTTTTGAACATGACGCGCGTTATCAGCAGCCGCATCGTACCTAAGCTGCCCATTCCGGGAATTGACGAAATGGACCAACTCAGCCCCGAACTGACCATTGCGGATATTGTTGGCCACTTCGATACTTTCCAGTGTGGAAGCGATGGAGGTGAAGATTCTGTCGCAAAATTCTCTGAGGGCAGAATTGATGGCGCAGGCGGGTCGATTCTCCTGCCAATTGCGCGAACAGCTGAAACGGACGTAGTCCAAGCGTAAATTGACCTTTAGAGCCCAAGCCCACTCAAGTTGTACAACTGCTGAGTCACTATCCCACTCTAAAGAACTGCGAGATTGATCTGACTGGATAAGAGTTCTGTTGTTCGACCCACTCTCTCCAATATTTCACGCGGCTCATGCAGCGAATTCACATTTCCCACCCTTCGTGACAGTTTTTCTTATTACAGCAAGGCTCTGCCTGAGGTAGGCTGCTACCTCCAGTTTCGAACCTGCTACCATCGGTCCGGTCCCTCTCACGTCTATGCAGACGCCAGCCGCTCCATAGCGCTCATGAGAGGCATTGCCCGCACCCCTCCCCGCCCCGGCACCTCCTTGTCGTCTGCATAGACAAGGATACGTTCTGAGACGTCCAATTCTTCTGTCGCGATGTGAAACCCGCGCGTTACCTTCGCCGATGTCGTCCGCTTGATCTCTAAAGCCCAGAGGGCGCCTCTAGGAAATTTCAACATCAGATCCACTTCAGCCCCTGCGGACGAGCGGTAGAAGCTTGCTTCTGTTCCGCGTGGCGCCGCTGCGATCAGGTTTTCGATGCAGAACCCCTCCCAACTGCCGCCGACAACCGGATGCCCAAGCAGGTCTTCCTGATTTTCGATCCCAAGTAGCGCATGGGCCAGCCCGGAATCGCGAATATAGACTTTGGGAGACTTGACCAAACGTTTTCCGGCATTGGAATGCCAGGGCGGTAAGCGACGCACCAGCATCAGGTCGACCAGCAAGTCGAGATAACGCGCAACGCTCTGGCCGGAGACACCCAGGTTTCCAGCGAGTTTTGCTGCATTGAGCAACCCACCTTGCTCATGGGCCAGCATTGTCCAGAACCGGCGCAATGTCTCCGCCGGAATGCGCAACCCAAAAGCCGGAACATCGCGTTCCAGATAGGTGCGGATGAAATCCTTGCGCCATGCCAGGCTGGTCCGGTCGTTCTTCGTCAGGAAGCTATCTGGAAACCCACCCCGTAACCAGAGCGCGGAGATTGCATCCGCTCCGGTTTCCGACAAGTTGAAAGGCGTCAGCTCGTGATAACTGACCCGTCCCGCCAGGGATTCTGCACTTTGGTGCAGAAGTGTGTTCGAGGCCGACCCAAGCAGCAGGAACTGCCCAGTCCGATGCCCTTGTCTCCGCCGCCGGTCGATTTGGCCGCGCAGGGCCTTGAACAGGCCGGGCATAAGTTGAACCTCATCGATCACCACCAGGCGTCCAACTTGTTCGTCGAGATAAAGGTCGGGCTCTTCGAGCACTTGGCGATCGGCAGATCTCTCCATATCAAGATAGACTGCATCGCGGCTTTCAGCTATGTCCTGCGCGAGCGTTGTCTTCCCAACTTGCCGCGGCCCAAGCAGGACTACGCCCGCCTGGTTCTCCAAAGAATCTTCAACTGATTTCCTGTCACCACGCTCGATCATACCTTGCATTTATTCCATACGATGGAAGATTTACAAGGATAATTTTGGAGAATATTGCGCTGCTTAACCCAGCGGCAGAAGCATCGTATCGCCTCGACCCGTTGGGCAATATAGCCAGGGACCATGAAACGTAATGCTGAGCCATGGGTGGATTTCATAGCATACCAAGTCTCGCCAAGTTGTAGTTGGTCTGCCATGGAGTCCATAAGTCGATCACAATGCGCCTGGTCCTTCGCAAAGCGCAATTCTGAGCACAATCGTGGAAAGCTACGTTCCATTTGATCAGGACAAACTTGAATCTGAAAGTGTTCTTCTTTCTTAACTATTGGTCTCAAAGAATCCTCTTTGTGCCCCTCAAATTTCTCGTACCGCCTCCTGTTATCTCGGAGATTTCAGACAAAGGTTCGCCGATTACGTTTGCGTCCGGTTTACGGCGCAAGGCATTACGCACAGTGACCATCAAGTCTGAGATCGCGCTATCGTCTGCAACGAGTTCCTTGAGGTGACCCGGAGCGGCCGAAACCTTGCCCCGGAGTACAGTAAGCTCGAGAACTCGATCCGCGTGTTTCTGAGCTTCCTGGACGAACTCAGCTTACCTTTCAGACAGTGGAAATAATGACTGCCCAGTTGGGGTGACCACCCTGCCCTGCCGATCCCGACAAGGATGCTCTAATTGGAGCCAATGAATCAAATTCCCTCCGGCGGCCTCCTTTCCCTTTTCCTCGCAAGCACTGCTGGCTAAGAAGGTCCGCCAGACATTTTCAGGAGGCCCCCTTGGACCACATTGCCCGCACCATCGCCACCGAGATCAACGCCCGCCCCGAACAGGTGGGCGCAGCGGTGAAACTGCTGGACGAAGGAGCCACCGTCCCCTTTGTCGCCCGCTACCGCAAAGAGGTGACCGGCGGGCTAGACGATACCCAACTACGCACCTTGTCCGACCGTTTGACCTACCTGCGAGAGCTAGAAGCACGGCGCGAAACGATCCTTGGCTCGATCAAGGATCAAGGTAAGCTGACCGACGATCTGGCAAAATCCATCGCACGAGCCGATACCAAGGCGCAACTGGAAGACATCTATCTGCCTCACAAACCCAAGCGCCGCACCAAGGCGATGATTGCACGGGAAAACGGGCTGGAGCCGTTGGCCGATGCCATTCTGGCCGACCGGTCCTCCGACCCCGAAATTCTGGCCCAGGGCTACGTGACCGAGGCGGTGCCGACCACCAAAGACGCCCTGAACGGCGCGCGGGACATCATCACCGAGCGGCTGACCGAAAACGCCACCCTTCTGGGCGACCTGCGCGATTTCATGCAGCGCGAGGCCTTGCTGACCTCGAAAGTGATCGACGGTAAGGAGCAAGAAGGCGCCAAGTTCAGCGACTATTTCGGCCACACAGAGCTTTGGGCCAAAACTCCGTCGCACCGTGCGCTGGCGATGCTGCGGGCCTCGAAAGAAGGGATCGTGACGCTGGATATCGCGCCCGAACCCGAAGCGGGTGCGGCCCGCGCCGAATCCATCGTTGCCGCCCATCTGCATACACGCGGCGATGGCCCCGCCGATGTGTGGCTGCGCAAAGTGGCCGGATGGACTTGGCGGGTGAAATTGTCCCTATCGATGATGGTCGAGCTTATGGCGGACCTGCGCAGCCGGGCTCAGGACGATGCCATTCAGGTTTTCTCTTGCAATCTCAAAGACTTGCTTTTTGCTGCACCGGCCGGAGCGCGGGCGACGCTGGGTCTGGACCCCGGCATCCGGACCGGCGTCAAGGCGGCCGTGGTGGATGCCACGGGCAAGGTGGTAGCGACCGACACGCTTTACCCGTTCCAGCCCAAGAACGATATGCGCGGCGCGCTGGGGACCATCCTGAACCTGATAGCGATCCACAAGATCGAACTGGTCGCCATTGGCAACGGCACCGCCAGCCGCGAAACCGAGAAGATGGTGGCCGACGCACTGAAGCTGTTGCCCAAAACCGTTAAAGCCCCCACCAAGGTAATTGTGTCCGAAGCCGGTGCGTCGGTCTATTCCGCCTCGGAACTGGCTGCACGCGAGTTTCCCGATCTCGACGTATCCTTACGCGGTGCCGTGTCCATTGCCCGAAGGTTACAGGACCCGCTGGCAGAGTTGGTCAAGATCGAACCCAAGTCGATTGGGGTCGGCCAATATCAACACGACGTGGACCAGCATCGGCTGTCACAATCCCTGGCCTCGGTGATCGAGGACGTGGTGAACGCGGTAGGTGTAGATCTAAATACAGCTTCGGCCCCCCTACTCTCTCATGTTTCAGGCCTGGGACCTGGCCTGGCCGAAGCGATTGTGCTTCACCGTGACCTGAATGGTGCGTTTCAATCCCGCAAGGAACTGCTAAAAGTGGCGCGTCTCGGCCCTCGCGCTTATGAGCAATGTGCTGGCTTTTTGCGCATCCGCGACGGCTCGGAACCGTTGGATGCCTCTTCGGTGCACCCGGAAGCCTACGACGTGGCGCGCCGGGTTGTGTCGGCCTGCGGGCGCGACACTCGTCAGATCATGGGCCATGACGGCGCTTTGAAAGGTTTGCGGGCCGAGCAATTCGTCAACGATACTTTTGGTCTGCCAACCGTGCGGGACATCTTTACGGAACTTGAAAAACCCGGCCGCGATCCGCGCCCAAGTTTTGTCACCGCCTCGTTCACCGATGGCGTTGAAGACATCACAGATCTGAAACCGGGGATGGTATTGGAAGGTACCGTTACCAATGTCGCCGCCTTTGGCGCCTTCGTGGATATCGGCGTGCATCAGGACGGGTTGGTGCATGTCAGCCAACTGGCCGACAGGTTCGTCAAGGACCCGCATGAAGTGGTCAAAACCGGGCAGGTCGTCAAAGTCACCGTGATCGAAGTGGATGTCCCCCGCAAAAGGATCGGCCTGACGATGCGGAAGGATGGCGGTGCTTCGGCACGCGAGGATCGGGCTAACCGTGGCCCGAAAAAGAGCCCTACCCGCACAGAAGCCAAAGGATCGCAACGCGCAAAGTATGAAGAAAATGCGCATAACAATGCGTTTGCGGATGCACTTAAGTCTGCGATGAAGAACCGTTGATAATCTGAGGGTCTGTGCGCAGTCCCACATCCTGACATTTAGGCGAATGCGTCCGGCTCAAGCTCTTCCCAGAAATCGAAGATGGCGTTGGCGTTCAATCCCGAACGCCAACCATGAGCGCGAAAATGTTCCCGATCCAAGTCATTATCGAGCCCGGCCAGGAACAGCCGCTTATCCGCGTCCCTCTGTGTGGGGTTTCGCCGCGAAACCAGTTCTTCGACAATGGACAACTTGCGCGACCTCTCGGTCCGTTCCGCGGCGCGCGCCGCATAGGCTTGATCCTCCAGCGCCTTCTCGGCCTCGCGCGCACGCGCGGCTTCAACGGCTTCGGGGCTGGGTTCAACCGGAACTTCTTTTTCCGTTGGCTGGTAATCGTCACGCAAAGCCGCAGACAAATACCCCACCGTGGACTTCACATCGCCCTGTCCACTGACATAATCCAACTTCTGCTGCACGTAGTCCTCGCCATGTTCAGAGATCCATTGACGTGCAAGCCGGTCCGACACACCCTGCTTGCGCAGGGTCTTAAAAACCTGCAGATTCCGGACACCATCGCTGTCGTCGATTTCGAACATCGCCTTTTGCGGGTTTCCTTTTATCAAAAACCGGATATCGGTGACCGTGCGCCCCTTTTTCTGAAACTCAGGCTCGATAAGAATGTCCGAGCTCTTGTTCACCTCCGCAACTGCAGGCTTGATGATCTTCGCATTGAGGTGCTTGAAGCTGCTGTAGTAGTCGCTGCTATCCACCCCCATAAGCTTGCGGAAAACATCCAGCGCCCACCACCCGGTCGACCCGGTTCGAACGAAACGATAGCAGTTCTCATATAGCGCCAGACCATGGCCAGAGCTGAAATTTCTTTGGATCTGGACATTGATCAGCGCATAGATTTTAGGGTCGTACAATTTCTGAGCCAAAGCTGGCGAATAAGCATATTCGCATATCCCGTTTTTCAGCTTGGCGAAACTGAGCAGCGAGGACACTCCCCATTCCTGCCGCCCCTGTTCGTCCAGCATATCCCACTCGGCAACGGTCTCAGCCAGCGCCCGCAAACTGGCGCGCAGCGTATCGAAATCATTGGAATTGTAACCGACCATCATCGCTAGGGTTCGTGCGTCAATCGTATGCGTCGTCGCGGAGGTCAGAGCGTCATAGGCGTTCAACAATAGGACATTGGATAGCTTACGCTGCAGCAACGTAAGCTTGCCGCTGATATGAATTGCGGCGACGTTTTTCTTGACCGTCTCCCGGCGTAAGGCACCGGAAAGCTGATCCATATCCAATTGTGTTTCCGGCATGATTCTGCCCGGCTGCTCGTTTTGACATTTCTGGCATGAAAAGTACCTGCGGATCAATTCAATTTGGGTACCCATATACAGGAGGAGAGGAATCCCGTATTCGGGTACCTTATGCCGATTTCACCCAAGTTATCCACAAAACTGGTATGCGCAATCTCTTCAAATGATCTCTATCACCAAAATCTCAACAACAAGAAGACCGGGTTTAGTGTCTAAACTGCCGCAAATTTCAGGACCCTGCGAATCGGGTCTCTTCCTCCCGAGAACCGGCACCTTTCACCCTGTATATGGGTTCCTTTGAAACCGGAATCGGGTACCTTTGGTCCTGTATTTAGGCACTCAAACTACCTTTACTATTTGTTTTATTTGGTGTTTTTTTTCACAAAGAATCTAAAACTTCTAAAAATAATAAACTCTTTGTTGGTCTTGTGTGCTCTTTTTTCATCTAGTTTCGCGACGAAACCGAGCATTGAGCCCGTATTCTGTGGAAAACCCGCGTTCAAAGGATAGCCTCGCCGCTAAATGTTCGCTATGTTGGGCAATATACGCCGGTAAGGCGAACATTATCTGAGGCATCGACAGTGAATAAATCTACGCAACCTCCTCTGCCGCCCTATTTGAATCTGGATCCCGAGCTTGCAGCGGAAAGGCTACCCGATCCTATCGGGACCTCACGATTCGCAAAAGCCGCTACATTTTGTGCCAAAGGGCGCGAAGATTTGGCCCGTCGTGGATACGCCCCAGATGGCGAGAAACGGCTGCGCCGATTTTCGATTTGGGAGATCACCAAATATCTCATCCCGGTGGCTCCGGCCCATTTGCGCCGGGTTCTAAAAGCCAACCCGGACTTGCCCCAGGGAGAAGGCGAAGCCGGTTCGAAGTGGTTCACTCTTGAAGAAGTGCTTGCGCTGCGAAAACACTTCGCCGCAGAGGGGGTCAGTACCAAAGAGTACTTGCCGTATCGGCCAGAAGGGCTACCGGCAAAAGTAGTTGCAGTTGCTAATTTCAAAGGAGGCGTTGGAAAGACTTCGACTGCCGCGCATCTGGCCATGTCTGCCGCGTTGGACGGGTACAAAGTGCTGGTTGTTGATCTGGATAGCCAGGGGTCGATGACCTCCATTCTGGGTGGGAAGATTGCGGATGAATGGCAAACTGTATTTCCTCTGATTGCCAAGGATTACGCGCGGGCCGTGCAGGAAGAAAACCGAGTACGGAATGCTGCAGGTCAGCCTGAAATACCTCTGGATGAGACCTTGCAGGAAGCATTGAACACCCTGCCCCGGGACGTAATTCAAAAGACGCATTGGCCCAACATCGATCTGATAGGCGCCCAGTTGAACCTCTATTGGGCTGAATTTCAGATCCCAGTGTGGCGTATGGGCCTGCGCAGTTGGCCGCTTTGGGACGGTTTGACCAACTTCCTAAATGACGAAGGCGTCTTGAACGATTATGACATCGTATTCCTCGATACGCCTCCTGCACTTGGGTACCTAACGATAAATGCCCTGGCCGCAGCTGACATTCTTTTGGTCCCCCTGGGAGCGTCATTCCTGGAATTTGACTCGACGGGCCGGTTCTTCGACATGCTCTATACGACCTTTGCAAGCATTGAGGATGGTGAAAACGCGGCCCAGAGGGCGGCAGGCTTGCCCGAACTCAAGTTCGAATGGGACGTGGTCAGGGCAATCATCACTCGGTTCGATGCCAGCCAACAGACCGACATGGCAAACGTGATTCAGGCGTATTTCGGTGATTTTATGAACGCCTACCGGCAGGACTATACAGCATTGGTTGGGCAAGCCGGAGAGCAGGTCAATGGCATTTATGAAGCCGACTACAGGGATTTCAACCGGGACACCTACGTACGGGGTCGAGAGACCTTCGATCGCACATATGCCGAATTCAAGCAGGTTTTGATCGGCTGCTGGTGGCGCGATGCTCAGATGGGAGGAGAAGCAAATGGCTAAACGCAGAAGATTGACCGCTCCGGACACTTCGGAACTGGAGCAGCTTGAGGCCGGTTTCGCGGCGAAACCCTCTATCAGCCCGTTTGAGACAAAATCATCCACTCCTCCGATTGCGCAGGTTGCGGCTGAGGCCGCGACTTTGAACGGCATGACCGCCGTCACGGATCGCTTGGCGCTCGCGCAGGATCAAGGAGATGCAGCCCGTTGGCGAGACGCACAGGATGCGGGTTTGGTTGCCGAACGGTTGCCGTTGGATCAGATTGACGCGGACTTCATTCGCCGAGACCGCATGGTCGAAGACGAAGATGCCATGGGCGAATTGTTGGAGTCGCTGCGAGTTCACGGTTTGCGCACTCCGATTGAAGTGACAAAGGATGGGGAAGGTTATGGACTGATTTCGGGGTTCCGACGTCTGAACGCTTTTCGACGCCTTTCTAAAACGGATCCGCGTTTCAACGACATTCCAGCGTTTATCCGCGAGGCGGGTTCTGGTCAGGGCTCCTACGTGTCCATGGTCGAAGAGAACGAGCTCAGGGCAAATCTCAGCCCTTATGAGCGCGGCCGCATCGCGGTACTGGCTTCGGGGCAGGGGGTATTTGCGTCGACCGAAGCCGCCGTCGATGTCCTGTTTGCAGCAGCGTCCAAGGCAAAGCGATCCAAGGTTCGCAGCTTTGCGATGGTGCATGAAGCGTTGGGTGACCTGTTGCAACATCCGGTTGCTTTGTCTGAGAAGTCTGGCTTGAAACTGGCCTCGGCGTTGCGAGACGGGGCGCAAACCAAACTGCGTCAGGCATTGGCCGGGGCAGGGGATCTGGATCCGAAATCGGAATGGGCCTTACTGGAAGCCGCCCTGAAAACATCACCCGCTCAGGCCAAGGACAAGGCACGTGGGGGGCGTCCACAACAGGTACAGCGGCTGTCGCCTGTTGCCCTGCCTGGGGGAGGCGATGTCCTGGCTGAGGTTTCCATTGATGAGCTGCGCATTCGCATTCGCGGGAAGGATGTCTCAGCTGAAGACGCACAGGTCATCGTGGGTCAGCTTGTCGAATACCTCGAGGTGTTTAGCGGAGAAACCTGAGTTTAGATAAAAGTGACCGGAGTTACAGCTGGGTGCTCACTGATGCGCAAAATGCGCTAATTTAGCGCATAAAACCGAATTTACGTTAAATAGCTGGTTTTGGGATTCGTCGTTTATGTGCTGGTGTGCATCCTAGATGGGGGTTCTGTTACAAAGTTATGGCTGTTGACGCGCTGGGGTTTAGCGCGTGGATGGCTTTCGGTCCCAACTGGTCGAAAGTCAGTTCATGATCTCCTTCAAAGGCGCGTAATATCCCAAGGATGCGATCCTCTTTGCTGTGTTCTTCTACGTCCGATACGGCGTGTCGTACTGTGATCTTGAAGATACCATGTCCGAGCGTGACGCTGCGGCAGATCTCACGACGCTGAACCGTTGGGTGATAAACACGCTAGTGTGATCGCCGACGTAGCGCGAAGGCGTAAGGGACCGTGTGCAAACCCGTGTTGCAGAACGAGTTCCTGCCTCTCTTTCAGAAGGCTCGGCGTTGAGTGCCAATACAGTGGAAACTGAAACAGGATCACATCGTGATCCGGCAGGCGACGCTGCTCCTTCTCGAGATCTATGTCGTGGCGGGGGTATTCGGCGTACAGATCAACGAAGGTTATACCCGTGACGGCCTTTGCCGCTTTTGCCATGATCTAATTTGCCCGGCTATGGCGCTGCCCAGGATGGCCGAAGTACACGATCATTCTGGACATCTTAGCCCCTTTTTCTGTTGTGGTTTCTGCAGGTGACACGATGTTAAGTCTGGATGTCGCGGCTCGTCAGTCGCACCGCAACCAGGCACAATTTTGTAACCTGGTGACGCTGTGCAGACTGGCGAGGTGCTTTTCTGCACCGGTGAAATTGATTCAACGGCTCTGTTAAAACGGTGCAAAACTGTCGGAAGAGGGCGCTGGCACAGTCCACCGCTGACGCGCGTCTATTTCCTTGTGCTCTGCCTCTTGAGGTGGAATCCGACCGTTTTTACCATACAGCCAGAGCACAAAGTTGTAGCGCTCGCCACTGGTGATCGGTTCGGACGCATGAGGGACACTACCGTGGTGTATCAAAGCAGTCCCCGGCTCAAATGTAAGCTTGCTGACTTGACGCGTTTGATTGTCAAAAAAGCTGACGGCTGACCCTGAAAAATCCTCGCCCGGTAGGTTCAGATTGATGTTCAGCGTCACAGCGGACGCATCAGTATGCGGGCGCAGCGAGGTATCTTTGTTTTCTTGCCAGCGAATGGAGAAACCAAAGGTCTGCGTGTCATAGCCGACAATGTCGGGGAACAGTAGGCGAGAAACGGGCCTCATATAGCCGTCCATCAGCTCTTGATAAAACGCTTGGAAACTTGGGGCCGCAAGATACCCTTCCGAGCGCGGATCAAGAAGCGCACCGCCCCGGTTCAGCACGATCCCATAAGGAGGGCGCAGCGGAATATCCGCGCGGGATACCTTGTCCAGGTAGTCCCTTAGAACGGCAAGTCGTTGTGGGTCAAAGAACTGTGTCGCGTAAACACCTGGAAAAACTTTTTTCCACAGGTCCCGAACTGCCGCCTCTTTTGTCGGGTCGTCCCATGCTTGCTCAACAGCTTCGCGCAATTGTGGATCAAAAAGGGACGGGTCAAGCACGTGCTTTCCTCCCTCTGCATTTTCCCAATCAGTCCAGGCGTCTTTGAATAAGTCACGGTTCTTAGTCCAGAATTGTTGAACAGAGGGTGCGCGTTGAAGCATCTCTTCTCGCGTAGGTCGCTCAATTGTACGAGCGCGGTCCAGTGAAGTGACTGACATGATTACATTAGTCTCCGTTTGTGGGAGGCTGCGCCGCCTTCAGCGCCGCAGCGTCAAGTGAAGCTATCCAAAAATCGCGGGCACCGGGTCCGCTGCCTAACGACGACTGGATATAGAAAGCGCCCGTCAGATGTGCTGACTTTGGTCAGACGTCGTCGATCAGGACCTGCTTCAGGTGCAGCGTGTCTATGTATTCGCGGATTGCAGTGATCTTTCCGTCCTTCAACGTCACCAAGAAATGGTAGAAGTTGTTGTAGACAGTTCCGTTCACTTTGGTCCCGTAGGACTCCATTTCCATCGCGACCCGATCACCCTCGACAGTCCAGCCTGTTGGCGTAAGCTGAAGGCCACTGGGCATTCTTTCACGCATCTTTTTGATAAGCTCGGCTATTCCTTCTCGATCCATCCGTGTATCCACAGGTGGGTTGCTTTTGAGGCCCATCGCTTGCCAAACGACTTCTGCGTCCAGCAAGGCCAGTGCCCCCTCCACATCGGTTTCAGAAAACCGCTCAAAAAAGCATTGAACGGTTTCTTTGTTCTGGGTGGCGGACATCAGTTGATGTCCTGAACCTTCATCACCAGTTCGCCCCAGTTGCGCTGGTTTTCGATGTCATGCTCCAGTCCCTGTTCATCTGCGATAGCAAAGCGTTTGACCGCAGGGGTTTTGCTGGTTGCCTGATACAGCCAATAGGCTTCGGCTTTCAGAGCTTCATCAATTGGCTTGTCGATGGATTCATAGACCATCTGTTTGCAGGCATTGATCGACTCCGCTGGGAATTGTGCAATGCGTTTGGCCAGCGCGTCGACAAATGGTCCAATCTCGTCAGGATCAAGCGCCTTGTTGATTGTGCCGAACCGTTCCGCGTCGTCCGCATCATAGTCCTGCGCACTGAGGATGATTTCCAGCGCCCGACCCAGACCGGTTTGACGGGCCATGCGTGATGCACCTCCGCCGCAGGGCAGGATGCCCATGCCGACCTCCATCTGCATAAACTTGAACTTACCGCGCGCCGCAAAGCGCATGTCCAGCGCCAGTGCCAGCTCGTGTCCGCCACCTCGGGCGAAACCCTCCAGTTTTGCGATCGTCGCCTGCGGTACGCGGCTGATCCTTTCGCAGACGGCTTGCAGGTCCAGCAACTGGGCTTCATCGCGCGACACGGCCTCGGTCGACATGTCTTTCAAAAGTTCAGTGTCGTAGTGGCAGACCCAGATTTCCGGATTGGCGGATTCAAAGACCACAACCTTGACGTTGCGGTCCCTCTCCAGCCGCATCGCGAGGCTGTTCAGATCAGCCAGCATTTCCTGACCCTGGACATTTACGGAGCCGAAATCAAACGTGACGGTGGCGATCGCGTTCTCAACCTTCACGTTGAACGTGGTGAAGTTCTCATACTTCATTTGGGTTCCTCATTTCCTGTTTCGAACCGTTCGGACAAGAACGGTTTTGGAGGTTGGCGTTTCCTTAAGGGCGAAGCGGTTCTTGAGGAGCACCTCACCCGAAGCGCAATCTATTCGCTGGAACTGTTTTATAAATACGCCTAAATAGATTTCAGTTTTTAGTTTTCTTATATATTCAACTTGAAAATATGGTCATCACCAAGCTTCAAACCATTGAAGGCAATGAAAACAGTTGCTCTGGTTTGTTCATTCCTTTGAGGCATTGCGTACCCAGAGACTCAACCTCATCATCGAGAAGGCATGCGACCTCTGAAGAGAACAGCAGGTTCCGTTTCAGTATTTTACAGCACCCCTCAATTCGGCTTGCCACATTTACGGCCTCGCCAATGACGGTAAAATCCAATCGCTGCGCCGCACCGATGTTTCCAAAGAAGATTTCACCCAAGTGCAAACCAATGCCCGCATGTAGCGGAGTCCAAGCCGTTTCACTACGCATGCGCTCGTTCAGTAAATCCAGTTCGGATAGCGCTTGTCGCGCGGCTTCAACAGCCGCTTGGGCGGCGCTTTGAGACGTTTCAAAAGAAGCAATTGGAAACACGGCGAGCATACCGTCACCAATAAATTTCAAGATGTCGCCGCCATGCTGATTTACAGCGTCTGCCATGGCTGTGAAGTAGTGATCGAGCACCGTTGCGACGGATTGGTTGTCCATGTTTTCCGAGAGCGTAGAAAAACCACGCATATCAGAGCTCCATACAACTGCCCTGATCGGAACGCCCGTTCCCCGACGGATCGTCCCGCTTGCAACGCGCTCGCCTGCTTCCCACCCAAGATAGGTATGGGAGATGTTCTTCGTAATCCGTTCTGCAACGTGTCGATCTACATGCAAACCGAACAACTTGATTAGGAGGGTCAAATTTTCCAGTTGTTCCGTTTCGAATCCGCCTCGCTGTCGCGTGGCCAGTGTGATGGCATTAAATCTGCCGCAGCTCGCAGACATCGGAAGCGCCACATATTCCGAGAAACCCTCTTTGCCGAGACTTTTCATGAGCGGACTTGCGGTTTCACCGTCACCGTTTTCAAGAGCCACCCGAACCATTCGGCCGTACTCCATCACGTTGAAAAGACGGTTTTTTCTGTAGCCGTCAGAATAAAGGGCTTCCTCACCAATTTGGATCTCATCGCAAAACCCGTCGGTCGTGCTCCAGTTCCACGCATATCCAAAGGCTTGCGGATGCAGCGTTCCAACATTGAGACTCAGACGACCAACCCCCAACCCTGCCTGCGCCAACTGTTCCGCAAACTCTTTTGTGAGGTCGATGGTGTCCTTAGTCAGAACTGCTGCGTTCAACAGCCAATCCCCGACGTCTTCCGGGGTGCATTGTTGATTCAGGTTCAGGTCGAACCGGCTGCGCCTGAGCAGACTTACACCAGAAGCATATGTCCGCGGTGCAGGATCCAGAACCTTGAACCGAGCGTCAGCATTTTTTAGGCTCGCCGCATGCATCGCAAATTCGTTCCTTGGGTTCTCAAGCAGGGTTCAGAGAAAGAAAATCGAGCAGCGACGCATATCGAATGCGCGCTGCCCGACAGGGTGGTTTTGGTGCAGTGTTTTAGAGTTCGACAACGACCTTGCCGATGGCTTGTCCACTGGTCAGGCGATCATAGGCATCACCAACCTGTTCAAACCCGAAACGCTGGTCATCAAGCAGCGGCCTCAATGCGCCTGCGTCTACAATTTCGGCCAACTTGGCCAAGATCGCGCCATGCTCTTCGCGCTTGTGATCGTGGATCATCGGGATCAGCATGAAGATGATGTGCAGTGACAGACCTTTGAAATGTGCTGGAGTAAGGTCCAGTTCAACCAGAGCAACGGTTGAGGCGATGTTGCCGTTCAGCGCTGCGGCCTCGAAGGAGTTGGTCATGTTTGGGCCGCCAACCGAGTCAAAGATGGTCTCGAAACCTAAACCGGCAGTGTGTTCCTCGACATAGTCTGCGATCTTCTCGTTCATGAAATCGATAGCCGTCGCGCCATAGCTTTCAATCACTTTGAGTTGCGACTCTCCGGTCCCCGTTGCAAAAACGTCTGCACCGAAATGCCTGGCAAGTTGCACGGCCAAATGACCGACCCCACCGGCGCCACCTTGCACCAGAACCTTCTGACCGGCCTGAGTGCCCGCGCGTGTCAGACCCTCATAGGCAGTAATGCCGACCAGCGGGATCGCAGCAGCTTCTCGCATCGAAACTGACTTGGGTTTGTGTGCAATAAGGCGCGCATCAGCGACCATGTATTCCGCCAGGGCACCCTGCAGTTCTAGTAGGCCGCCAGCACATCCGTAAACCTCGTCGCCAACCTCGAAGCCAATCACGTCGTCCCCAACAACCTCTACAGTTCCGGCAAAGTCCATACCCAGAACAGCGGGTAGTTCGGGCGAGAGTGGGAGATCCGTGCCCATCGCGCGGATCATAGTATCTACAGTGTTCACGCTGGTGGCTGCGACGCGCACGACAACATGGCCGGGTTTGGCAGTAGGCGTCTCAATCTCGGCGAGTTCGAACTTTGCGTTGTCGCCGTATTCAACAAGGGTCATTGCTTTCATTGGGCATCTCCGGATGGGTGTTTGACGGCTCATACGTAGATTGAACACCCATTGGGATAAATTGGCCCAAATCGGAGTTCAGTTTTCCGATTCTGAGAATAATCTGGAAGAATCTCCAATATCGGTTTTGGTAAGCAACCACATGCTGTGGTCGCGATAGCTTGAGGGCCATTGTCTCAAACTGTCTCAAATTGTCTCGCGGTGAGACAGTTAGGCAATTGGCAGGGCTTAGAGCTAACGAGGTCCTTGCCGCATTCAGCGCTTCTCGCCAGCCTTCCCAACGAAACATGAGCGACATCACGATCGCATGCTTGGGAGGAGCGCATGACACCAACTCGCGAAGAACAGCATTGGATGTATCGCAATATGGTCACGAGCCGCCGGTTCGAAGAAACCATTGCAGGCATCTATTTCGAAGGCAAAACGCCCGTATTTAATATGGCTAATGGGCCGATTCCTGGAGAAATGCACCTAAGTGACGGTCAGGAACCGGTCGCCGTCGGAGTATGTGCGCATCTCAATCCTGATGACGTCGTGACAGCGACGCATCGCCCCCACCATCAAGCGATCGCCAAGGGTGTCGACTTCGACAAAATGGCAGCGGAAATTTTTGGCAAAAAGACAGGCCTGTCCGGCGGACGCGGCGGCCACATGCACATCTTTGATGCCGACGTGAACTTTGCCTGCTCGGGGATCATCGCCCAAGGCATGGGGCCAGCTGTAGGCGCGGCTCTTTCCCGAAAGATGCAAAACAAACCGGGAGTTGCGGTCGCGTTTGTTGGAGAGGGTGCAGTTAACCAGGGTGGCTGGCATGAAGCCATGAACTTGGCCGCCGTTTGGAACCTGCCCTTTGTCTGCGTGATCGAGGACAATGCCTGGGGCATCTCGGTTTCCAAAGAAGCCTCAACAGCGGTTACAAACAATGCGGACCGCGCTGCGGCTTACGGCATCCCCGGAAAACGCATCGAGGGGAATGATCCTTACGCGATCTATGAGGCAGCAGGAGAGGCCATAACGCGTGCACGGGCTGGCGAAGGCCCGACCCTTCTGGAAATCGAGACATATCGTCTGGCGGGACACTTCATGGGTGATGCCGAAGGGTATCGGCCAGAGGGCGAAAAGGACGCGCTTTTCGAAAAGGATCCTATTCCGAAGATGCGGGCCAAAATGCTTGCCGATGGAACAGCCACCGAAGCTGAGCTCGACGCAATCGAAGCCGAAAGCGCGGCACGCGTAGAGGCTGCAATCAAATTCGCCCGGGAAAGCGAAGAACCAGCACCTGAAGATGCGCTGATAGCGGTCTTTGCCTGAGCTGGAGGGAGGAAAAATGAACAAATCGAACGAAAGAAAGCTGACCATCGCCCGAGCTATGGCCGAGGCGATGCAGCAGGAAATGCAGATTGATCCCTCGGTCTTCGTGATGGGTGAAGACATCGGTGCGCTGGGTGGAGTTTACGGAAACACCCGAGGCCTCCTGGACGAGTTTGGCGCCGAACGGGTTCGTGATACTCCGATCTCAGAAACGGCCTTTATTGGCGCAGCAGTTGGTGCCGCACAAGACGGGATGCGACCGGTCGTAGAATTGATGTTCGTGGACTTCTTCGGCGTCTGCTTCGACGCGATCTACAATCTAATGGCCAAGAACATCTACTTCTCGGGCGGTAATTTCAAAGTGCCGATGGTGCTGATGACTTCGACCGGCGGCGGTTACTCGGACGCAGGTCAGCACTCGCAATGTGTCTACGGCACCTTTGCCCACTTACCTGGCATGAAAGTCGTGGCCCCTTCCAACGCCTATGACGCCAAAGGGCTGATGACGGCAGCAATGCGCGATGACAGCCCCGTGGTCTACATGTACCACAAGAGCCTTCAAGGCATGGGCTGGTTGGGCACTGAAGCCGGTGCAACCGTTCATGTTCCCGAAGAAAGCTACACCGTAGAAATCGGAAAGGCCAAAGTGGTCCGCGAGGGATCAGATGTCACTATTGTCAGCCTTGGCATGGGCGTTCACAACGCGTTGAAGGCCGCTGCCAAGCTGGAAGGGCAGGGCGTCAGCGCCGAAGTTGTGGATCTCGTCAGCCTTGTGCCGCTGGACCGCGAAACGATCCGCGCCTCGGTGGCCAAAACCGGCCGGCTGATCGTCGTTGACGAAGACTACATGAGTTATGGCGTCTCCGGTGAAATCATCGCGACAGTTACAGAGCATGACATCTCGGTGCTGAAAGCCGCACCCAGGCGGATCGCTTTCCCGGATGTGCCGATCCCGTTCTCTCGGGTCATGGAGCAACACTGTTTGCCGAACCCGGACAAGATCGTCGCAGCCTGGAACGACATGAAAGCCGCCTGATCCACACACCAGTGAAAAACATCAAGCACGGGGCAGCACATTGCGGCCCCGAACAAGGAAGGAGTGCCTAAATGGCAACTGATATCACTATCCCTTCGGATCTATGGGAAGAGGACGAGGAAACTGTCATCACAAGTTGGCTGGTCGATAATGGATCGACCGTCGAAGAAGGTGCCCTGATTGCCGAAATTATGACGGCCAAGGTTCAGTATGAAATCCTTGCCCCGGCATCCGGGACCGTAAGCATCAAAGAAGAGGCCGATGCTGTCGTCGCCAAAGGCGCCGTGATCGGATCGATAGAATGAGCGGCGAAGTGAAAACTGTCCCTCTCAAGGGTGTGCGCGGGATGATCGCTGATGCGATGGTGAAAAGCCTGCAGACAGCCGCCCAGCTGACGCATCAGGGCAGCGCCGACGCGACCGCTCTTTTGGCGGAAAAGACCCGATTGGCCGAGGCAGGAACGAAGGCTTCGGTCGAGGATCTTCTGATGTCAGCGGTTATCCGCGCTTTGAAAAAGAACCCGGACGCCAATGGCAGAGTAGAGGGAAAAGACGTCAAGCTTTCCAGCGCAGTTGATCTGTCGGTTGCGATTGCCTTGCCGGGCAATTTGTTGGTCGCACCAGCGATCTTTGGTGCGGGTGAGATGGATGTTTCTGAACTGAGGGCGGCACGACAAGACCTTGCCGTTCGGGCGAAGACCAACAAGCTCAGCGTTACAGAAATGACTGGCGGCACATTCACTGTCAGCAATCTTGGATTGACCAGGGTCGAGCACTTCACACCCATCATCAATGCCCCGCAAATCTGCATTCTGGGTATCGGGCGCCTTACTGACAGGGCGGTTCGAAGTGAAGATGGCGGTATCGAATTGCGTCCGCATGTAGGTCTGTCGTTAACTTTCGATCATCGCGCCCTCGACGGGGCCCCGGCGGGCGACCTTCTGACTTCGATCTGCGAAGAAATCGAAGGAATGGGCAAATGACCAGCCTTCTACGGCAGTTTTCAAGCCCGGCCGAGGGGTTGGCTTTTGAAGCCGAGCTTTTTGCCGCTCGGGAGTCTGCCGTGGGTCTATGGACCTGCCAGAACGATGCGCTGGTCTGTCCGGCCTCATTTCGCAACATCCCCGGTTTCAACAATGCCTTATCGCATTCGCTGACACGTGGTTGGCCCGTCTTCACTCGTCCAACCGGAGGGGGCGCTGTTCCGCAAGGGTCGGGGATCGTCAATTTGGCAATCGCTTTCACCGCACCGCGCGGTTTTGCGATCAATGATGGCTATAGGTTGATTACCGGCATCATTCGAGACGGGCTAGGTTCCACGGGGGTAAGGCTGGCCACAGGTCCCACGCCTGCAAGCTTCTGCGACGGCGATTGGAATCTTTCCCTTGGCGGCAAGAAGGTCGTGGGTACAGCGCAGCGCTGGAAGCCGCTTGGTGAAACCAGCATCCGAGTTTTGGCGCATGCTTTGATCCTGGCCACGGGCTCAGTTGAACCCGGCGCTCGAGCAGTGGGCGCCTTTAATGCCGACCTGGGGTTTGGCGCAGTCTCTTCTGCGGCTCACACAAGTCTCGAGCTTGCTACCGACAAGCCCGTTCGCCCCCCCAATACCATCGTTCAGGACCTGCACGCAGCTTCGGTGTCAGCGCTTCGGTCCATTCACAGCAAAGCGCATGCCTTTGTTGCGGCATGAGCAAAAACATGAGCCGCCAGCGGAAGGCGGTTTGCAAAAAAGGGAGGAAACAATGTCCAACGAAACGATCCACGTTCACCTGAAAGTTGGTGTGCCCTCAAAGAACTCCAGCAGTTTCGAAGACCTCATGGCCGAGCTCGTTGCGAGAACCCAAAACGAGCCGGGTACGCTGGTTTACGAATGGTATCGAACTGACGACGGTAACACCTGGCATATCATCGAAAGATATGCGGATGCCGCGAATGGCGATCTGCATGTGAAAGGGTTTGCCGAGAATTATGCAGGCCGGTTCTTCGAGTTGATCGACGGGTGCGAAGCCATCGTGTCGAATAATGCGACGCCATACATTCGCGGTATCCTGGAGGGCATCACGCCTCTCTACGTTTCTCAGAAAGGCGGGTTTCACCGCTTCTGATCCGCGCAGGATCAACTCGATGGAACCTCATCCAAACATCGTCAGGCCTCTTAGCAGGCCCGAAAGGGCGGGCTCAAAATCCAATATGGAGGAGAATATGGATTTCGAAACCAAGAATCCTGAAACACCAAAGGCGCAAGAAGATCGGCTTAGTCGCCGAAGCTTTCTGGTCAAATCAATCTTGGCCGGGGCAAGTGCAACGGCGATTGTGGGGGCCGCGGGGAACGCCTTTGCCGCAACGCTGAACGAAGATCAGGCCATCACATTGCTGCAGATCGTTCAAGATATCTTCCCTCACCCGGATTTTCTACCGCTGAGCGTCTATCAGGATGTTTTGACGGGTGTTCTGACCGAGGCGGATTCTTCGCAAGAAACCGCGAAACTTCTGTCTGACGGGTTGCAGGATCTCAATGCGCGATCTGCTGATCTCCATGGCACTGCCTATGCAGATGTGGATGCCTACGTAAAACGTGAAGCGCTTCTGCGTATCATCCAGGACAGCGATTTTTTCCAGAAACTCCGATGGGCCACCTGGAGCGGCATCTACATCAATCCTGAAGCATGGCCGCAATTCGGCTATGAGGGCTCTTCCTGGGAACAAGGCGGCTATATCGACCGTGGTTTCAGCGATGCGACCTGGATTCCGCCCGGCCCGACGCTCGAAGAGCGTTTGAAGGCTGTCGGCAGGTAAGAAAGCAGGAGGAAGCATAATGGCTACCCAATTTGACTTGGACGACGACAGCGTTGTCGTCATCATTGGTTCGGGTGCTGGCGGTGGAACGTTGGCCAATGAACTTGCGCAAAAAGGTATCTCTTCGGTTGTTCTGGAGGCCGGCGGTGTTTTCGAGTTTGACGACATCGAAAACGATGAATGGGGCATGTTTCTCAAGCTGACCGATTTCGACAAACGATATTCGGGCGGCGGCTGGCACGGGGCTCAAAACCACCCGACATTGCCGAACTGGCTGGTTAAGGGTCTTGGCGGCTCGACGGTTCATTGGGCGGGTGTTTCGCTGCGCTTTTATGAGCACGAGTTCAAAATGCGCACCGTGAACGGCGATATTCAGAACGCCAATGTAGAAGACTGGCCAATCACATTGGAAGAGCTGGAGCCGTACTACGACCGCGCCGAAATCAAGATGGGCGTGACAGGCAAGGCGACCGGCATGCCGCATCTTCCCTGGAACAACGACTTCCGTGTTCTTGCCGAAGGGGCACGCCGTGTTGGCTATACGAATATCCAGTCCGGACCGATGGCGATCAACTCAGAGGACTATGATGGTCGACCCGCTTGTCAACAAATCGGGTTCTGTATGCAGGGCTGCAAGATCGGTGCGAAATGGTCGACGGACATCACGGAAATTCCGGCCGCCGAGGAAACGGGCAAATGTGAAGTTCGCACCAATTGTATGGTGTTGAAGATCGAGCACGACGACACCGGCAAAGCCACAGGTGTGGTTTATGCCGATAAAGACGGCAACCACCATGTTCAAAAGGCCCGTATCGTCGCGGTCGCCGGCAACTCGATTGAGACCCCGCGCCTGCTTTTGAACTCGGCATCGTCGATGTTCCCGGACGGGTTGGCCAACTCTTCCGGCCAGGTCGGCAAGAACTACATGGTCCACGTCAATGGTGGCGTCTACAGCGAAATGCCGGAACGTGTGCATATCCACCGTGGGACCCAGGTGGCCGGTATCGTTGCCGACGAAGTCCCCAACAATCCCGATCGTGGTTTCATTGGAGGGTACCACCTCGAGAAACTGACTCTCGGTCTTCCGGTTATGTCGCTCTTTCTGAAACGCGGGAACGGAGCCTGGGGCAAGGATCTGGCTGAAGCACTGGAGAAATATGACTATCTGTCCGGTGTGTACATTGTGGGTGAAGACCTGGCGCAAGAGCAGAACCGTATCACGTTGCATGACACTGAAAAAGATCAGCATGGTCTTCCGGTGCCTATCGTAAACCGCACGCCACATAACAACGACGAACGTATGCTGAAGCATGCTTATGGAGTGATGGATAAAATCCATGATGCCGTCGGCGCGAAGGTGACACACCATTTGGCCAAATACCCGGCAAGCCACAACATGGGCACAGCACGGATGCATGAGGACCCAGACAAGGGTGTCGTGAACAAATGGGGTCAGGCCCACGATGTTCCGAACCTGTTCATATCTGACGGCAGTGTGTTCACCTCATCCGGCGCGGCCAACCCCACATTGACCATCGTCGCACTGGTCATTCGCCAGGCAGAGTACATCGCGCAAGAGATGAACGCTCAAAACATCTGACGCCACACGCGCCTCTCCCCGGTGCGGTCAGGCCATTGGGCCTGGCTGCATTGGGGGCAGTCGGTCTTGCGCAATAGCGGGGTTTGCTCGCCCTGAAACAGCATCAATCCATAGGAGGAGAATATGTTCAAGAAACTCAGTAAAATTGCCTGCGCCTCAACACTGGCACTTGGCCTACCGCCAGTCGCGCTTGCCGAACTTCCAGGCATGCGCGGAACTCAACACATCGGGATCACCGTTCCGGACGTGGACGATGCCGTTGAATTCCTCGTCGATGTCCTTGGATGCGAGTCCTTTTTTTCCTTCGGTCCGTTTGGTCCGTTCGAAGATGACTGGATGACAGAAAACCTGAACGTCAATCCGCGCGCGGTCATCGATGTCATCACAATGGTACGCTGCGGCAACGGCCCAGCCTACGAAGTGTTCCAATACACCTCGCCGGATCAGAATCCCAACCCGCCAAAGAACAGCGACATCGGCGGCTATCACCTGGCGTTTTATGTCGACGACATGCAGGCTGCTGTTCAGCACTTGCGTGACAATGGTGTGCGTGTACTTGCGGAACCCCACGACCTGCCCGGCATACCGTTGGAAGGCGAACAATGGGTGTACTTCATGTCGCCTTGGGGTGCGCAAATGGAACTCGTCAGTTTCCCCGACGATATAGCCTTCCACAAGGACCAGACAGCTCAGCGCTTCTGGGATCCGCGCGATTGACTTTCTGACCGACAATCCAAGGGTTCCGTTGCTTTACGTATCGGAGCCCCATTTTGAAGGCGATCAGCCATGGACAACCCCGTACGCACAGCGCGAAGCTATCTCGCAGCCTGGACACTCAGCTCCGTGGTCGCTTTGCTGACGCTGTTTGGTCTGCCGCAGGGCGCGAATGCGCATTTCAGCTATTCCGATCCGCGAATTATTCATATTGCTGGGGACGGCAGGGACCAGGTTATCGTGCTCATTCGGATGCCCGCTCCGTTGGCTCTGCTTCCGAACGACTGGCAAGGACAGAACGACACACGATTGCCTCCGTTTGGTGTCAGAAAAGGCGCTGATATCTATCTGGACACAGATGCGGTTGAGCGCGGCAAGTCAGAGCTCGAAGAAATACTCAGCCGGTCGTTGTCCATCTGGACTGATGGCCGTGAATCAGCGGTTCAGATTGAACAATTCCGGTTCTGGACAGATACCGCGCGGCCGTCATTTGGAACTCTCAAATCTGCAAAAGCAGCCTTTGAAGAGGCGGTTGAAATGGATCAGACTACTCTTCCGTATCTTGATCTCACCTTGGACGTCGCGATTTCTGTACCAGCAGGATCTCTCAACCAGGACCTGCGTCTTGTTTCAGAGCTTGGGGAAAACTTTCAGGTTATCGACAAGTTTGGCACCGTCGTAAAATTGCACCGCAATGATGGGACTGAAACCCAAGCAATGATCGGTGTTCTGGACACCTCATTCCCAGCAATATCAAACAAGTGGATCGTTATGCGTGATGCAGCCTTGATCGGCGCAGAACACATTTACTTTGGGCTTGATCATCTGGCCATTATCATCCTGATCGCCATCGCTGCACAAAGCTGGCGTCAGGCACTTGGGCTGGCTTCGGCCTTCACCATTGGACATATGATCACTCTTGCGGCTGGCCTCTATGGAATCGCGCCCGCAACAGTCTGGTTCATACCACTGGTGGAGTTTAGCATTGCGCTCTCGATTGTTGTCGCTGGCGCATTTATTTGCTTTCAGATCCGGCATCCGCTGGGTTGGTTGGCGCTGTTCGTCATTGGACTGGTCCATGGCTACGGGTTTGCCGCCTCTGCCTCTCAGGCGATGTTCGCGGGTCAGTTTGATTTCCTCGACCTGTTAGCATTCGCCTTTGGGTTGGAGGCCTGTCAATTCGCGATCTATGCCATGATCCTACCGGTCATCCTTCTGGCAGATCGCCTGTTCCCAAAGGTGCACGACACGTGGCGCAGAGGTGTTGCTCTGCTCATCGCGGTGTTTGCCGCATCGGCTACGTTCACTCGCTTTACCGAAACAGCAGATGCTTTTGGCCTGGTTTAGGCCGTTCATCACGGAGATCCAAAATGACTGATACCAAATTCGATATGGTCGTAATCGGAGCAGGACCAGGTGGTTATGTTGCTGCAATCCGTGCAGCCCAACTGGGGTTGGATGTCGTTTGTATCGAGCGTGAACACCTTGGTGGTATTTGTCTGAACTGGGGATGCATTCCCACAAAGGCACTTCTCCGCTCAAGCGAAGTGTTTCAGCTGGCGCAGAATGCAAAAGACTTCGGTTTGAAGATTGAAGACCCACTACACGATCTCGAAGCAATTGTCGCGCGGTCGCGGAGAGTTGCCAAACAACTTTCAAGTGGCGTTGGCTATTTGTTCAAGAAGAACAAGGTTCCGTTTATTATGGGTGAAGCGCGCCTGGCCGGGAATGGCGAAGTTATTGTGAAATCCAGCGATGGAGAGCAGAAACTGCAATCGGACAATATCGTTCTGGCAACGGGCGCACGCGCAAGGGATCTTCCTGGGCTTGAAGCTGATGGGAAGCGCGTTTGGTCTTACAAACATGCTCTGCAGCCGCCGCATGAACCGAACAAGCTGCTGGTCATCGGTTCTGGTGCGATCGGTATCGAATTTGCCAGTTTTTACAACGCGATCGGAGCAGAAACGACCGTAGTGGAAGTAATGGAGCGTATTTTGCCTGCCGAAGACGCCGAGATTTCGACCTATGCCAGGAAGAGCTTCAGCAAACAGGGCATGGAATTCTTCGAGGGTTCGAAAGTTACGCAGCTTGAACGTCTCAGCGACCGAGTTGTCGCTCATATCGAAAAGGACGGCGAGGTCACGGTTCAGGAGTTTGACGCCGTGATTTCTGCTGTTGGCATCACTGGTAACGTTGAGAACCTTGGTCTCGAAGAGTTGGGTGTTGAGATCGATCGAAATCACATCGTCACAGACGAGTTTTGCCGCACCAACATACCCGGGCTCTACGCTATTGGAGATGTCGCAGGGGCGCCCTGGCTTGCTCACAAGGCAAGTCACGAGGGTGTTATGGTCGCGGAACTCATCGCTGGACTTGAAGGTCACCCTGTAAAACCGGAGAGTATTGCAGGTTGTACGTATTGCCACCCTCAGATCGCGAGTGTTGGTATGACCGAAGCGCAAGCAATCGAAGCCGGTTTTGACATAAAAGTCGGGCGGTTTCCTTACCAGGGCAATGGCAAAGCTATTGCCTTGGGCGACGCGCAGGGGATGATCAAAACCGTATTTGATGCCAAGACCGAGCGACTTCTTGGCGCGCATATGGTCGGGGCCGAAGTGACAGAACTTATCCAAGGGTACGTTGTCGGGCAAAAGCTCAATGCAACAGGGTCAGATTTAATGGAAACTGTATTTCCGCACCCAACGCTTAGCGAGATGATGCATGAAAGCGCGCTCGACGCTTTCGATAAAGTCATCCACAAATAGTTTCGCTCGACCGTTTGTCGGCAACATTATTTGTTGCCGACCATGCTCATGCTAACGGGGTCGCGCGATGCCATATTGTTTCATCTTTCGATGAATGGTTGCGCGACCCATGCCTATTTTACGCGCTGCTCTTGAGACGTTCCATCGAGCACCAATCAGCGCATCCTGAATGAGTGTCTGCTCATCATAGGTCGAATTTGACTGGTCGCAATAACTCTGTCTTGTCTCTATGACCCTGTGTGTTTCGGACACTGGTATAGTGCGTTCCGGCAAGTCCAGTCGTGAGATACGCCGACCGTCCCCTTCCATAAGCGCTTGCTGCAGGGCGTTTCTTAGCTCTCGGACATTGCCCGGCCAATCAGAACGGGAAATCGCACTTTTTGCTTCTTCTGTTATTTGAACTGCCTCTCCTGCCAACTGTCGAGCAATCTCGCCAGCCAAGGCATCAACCCGTTCACGCTGTCGAAGAGGAGGAAGTTGAACAATCGTATTTGCCAGCAGGAAATAGAGATCATCACGGAATAACCCATCCTGGACGGCAGCGCGAAGCGGCTGACGGCATGTCGCGATAATTCTGGGAGTCAGCTCTGAAATCTGCTCTTCAAGCAGGAACCCATCAGCTTCAAATTCACCCATCAGCACCCTGAGGCGAGCCTGCGCAAATTCTGGCAGCTCGTCGACGTTCTCAAAGACAAGTACGATATGTTCTTGGTCTGCAGCTCCAATTGAACCCGCAATACGCGTTTGTTCAAGCAACGTCTGGAAAAAAAGCTTGTCCTGCTCAGTTTCTCCCAGCGATGCGCAATCCACTGTCGTTACCCGGGTCGAATTGGACTTTTCAGCTTCAAGGATCGAAGCAATGAGGGCAGTTTTTCCGGTTCCGGATTCTCCTTCGATCAGGAACGGCAATCCCTTTCTGTAATATGCCAACGCCCTCGTGCAAAGCGCTGCCATTCGATCGCTTCCAATTGAAAGCTGGCGCAACGAAGTGGCCATTCGGATGCGTTTCGGTCCTTGCGAAGCTATAGCCTTAGGGTTTCTCCATGAAACTGGAGAAATGTGCTTATCTCTCTTGGTCCGCGCCGAGAAATTTAGAACTGGCCCGTGCTTGGACCGAACACTCAATACTCTTTCGGGGACGGTTTCCATAGCCTTTGAATCAGTACCGAACACCAACTCAAATGCCTTCCCTTTCAATGTCGCGGGCGTCTTGTCACCTACGAGGCGATGCGCTCCTGCAGTGGTGCCCAAGATGATGCCAGCTTCGTTCAAGGCAACAAGTTCATCCCGCTTCAGCAAGTCACGCCCATCAGCTGAGGAAACAGAAATGATCAAATCATCTGCAAACTGCTTTTCGAATAGTATGCGCTGGATTCTGTCTGCTGCGGTGCCCAAAAGCTGAGACGCGAAGAGGTAATCTGACGAGTTATTGCGATCCAGCATAGCCAAGCTGATTGCACCTAGTGTGTGGTTTTCTGCGTCAAATAGAGGGGCAGCTGTGCAAGCGAATGGACGCAATGAAGAAAAGTAGTGGTTTCCTCCGTTAACAGTGAAGGCATCTCTCTCAGATAACGCCATGCTAACACCATTAGTTCCTGCAATGCGCTCATCCCAACAGGAGCCGACGGCGATGCCGTTTTCTTCAAAAACGGACCGGCCTTGGTCGGCGCCTTCCAGACGAACCGAAACTCCGTCGGTATCCGTGACAACAAGGCAATGACCAGCATTGGCAGCTATTTGAGCGAGTTGGCTGATTATCCCTTGGCGACCGCCGGAACGTTCTACCAATTCCTCTAACCGCGGAGCCACTTCAGATGATTGCAGGCGAAGGATAGGACGAGCTGCATCCCGAACAAGCTTGTACTTAAGCTCACAGCGCTCCCAAGACTCACTGATGGCATTCCCAAAGTGCAAGGAATTATCGGTTTTCACCATACGTCCTCCCCGTGCCACCAGCTTACAGCATTGAGCGCCAATTCAGCAAATAAAGGTCAATGCTCTCGCAGTTTCCCACCCGCGCGAGAGCTTAATGCATGGCGGCGGCAACCTCGCGGATAGTTTTCATCACAGATTTTCTATGATCTTCATCCAATGCCGCTGTATGAGGTCGCGCCAACTGACCTGAATCGTTGTCGAAGTATTTGCCGGAAGCATCGGCAAACTCAGAATCCAGTGCGGCACGGCACAGGATGTCCGCGCCTATCCTCATATCATTTCCTGCGACGCCAAATCCCTCTTTCACCATCTTGGAAGCAAGCAGCGAGCCGGGATTCACCGCGATGACAGACGGACCATTTGGTAGCGCTCTTGCCAGTTCCTGAGACCAGATGGTGATCGCCAGTTTGCTTTGGGCATAGGCCCCAAAGTCGTCCAGCGAACCATAACCAGCCATCGCCTTTGCATCGACCGGAGCTTGTGCCGCAGACGACAGGTTAACTATGCGGCCATCCTGCGGGATGATCGGCAGCAGTCGTTGCGTCAACACCCATGGCGCGAACGTATTGACCACAAAGCGAACGTCGAAGCCATCCGGCGTTCGCGTATTGGCTGTCTTGTAGACACCAGCATTGTTGATCAGGACATCTATGCGGGCGTGTCGGTCAAGAATCTCTGCAGATAGCGCTTCGACATCACTTAGCTTTGAAAAGTCTGCGACAAAGCTTTCAGTCTGTCCACCGACTTCCGTGGCCGCCACCTCAAGCTTAGCTCGGTTTCGGCCATGTATCAGAATTCTATGTCCCAGTGCCGAGAGGGTTTTGGCAGTCAAGAGACCGAGGCCGTCGGTTGATCCGGTGATGAGAATTGTCTTGGACATGGTTCATTCCTTTGCTCACAAGTCAGGCTTCGGATGGTTGAGGACGGACTGCCCTTTGAAGTTAGTATTCATCTGACCTTTAATGGCCGAGCGTGTTTTAAGCTCGCATTAGGTGTTTGCCTGGCTTTTCGCTAACTTTTCAGAAGCGAACAACTGTTCTGCTCTCAAGGCTCTTTCGAATAGAATGGACACTTGGATCCTCAACCAAATCGACTGCACTGTGACCCACTGAAGGCAATCCTTGGTTGTCGTAGATATTGAACAGGACAATCTCATCCGGGGTCATGCGTGATTGATAAACCCATTCATGTGCGTCACTCGCCGCCAGTCCCATGATGTGGCCACGCCGGTCCGGGTAAATCAAGTCAATCAGAATCCAATCTTCATTTGTGACGCTGGATGGGCGAACAAAACCAAGCGGTGCGCTATTGATCGGGTTTTCGACAGGGCGCCAGATATTGATGAAGGCAAAATGCCCCGTGACCCATTCTGCAGCTTTGTCTGAACCGAGAATGTCTACCAGTCGCTTTTCCGCCCCTTCAGTGCTGTAGTCGCTATGAACATTCCGGGCAGGTTTGCGATCAGAGTCAGGGTCATCGACTCTTAATGTGTGGTCGAAAACAACGACCTCTTTGGCACCCAAATGCTGGGCAAGCACCTCGGTTAATTCGCGATCATAAAGCTGTTGCCAATCGTTTCCATCTTCAAACGAAGTTACATCGCTGGGTGATGTGACAAACAAGACACCGTCTGTTTCGAAAGAAATTGTATCCTCGGACCCCCGAAGGTCTCGGAGTGGAATTTCCGTCGCAACAAGTTCTGGTGAGATCAGATTTCCCGCGACACCTCCGGCATCGATATGAAACGCCTGCCTCGACGTACTGTGGACGTGGTAATTGACGGTTGCAGTACCCGGCATAGTTTCCTCCTTATTTGCTTCAATTTCGGACCTCGATTTCAGAATCGAATTGCGTTCGCATCTCGCTCCGCTTTTGGCTTGCTTTGAAGATACGCATTGAAGAATGAATAAAAATAAGCCATCCAAAGATTGATAATTCGGATTTTGGATATAATGTGATGGATACAGAAAGCCTTCGCCTGTTTGTTCTTGCAGCTGAGAAACTCAACATTAGCGCAGCAGGGCGCGAACTCGGTTTTGCACCGGCTGTAGCAAGCGCCCGGCTTGCCAAGCTTGAACACACATTGCGTGCTGACTTGCTGCACCGTTCGACCCGAAAAGTTTCTTTATCATTGGAAGGCGCTGAATTTCTGCCCTACGCCCGGGAAATTCTGGCGCAGGAGAGTGCTGGCCGCGCCGCCTTGGGTCAGGGACAAACTCAGCCCACAGGAACACTGCGCTTTACCGCGCCAAGCACTTTTGCCCAGCTCTACATCGCGCCAATCCTGCCAGAATTCGTCCTGCAATACCCTGGGGTTAATCTCGACCTTCGTCTGTCCGACAGCCAATTCAACCTGATTGAGGGCAGCTATGATTTGGCCATTCGGAACTCAGCGCTCGAAGATACAAGCCTCAAAGGCCGCAAGCTCGCCGACGACAGTCGCGTACTTTGTGCCTCTCCTCGATATTTGGCCGAGCGTGGGACACCGACAGTGCCATCCGATCTGATGGACCATGACTTGATCGCATTCAGAGATCAGGAGCCGCGTCCTCTCACCAGTTCAGACGGTTCATCCGGAGAATTTGATCCCCGCGCGGCCCGCTGTCAGCTAACTTTTGACGATGGCCACAGCCAGAAAATCGCCACGATTGCCGGAGCAGGTATTTCTATGAATTCGCTCTGGAGCGTCCACCGTGAACTGTCAGAAGGCAGTCTTGTTCAGGTCTTGCCAGATTATCGGGTGACCGACGCATCTGTGTTGTGGCTTGTCTATCCGAAAGCAAACGTCTTGTCCGCTAAGGTTCGTGTTTTCATGGATTTCCTGTTGGAACAGATTGGAAGGATGCCAAGTTGGGAAACGTCCTGAGTTTAGGCTTAATGTAGAAGTCCCTATTGATTGTCATGCTTTCGAAGATCATCAGAAAGTCTTCAACCTCGATTCCGAAGGAAGTTCTGAGAAACTGTTGCTTCTACATCTTTCGAACCGAAAGCCCCCAGAATGGCCGTGAAACAGATGTGGCGATGAAAAGAACACGACGAGTTCTTTGTGTGTATCGTGAGTTGGATTGACTCTTGGTTTTTGCGACGCGGCGAATGGCGACTTCGGCGGGCGACGCCGCAGCATCTTTTGCATTAGGTCAATGGCAGCTTTGGGCCGAACACTTGAGCCAACCGTCGCGCAAGCATGCCTATCCAATACGGAAGGAAGCGTTCACGTGGCAAGCTCGTTGCATTTGTTCCCGTATAATGCTGACCTTGCCGGACAGATGCGTGCAACCTGTGTGCGCCGATCCGAAAGGACAGCCTATGGTCGATTCCGGTCCGGTAAATCTACAATACTTAACCAACCCGCTTTTGAACAAAGGTACTGCATTTTCTTTGGCGGAACGAGAAAAGCTTGGATTGTTGGGCCTTCTTCCACCGCACATCGAAACACTCGAAACCCAGGTAGACCGCGTCTATGCCGGCTTTAAACGTGAGGAGACATCGCTGGACAAGCATGTCTATCTGCGCGGTCTTCAGGATGACAACGAAGTTCTGTTTTACGCTCTTTTGGTGCGGCATCTGTCCGAGATGATGCCGATAATTTACACACCTGTTGTAGGTGACGCCTGCAAGCGTTTCAGTGAAATCTACGATCACCCACGCGGATTGATCATTTCGTACTCTGAGCGTGACCGGATTGATGTCATATTGGACAACGCCATTCTGCCATCCGTCGAAGCTATAGTCGTCACCGATGGAGAACGAATTTTGGGTTTGGGCGATCAAGGCGCGGGCGGCATGGGAATTCCGATTGGTAAACTCTCGCTTTATACTGCTGCTGGCGGAATTAGCCCGTCTGTGACACTCCCGGTGGTTTTGGATGCTGGCACCAACAATCAGGAGCGGTTGGAAGATCCCCTTTATATCGGCTGGCGGAATGAGCGCGTCAGCGGGGATGACTATTTCGATTTTGTCGATCTCTTCGTACAGGCTGTAAAGCGCAAATGGCCGGATGTGTTGCTGCAGTTCGAGGACTTTGCACAACAACATGCCGCACCATTGCTTGCGCGGTATCGAGATCAACTCTGTACATTCAATGATGATATTCAGGGCACGGCGGCGGTAACGGCAGGCACTTTGCTGGCTGCCTCAGATGTCACTGGCATTCAGCTAAAGGACGCCACTATTGCGTTTCTCGGCGCGGGTTCTGCAGGAGTGGGCATCGCTGAGCAACTGGTCCAACTCATGGTCCGTCAAGGATTACCCGAGACCGAAGCCCGCGAGCGCATATTCATGGTGGACCGGAACGGGCTGCTAACCGATGCGATGACAGGCCTTCTGCCGTTCCAAAAACAAATTGTCCAACCTCTTGCTAAAGTGGGGAGCTGGTCCGACGGTGAAATTTCACTTCTGGACGTGATAAATCGGGCCAAACCCAACATTTTGGTTGGTGTCAGTGGTCAGGCGGGCTTGTTTTCAGAGGAGATCATTCGTGCAATGGCAGCCCAGACTGATCATCCTGTCGTGTTGCCCCTTTCAAACCCGACATCGCGAATTGAAGCTGTGCCTGCGGATATTATCCACTGGTCAGATGGCCGTGCAATGGTCGCCACCGGCAGCCCGTTTGATCCCGTTGTCTGCAACGGTAAGACGCACCATGTCGCGCAGTGCAACAACTCGTACATTTTCCCAGGTATGGGGCTGGGTGTGCTGGCGGTGGGCGCGCGCCGCGTAACTGACGGGATGTTCATGGCCGCCGCCGAGGCTCTGGCCACATTATCGCCCGCAAAGTCCGATCGCACCGCCAGCTTGTTGCCGGACGTGGGGAACATTCGTCAGGTCAGCAAAGCAATCGCCTTTGCCGTTGGACGACAGGCGCAGTTGGATGGGGTTGCGCCCGAAACCACAGAGGATGACTTGAAGGCGGCGATAGATGCGAAGTTCTGGATCCCGCACTATGGGGAGATTGCGTGAAGCCGAACCGCGTTGGAGTGGCCGGGGGGCTTCTGTTTGTTCATTCAGAATCCAATGAGGCTTTTGTTGGGAATGAAACGCAGCATCTGCGCGTGGTCCAGATTGCGACGGCTAAGCCGCCTCACGGCTGAGCGGCTTTTGCATCGCAGCACAAAGGGCACCTACCAGCAGGATCGCAGAGGCTACGATCAAACTGTCCCCTATTTCTCCGGTTATGTCCCCAATGACGCCGGCCCCGATCGGCCCCAGTGCCTGCGAGATTGCAAACATCACGGTAAAGAAGCTTATGGTTGCACCCCAATCCGGTTGTCCAACATTCTTGCGGACAAAGCTGGTTACAGCAGTAGGCGGCATAAACACTGACAGTCCGAACACTAGTGCCGACAAAATCAATCCATATCCGGTTGGAACCAGGATCGGCAGGGCTGAACCTAATGCGACTCCGCTTAGGATCAGCGCCAAAGGTACTCCGGATGAAAAGCGAGCCAGCACCCCGCGCCATACAAATGGAGACCCCATGATACTGAACCCAAGAACCATCCACGTTGCGGTGGTCAACAGGACACTGGATTGCTGCTCCTTCATCCAGACAGAGATAAAAGTGACGTAGACAATGTAACCCAGTCCAAACAACGCATACCCGCCGAGTTCACCCAGCATTCTGCGCACCGGTGGGATGGAAGGTAGTGCGGCGTCGTGTTCGGTTTCGTTCAATCTGGTTGCAGCCCAAATCGAGAGTGGGCAAATGACCAGGGCTGCCAACCCGACCCCGATCCATGCCCAGTCCCAATACTGTGGCCCGAATGCGTCCAACATACCGGGAAGGATTGCGCCACACAACGCGATACCCAATCCACCGCCACCGCCAAAATATAAGGCGATAGCCAATGCATTCCTTCGGGCGCTGTTCTGGAACAGCGATGCTGCCAGGACGCCGCCTGATACAAAAGAAAGAGCACCAAACAATCCCACCAATGTTCGGCAAGCAGTTTGAAACACGAGGTTCTCATCAAACCCGGTCGCCAAAAGACATAGTGCGGTCGCTAAAGTGCCGCTTGCAAACAACCGCGAAGGCGAAATATGCCGGATTAACAGAAGTGTTAGAATCGAACCTACTATGTAGCCAATCGAATTGGCCGTATTTAGCCAACCAGACTGAGTGAGACTCCAGCCAAGGCTACTTTTCATTGATGGCAGAATAAGGCCGTATGCAAAGCGACCAAAGGCGTTGGAAATGCTGACCCCGAGCGCGAGGCCCAGCAATATGAGCCATGGGTTGGTAGGTTTTCCCGCGGACATGGGTACCCTTTCCAGTTGAATGAACACCGTGCCCCAATGTGCTTTGTCGTGCAATCCTAGCCGATCCGCCCAGGCCCTTTGCTGTTCAAATCGGACAATCTGAGATTGAAATATGTTGTGGTGCAACTTCCGACCAATCTGTCCACGCGTCGTGGTTCCAATTGACTGGCACCTGTGCCAACACGGAAGGCGGCGCAAAAACGCTCCACACTTCGGGTCTGTGACAAAGAGCAGTTTTGAACGCTCTCAACGCTCACGCGAGCGGAGATCAGGGAGATACTGCATCGCACTCCAGATCGGCAAAGAGCCCGCAAGGAACGTACACAGTCGGACAGAATAGGCGACTCCCTCTGCTTGCCGCCTGTGGCCACCGCTTAAAACCCCATGGCAAGCCGTCCGACTCCTTGAGCCAACCGCCAAGCGCGTCACAGCACATGCGCAGCACCACTTTCTTCCGCCGCCAAGCGCTTCAACGCCATTCGGTCAAGCTTGCCGCCCATGGTCAACGGCAGAGCTTCCACTACCCGAACCATGTCCGGCGCCTTGTATCCAATACGCTCTCTCGCAAAGTCGATAATCTCACCTGAGCGCACCAGCTTGGCGCCTTCGGTCAGGCTCACAAACCCCCAGACGTCTTCCCCGTGCATTTCGTCTCGCACTCCAACCACAACTGCTGCGGCAACGGCTGGATGTGCTGTCAACGCATCCTCCACTTCAGTCGGGCTGATATTCGATCCGTCATGTACGATGATCTGCTTTCGTCGCCCCCGGAACCAGAAATAACCGTCTTCGTCCCGCCGCATCAAATCGCCGGTGTCGAGCCAGCCATCCCGAAAAGCCGCTGCAGTAGCTTCCGGATTCTCCCAATACTCCGTCATTATGGTCGGGCTCTTTACCCAATGCCGCCCGTCTATACCCACGGGCACTTCCTCATCAGCTTCGTCGCGAAGCGCCGAGACATAGCCCGGATTATTCAACCCAACTGCACCGAGCTTTTCAGCGCCCCCGTGGGTGTTGGAATGCGACGTCCCCATTTCGGTCATCCCATAAAACGCCCCAATCGGTACACCGGCTAATGCGCCGAACGCGTCGACCAGCTTCTGAGAGGGCTTGTCTCCACCGGCCATCATCGTTTGTAGTGAGCGAAAGTCTTCGCGCTTCGCCCCGTGTCCTGTGAGTAGCGCCGCCAAAGGCGCAGGTAGGATCTGTGCCACCGTCGGCCGCGTCTGCCGCAAGAGCGCCAAGAGCTCGTCGGGTGTGAACCGCTGTGCAACATTCGTTGTAGCACCGGCCCAAAGCCCTGCAAACGTCAGTCGCAATCCTGCGGTATGCGAAATCCACGAGGCTGGTAGCACTACGTCCTCGGGACCTAGGCCCAGCCCTTGTGCATTGCTCGCTACCATATATCCCATACTGGCTTGGCTATGTGTCACGCCTTTGGGTTTTCCGGTGGTCCCAGAGGTAAAAAATATGAACGCTGGAACCTCGGCTCCAACTGTCGGCAGCGTCCCTTCGCCTTCTCCTGCCAGCAAATCCTCGAAGGCGAGCGCTCCGGTCAATTTGCCGCCATAGGAAATCATTCCAACAGGCAATTGCGCTACGCCAGGAACTACGGCCACATCCTCGGCCCGTTCGGCATGAGCGAATAGCGCCACAGGTTTCGCCAATCCTAATGCATAGTCGATTTCCGCGGCCGTGTAACGATAGTTGAGCGGCATCGCCACGAGACCCGCCCGCATACAAGCCAGGTAATGGATCACAAGTGCTGCCCGGTTCGGCATGATCGACGCCACTCTGTCTCCCGGGTTTAAGCCCAGGCTCAGATACCTCAGCGCAAGCCGTGTACAGGCGGTATCCAACTCGCTCCAGTTGAACTTCTCGTCCAATGCGTAAAGCGCAGTCGCCTCGGGATCCGCTGACAATCCCCGTCGAAACAGGTCCGTCAAATCCGCTGGTACGGTCAGCGGTGGTCCGGATACCGGCATGTCCTTCTCCTAAAAATCCAAGCCGTTCTAAAGTCTACACCACGTCACCTAGGCTAAGAAGCCCCAGCCAATCGGCCCGATACACCGGCACCATAATGTGTACTAATCATTTTAATGATTGGTCGCGCAATGAACGCAATCGTAAACCTAATCGCATGATCAAATGGTCTTACCGACACCGGTAGTTATTGGTGACCGACGGAAATGCGTGTTGAGCGAAAATTGTCTCATCGGCAGGTAGAGTTGGTATTAGACTCCAGTAAAGCTCAGAATCTTTGCCTGCTAATCGACCTCCTAGGGTCACTAGACCGAAAGGCTGAATCAAAATACAAAAAAGATATGCATCTGACAGAAGCCACACCTGTCCATCTGATTCATGTGGACCCGGACGTCAACATGGCCCGGTTCTATGGAATAGAGTTGCAGCCGACGCTATTCGGAGAAGTTTCCGTTCTTCGCAGCTGGGGTCGTATTGGAACGAATGGGCAAGCCATGATGGTGACCTACAACGACGAAGGTCAGGCCGCTGAAGCGCTCCGTAAACTCGAAAAGCAGAAACGTCGTCGAGGATACGTTTCAGTGAGCGAGTAATTCCAGGCAACTCTTGGAAAAGTGGATTAGAAACTTCTGGAAGATAGTAATTGTCGGCAAGAGACCGTCCCGCCATGTTGAACAGGGCCGCTAAACCAAAGTGGTGCGTCGCCTTCTACCCATGGCGAGTACTTGTTCATTACGTGCAAGAAAGCTTCGCTTATTAAGAAGCGATCCAGCCATGCAATCAAACTCGGCCATTCCTGTGCGTCAAACCACTGCCTGTCTATATGGGCGAACTGGCGGACAAAGGGCAGGAGTGCCAGATCCGCGAGGGTTGGGCGATTTCCGAACAGCCAAGTCCGCCCGGTCAACTGTTTGTCGAGGTTGACCAAGTAGCTTGCAGCTTTCTTGCGCTCTGCTGCATGGTCGATTTCCGGATAGCGTGTGGCGTACTTAGTGTGATCCAATGCAGCCTTGAACGGGCCATCATTTTCCTTGATCAGATCCCACCCTTCCTGTGGCATGTCCAAAAGCCGCTGCGGGTCATTTTGTTCAAGAGCCCAGATCATGATATCCAGGCTTTCGTCAAAAACCTTATCCGGAAGGCGAAGTGCAGGAACGGTACCGGTTGCAGAGGTCTGCAAGAAGGCTTGCGGCTTGTCCCTTAGAAGAATTTCACGCAGCTCAACTTTGACACCCGAACTTGCCAACGCGAGGCGGGCCCTCATTGCATAAGGGCAGCGGCGAAAGGTCCATAAGATTGGGTGATGAGGCATAAGAGGATTTACCTGCAATCTGCCAGCTCGGTCAAACCCTTCCTGGACTGTCAGGTTGAAGCTTCCGCTTTCATGCCACCAGGTCCGACCAAGCGTTCCACCGTTTTGCAAATATCGGCCACCGTGGCCGTCGGTTTCGGTATAAACCGGGTCTCGTCGCCATTACGGAGTTTTCCTTTGCGCACCTGATATGCTTCTGCCAGTCCCATAGCCAAGGCACCATCAATATAGCTTTCAGCATCGTCGCCGATCATGGCTGCCTGCGCAGGAGAGAATCCGGTAGTGGCAATCGCGGCTCTGAAGAACCCGGGATCTGGATTGCCCGGCAACTGAGCCCGGATGCAGGTAGCGTGTTCAAACGCTAAAACATAGCAGCCGGCATCAAGGTTCAGTTGCCCATCCTGATCCATAAAAATGCGGTTGTTAGCGAGGGCGACCAAGAGCGCTCCCTTCTGCAGCAATTGGAGTGAACTGTTCATATCTCCGCAGGAAAATTCTTGAGCGGCATCGCCAACAATAACGGCGGGCCGCGCGAGCCGTTCGCCATTCCGGACCGGACCTAGGTTCGCGCTGCAGCGGTGGTTCGGATTGGCCCATTCTTCCGATCTTTGCGGGACGGCCGAATGGCGGCAACCCGAGCCGGTCAATCTTGAGAGACGACACTTAGTTCAGAATGTCGGCTATTGCCCCTATCAGGTTCAGCACTTCGTGCGTCTCCCGGTTTACTTCGTAAACGTAGTCTCCGGCGCGCACATAGTATCCGTTTCGCCTCAGACCATATCGGACGGGGTTGTTGATACGCGCATACCCATCATAGATGTAGTCCCCAACCCGGTATCGTTTGACTTGGCCGGGCGGCACGCATGGGACTGCTTTCTTAGCCAAGCCGGGCGGCCACTGTCCGGTTTTGGATTTTGCGAGAACAGGCTGCAGTGTTGTATGCGCTGCGGCACTCTGTTTGGGCCCAAGAGGCTGCGAGACGAAACTGGCACTCGCAACCGATGCGGCTTGAAGAGCGAATAACGTTGCCACAATTCCCAAGGTTGATTTCATCTCTGATGCCTCGCTTAGCTTTGTGTCTTAGTTGTGCTTCTCGTCGGGAATTGACCAATCCCTGTGCAGAGACCTGCCTGCCGCTGACCAATTCTCTTGCGGCGCAGTGGATCCTCGGCACGGTGCTCTCAATAATCGACCTGCCAATCCGCCAAAGTTGATGGGTGCAAAACAAGAGGTGTTCGGCCAAAACCCTTTGTTTTTATTTCGTGAACAACATTAACCGAACGTGAACAGTGTATTCTCAATGTGTTCAACCACGCTGGGGCATAGTGGCCTGGTTATATTGAACGGAACGCAAGTTGTTTGGTTGACAACAAGGGGATTAGCATGATCAAGCCTACCTTTGTGACTGAAGACCGCAGCACGAACGCTGCGAAGCAGACCTCTGGCAAAAGTACCGAAGAGCGTCAGAGAACCAAGATGAATTCGAGCACTGGTCGCTTCCCTCCTATCGAAAATGCACTAACACAAATCATAAAAAACAAGCGGCTATCCGAGGCTCACCAAAACGTCAGTAGGCTTATCAGTTGACCCCCCGGAACAATTCTCGATATTCGTCCTAAACATCGGAATTGTAACCTGAATCCCGTCCCAAACCTGGGGCGGGATTTCGTTTTGTCCAACATCGCGATCAGCGGATACCAATGCCGACACTTAAACACCCATGATGCCTCTGGCCCGACCGGGCGTCCGTAGGTGTGAAAGACCAAGAGCGGTCTAAACCCTTTCGGCTACAGTCCCAGAAGCGATTTGACCTGTTCTTCAACAGCGTCGGTGACAGGTTTGTTGGCCGCTGCTTCCAAGGCTTCACGCTCGGCCAAGTCTTGCTCTTCAACAAGTTCCGTCAGTTCCTCCACCTCTTCGACAGTTTCACTATAGTCGATGGTGGCCTGTCTCTCGTCGTTCAGATCCTGAGCTTCTTCGATCGAGTCGTCCAAAGCGGCTTGGGCCTCTTCAAGTTGCGCTTCGATCTCTGGATCTGTGCCGCCGGCGTCTTCCAGCGCCTGCTCGAGATCCTCAACGCGCTTCTGGTTTTCATGGACTTCGTTCAGGGCAACCTCCAGGTCTTCCTCGATCTCAGAAACGGTCCGTTCCGGTGGCTCCAGTCCGGTGAGTTCTTCCAACTGTTCCGCAAGTTCCTCGCGCAGCGGCTCGCCTGCCAACACGGTATCGCGATAATTTGCAATTCGACCGACGCGCGAATTGGGGGCTGCGTTTGCCAGTGCAGTCTCGCTGGCGTTGGCCGCGTTCAAGGCGCCCAGTTCAGACGGGTGAGCACCTAGCAGCGCAGCCATAGTGTTGCCTTTGGTCCGGACGGCGGGACGAATGGACTCCTCCAAAATCACGGTTTTCGACGGCTTGTGGTAGGTCCTCTGCTTTTGCCTGACACCATTCGTGGTCGCGCCTTTCTTGGAGGTGGCAACGGTTCTCGATTTACCTTTACCGCCGAAGATGTCCTTCAAGGAAAAACGGCCACCCTTACCCGAAGCAGAGCGTGAGGACTTGGACTTCGATTTGCCGGCATTTCGGTCACCACGGCTCTTGTCAGAACCGTTCTTTCCGCCTTTGTTGCCAACAGCGCTATGGTCGCCACGATCTCCTTTGGCAGAATTCCCTTTGCCGCCGCCGTTACCCTTTCCGCCGCCGTTGCCGTTGCTATCACCATTTCCGTTGTCGCCACCCTTGCCGTTTCCGCCACCGTTACCTTTTCCGCCGCCATTGCCATTGCCTTCCTTTGCAAAGGCAACGTCCGGCGCGGCGACGGTGGCTACGAAGGCTGTTGATCCCAGCAAGGCAATCGCGATTGTTGAGGCTTTTAGCAGTCCGCAGTTGGTGGTTTTCATATCAATCTCCCCAAGCCACACAGCAACACCCATCAGCACATTGATTTTGGTCGCTATGGTCGGCAGTTGGATTCGGGCTCGAATCATTGAAGGTCGTCACCATTTAGTCCTAGGTCGCTTGAACGCAGGGCTAACTGCCTGTTCATCATCGGTTCATGTCCGGCCATATAGTTTTGATCAAAGGTGTGTGAGGGTACTATGCAGACCAAAGCGCTTTTGCTGGTTGCAGCTTTGCTGACTGCCTTGTCCGGAGGGCAAGCGGCCGCAGGCGCACGTGAACTCAAACAGTCTGAACTGCGCAAGGCGACGCTGTCGGGCAGCGCGATCCGGTTGAAGCGCGTCATCAAAGGCGTGGAAAAGGCATTCGGTGGAACCCCTGTCGACGCCCGTGCATTCAAAACGGACACGGTCTACTACCGTATTCTGGTTAAAAAGCAGGGTGGTAAGATCATAAGCGTGATCGTGAATGCCGAAACCGGAACAGTGGTTCCGAACCGTTCAAGTGTCGGGCGCGAGATTTCCGAGGCCGCACGCTCCACTACAGCCAATTCCAACAGCAATAACGGTCAGAACGCCTCTGCTACCCGTGGGAACAGCGCAAGCGGAAGCAATGCAGGCGGCAACGGAAACGGCAATGGCGGTGGTAACGGCAACGGTGGTGGAAATGGCGGCGGTAACGGTGGTGGAAATGGCGGCGGTAACGGTGGTGGAAACGGCGGCGGCAATGGTGGCGGAAACGGCGGCGGAAACGGCGGCGGCAATGGTGGCGGAAACGGCGGCGGTAACGGCGGCGGTAACAGTGGTGGAAACGGTGGCGGCAAAAAATAGAGTGAAGCTGATGCCGGTTTGATTGTAGTCTCTGGATATGCGAATACTTCTTGCTGAAGACGAACCCCAGCTCTGCGAACAAATCAAGAAATTGCTGGGTGCCGAGGGTCGCGTTGTGGATGTGGCGAACAACGGTACCGATGCTCTGCATCTCGGGGCGACTGAGCCTTACGACATGATCATACTCGATATTGGTCTTCCCGAGCGTGACGGGATTTCTGTGTTGCGCGAATGGCGTAATGCGGGCGTCAAAACACCCGTGTTGATCTTGACCGCCAGAGATGGTTGGAGCGAACGTGTCGACGGCCTGGATGCGGGTGCGGATGACTACATGGCCAAGCCATTTCACATGCCCGAACTGGCCGCGCGGGTACGTGCGATCCTGCGGCGACAAAGTGGGCAAATGAATCCGGTGATAGAAATGGGCGATGTCTCGCTGGATACGCGGAACGGTCGGGTCAGTGTCGGGGGCATTCCGGTTGACCTGACGGCGCAAGAAATCGCGGTTCTTACCTATCTGGCGCACAACATCGGTCGCATGGTGTCACGCACAGAGTTGTCCGAACACATCTACGAATACGACGGTGACAGGGATTCCAACACGATTGCCGTATTCGTCACGCGTCTGCGCAAGAAACTGGGTTCCGATTTGATCACGACGGTCAGAGGACGCGGCTACATGATTGATCCTACCTGATGCTATCGCTGCGCCAGCGGGCCTTACTCGGTGGCATCGCCTCGGCTGCGTTGTCCGTGGGCGTAGGTACGCTGGTGGTATTTTCGTACATTAACACGCGCGTCCTGGATCAGTTCGACGGAGCGTTGCGGGACCGTCACACCCAGCTTGTCGTTGGCCTCAGCGCCACTACGGATGACCCCGAAACCCTGCGCGAGTTGTTGTTCGACCCGGCCTATAGCACGCCCTATTCAGGACGGTATTGGCAAGTATCGGACAGCAACGGGGTCGTCTATACCTCTGCCTCGCTTTTTGATGAAACGATTGCAGAACCTGCACGCGCCAGTGATGAGGCAGCCATTTGGAACACAACAGGCCCGGATAGTGAGGCCGTTCGCGGTGTCTTTCAGAAAATCACGTTCGAAGATGGAACAGAATGGGGCGTAACCGTCGCCGAAAGCAGGCTGGAATTGATCAGTGAACGCAGGGAGGCGCAAAGCAACTTGCTTCCGGTTTTTGGATTAGTCGGTTTGATTGGGGTGGCCAGTTCGCTTCTGCTTATGTCGGCCATTGTCGGCCCTCTCAGAAAGTTGCGCGCCGATGTGGCCCATCGCTGGGATCAGGGCGACGATCTGACGCCCGAAGATTATCCGGATGAGGTTTCCCCACTCGTTGAAGACCTTAATCAGTTGCTGCACAGAAATCGCGAGATTGTCTCCAGCTCCCGAAGGCAGGCAGCGGATCTGGCGCATGCCCTGAAAACACCGACGGCCATTCTACGCAACGAATTGACAGACCTGTCCCGAACCGGAGCACAAACAGAGCCAGCAGAAGAAGCCCTCAGCCGAATTGACGCCCAGCTTGGCCGTTCCCTCGCACGCATGCGCGCATCAATCACCGGAGAGTTGACGCATTCCCGAACAGACCTTTCGAATTCGGTCGAACGGTTGTGCAGATTGTTTTCCTCCATGGCAGAACGTGAAGGAAAAACGCTGACTTCGGATTGCGAGTCTGGATTGCGCGTTCGAATGGATCCCCAGGACATCGAAGAAGTGATCGGAAATCTTCTCGACAACGCCCTCAAGTGGAGCAGCACAAGATTTCAAATCACTGCACGACGTACCGACAGCGGTATCGAACTATGCGTTGAAGATGACGGGCCAGGAATCCCAGAAGACGCCCGACGAGAGGTTATGCGTTCCGGCCGTCGGCTGGATACCTCTGTAGAAGGAACAGGATTGGGGTTGTCTATTTCCGTTGATCTATTGAACGTCTATGGCGGCAAGCTGGAACTGAAAACATCGAAACGCTTGGGCGGTTTGGCGTGCCAAATCAAGATTGGCACATGAGAAAACCGCACTGTTCAGCACTGTCGGCGACCAAAGTGAAGCCCATTCTAAGTTCGCAACTCGGTGCCTGGATAGGCACCGGACTGCCACAAAGCGGTCGTGGCGGCCTGCACGGTGAAGCCTCGCTCCGTCCCGCGCCCACGTTGTCGGGTCAAGCTACGGCGGAAGTACGGTTTCTGTCGGAGCCAAATCGACGCCCTCGAACGGCAGGTTCGGTGACATACGCTGCATCGCAACGATAGGCGTGCGGCATGTGCGAAAAGTTGCTGCGGCAGCAAAGGCTGGAAATCGAAATCCGGCAAAGTCCGCTCTGCTTGAGTTCAGCTGACCGCCCAATTCGTTCGCGCATCGAACGGCAGGTTCGACGGGCCGCGTCGCAGCATCGGTTGGCGAAGCTCAATGACTGGTTGGGCCGCTCGAAACCCATGAGGGTCGGTGCTATCCTGTCATTTGCTGCACCAGAACTGCTAGTCAACTCCCATGTTTTATCGGCGGAGGAGCATGGCTTCTTTCAGACCGGAGCACATACCCGCAAGGCATCGAGAATTGCAGCGTGCACATTCCGGCTTGTAACCGCATCACCAATGCGGGCCAGATAGAATTGACCGCTCGGATTGGTGTCAACGTATGGAAACGTCCCCCCAATGAGCGCCTTGTGTTCGACCTGTCCAAGGTTGCGCGAACTTGGCTTGAGGTCGAAATAAAGCTCGGCCATCGGGGACAGGCCATGCTCAACAACCACGTAATCAACGAGACATTCAGTGACATCCCCCGTCAACACGTGCCGCAAGCTGGCGCGAACCAAGTCACCTTCACGCGTCAGAGAGGTAAGTTCTTGCAGACAGGTGAAGGTAACTCCGTTGGAGACCAGATCGCGCAATGCAACGGCAGAGGTTGTTGGACCGAGGTCATGCAGAAGGGTCCGATCCGGGGTAACGAGATTGACGCTACACCCGGTGCTTGCCAGCATGTCGGCCGTGATGGCCGCAGGGTGGTCGCCGACCTCGTCGAACAACAGCACTTGGCCCGAGACGCGTGCTTCACCGGACAACACCTCCCAACTGGAGACCGCCAGGTCACCGCCGGGGATGGCTACGGTTTCGGGCCAGCCGCCTGTCGCGACCACCACAACATCGGGAGCTTCGGACAGCACGTCAACGGCTTCGGCATAGGTGTTCAAGCGGATATCGACCCCGAGCGCGCTCACTTCGGAAACCAACCAGTCAGCGACGCCCCAGACTTGTCTGCGCGTCATCCCCTTGGCGGCTAGAACCAACTGGCCGCCCAGCCGATCCGACGCCTCAAACAGCACGACTTCGTGACCGCGTAGGGCGCAGACCCGCGCGGCCTCCAGCCCGCCGGGCCCACCGCCAATGACAACCACTTTGTTGCGAGTGTCGCTGAGGGTGATGATATGAGGCAAGGTCCGCTCTCGCCCCGTGGCGGCATTGTGCCCACACACGGCAGGTTTTCCTTGATTGACCCGGTCCACGCAGTAACCCAGGCCAACACAGGGTCGGATGCGCTCTTCCTCCCCACGCGCGAGTTTATCCACCAAATAGGGATCGGCCATTTGTGCGCGGGTCATGCCCACCAGATCAACATAGCCGCCAGCGACAGCGTGGCGGGCCGTGGCAATATCCGCAATCCCCCCGGCGTGCAGGATCGGCAGATCAACAGCATCACGGATGCTGCCGGCCACGTTGACATGCGGGGCCGCAGGCAGGCCCATTGGGCGCACCCATTCAGCCAAGCCCAGATCATCAAAGGGTGCCCCGGCAAGGATGTTGAGAAGATCGACATGGCCGGAACGTTCCAACATCCGGGCGGCAGCTATGCAATCTTTGGTGCTCAGCCCTCCTTCGGTCAGTTCATCGCCGGTGATGCGCATCGACAGGATGAAATCGGGGCCGACTATTGCGCGCACCGCGTCTAGCACTTGCAGGGTCAGGCGCATACGGTTCTCCAACGTCCCGCCATAGTTGTCTTCGCGCTGGTTGGTCAGTGGGGACAGGAACTGCCCCAGAAGGTGTGAGTGGGATAAAATTTCGATCCCGTCGAACCCGCCTTGCTGACAACGTTGCGCAGCAGCAGCGAAATCGCTGATCACGCGATCGACGTCTTCTTGTTCCATTGTTTTGGGAAAGGAGCGGTGAGCGCGTTCGCGGATACCAGACGGAGCCATAACCGAAAGCCAATGCCCATCATCCCAGGCTGTGCGTCGCCCCATATGAGTAATCTGGCACATGATAGCGGCGCCATGTTCGTGAACACCATCCGTCAGTTTCCGGAACCATGGGATGATACTGTCATCACCGGCATAAAGCTGGCCAAACACCGATGGGCTATCAGGGGCGATATTGGTCGACCCACCGACCATGGTCAGAGCGACCCCGCCTTTCGCCTTTTCCTCGTGATACAACCTGTAACGGTCCCGTGGATGGCCGTCTTCGGCAAAACTCGGTGCATGGGATGTGCTAACGATACGGTTGCGCAAAGCCAAATGTTTCAACTTAAACGGATCAAGTAGGTTTGCCACTTACGTATCCCTTCGGCCAAAGCTGCTGTTTGAAAACCGCGCAAGGTCGGGCGTGCGGGTCAGATTCCAGGCATGATGAGGTTCGTTGTCGAAAGTATTTACTTGGGAAGCAACGCGTGAGAAACCGCAGCTTCCGACATAGCTGTATGAAAAGACGACCTGACCACGAATCTCAAATGCGGAAAAATCGTTGAGCAGAGACCGAGACTTGGTAGGTGCCGCTGGATCCACGAAGGTCAGTTAAGAGGGGCGACGCGTGTAGTCTTAGATTGGTGGTGCTGCGCGCGCTGTGACCAACTGTCTGGCTGTGACCCTTTCACGATGTATCATGTACAGTCCTGCACCGATGATGATGGCAATTCCAATTAGGCTGAGCGTGTTGGGGAAGTCATTGAAAACAAGGTAGCCAAACAGGGTCGCTACCGGTAGCTCAAAGTACTGCAATGGAGCCAATGTGGCGGAAGGCGCAAAGGAAAGTGCGTAGGTCATCATCAAGTGACTCACCGTCGCAAAAAAACCAGCGCCTAGAAGCCACAACAACGCGATGTCTGTCGGCCAAACGGGATCGAACAACTCGGAGCCAGAACCTTGCGCAACCATTAAGATTGGAATGCAAAACAGACTGGCAACCAGGCCAGTGTGGAATTGCAGAGCCACAGGATGCATTCGACGCGACAATCCCCGCGTTACAAGAATGTAGAAAGCAAAGGCAACTGCCGTACCAAGCGGGACTATTGCAACGGCACCGAATGCCGCGAAACTGGGTTGGATGACGAACAATACACCAACAAACCCCACAAGAGCAGACCCGACACGACGAGGACCGACATCTTCCCCAAGATAAAACTTGCCGACCAACAAGACTATGAACGGGGCCACAAACACGATTGCCAGAGCGTCGGCAAGCGGCATCACCCGGATTGCCGCGATGAAACAAAAGGTCGCGAACAGCAAAAGTAGTGAACGGAATACGAGTGCCATCAATTCACCTCGCGCCACTCGTAACGACAGTCCCATTATCCAGAAAAACGGTGCCATCAACGCGCACTGAACTATAAAGCGAGCAGCCGTTATCTGCCCAACTGGAACACTGGCTGATGCGAGCTTCGCAGCTACATCCAACAAAGGAGCGGTCAGGCAAAATCCAAGCATCAGCGTAACGCCTGCAAGGATGCGATCCGTGGATTGAGGTGTGGAATCAGCAGGGGTCATGTCACCATATAGAAATGTCGCCAAATGTGTGTCTGTTCTCAATGCGACGCCAGGCAAAAGTTCCGAAATTCGCGAGTTTGGGTTGGGTTGGAAAGTGCCGCAGCAAAGGGCAGGTTCGACGCGCCACACAGCAGCATCAGCTGCCTTGGTTCAAGGTCTGCTATGGGCCGTCTCAAGCTGACGGAACGCCAAATCCCCGCTGGTTTGGAGGTTGGCTGAGGGCTTGTACTAGCTGTGAGACAGTGTCTCTGAACGTCTATTTCAAGTTGTATCACTTTAACCAAAAAGTGGGAGCGTTCCATCTTTTCTGCAGGCTTAGTCTTTCAATTTTGGCCTTAGTCATCGCGACGGAGCTCAAGTGTCTATTTGAATTTCCTATTGTGCTCAGTTTGTGTGCAAGCTTTCCACCAGCGAACCCTGAACCAGCTCCTACCAACGCGCCCGGGTTACCGGAGAAAAATGTGCCAAGCGTAGGACCAGCGAACATAGAGAGTCTCCCCAACTGAACTGGTCCACCATTATGTTCAGGAAACGGAGGACCAAGGATGGCAAGCAAGCGACCAAAGCCCGCAGAGATTACCTCGAAGTTGCTGCAGGCTGAGGTTTTGATGGGGCAAGGTATGTCCCGTCTCGATGCGATCAGTCAGATCGGCGTTGTGGAACAGATCTGTTATCGCTGGCGAAAGAAATATGGCGGAATGGGCGTGGATCAGTTGAAAGAAATGAAGCGGCTTCAGAAAGAGATCGAACGATTGCGGCGAGCGGTTTCTGATCTGACGTTGGACAAACTGATCCTGACGGAAGCTGCAAAGGGAAACTACTGAACCCCGCTCGTCGTCTTGCCTGCATCGACCACATTCGCAGCGAAAGCCCGGTCTGACAGGCCGCAACGCAGCACCGAGATGACGTGGCCAACGGCTGGTATCGGCCGCTCTTGCGCCATTTCCGGCGGGGTTGCTCTCTGATGCTGCGATACGCACTACGTCCATCAGGTTGCACACATCCGCCGTTTGTTCGGAACAGTATTGTGTTCTTTTTAATGCTACCGATGCGATAGCCTTTGAGAATCTGATATGCAGAGCACCAAGTCAAAGGCGCGTGGCTTTCAGCAAAGTAAGAAAGGGTACCGGCCATGTTGTGTAAAGTGGGTGATGTTGAAGTCTGGCGTATTCTGGAAATTCATGCTCCATTTCTGACCACGGAAGAGCTGTTTCCCTCTGCGGGACCAGATGTTCGGGCCATTGTCGAAGCGCATGTACCCGGTGGCGTTTGCGCGCAATCCGGGCGTTTGATCCTGCCGATTCAGGGTTTTCTGCTGAAAACACCCACACATAACATCCTGGTCGACGCTTGCGTCGGCAATGACAAAACACTCCCGCGGCGGCCCGACTGGCACAAGCGTTCAAGCCAGCGGTTTGTCGCAAGCCTCACGGCGGCGGGGCTGGATGTGGGGGATATCGACTACGTCCTGTGCACCCATCTGCACGCTGATCATGTCGGCTGGAACACACGGCTCGAGGACGGGCGCTGGGTTCCAACCTTTCCGAACGCGCGCTATCTGATGCCTGCGGCGGACGAGGCGTATCAGCGCAAGGACAACAGCGACCTTTATATCGAAAGCGTTCTGCCCGTCATCGAAGCCGGGCAGGCGGAACTGGTAGAGACCGGGCATATGCTGGGCGATCATGTCACCTTGATGCCCACGCCGGGTCATACACCTGGCCATGTCTCAGTCGAGATCACCAGCGGAGACAGGCGTGCCCTGATTACCGGCGATGCGATCCATACAACCGCCCAGTGCTGGCACCCGGAGTGGTACTTCAAATTTGACTCCGATGCTGAGATGGCCGTCACATCCCGTCGGAAACTGTTGGAAAGCGCCTCGGAAACAGGGTGCCTAGTGCTAGGGAACCATTTCGCATTGCCGTCTTTGGGTCGGGTGAAGGCGGACAAGGACGCGTTTCGCTGGGAGGACTAGCCCAGATTGTATTGCAATGTGCACGGATCCGTCGTCGGATGGAGGGTTTCGTGAAGTTTGATGCGCTGCGCCGCGGAGTCGCCTCATCTGACTGGAGGCCAGACGGCCAGTTACTAAGACGAATATGCGGTATCTTCACATGCCCGACGCTACGATGAACAACAACACAAATAGAACGACAAACAACAGACCAATATAACTACAGACGCGCATGAACTTGTCCCATGCTCTTAGTGACTTCCATGGTCTTTTTTTCGGCGTCTCGGAGGTTTGAGTTTCTGAATTGGACGTTTTGTTTTGGAAGGTGTCCTTTGTTTCACTTGCGCGCTGTTTTGCCGAGGAAATTACTTCGTTTGCACCAGACTTGAAATGTGCCCATTTCTTGCCGAATTTCACCGCATTTGAAGTTTCAGGCGGTGGCTGCTTCGCCTGCGTTCGCGGCGTAGAAGGTTTGTTCGCACTCAACCGTTCCCATTCATCGAAAAACAGCCCTGGTTTGAAATCGCCTTTTAAATGAGTTTCCAGTAGCCGAAAACGACGACGCTGCACCAGGTCCATTTGGTCGAGATTCAACTTCAACAACCCGGTAAGCCGGTCCGACTGGCTCTCCGACAGAAGTCCTTCATGTTGCAAGTCGTTGACCTGCTTGCGAAGACGCCGAGCGAGATCACGATGCGGTTGCAACCCGGTTTTTCGCAGGGTGACGGCGCCACTGCCTGAAAAGTTGAATTTCTGCGGGCGCTGAAGGTGTTCGACCTGCATCATCTCTTCGAGGTAATCAAAAAGCTCGCGAGTATCGACTGTACCATCACCGTTGCGGTCAGCCGCACCTTTCAATCCGTCCAAGAGGTGCTTGGTGAACACACCATGGCTATAGCTTTTTGCTTCCCGAGCTACTTGCGTGCTGGTGGCCGAAGTCATCACCAAAGTGCGGCTGTTCGCTCCAAGCTCCATTTTAAGTTGTTCACTCAGCGCTGAGCGAGAAGCATCCTCTCCAGCTGCACCCGCGTAGCAGCAATCGAGTATTACCAATCGGAAACGAGCCGTTGCTTGCTCAACAACATCAAGCAGGTTGCTGTATTTCAAAGCTGTTGAATGGACAAGATCTGAGCGCGTATTAGCAAATGCCAAATGTAATTTCTGATTTCTTACTAAACCGTGACCCGCGTAATAAATCAGTAAAAGATCGCTACGCTGTGTTTCAGTGGTTATCCGTTCAATCGTCGTCAGTGCATCGGAATGGTTGCCTTGGGTTATCAGTTCGACGTGATCAAATTGTTCGCCAGTCTCACCCTGTAGCAGATTGTGAAGCGCCGTAGCGTCGTTACGTGCGTAGCTCAGATCGTCCAGCTCAGGGTCTTCGAAATTGTCCATTCCTACGACAATCGCAGTCTTCCGCGTTGTTTGATTGGATTCAGTTTGCTTCTGAGGGGGCTCGAAAAGTTCGATCGTCACGTCTGATTGATCAGTTTTTGCAACACCTTGAGATGAAGTCTGCGTGGTATCCGGGGCAAGTCTGGATAGAACGTCAAAAACCTCTTCCTCGCTGAAATTTTTGGCGTCAAATACGATCTCTGTGCCGTCATCTGTACTCAATGCGAATGAAATTGATTTTTCTCGAACAATGTAAGCTTTCAAGACTTGGATTAACGACGACACCGCAGCAGACTGCGAAACTTCGATCCAGAGCTGCGGGTCAAGCAATAACTCAAATGCGCGCTCTCCTGGTGCGGACTTGTGCTTCGCACGAGCAGATCTGACCCCGGCCGAATTGTTCAAGTCACGATCAAGCAGCGCTACAATTGTCGACAGCGCTTTATCGTCCAGTTCAGATGATTGTATATCCAGCTTAATAGCCATTGATAAATTACCCGACACAGCAAAAAATAGAGAACGATTGCCGTAACAGACTTAGGAATGATAACAGAAGTCTTGTTAGGTGTCCAAATAGCGACTGCGTGCAAAATTCCCGTCACAGCAAACAAAATGACGGCGCTATCCATTATGAAGCGCTTCTTCCGCTCGAAGAGCGGGTTCAGTCCTAACTTTCACACCCACGAGCTACAAAACAGTTCAAACAAACTGGAGCCCCAAATTCAGGCCTTGAATGGTGGATTTACAGCGCGACGTGTGAATGAGTACTGGTCTTGGTCTTACGATCGCAGCGAATAGTCGGAATGCCGACGCACCTGCAATGCCGTGGATAAATGCTTAATGACCGGAACAGGCCGCAACTTTGAGTGATCCTTGCAGACACCCGGTATCTTCAGAAGTGATGCTGACGCTGGTTGCTGGCCCGGCTAGCGGTGATGGAGCTCAGATAGCGGATATCCGTTTAACGACCGCGGGCGCCATGCCATCTTCACATAGACGTCACCGGATTTCAGTTCATCCAGCATCTGATTGAGGCGTCTAAGTTTGGCGTCGTCGCGCTTGGCTCGGTCGATCCAGCCGAGATAGTCATTGCGCTGGGACCATGGACGTTCGTTGTAGCGGTCCCGTAGATCGTGAGCTTCCATAGCTGCGCGGACAACCTCCGGCATTGGATCTGCTGAACGTTTCATCTTGTTCCTCACCTGAGTTTAATGAGCGGCTTATCTTAAGCTGATCGCGTTGGCCCGCAGGTTGAAAATCGTCCGCGGTGCAGGCATCAAAGCTGATTGGATGCCGCGCCATCGACCAAAGCCGGCTTTGGTGAAGCCGCATTGTGGCATTGGACAACGTGATCAATGACCGATCTGGGCCGTCCCTGTTGGCGCAACACCGTCCACCAAGTGAACATGCTGCGAACAATCTAACGTCTACAACGAGCCCTCAGTACCGGGTGCTGCACCAAGTTTGAATGGCCGGTAATGCGACCTAACTCATGCTTCTGCATCGAAGGCATCCCTTGATTGCTGAATCTGCTCATGGTTATCCCCAGCCCATTCAGCTAACGCCATCAACGATGGTAACAGGTCTTCCCCAAGGGCAGTGAGTTCATATTGGACTTCGACTGGTGGACACGGCTCAACGCCCAAGATCGAATAACTGTGTTTGGCTACCGCAACGAAATCGGCCGCTTTTGCACAATTCCGCTTTCCGATGATGTACAAAAATACGGGATCAATGGTAAATTCTGTCCCTGAGCTATGGAGTTTGATGTGGACCGCAAGCTCACCACCATTCTTGCCGCTGATGTAGTCAGTTACTCCCGACTGATGGGAGGGAACGAAGTTGGCACGCTTGAGGCTCTAAAGGCTCACCGGGCGGAGTTGATCGACCCAAAAACCGCGCAATAGGGCGGACGCATTATTAAGCTCATGGGGGATGGGATCCTGATGGAATTCCCCAGCGTGGTTGAGGCCGCCAAATGCGCCATCGAGGTGCAATGTGGGATGAATGCGCGCAATGCCGCCGTGGCCGAAGACAGAAGGATCTTGTTCCGCATCGGCATCAATATCGGCGACGTCATTGTCGAAGGCGATGACATCTACGGCGAAGGGGTCAATGTCGCGGCCCGACTGGAAAGCCTTGCTGACCCCGGTGGCATTTGCGTGGGCCGCAACGTGCGCAATGAATTGCGGGGCAAGTTGGACGTCGATTTTGCCGATCTCGGCGAGGTAAAGGTCAAAAACATCACCCGTCCGATCAATGCGTTCAGCGTCACCTTCAACAAGAAGGCTGACGCGCTGGTTACCCCGGTTTCATCCGCCTCAGCTCCTACGAAACTGCATACCAGGTTCGTCGCAATGACGGTGGTGCTTGCTGTGGTTCTGTCGCTTGTCCTCGGGCTCGCCTATTGGCAAAACCTTCCGCCGGCAGAGGAGCAAATCGCCACCGTGCCCGGTGATGCGCAATCCCTGCCTTCGGTCATCGTGCTTCCTTTTGACGATCTGTCACTCGATGGCAGCCTCGGCTATTTCGCGGATGGCATGACCGAGGACATCACCACCGAGTTGGCCCGCTGGAAAGAACTGCGGGTGATCGCCCGCGATTCTGCGTTCCTCTACAAAGACAAGGCAGTCGATGTCCGAGAAATTGCTCAGGAAATGAACGTACGCTATGTGCTGGAAGGTAGCATTCGCCGCGCCGGGGACAAAATCCGCATTAATGCCCAACTCATCGACGGGAGGACCGGCAATCACGTCTGGGACGATAAGTTCGACCAAAGCGGCACCGACGTGCTGGCGCTCCAGGATCAGATCACCAGTAAGCTTGCAGAATCACTTAGCGGCCATCATGGCACGATAAGAGCAGCGGAATATCTAGCGGCATGGGACAAATCCTCCGCCCATCTAGAGGAGTACGATTACTATCTGCGTGGCCACGATTTGTTCTTCAAGTACACGCCTCAATCGCATGCAAGAGCGCTTGAGATTTTTCAAGAAGGTCTGGTGAAGTATCCGGACTCCGGCCTACTCAAGGTCAAAATCGGTTGGATCCATATGATTGCGGGTCTGTTCGGCTGGGCAGACGATATCCCCGCCGAGTTCAAAGAAGCGGCAGCCTTGGCTGATGAGGGTCTTGCGGATGAGGCTCTGCCGCCCCAAGGTTTACGGTCCGGTCTCTGGTTGAAAGCATATGCAGATATCCATCACAGGCGGGACTGCGACGCGGCCCTACGCACAGCGAAAACGGTGGTCGACAAGTACCCGTTTGATCCCGAAAGCCTTATTTGGATGGGTGATGTTATCACGAATTGCGGCGAATTTGATCTGGCAAACAAATGGATTGAAGCAGGTTTCGACCGAAGCCCGCATCCCTTGCCAAACTATTACACCGTCCTGGGAATTTTGCGTTACCGGCAGGAGCGGTACGAAGAGGCGATTGCCGCTTTGAAAAACGCGTTGGATTTCGAGGTGGAGGTCTATTTTCTGGCCGCCTCCTACGCAGCACTGGGACAACTGGTCGAAGCGCGCACCTATACTGCCAAACTTTCAGACAAATTTCCCCACGTCACGCCGGATTTCATCCGCGCGATGAATCCGGACATTGATCCAAACGTTGCGGAGTCTATTATCGCCAATCTTGCCAAAGCCGGTTGGCCGGAATGAAGTCTCGCGAACGAACCTTCACATTTAAACCCCTTCAAGTCTCGATGAATGGAGAGCGGGCATTGTTGTCGATAAGGTTTATGACGGCTTTGTCTGCATCGGAGTTATCAACGACCTACGGCTCGAATGACAGGTTTCGCAGCAATGGGGCGGGCGCACGAACGCCGCTGTGATTTCTGTTTTCCGCCGAGCGACAAACCAAGGCTATAGTCTGTTGCATGATCTGGTAGAAAGCGAACGGATCAAAGGTTTTGTGCTACCTTACCTTGGGTTGCAAGACCAAGGTCTTCCCCACAGGCCGTCTGGTCTCAATTCCCGCGATCAAGTGAAAGACTGCCCGACCGGTTTTGGGTCGACGTCTACTTGCGAAAAGCAAAAAGTTGTTTTTGCAGGTTCGTTCATTGCTTAGCGTTCTCAAATTATTCGGTCATTTTTGTTTGGCCTGAACATCAAAATGTCGGATTAGAAGTCATGGGATGGACGGCTAAATCCTACTGTGATCCTATGTTATCGCGGTTTATGGGCATTAAATGCGGTCAACTTCGTATATTGTAGGTATTTTGGTAGCCATTGTCGCCAGCATTGGCCTTTATTTGGTTTCTTACCAATACTTCGTTTCGGCGGAACTTTCGAAAGCTCAGGGCCGGCTCTCTCTCTACCAAAGCTCGGTGAACAGCGAACTCGAACGATTTTCCCACCTCACATATGTGCTGTCACAGGATTCCTTTGTAATTGGTACAGCCGAAGGAGACAGCACCGGAACTTTAAACCGGCGCCTCGAGGATTTTGCAGAGCAGGCGGGGCTGGATGCGATCTACCTGATGGACGAAGACGGGATCACGATTTCCGCATCGAACTACCGCGACACTGGGAGCTTTGTTGGCCAGAACTACGCTTTCCGCCCGTATTTCCAAAATGCCGTTTCTGGTAAACAGGGCCGCTTTTATGCCATCGGGGCAACGACTGGTCTGCCAGGATACTTCATCGCCAACGCAGTGCTTGACGACCAGGGAGCTTCAACTGGCGTCATAGCGATAAAGATCGATTTCTCTGATCTTCAGGATAGTTGGAAAAACTCGGGTGAACAGGTTCTTTTGGCCAATGAAGACGGTGTCGTTTTGCTTTCGTCGAATTTGGACTGGCAATATCGCGCGTTGACGCCGTTGTCAGAACCACAGCGAGAACGGATTCGGGATGCCAGGCAGTTTCCGGGGCAAGACTTAGATGCGTTGGATTGGGTTGAGTTACCGGGGGATCAGGCCAGAATTGCGGGGACGAAGCGCTTGCATCTTGCAGCTACGGATTTGCCACATGGCTGGTCGCTTCACTATTTTGCAAGTGACGATCAGGCCGTAGCGCGCAGTTGGCTTGTAACTGCAGTTTTTGTCCTTTTGGCGGGGCTCGCATTTGTCTTCTTCCAGATACAACGCGCAAGACGCGTAAGCGCAGCCTTGGCGCGGTCCGAACAGGAAGAAGCAAAGCTGCGCGAGGCGAATGAAAGGCTTGCCATCGAAATTGACGACCGCAAGACAGCCGAGCGGAGCCTCAAGCGCACCCAAGGCGAGTTAGAGCGCGCAAGCCGGCTGGCGGCTTTGGGGCAACTATCCGCTTCGGTCACGCATGAGCTGGGCCAGCCCATCGCTGCGATGCGCAATCACCTGGTGGCAGAAGAGATCTCATCTTCCGGTGAGTCCAAGCTGCCGCAAAAAATCGGAAGCTTGGTTGACAGGATGGAAGGGATCACGCGCCAATTGCGGTTTTTTGCACGGTCAGAGAGTGAGGCGTTCGACGACGTAGACTTATGCACTTCGGTTAACGCCGCTTTGGCTCTGGTTGCGCCAAACATCGAGCAGGGTAAGGTGAAAACCTCAGTTGATGCGCCGACCGGTCCGGTCTTTATCCGGGGCAGTGCCCTGCGGATCGAACAGGTCATCACTAATCTTTTACGCAATGCCATAGATGCAACGGACGGAGCGGATGCGCCTGAAATCCATATCGCTGTCATGGCTTCTGATGATGAGGCAGTTTTGGAAATTCAGGACAACGGTCACGGGTTGGGCGAGGCAACGCTGGCTGAATTGCAGGAGCCGTTTGTAACCACAAGGGAGAGCGGACGAGGTATGGGCTTGGGACTGGCCATTTCCACCAGCATTGTCAAAGATCACGATGGCACAATGACGGCCCGAGATCGTGATGGCGGCGGAACAATATTCCGTGTCACCTTCCCAATGGCCTCAATTACTGAAGAAACGAACGAATGACCCAACAGCAACCCTTCAAAGTTCTGGTCGTTGATGATGACAAGTCGATGCGACAGTCTCTTGTCGAGTTGCTCGAAGCTGCCGACTGGATTGTCAGCGCCTTGCCACGCGCGACCCAGGTGACGGAACATCTGACTAACGCCTCGCCCGATGTTATTCTGTCCGATGTGCGTATGCCCGGCATGTCGGGACTTGAATTGCTGGCCAGCCTGGACAGGCATGTGGCGCCTCCGGTGGTATTGATTTCGGCACATGGTGACATCCCGATGGCGGTTCAGGCCATACAGGACGGGGCGTATGGGTTCATCGAAAAGCCATATGAACCACGGCGATTGCTGACGGTGCTGAGGCACGCGGCTGAACAAAACCGAATGCGAAAAAGCAATGCCCGCCTTAAAGACCGGCTTTTCAAGCTGTCCGGGCTTGACCGCATCCTGCTGGGTCAAACAGACGCCATTACAGACTTGCGACAAGAAGTACTTGATCTTGCCGATACATGGGTTGCGGTTTTATTGCAGGGAGACACGGGCACCGGGAAGGAACTGGTTGCCCATGCTCTACATGATTTGGGCCGCTCGCCGGAGGCACCGTTTCTGGCGCTGAATTGCGCAGCGTTGTCGGCCGATACGTTTGAAGCGGAAATGTTCGGCGTCGCGGGTGAATCCGACGGAAGGCTCGTGGCGGCATCGGGTGGGACCTTGTTTCTGGACGAAATCTGTTCGTGCCCACCAGCGGCGCAGGCCAAGCTACTAAGGGTCATCGAAGATCAGCAGGTGCTGCCGGTTGGGGCAGTGTTGCCGGTGCCGGTAAGCTTCAGGGTCGTGTCAGCAACCAACGAAGACGTTGTGCAGGCGGCCGAGGAAGGCCGCCTGCGTCAGGACCTATTGTTTCGATTGAATACAGTCGTCCTGTCCTTACCTCCGCTGCGACAAAGACGGGATGATCTGGTTCTGTTGGCAACGCATTTCTTGAACGAATACGCGCAGGTTTATGAGATTGACGCGCCAGAACTCGATCAGGACGATTTGGCCGCTCTGCTTGCACATGACTGGCCCGGCAATGTGCGTGAATTGCGCCATGTCTGCGAGCGACGCATATTGGCCGCCCGGCGCGGCGGCGGTTCTCTTACTAAGGCGATCCAAAGTGATCATCACATCGACGATGTGCCAGATACGCTACGCGAAGCGGTTGCTGCTTTTGAACGCGAGCTTATTGGCAAAGCTATAAAGGCGCATAAAGGCCGAATGGATGCCGCAGCCGAGGCACTTGGAATTGGTCGCCGTACACTCAATGAAAAGATCGTCAAACTTGGTCTGGATAAAGAGGCCTTGTTGTAAGCCAGAAACGTCCTGCGGAAATCCGCAGAGGACCCGAAGGATCGCCCGCGTTTTCCTTCATAGTCAGCCCTCTACGCATACTGAATACTCTGCACAAACAAATTGCGTGACTTGGAGGTGCCACTATGCGCAAACATCTGAACCGGGCGGCCATTGCTGCCCTGTCGCTAACCTTTGCATCCGAAGCACTGGCCGTTGAGTGGAACGTTTCCCTGTGGGGCAAGCGTCGCGCCTTTACCGAGCACGTCGAAAAACTGGCCGAACTGGTAAACGAAAAGACCAACGGTGAATTTACCCTGAATATCAGCTATGGCGGCCTGTCGAAGAACAAGGAAAACCTCGATGGGATTTCGATTGGCGCGTTTGAAATGGCCCAGTTCTGCGCTGGCTATCACCGCGACAAGAACCCCTCGATCACTGTCTTGGAACTGCCGTTTCTGGGCGTGACATCCCTTGAACAGGAAGTCGACCTGTCGATGGCCGTTTATCAACATCCGGCCGTTGTCGAGGATCTGGCCCGCTGGGACGCGACTCTGCTGATGCCTTCACCGCTGCCGCAGTACAACCTTGTTGGAGTAGGCGAAGCGCCAAAATCCCTAACCGATTTTGAAGGTCTGAGCGTACGGGCGACAGGTGGCATCGGCAAGGCGATGGAGACGGTTGGGGCAGTTCCGACCTCGATGTCTGCGTCAGAAGTGCGTCAGGCAATGGACAGCGGCATCGTCAAAGCGGTCAGCTTTGCGCCACACGCCCATATGTCCTTCGGCACCATTGAGAATGGCACGTGGTGGACGACAAACCTCAACCCCGGCACCGTCAATTGCCCAGTCGTGGTGAATACGCTGGCGCTGGAAGATCTATCTGACGAACACCGCGAGGCTCTGCTGGGATCGGTGGAAGAGGCACTGGATCACTACGTGAGCCATTACCAGACCAAAACGATGGAAGCGTGGGGCCCTGAGCTGGATAAACGCGGCATCGAACGGGTCACTTTCAGCGATGAAGAAATCGCAGCGTTCAAAGAAGCCGCTGCCGCACCCGCAGCCGAGGCCTGGATTGCAGAAAACACCGAGCGTGGCCTGCCAGCACAAGAGCTCTATGACCTTGTGACTGGCAAGATCGCAAGCGGCAGCTAATCCACTCACTGCCCGGCGTCAGCTTAGCTGGCGTCGGGTTCTTTCTTCCCTGACAGCGGAGTAAAACGATGGCCGGGTCATCCCTGGTGCTGTCCGACGACAGCCGTCTCAGCATTCTCGATCAACGCCTCTACAAACTGGAAAGCATTCTGGCTCTGATCAGTGGTCTTGCGGTTTTCTCGCTGATGGTCATGGCCGTGGTCTCCGTCGGTGGCCGGAATATCGCCAATGCACCACTTCCTGGTTATGTGGACTGGATCGAGCAAGCCATGCCGCTGATCGCCTTTATGGGGATTTCTTATTCGCAGCGTGATGGCGGTCATATCCGAATGGACATGGTTGTTGGCGCGCTGAAAGGCCGGACGCTCTATATCGTTGAGTTCGTCACAACCGCTCTCATTCTGGCGCTGATCGTCTTGTTGATCTGGGGGAGCTGGGCACATTTCGCGCGCAGTTTTGACTTTGGTGCTCCACTCTGGAGCCGCGACAGCTCCATCGACATAGGTATCCCGCTGTGGCCTGCAAAGCTGTTGGCCCCCGTCGCCTTTAGCGTGCTTTGCCTAAGGCTTGTTCTGCAGCTCTGGGCCTACGGTCGCGCGATCTGTCATCCCGACCAGCCGCCTATTGCCGTCCCCTTAATAGCCGATGCCGCCACGCAGGCTGCAATGGAAGCCGAGCATGTCTCGGGCCACGACAACTGAGGTTAAATCTGATGGAACCCATTGATATTGGTTTGATCGTCTCGGGCGGAATGCTTGTTCTTGTGGTGTTGGGGATGCGCGTGGCCTTTGCCGCCGCGACCGCCGGCATGGTTGGTCTGATATGGATTTTTTGGGCCAAATTTGGGTACGATCCGGCGCGTTTCGGCAAGGCAGTGACCGTGGCCGTCAAAACAGCGGGGCAGGTGCCTCATTCAAAGATCTCAAGCCAGGCGCTGAGCCTTATCCCGACCTTCATCCTGATTGGCTACCTCGCCTACTATGCGGGCCTGACCAAGGCGCTATTCGAGGCTGCCAAGAGATGGCTCGCATGGGTTCCGGGCGGGCTGGCGGTTTCGACAGTCTTTGCGACTGCCGGGTTCGCCGCGGTATCCGGGGCCTCAGTTGCCACATCGGCTGTTTTCGCTCGCATCGCCATCCCAGAGATGCTGAAGATCGGTTACGACAAGCGCTTTGCTGCCGGTGTCGTCGCTGCAGGCGGTACGTTGGCCTCGCTCATCCCGCCTTCGGCCATTCTGGTCATCTACGCGATCATTGTGGAACAGGATGTTGGCAAACTGCTGTTGGCCGGATTCATCCCGGGCATGTTCTCAGCCGTGATCTACGGCTTGCTGATCATCGGCATGGCCGTTGTGATCAAAGGTTTCGGTCCCGCGGTCACAGGCTTTACGTGGAAAGAACGTTTCCTGTCTCTGCCGCCCGCACTGCCCATCGTGGTTGTCGTGGTGACCATCATCTTCTTTGTCTACAACCCGTTTGGAGGTGATGCGTGGGGCACACCGACAGAGGGGGGTGCCATCGGAGCCTTCGTGGTTTTCCTGATGGCGTTGTACCAAGGCATGCGCTGGTCCGAACTCAAAGACGCGCTGTTGGAAACCGCCAAGCTGAGCGTCATGATCTTCACCATCATCTGGGGTGTTCTGGTCTATGTTCGCTTTCTGGGTTTTGCTGAACTGCCCAACGCGTTCTCCGACTGGATCACCTCGCTTGAAATGTCGCCGATGCTGATCCTGATCTGTATCCTTCTGGCTTATGCTGTTCTGGGCATGTTCATGGATGCGATCGGGATGTTGTTGCTGACCTTGCCGGTTGTTTACCCTGCGGTCATGGCGTTGAACGGCGGCGAAGCCGTAAGTGCAGCAGAAAGCACCTTTGGGATGTCCGGCCCGATGTGCGCCATCTGGTTCGGAATTCTGGTCGTAAAAATGGCCGAGTTCTGTCTGATTACGCCACCGATCGGGTTGAATTGCTTTGTCGTGGCTGGTGTGCGCGATGACCTAAGCGTTCAGGATGTTTTTAAAGGTGTAACACCTTTCTTTCTGGCGGATGCTGCGACTATCGCAATGCTTGTTGCCTTCCCGGCAATCGTTCTATGGCTTCCCGGACAGGTTTGAACCATGTGGGATGGTTTTGGAGTGCGGTTTGCCGGTGCAGCTAAAGCCTGGATCAGTCAGCCGCGCTGCAGAATACATGACACTTGTTCAATATCCGGTTTGGCCCGTTACGGTCGGGATGCCCGTTGGCGGTGTGTCCTCTGGGTCGGCAGGCAAAATCAAAGGTCCTGATCTTCGGTGTCATTTGGTCAAGAACTGACTTTCTTAGGCCGGGCGGCGGAAGATGGTCACAATCTGATATGACTGCAATTGGCGCGCAACCCTGATGGACGCGACGCGCGGCACTGACTATCTTTCCCAGCCAGCCCGCAGTTTCACCCAACCGGTGCCTGTGCGGGTATGTTGCATTGCCTGCAAAACGTCGGAGAACGGGGTCGGTACGGAATAGGTCAACTCATCAACTCGTCCTAGGGTCAGGACTCATAGCCAGTAAATGACAAGGGCCGCGAGTGCGATGGCGAACAGGAAGGCCTTCGGATACCTGTCGTATCGCGTGGCCACACGCCGCCAGTCTTTGAGCCGTCCGAACATGATCTCGATGCGGTTTCGGCGTTTGTAGCGGCGCTTGTCGTATTTGACGGTTGCCTTACGCTGCTTCCGACCTGGAATGCAGGCGCGTATCCTTTTGTCTTTCAACGCTTCTATGAACCAGTCGGCGTCATATCCTCGGTCGCCGAGCAACCAATCTACCTTTGGCAGGCTGCAAAGCAGTGCCCGTGCGCCGATGTAATCGCTGAGCTGACCGGCGGTGACAAACAGGTTCAGTGGACGGCCTCTGCTGTCGCAGATGGCATGAAGCTTTGTGTTCATACCGCCCTTCGTTCGGCCGATCAGGCGTCCACGTCCCCCTTTTTCACCGCAAGACTGGACGCTGCGCGATGGGCTTTGAGATACGTGGCATCGATCATGACGGTCTTTTCCTCACCATGATCAGTGTCCAAGCCGGTGAGCATCGCGGCGAAGATGCCCTTATCGCTCCACCGCTTCCAACGATTGTAGAGCGTCTTGTGCGGGCCATACTCTTTGGGTGCATCACGCCATCGTAAGCCATTACGATTGATGAAGATAATGCCGCTCAACACGCGCTTGTCATCAACACGCGGTTTGCCGTGCGACTTGGGAAAGAAAGGTTCCAGACGCGCCATCTGCGCGTCACTCAACCAGAAAAGATCAGACATGTTCACCGCTCGTTTTCGAGCCGTGAATCATGCCGTCGCTCGGAAAACAATGGATCCTGAACTTAGTCATGGCGATCCAGTGGTCAAGACTGTCTCTTTCCAGAAGCTGTTTTTTGCCGCTTGTGACCTCTACCCAACCGGGCACGTCACGGATCGCAAATGTCGTTTGCGACGGGTCCGCAGCGCCTAGTGTTGGCAGCATCAATGGCAGGATAAAATACAGTGTTCTAAACAACATAGGTTCCTGAAAACCTGGCGCGGAGACATAAAAAACGGAACCAAAAGCCCGATTGTTGAAAATACAAAGGCAAGGGTTTGCCCCTCAAAAAAAACCTCGGGCATGTTCCAGGCAGACCACCCGCCCTGTGGCATATGCCGCCGAGATCTCGGTCGAGACGTGGTGTTCAAGGATCACAAAATAGGCGAGCAACACGAAACAGAATGACAGGATCAGCCCCGCCCCGGCGTATTTCATTGGAAACGACGTGGCGTTTTCCCCTTTGCGCACGACGCCCCGCGCACAGATCAGGAAAACGCACTTATGATCGCGAAACCGGGTTCAGCCGCAGGGTCAGGTTGCGGATGGCGCCCGGCCCCTGTTCACGGAATTCCCTGCTGACCGCCGTGGCGAAAGCTGAAAATTCCTTGATGCGTAGTTCATCCATGGGGATATCGATATCGGGATCGCGTAGCGGCAGGGGATTGCCCTCGATTATGTCCGTGATGCGTACTTCGAAAAATTGGTCATCCCAATTGCAGTAAGAGATCAACGTGCGATGGACGTCAAACTCGGTCGTGTTGTGATCGGCTTTATAGGTGGCGAGCCCGCGTTTATCATCGAGATACTGGATTGAGTCTAGGCGCAGGATTCAAACCCCGGCAATGACGAATTGCATGGTCAGGATCATGTAAAACGATTTCGCCGGAAGCCGCCCACCACTGATAACGTCCCAAATGGTCGTTCTGTCCAGGTCACGTTTTTTCAGCGCTACGAATGACGGGCGCGATTGCAATGCCATGTGCAGGATAGCCAATGCAGCTGCGACGATCAAAAACACGCCCTTCGATATCGCCAATACCGTGAGTTTTGGAACCGTCGGTGAGACCAATTCAAAATCCCGGATCCAACCCCGGTTGGCAAAAAAACACCCATATGTGATTTAGATCACCAGTAAGCGGTTTTCGGTCATCCCAGGCGATAATTTGTCCGTTTCGATGATGGATGAAGATTTCAATATTTCTGACTATGAATTCAGCCTGCGATTGTTGCTGCCAAGTAGAAAGGTCAGCGAGATGTGAGTTCAACCAACCCTAGATCTCGCACCCGCAGCGAACGGCCGGTTTGACCGGCCGCACTGCAGCATCCAGCAGTTCGGCTGAAGGTCCGAAATGGGCCGTACCCATCCGTACCAGTCGAATTTACTGATCAAATGACGCATTTGCTCCGATTGCGGCAGTGAGCACATAGTCACCGATCCTGCAGAGCGGGCAAATGCCCACTCTGAAGTTCTGATGAGGCCGGAGCATGTAGCTATGACGGGCTTGTCCGCTCGACGCTGAAAACGAACGCTGCGCCGTTTGGATCACGAAGGATGATGCTCCGGGATTGAGCGGCTCTGTTGTCATTTTCAAGTACAGGGTGCGCTCCATTGACTTCGGCCACACGGCAGGCATCTGAAATTGAAGCAACCTTGATACTCGGTACCCAAATTGAGTTTGAGCCTGTATGCCAAGCCGCGGCATGTTGGACGGCGACGGGATTGCCCGAAGGCTCGAGGATGCTGAGGCTCTCAATGTCTCTCTCTGGACGGACCTGCCATCCGAAGAGCTCGGCATAGAACGCTTCGGGGAAGTCACCCTTTTTGCTGACGTAGACTTCGGGGCCGAAATGTCGGAGTGGCACCGGGAATGCGTGCCGTGACAGCGAAACTCCCAGCAGCGCGCCGAGCGGATCGCGAACCAGTGCGCTGCGCCCGACGCCCGGCACGTCGAACGGATGTCGTACGATCTTTCCTCCTAGCTTGTTGGCGTTCGCCACCGCCGCATCCACGTCGGGGACTTCGATGTAAGCGATCCAGCCGCTTTGCTGCTTCGGCGGCGTCTCGGCAAATCCGGCACCGGCTTCGTCACCGGACAGGGCAAGGACGAAATCCTTCTCGCCGCCGCCCCATGCGAAGTCCGTCGCCCGCTCGACCTGGTAGGTCCAGTTGGCGATACGCTGGTAGAAGTCCATCGACCGTTTCCTGTCGGAAGTGAAGAGATCATGCCACACGATCTGACCGGCTTTTGACTGTGTCATCGCTCTATCTCCTGACATCTTTGAGTTTCTTGACGCCACGGACTATCTTGCCGAACGCTTTGTCCCGCGATCTGCGTTCGGCAAGGCTGGCGGAGTTGAAGGCGTTTTCCGCCAAGAGCTTGCGCCACCGGCCGAGGCGCATTGAATCGATGGTGCCGTTTTCTATGGCTTCCAAAACAGCGCAGCCTGGTTCCGTCTCGTGCCGACAGTCATTGAATCGGCAGCGCGCTGCCAGCTTGTGAATATCTGCAAATAGGTCATTGATCCCATCCGCCGCGTCGGTGAGCTGCAACTCCCGCATTCCGGGGGTGTCGAGGATCAAGCAGCCATTCGGCATTGAGTGAAGATGGCGTCGCGTCGTGGTGTGCCGACCCTTCGCGTCGTCCTCTCGAATGGACTGGGTCTCTATGGATTGGCCCTCGAGCAACGCATTGGTCAATGTCGATTTCCCAACGCCCGACGAGCCCAGGAATGCAACGGTTTTGCCGGGCAAGCACCACGGAGACAGACCTGTCCGAGGTGCGCTTCCGCGGGCGTCAAGTGCGATCACGTCGATCATGTCCGACACAGCGCGGGCCGAGTCGATATAGCCTTGCGGGTCCGTCACGAGGTCTGTCTTTGTCACGACGATGACGGGCGTGATCCGAGCCTCAAATGCAAGCGCGACGTAGCGTTCGAGCCGGGCCACATTGAAGTCCTGATTGCAGGACGTGACGATGAAGGCCGTGTCGATGTTGGCAGCAATGAGCTGTTCCTGCCGGTTCGTGCCGGGCGCGCGTCGCTTGATCAGGCTGGTGCGCTCAAGGGCTCGGCTGGATCGCGGGTGCACCGTATCCAGCATCAGCCAGTCCCCAACAGTTACATCGGGTCTGGGAGGAAGTGTCGTATCAACGGTGTCGCCGATGACGTGCAGCCCATTGCGATGCACTTCGACGACGCGAACGGGAGGAGCCGCGGTCAAATCGTCCACACCGATTTGTTGGGCGAAGAAGGGTTGCCAGCCGAGGGCCTGAATACGGCTGAGTTTGACGGGTGATCCGGCGTCGTGCGCGCGCGGTGGGAGGAAACTGGAATAATCCCGTGTCATAGGATGTCTGCTTTCATGTCTCTGGCACAAGCAGGGCTTGGGTGCCGATGGTTAGGAAAAAGCATGCAAATCAACGTTCACCGTCAAAACAGTATGACGGAGCTGTTCTCAAACGTAGGATTTGCACCGAGAGGCACGCTGCCTCCCTTCCTTACCGGGACATGAAATCTCCATTTCGGACGCTCGTAATGTAGGGTGTGGTGACGCCCGATACAACCGCTCGGAACATATATACCGATCATTCTTACTATTGCCAAAGCAGCTACTAAACGGGATGGGATTTTGGTCCGCTTTGTCCGCGATCAAAACATCTGCCACCGCCGCGTACGAGCGGTTGCAGCGAACGATGCCTATGCGGGTTGCAACCGCGGCATTGCAGCAGTGCGCTGGATGTCTCCTTTGGGTCGGCCTTGTAGTGCCGTCCAGACCTTAGTCAGGCAAAAGCAGCTGCATCCAGAATCTGGAATGAGCCCATTTCGACCGATGCTGCTGTGCGTGCGCACCGTGGCAATATCGGTGATCCTTACGTTTAGTTCGCGTACGCCTTGCGTATTCTAGACCCAATTGAGATGTCCCCGACGACGTGACCAAGTGGAAGGTTTGCCAGTGAGGCTTATCCTCGGCGACGCAAGTTTCGCGCAACGGCGACGGCATTCATTCATGCTGTCGCGCACGTTCACACTGTCTGCAAGCTTGACGTTCGTCTCATTCCGACACCCAATTATGATCGAAGGCATTGGAGGGGTCCGTATGAAATGGCGCCGAGTTCTTCCAACCATCCGCTTTGGCACCGAACGCTATCCAGAGAAGGTCGCGCGGCGGCTCCGCGTGGTGAACGCGACCGCATTTGCGCTCGTGGCGATTTCTTTGGGATTTGTCGTCGCCCATATGATTAACCCCAATCCCGGCCTGTGGCCGCCATCGCTCGTCCATCTCGGCGCCGCGCTCGGTTTTAGCGCTGTCCCGTTAATGCATCGGTGGGGGCCGTCGCTGGGAGCGTCCTTGCTTATCGCGGTCGGGTTGGCGGACATTTCCGGACTATGTCTGATCTTTGGAACTGGTTCGGGTTTGCACTTCTGGGCCCTGCTGGTTCCGGCGCTTCTCATTCCGTTTTACGGAGAGATACGCCTCCCAGTTGCAGTCGCACTGGTCGCGTTGGCCGCTACGGTCACGATCTTTCTGGAGGCCGTGGCGCCGGTGAACACAGGGCTGCGGCCACCGCACCAGGTTTTCGTTGCGAATTTCATTCCCTCTGTCGTACTGAGCTTTGCGATCCTGTTTGCGATCGTACTCTATGCGATGCGTCAGATCGCGCACGCCGAGGCGGCGGCTGAGCATGAGTTCGAGCGTTCCGAGGCATTGATCGCGAACATCCTACCTGTCAGTGTGACTGCACGTCTCAAGGAGAGTGGCGGCGAAGTAATTGCCGACCGATACGATCAGGCCTCTGTCCTTTTTGCCGATATGGGGGGCTTCACCGCGCGGGCAAGCGATACGGATCCGGAGGATCTCGTTCGATTCCTCAACGACGTCTTCAGCGATCTTGACACGCTCGTCGAGAAGCATGGCCTCGAGAAGATCAAAACCACCGGCGATGCTTACATGGTTGTGAGTGGCGTGCCCGAGCCGCGGCCAGACCAAGTTGAGGCACTCTCAGATCTCGCACTGGAGATGCGCGAAACGCTCGCTGACCTCGTTGATCCAAAAGGACGTGCGGTGCCGATTCGCATCGGTATCGCCAGCGGTCCGGTCGTCGCCGGAGTCGTAGGCAGGCAAAAGTTCTTCTACGACGTTTGGGGCGACGCAGTTAACATGGCGGCGCGAATGGAGCAAACCGGCGAGCCTGGGCAAATCCAAGTGACATCGGACGTTCATGAACGCCTCATGAACCGATACATCTTCGTCGAACGCGGTTTGATAGAAGTTCGAGGCAAAGGCATGATACGCACCTGGTTGCTGAGCGGGAGGAAGGGTGGATGAAAGGACAGGACGGGCGAACTACTCCAGCATCGGTTTTTGTCTAAAAGACCAAACTGTCTTTGTGTCCGTTCCAGGCACGGGGCCAAGTTTGCCCTAAGGACAACAATAGAGCTCTGGACCGGACCTTCGGGATATTTTGCTAACGGCTGGTTTTGACCCGCAAGCTGTAAGTTAGACCTTATCTCGATTCGGCGCGTGCAGCGAATGCCTTCTCTGACGGGCCGCACCGCAGCGAAACTGACCAGGATCGAAGGGCATCTGTGGGTGGCTCCTGCATTGCAAGCGTTTACTCGTGATTTTGCGGCATTTTTCGTCAGTACCTTCGTCTGTCCGGCCTGTTTGTG
>NZ_JBQFTM010000015.1:0-79369 GCF_056538605.1 Ruegeria sp. BF7 | reverse complement strand
GCAAATCCGCCGCATAATCAGACCAATCAGATGGGCCACATCCTCTCTTAGATCAGAGCGCCATCTGTCCCAAAATCCCTGACGACGGACAATCTCCCGGACGAATGACCACATCTAACCAGCCTCCGTTTCCTAAATAGATGAACCCATCGTCTCGCAACCCCTCAGAAAGACCATAAGCGTTCTTTGACTCGTCAATTGATCCTTTGAATTCTGGTAAATGCTCCAAGCAAACCACCTCGAATGCTTCCAGAAGACGGTGCGCTCCATCTTCCACCTGACTACCTTGGGCCGATGCGATTGATATGACGCTGAAGCCCAGTACAACGCTCAGCCAACAGCCACGTGCATACTTTCGCATTTGTCTTGCTACCTTCCTATACGTGAATAGTTCGTCATAATCACAACTTAGGCTATTATTTTTGATGCTAGTAACATCCACGGCAAACTGAGCACGTAATGGAACGCGTTTCACGCTACTTTCACTCGTTCCATTTCTCTTACTTTTTTATATCCGCTTTGCTGATAACACCCGCTCAATACCGGATTACGCGCTGAGGAAATATTGGCACAAAAATCAACACCATCTTTCGGCATGTGACAGTAGTAATCCTTCTCGTGGAGGGGCACCGGTTAAACCGAACAACTCCAATTGTTCCCTTGTGACCGTGCATTCAAACCTATGGTAAGCAACACTTAAAGTTAAAGTCGCACGATCTCCCAACCTCGTATTTAAATATCGGTATTCTTTAAGCAGTCTATAGTCAGTGTTCTCATCGGCACTAATTAGATACTGCCATTTCGCAAGATGATCTACATCATCACCCATTCCTGCACTTATATAGTGGATGCCTGATGAGGGAATATCAGGTAATAGGGTTCGAAATTTCTTGGATAATTGTTCATCCCTGCCATCCACGTCCAAGTATACCGAGCCTTCATCGCCCCTGGAAATAGTCACAGATTTAACAAAACTGCCAGAGTTGAGAGGTGTCCAAGTTCTGTCCTTTCGATCATCAAATGATGCTCCAAATTTTTCGGAAGCGTAGTCTTTAGATCGTCTGAAGTCGGGAAGCCCATCCAGGCAGATTTCTTTGAACATGTTGAATGCTTGTTGGAAACTTGCGCGCGCTTTCCCATTTTGCAGTTTCGAACCTTCCTCGCCATCAGAGGCTGACGCCGTCAGAAACGTTCCAAGGCTTGCTAAAATGATCAGTATGTAACATTTGCCGGTGATCGACACAGTTCGCACCTTTCATGAAAAAGAAAAAACTCAGCCCCGGATGTGGGCTGTTTAGGTGAATCTTATTGAATGAGAAATTTGAGTTTTGTCGTCATTGAAAGGATTGCCAGCAAGGATACTTTCGGTTTCAACCTTTAGGAGGCTACACTGAGCATTCTAAATCCACTTTAGAATTGCTTCGTTGCCTTCATAAAACTTGGTAACCGCGGTGTTGGCCTGATCAACACTGCAAACAATTTCCGCAGGATATTCGCCATATTGGCCACCGGCACAAATTTCAATCAGATCGTCCTTTGCCTCGGCATCGCTAGCAAGCGTCAAATTCTGTCCACCGCCCGTAAAGGTGACAATACAATGCTGTCCTCCTCCACCAACCATTAGTGTACTGCCGTCGGCGCGCTCAAAATAGGCAAGGGTGTGAACAGCACCATCCAACATACCAACGATGTTTGTTGCTTCGGATACCTGCGTAACTTCATAGGTTTGCTCAACGTTTTTTACACCTTGGCGTTTATCTAAGATCGCTTTCATTATCTTGGCCTGATTACTAACGGGCCCTCCGGCCCAATGACTGTAAGCTGGTTTAGGCCAAGTTGTTCAACCATTGACCTAATCCCACCATTTTGGTTGCATGCTGTACAGGGTGTACGGTCCACATATAGTGTTAAATCTTGACCACGTACATCAATCCCGCGTTGTTGAATTTGGTTCAGTGCATCGATTTCAGCATGGGTACGTGAAATCGCATTTACACCTGCCACAGGCTGTCCGTGCCCGTTGATGCCGTAAATCTGTTGGCCGTTCACTTCCACCATCGCCAATGTGCTTCGATCTGATGTCGAGCCTGCCGGCGGCAATCCAAGTTCATCCCTAAACTGCGCAAGGTCCTCAAACCCAGTTCGATTAACGACATTGGGTACAAACTGGTTTCCGTCGTCGAGATACCCAATGGCTCCATCAATATTTGTGACCAAAAAGCGTCCGGTGTCATCGACGGTCTGAGACACGGGTTTGAAGATGTTGCCGACATCGTCGAACACCGCGATGATTTGATCGCCGTGTTGCATTACTAAACGACCGCCTGTCGCAGCTGTCGCACCACCCACAGCAAAGAAGGTTTGACCCGCAGTGGCACCACTTAAACCCAGCCCTGCTTCACCGACGGCAGCGGTCAGATTGGTGAAGCAGAGAGGATTGGACGAGCAAGCTGCAAGTGCCGCAACAACCTCTGGCCCTGCAATAATTGCAGCTCCAACCAGCGCTGGGGCCGCGCCTGCGATCATCAGTGCCGTTGCGCCGTTTTCAAACTCCTCTTGTCTGTGTTTGGAAAACGATCTCAGGCAATCCGTGCCGACAGAGCAATTTGCTGCCGCAAACTCGTGATAGTCACCCAACAAGGTGCCATCAAAGTTACCCTTGTTGAAGGAAATGACGTAGCCTTGATAAAGGCCCTGATCATCCAGGCCGAGCAGACCTTCGACAAGTGCGTTGTCTCTTACATCCAGACCCGCGTCCGACAGTGCTTCTTCAAACCTATTGAAGGTATCCGCATAAACCGACTTCAAGTCCCTCAAATCGTCGAGAATACCTTGGACGCAGGCAATGTCGCTGCTGCTGATACAGCTGTTCAGCTCCAGGTTCTGAGCCATTGATGTGGCAGTGTATTCCAGCAAATGCTCTTCCACACAGGAAGTATCACCTTCACAGCTCTCTATGTTCGCAGTGAGTTCGGCCCATTGATCATGGGATAGGTAGTTGTTTTCGAGGCCACTTCTGGCAACGCTCGAAGCCACCACAACGTTGTCTGCTTCACCACCTGAGAAGGCAAACCCCGCCAACGCACCAATGACTTCAGAGTTTGCAAGCGCCTGCGCCCTCTCCTCCGGAGGCAAGTCTCCGAGCGTTCCTGCGTAAACACTCTGTGCGATTCCGCCTGCTGCACCAGCGGCGCAATCGGCGTCAGACGCCTCGGCAGCAGCGCAGCCTGCAAGGGCGTGGAGCAGTACATGCCCAGCCGAACCTTCCCAATTTTCGATGCCACTACCCAAATCACCGATCTCGAATTGAGCATCTGCCAGCGTCAGATTGGTGACTGTCTGTACAAGGCTTGCAGAGAACCCCTCAGCGAAGTCCGTCCCGTAGACGGCTGAACTCAGACCGGAGGAAATTGAGCCGTCCAACGCCCCTTCCAGAATGCCGGCCACCGTGAGTTGTGGACCTTTCGGATTACCAAGACCATTGATCAGCGCATCATTTAGGGGGCTGTTTTCGGGGATATTCAGGTTGATGCCTGATGTGAGTCCTGCTGATGCACCTGAGAACGCAGCTGCTTCCAAAATCGCGCCCAGGTCGAGATCTCCGGCTACGACACCATCCAACGTTTCGACGAGCGCTGTTGAAGTGAACGCATTGGCTCCATTGGAGACAGCTACCGAGGTCAGGTTTGGCAGCAACTCACCGACTAGCTGAGGCGCGACATATGCCGCCACCACAATTGACACCAGCGCCTTAAACGCAGGCGAGAGCTGCGTTTTCTCTTCATAGAAGTACTCATCTGCCAGTTCCTGGCTGATCAGTTCCAGCCCGTCTATGGCCAGAAGTTCCTCAGGATAGAGATCTTGCGGGTTCGGCGCATCAACACCTGCGGTTTGGTATACCACCAACTCAGCATCGCCACCGATGTCGAAATTCATGCCTTGTCCGGCAAGCAATTCGGTCAACACGGCCGTTTCCGTAAAGCTGGTCTCGGTGATCGTGGTCATGGTGACCAGACCCATGTCGGTCTCGAAAAACTCGGAGCGGTGACTGTCGATGGCGGCTTGAACCGAGAAATCACCACCTGTTGTGATGTTCAGGTTCTGACCAGCAGACAGCGTTGCGCCGACAAGCGTTGTGTCAGTGCCGGACACGATGCTTAGATCCAGGGCCGCCAACGCATCTGTGCCGGTGTTGATGTGATCGACCGTATGCAGTTGGCTGGATTTGCTCAGCAGCCCACCAAGGTAGCTCTTTTCTTTGACATGCGTCTCTTCGAACACGTCGGTGTAGGTGCCAACGAGGATATTGCCCTCAGTCGCAGTGAGGTTGATATCACCTGTGACGCTGGCAAGTTCTGTCCCAGCCGTGGTCAGGTCACCTGTCTCAGCGATAACATCTATGTCACTGCCAGCGGTGATCCCGACACCTCGATTGGTGACGGCAAGTGTGGATCGCGTTTCCTTCTTCTTCGACAAGAACCCGCTGCTGGTTTTGCGGGTTTCTGACTGGTAGATGTCTTGCGCAGCCGCAAGAACCACATCGCCAGCCGCTGCCAGATGTGCCTTTCCGCCCGCATCAATCTGCGTGCCGACCAGGACCGCATCACCACCCGCGTTGGCGATAAAGTCCCCACCTGTGGACAGTTGCGTAACCTGGGCGGTCAGGGTCAGGTGATCCGTGCCGTTTTTCGCATCGCCTTCGCTGTATTGAACACCAGACTGCTCGGCGAGCAGGTAAAGACTGCCACCTGCCGTCAGACGCGTGTCCCCTGTGACCTGAGCCTGAACACCGGCCAATGTCATGTCAGCAGAGGAGATGATCGACAGGTCACCACCCACGTCAAAGCGCGAGGCAAGATTCTCGGTGATCTTGGTGACGCTTGTATTGGTGTAATATTCTTCTGTCTGCGCCAGACCTTCGATAGTAACATTGCCAGCAGCAAATATTGAGGTGTCAGAGCTCGATCTGATCACCAGCGCCTTGCCTGAGAAATTCCCACCCGTGATGATGTCAACCAGATCACCACCAAGTTCGGTGTCCTCGAATGTAATGTTCCCGAAGGATGTCAGGGACAATGAGCCATTCTCAGAAATCAGCGACCCACCCGAACCGGTAATCCGGCCAGCAACGATTGTCAGATCACCAGTTTCTGAGGTGTTGGCTTTGTCTAGGGAAGCGAGCAAGCCTGTATCTGACAAGCCGAACCGGTCACCAAAGCCGTTGAATCCTGTCCCCGGACCCTGAACTGCGTCCCCGCCTTCATAGGAGGTTCCGTCGCTCGGATATCCATTCCATTCAGCGGGTCGATTGATGTTCTGGAACAGCTCATCCTGGATTTGCAGGCGATCCAGAAAATAGTCGGAAGAGATGAAGTCTTCGTAGGAAACCGGGGTTGTCCCGAAGTTTGTCCGACCCACTCCAATCAAGGTATCCAGGCTGGCCAGTTCCTGAAGCTCTGGTTGAACCGGTGTCAGAGACGCCCCGGGGACAACGAGGTCAGGCAATGGCGCGCTTGTCACGGCTGAACTATCGCGCGGCGCAACAACGTTCGAGGTTCCGGATCTGATATCGCCATTCGCCACAACTGATGTGCTGCTGATGTTGACAGCGCCGCCCGCCAGGATTTGGCCTATCTCCGACGTAGCTCCGTTGGAAGTCTCACGCGAGACTGGCGAATAGGTCACTCTTTCTGTGCGTGTGGTGAAGGCCGCGTCACTTCCGCCGCTACCCTCGTTGATCTCGATGGTCAGGTTTCTCGTGTATGTCGCAGTGTGCGTGACCCGGGTGTCCTGATACCCATTGTTAGCAAAACTCGAGCTTTGAACGTCGATGCCGCCTTCAGCAGAGATCAAACCAGCGTCGTTGCGCACAGTATCTGCCTGAATTGCAATGCCTGCGCCCGACAGAATTTCCGGCTTAGCCCCGGAAGCCGCAACAGACGTGCCTGTGCTCCATGTAACACCGCCCCTGTTCGAGAACACGCCGTCAAAGCTATAAATGGTTGCGCAGCTGCTCGCTCTGTCCGCACCGCCATTCGACCGGCTGCTGGTGAAACAGCTTTCTAGTTCGAGATCAGCTGGATTGGTTGAAACCCTTCGGCTGGCTGTCTTATTGTCAGGATTTCCCGCGAATATCTCCACACCCGACGGTGAGGGTTCAGTCACTATGCTGTCGAAACGGTTGTCAAAAGTCTCTGCTTCGATAGCGAGGCCACCGTCCGCTTCGATGCGTCCAGATTGGTTGAGGACAGTGCCATCACGGGCCACAAGCTGCATTGTGTCACCGGACTTCAGCAGACCACCGCGGTTTTTCAGATCCGAACCGCTGCGCAGCTGAAGGTCACCGCTGGCTTTGATCGTGCCGCGGTTTTCCAGATCACCGCCAAGATCGAGCAGGAGATCTCCATCAAACAACACCTTTTCTGATGCGCCGACAGACAACCCACCTGAGTCCAAGGTGACGGCAAGCCCATCACCTGCGCGCAGCTGGTTGAAATGAGATGCATTGAGCCCGCCGTTCAATGAACCCGACTGAAACTCCAACACGGATTGACCCACCGCCAGTGCATCTGCACCTAAGCTGGTTTGTCCAGTCACCGCTACATTGGTGTTCCGCGCATTGATCTGCCCCTGAAGGTCGAGATCCCCCGCTGTCACCGACAGATTTGCCTGCTGCCCTGCGACCAGATCACCATCGATGATCGCCTGATCCTGAGCTGTCACCGACAGGCTTTCGACGGCAGCGATCTGGGATTCGTCGCTTGTCCGGATCTCGTCACCGGCTACGGTGACAGATTGCCCCCGTGACGATCCTGTGTGAACAACCGACCCGTCTGTCGCCTGAATGGTCAGCTCTTCAAGCGCCTGCGCCTGACCGTCAATCCGGGCGTCACCTCCGGTGAGAGCCACAGACTCCGCAATCAGTTCAGAATCCGCACCTGTTACAAGCTTAGTTCCGGCCGTCAGCGAAGCCGCTTCCAGGGCAGCGGCTTTGCCGTCGAACGTCAGCAGTGTCAGCGCATTCACATCAATGGACTGAGCGAAGACTTCGGAGTTGCCGTCCAGCCCCACAGAGCTTCCAGTTGATGCAGCCGCAAACGCGTTGCGCGCCACAATCGCGCCGGAAATGTTCAGCATCCCCGCGCTTTCCAGACGGATTGCACCGCCCGCTGCCTGACCGTTGAAGGTCAGGTCGCCATTGCTGGTTCTGATGTCGATCAAATCTCCGCTCTCGGAGGTGATCGCACCTTCCAGAAGGATCGGACCCTGGTTGCGGACCTGGACGCGCCCACCCGCACGGATCTGCGGTGTATGACCACCAGCAGGAGCGCCCAGCGTAAGCTGCCCATCAGTCCGCAGCGCAATGTTGGTTGAGGACGCCATATCCCCATTCAGACGCACGCCCACGCCATTTTCGGTGGCAATCAAACGGATTGCGTTGGCATACATGCCACCAAGAGCGGCGACGTCCACAGCCAATGCGGGGGCAGCCCCTTCACCGGCCTGCTCGGTGATCCCGGTCACCGCGCCCGTTTCCGGATCGTAAGACCAGTTATAGTCCACCTGGTTGGCACCGGCGACGACATTGAGCTGATCTGCACGCATCTTGCCGTAGATCGCTGCGGCACGGGCGATCACATCGACGCGGCTGGTGTCGGTCAGAGCAATCCTGTTCTCCGGGTTCAGACCTCCGGTGCCGATTGTGACCGTACCCCGGCGTACATCGAACCCGGTGAGCGCACCGTTGCCGGCAAATTGCGGCTTACCGGTCGTTAGGGTCGCACGGCCAGTGTTAATGAAGCCGCAGCCGTTGCAGGTGATGCCAAACTCGTTGGCGACCACCACGTCCATGCGCTTTCCGGCAACTTCCAGAATGCCGTTCAGCTGAGTCTGATTGCCCCCGACGACCTCACCGATCCAAAGATCGGCCTCTCGTCCTGGCCTCAGATTGCCGTTGCCCTCAATCACGCCACCGAGCTGCGTGTTGGTGATCGTGGCCGAGTTGTTCAGGATCAGATCGTCGGCCTGAAAGTCGGTGTAGACATCGTGACTGACGCCCGCGCCATTTGGGGTCGAGATGTTGATGACAGTTGTGCCGTTTAGCGACTGGTCGACATGTGGGCGCGGACCTGTGTTCGGGCCGACAGGCTGGATGTTCTGCGCATGAAGCAAAGCAGGTTGTATCGTCAACGCAAGCGTCAGGACCGAAGAAACAACTTTCTCAAAAACACGACTACGCATGGTTACGGCTTCCCAAATTACTTTGCTCAACAAAACGCTTCATCAGAACTGCAACCTCAGACTGACATACCCAACGGTCTTGTCGGATTCGAAGGCTGGATTGGTGTTGGGTGGGGACTCGTCAGGTCGGCTTAACGCGTGCGCCACCTGCATCTGCAAGGTAACCTGATTGTTCATGATGATGTCTGCGCCAAGGCTGATACCTGCCAGATGATCCTGAGACCAGCGGAGCAGGGCCGACGGTTTGACATACCCGAAGTCGAGGCCCGCATTCATGCGCACTTCAAACCTGGGCGCCTTATAGGCTCCCCATTCGACGGTGTTACGCAGATAGATCCCGGTGTCGCCATAGAGGCTGTTGTCGTGAAAGCCCCGAACGGTGCTCCAGCCACCAATGCCGAACTGTTCAATACCCGGCAGGATATCGTCCGAGTATTGCCCGGCCAGAGTACCCCGATAGGTAAGCCCGCTTTTCCCTAGCGGAGCAGAGAAATCAGCGCGGAGTTTCACAAGACGGAATTCCTGATCGATGACGCTGAGTTCAGGAATGTCTGCCGCTAGCGCATCAAGCCCGGCTTTCACGCCTATGTTCCAGAACAGCCGACCCTGCCCGATGGTGCTTTCGCCCCGAAGGCCAAGCGAGGCAACTGTGAGGCGCTGGCGCTGACTGGTGATCTCGATATCGTTGATCGAGGTTTTGGTTCTGTTCAGCTTCAGATCACCGTAGGCATAGACCTTCGATGTCTGGTTCCGCATCAACAGTCGCTCAGTCAGCAGGATCAGATATTGGCTGCGTCCTTCTGTGACAAAGGACTGGTTGATGCCTTGGGTGATGAAGCGATAGTCGCTCGTTCCAAAATCCGCATTGAACAACCAGTTGCCCACCGGCAAGCCCCAGTTGACAGAAACAGAATCCGAATAGCGTTCACCACGTTCTTCAAATGGAGTGGTGGTGATTCCGATCCGCAGCTGGTCATTGAGGTTTAACCCGTTATCGAGTCCAAATGTGCTGGTGCCTTTGATCCGGCCGGTGGACTCAAAACCGGAATTGTCGAATTGGAAATCCAAGTACCATGGGCGTCGCTCTTGCACGTCAACCTGAATGAAGGACCCGCCAGGTGTTTCTCCGGGCACGAGCTGGAACTGGCCGCTGGCCGACCGGGGTGCGTTGATATTCTCTAACCCCTGTTCCAGATCGCGCAGGTTCAGAAGGTCACCACGTGCAGTCGGAAAGGCCGTATTCAGACGCGCATCCGCTGGCTGGCCGGTTCCATAGACATAGCCTTCTATGCGGCCCGGCACGATGGTGATCGCCAGAGACCCGTCTGCAATGTCCTGTTCCGGCACGTAAGCGCGGGTCGTGATGAACCCCAACTCCTGATAGAATGTGTTGATCAGGTTCAATGTCTGCGCGATGTCGGCTGCTGTCGCACAGGTGCCGATCAGATCGCGATAGCCTTCGGGTTCTCGTTTGAAGGCCTCAAAACCTTTGAGATCAATACTGCGGATCTCAAAGCAAGGGCCACCCGGGGGAGGGACATAGAGTTCCTCTCTAGCGGTCTGGTCCTGTACCACATCCTCACGTTCTTCAAATTCCCGGCGGCGTTGTTCCTGTTCTTCCGTCTGCTGGGTTTGCTGCTGAAGAATTTCGTTGCCGATGCGCTGCAAATCACCGGGTGAGACGCCTTGCGCTGAAACGGCTGCTGCCGTCAGCAGAAGCGCGTTGAGACCGAGTACTGAGGTCAGGAAGAGGGATCGCAAACCCATCAGTTGTCCCCCGCCGTTCTGAATTGATTGTAAGCGGCGGTGAACCCGCGCAGAGAAACCGGGAAATCAACCGCCTTGTCGCGAGCGGTCCAAACTCGGGCTTTGACTTCCAGCCCCCTCCGGAATGCCGCCAGGACATCTCCGTCCATCCGAAACCCCGCGTGGCAGCCAAGCTGATCGCAAACCTCATACAAGACTTTGAAGGGACGGCGTTTGTCCACGTGCAACTCGATGCCCGGAGCCAGATAGACACCAACAGGAACCGTTATGACTGCATAGCTTTGGCCCGTGTCTTCATCGTCAGAAACGCTAAGCAGAAAGACTGGCGGGCCATTCTCTTCGGCGGCAACGCTCTGCATCATATGGCAGGCGACATCCTCTTCCACCGGCTGGCACAATACCCGCCAGTCCGAAAACACCTCTTCCGCAGACTGGGGCTCAATCACTTGTGCCAAGGCCGTCGACTGGAAGAGGGCGAGACCCATACTCACGGCCAGCCGGTATAGAGATCCGCTCCTCATGCGCATTCAAACCTGTAGGTTATGCGAACATGCGGCGTGTTTACGGGAAAGCTCGCAGTCTGGACCAATTGCCCGGCAGCAGCATTCCATGTCTTTTGTGTGTATGTCGTTTGTTTGTCGAAAGGGGCCGACACTGAGCGGGACATGATGGTCGCGGGTCCCGCACAAATCTCGTTGAATGCGTTCTGGCTGAACTTATCCTGCTGATCGGCATGGTTTGCGCGCACTTCTATGGAGGCCTTAAAGCCGCCATTGCTCGACGGAGAGACGCTATAGATTTCTTTCAGGCGCTCAGGCGATGCACCTGAACACCCGCTCAGGAGACACAGAACAGCAACCGTGAGAAAAAGCAGATTTTTCATAACAGATGAACCAATCTGAACCAACAAAAACTCGAAGACCTGAAAACGGGACTACTGCGAAGCCTGATGCAGTGGAGTTGCTTGCCATTCGCGGGCAAAGCTCTGTGCTGCCTCCAGATCATCACGGTTCAGTTGTGTGTTCAGAGTGTCTCGCAGGGTGCGAGCTTCTTCCATGCCCCGCGCGGACGCCAAATTGGCATAGCCATGCGCTTTGATAAGATCCTTATCCACGCCGTTGCCTGACTGATAGGCTTTGGCCAACTCAAAGAGCCCCAGAGGATTGCCAGCTCCCCCGGTGCGCGAGAAAATCTCAAAAGCGGTCTCATAATTCTGCGTTACACCTGCGCCATCGCGGTAGGCCTGACCCAGATAGTTGATGGCTGCTACGTGGTTCTGCTCTGCGGCTTGCTGCCAGAATGCCACTGCGCTTGCCGCATCCTGATCTACGCCCTGTCCATCCGCGAATAGTAAGCCGCAATTGAATGCGCTGTTGGCATCGCCGGACTCTGCCGCCGCACAAATCAACTCCGCAGCGCGCTGATAATCCTGCAAGATCAATTCGCCATTCAAGTACATCAAACCGAGCCGGTTCTTCGCTAACGCACTGCCCTGATCAGCTGCCGCGCTATAGAGCTCGACAGCGCGGCGCATGTCGCGCTCAGTTCCCAGACCCATCTCAAACAGGCGCCCGATGAAGAACGCACCATCTGCATCACCATCGTCAAAACCAGCCTGAAACTCCTCGACTGCGCCCGAAACATTACCAGCTTCAAGGGCAGCAATGCCCGCAGGAACGTCGGCATATGCGGCACACGCGATAGATGCAAAAACTGCTCCGCCAAAAGCGGTTCTCAAAATACCCATTCCGTAACCTTTTGTTTATTTTATTAGCTTCTCGCTAACAAAGCTCACAGCACACGTTAAGGGGGAAAATCATATCGAACTTCACTAAAAAGTTATGCGCCTTTGGTCTGTGACCGCAATGTGGCAATTCGCGTCGATTGGAGAGGTGCATGGCCGGTTTGGCGCCACATTTGTATCCATGAAAACAAAATGTCTGAGCTTTTTAACTTTACCGAACTGACCCGGGAGACAGGCGATCCAGCTTCAGAGCTGCTAAACGACGAATCGATTTTCGAAAAAGTTACTTCGCAAGTGTGATGCGGTTATCGACAAGCAAAAATACAGTAGAATGTCGCGCTCGAGTTTCCAACGGGACAAAAACGCCTGCTGGATGGCTACAACGCATGTCGCTCGGAGAATGACTTGGCTGGAAGAGATAGTTTTTTATGAAGAAAACGTCAATTCTTGGGACCATCCTGCCAGCTCTCAAAATTCGTCCCACATCTCTTCCAAGTATGCTTTTACGTCAAAATCAGGATCAACCTCTCCGATCTCGTCCGCACGCTGCATAATGTACTTTAACCATCAGTAACTTGATGACTGATGGGTTCCTTAGTCCTGCGCTCACCAAAGGCAGATCTTCTCAGAGATGGAAAGTCGTCGAAGCGGCTTCGGTCTTCGAATTCGAAAAGGAGTACATTTCGGCAAAAGCGTTGGCCGCTGACCTTCAAAGAGACCCATCAAATATGTGTATAGAGCTTTATAAGCAGGGTGTTGAGCCATTGGCGATTAATGGGAACAACCGGATAGTATTCCGTCGACGCGACCTACACTAAACTCACCTCTATCTTTTGCAAGCCGGCGCACCGCCGGCTTTTTTTCTTTGCCGTCGGAAGGAAAAACTATGCTGCCAAAAAGGAAGGTCCGATGAAGTAATTGGCATAGTCACATTTGATTTTATTGAGTTTTTTATTCGCAAAAAGGTAAACCTTTAAGGGGCGATCCAACTGAAAAATTCTCCATAGTTCTTCCATTAACTCGCGTGTTTCTTCCATTTTCTGGCCAACGCGACATTTCACACCCAGTACGTGATCCATCTCTGCATATATTCCGTTCGGGAGTATCGACCGGTTTGAAGCGGTTTATTGTAGTTTAGAAATGCGAGAATTATTTTCGATCTTGCGCCAGATGCGCAGCGTATCGGCAAGAAGCCGCACGGATACGATCGCGATTTTGGGTCAAACCGATCAAGGGCCAATTTGACGTTCTATAACCGTGATACAGCCCAGAGCAAACGTAACCAGAATGAAAGACTAGCGGCTCAATCGCCGCAACCACCGCCATCACCCGAACCACAGTCACCTGCATCATCGTCGGCAAACGGGTCGCCACTTTCAAAAATCAGCGTCATCTCACTTGTGGAGGTCAGTCCATTGAGGGTGAACACAAAACAGACGAGCGGTATGCTCAACCAAAGCGCTCCAAATAATAGATTGCCACTTTGGACGATAGAATTGCCGCCGACGCAAATGAACACCGCCAAGAAGATCAGCAACACGAAAGTTCCAAACCTGTCTTTTTGCTTCCAAATCCCTTTTGGGGGTGTTCCAAACAGGGCCGAATAGGCTTTGACTGTGGCTTTGTAGTCATCCAGATGTTGCGGGCCCGGACTGCCGGGATTGTGGTGCACGGGTTTGCCAAGCTTCTTGCAAAAGACATCCCAATAGTCGCGGCTGTGCTGCATATGCAAATGCCACACCAAATCAACCGCTTTCGAGGGAACATTGCGCTCTGGTCGCGTAGCACAAAGATACATGAATTTTTGATACTCGGCGATCGCTACATTGGCGGTATCGCGAGAGATGCAGTTTTCGGTCATCAGCTGTTCATTGAACGGCGTGCCCGCGGCATCATCAGGCATTTTGTGTTTCTTAATCAGCTCCCATAGCTGAGTATTGAGAGAGGTCATCGGAGCCTCCTATGTTTTCTCTTTTTTCAGTTTTTGACTAGCGCACAAATATGACAAGTATGTGACACCTTCCGGAATCTGCTTGCAGCAAGAATGCCGGAGACGAATTCGCAGCAAAACTGGCCTCGCTATTGCGCTAAGCAACATCGCATCGAAGCCAGCAGTCAAGGGCCGCATCTTGAATATCTTATGAGACAGGGCGCGCTGGTTTCCAACGGACGATACATGTTCCTGACCGACGACAGCGGTGTCGGATATGCACACAACGAACCATCGACGACATGTTATCGCGTGCCCCCCCTCAACGACCTTATGGTTCGCGTCATTCAAAGCGAGCTTAAAGGGCATCGCATCGAAGCATCGAGCCGGGACGTGATCCGCGAAGTTGGAAGCTATAAGAATGGAGTCTGTCCGAACTAGAAACATCAAAACAGGAACGGATTCTACATCCAAACGGCCTCGATCAAGGGGCTGGGTCACGCTTCTTCGATATGTCTGGCGGGTTGCCAATTAAGACTTCACTCCTGTTTGGATACCGATGGTAACCAAAGCGTTGGTCATTATCGGCCCACTCCGGAAGTTCGTCATGCTAGTGTTATGCTGCAGTTGCAGCCCGCATTCCGGACATTCGTTGCGCTTCAAAAATCTAGATCGGCTCCAATTCAAGTTTCGCGGACCAACCGGCCATTCAATTTGTGATTCTGAGTGGTGAGTTCTGGCTTTTCGGTAACAACAAAGTCTGGACCCCACCCGTGCTGTGAGATGTCCCACCACTGCGGTAGGGGGCGCATTCGGGTCGCATTTTGTTTCTGTAGGCGTCAAGCCGAACCGCATCTATCCGGGGTCACCTAGGGAGAATGGTTACAACGAGCGGTTCAATGGCACGCTCCGCCCGGAAGTTCTCAATGCCGAATGGTTCACCACAACCGAACGGGCCCAGAACATCATCAATCACTGGCACAAGCAGTACTATCATGCCCGCCCTCACCAGGTGCTCAACATGAGACCACCAGCTCCGGAAACCGTATTAGAGAAACGATAAATCAGTGACCTAGGAACAGGGGCTGGACACAGTGTTAACGCTCAGAAGTAACCTGGGAAGAAAGCACGAGCGGTAGTTTGGCAGATATCCACCGCATTTTCCCTGCTGAACTCATCGGGGTGGGCGTGAAAATCGGTCCACAACCCTTCCAGCAAAGACATGATTGCCATAGCTACTTTTTCGGGATCACCTTGAGTTCCGCAAGCCTCGCAGAGCACCTTGCAGCAGCCGCGTACATGATCATGCAGATCAGTTCCACGGGTCTCGATGTAACCTGATCCAACTGCCTGGAGATCAGGTTCAGCGCGGAAGGCGAAGGTCAGTCGTACGCTGCGCTTGTTCAGCACTGCTTCTGAAAAATCCGTCTCGAATAACGCTTGCAGACGGGCAGCGGCATCTTCCGGGATACACACTTCTTGTGGTGCCTGGCTGGTAAAGCCCTGCCAGGCCGCATTGTATTCCCGCGTCATGTGTATCGCGAGTTCGCGAATCAGATTGTCCTTTGACTGGAAGTGCAGGTTAATCATACCGCGGGAGAGACCGGATTCCTCCTGGATTCGGCTGATTGTCGCGCCGCTCACCCCATGGCGAAGGATCACGTTGGCAGCAGCTTCCAGCAGCACTTCACGGTGCAAATCTTTGTCCACCTTCCGCTTTTTTCTTGTATCTTCGATACTTGTCATTTGCCTGCCCTTTTCTTCTCCCGGCCGGGTTAGCGCCTTTAGGACACCTTGCCCAATATCGAAATAAATTCCCATCGACAATGAACGTACATTCATTTACATCTAATGAATGTACGTTCATTCATGACAGCAATAACTCCGGACAGAGGACCGTGATGACCAAACTTGGAAACGACTTCGAAGACTTCAAAACCTGGGACAAGGAAAATTACTTCCATCCGTGGGAAGGACTGGAAGTCCAAGGCGCCGGAAAAGCCGACAGGACGTTCAGCGAATATGCCGAAGGCATCTATGTATACGACGAGCATGGCAACAAGGTGATCGACGGCCCCGGCGGCATGTGGTGCATGCAGCTCGGCTACGGCAACACTGAAATTGCCGATGCAATGGCGGCGCAAGCCCGCAAGATGGCCTATTGTTCGCCCTTCAGCGAGGCAACATCGGTGAGCGCAGAATTCGCCCACGCCATTGCCCAGCTTGCACCGGGCGACCTCAACCGGGTCTATTTCACAACCGGCGGCTCAACGGCAGTAGACACCGCTATCCGCTTTGTCCACTTCCGCAATAATCTGCTGGGCAAGCCGTCCAAGAAGCGCATCATCACCCGGGCGCATGCCTATCACGGCGGCACCTACCTGACCGCCTCGCTCAGCGGCAAACCGAGCGAACGCCAGTGGTTCGACACCGACCAGTCCATCCCGCATTTCCTGCCTGACGTGAATGCCTTCCGCCGCCCCGCGGGCATGAGCATCGAAGACTTCCTCGAAGAAAAGGTGGCGGATCTGGAAAACGCAATTCTGGACCTGGGCGCGGATAACGTTGCCGCCTTCATCGCCGAACCGGTGTTGGGCTCCGGTGGCGTGATCGTACCGCCCACAGGCTACCACAAACGCTGCCTGGAGATATGCCGCAAACATGACGTCCTTTACATTTCGGACGAGGTCGTCACCGGCTTTGGCAGGCTTGGCTACTGGTTCGCTTCCGAGGAACTCTTCGGTGTCACTCCGGATATTATCACCTGCGCCAAAGGTTTGACTTCGGGCTATGCACCGATGGGGGCCGCGATCTTCTCCGACCGTCTGTTCAAGGACATCGAGGGTGATATCTCCAGGGACGTCTATTTCACCAGTGGCTACACTTATTCCGGACACCCGGTTTGTGCCGCCGCCGGTCTCAAAAACATTGAGATTTTTGAGCGCGACGGCATTCTGGAGCACGTCCGCAACGTGACTCCGCATTTCCAGAAGCGCCTGAGTCAAATGCTGGAACTGCCGCTGATTGTGGATGTGCGTGGAATGGGGTTGGTGGGCTGCATTGAATGCTCGCTGACCCGCGATGGTCAGGCCAGTGCCGAGATTGATGCGAGCATTGGTGCCGTCATTGACGCCCGCTGCCAGGAACTGGGTCTGATGGTCCGCCCCTATGGCAACATGGCGATTTTCTCACCTCCACTGGTGATCACCGAGGCACAGATCGACGACATGTTCGACATGCTTACTGAAGGCGTCGAGCACGCTACTCAGGAATTGCTGGGTCAGGGGCTCGAACTGGAACGGGAGCGGGCCTGAGGTCCGCACCCCAAGAAAAAACGTAACCCCATCACGGGAGGAAACCATGAATACCAAGCTGACAACCAGCCTTATGGCCGGAGCCGCGATTATCTGGGGCATCGCCGCTGCGGCAGAGGGCGAACTGGTGATCTATAACTGGAGCGACTATCTCGACCCTGCGATCATCGAAGCCTTTGAAGCGGAAACCGGAATCGACGTCACTTATGACACCTATGATTCCAACGCGATGCTGGAAACCAAAGTGCTGGCGGGAAGTTCCGGGTATGACATCATAGTACCCTCCTCCACTGGCACCGCCCGGCTAATCTCGGCTGGAGTTTTACAGAAGATCGACAAATCCAAGATTCCGAACCTGGAACATGTCTGGCCCAAGATCGCCGGACTGATCGAAATCTTCGATCCTGGCAACGAATACCTGGTACCTTACAACTGGTGGACCTTCGGCATTGCATATAACACCGACAAGCTGGCGGAGCGTCTGGGCGAAGACCATCCCAAATCCTGGGATCTTCTGTTTGATCCCGAGATTTCCGGCAAGCTGACTGACTGCAGTGTAATGATCGCCGATTCCCCGATCGATGTGATTGGTGCGGCGTTGATCGACATGGGCTATGACCCGAATACCAGCGACAAGGACCAGATTGCGGCGGCCGGAGCGCATATCGGCGCAATCCGTGACAATATCGCCCAGATTTCGACCGATGGCATGATCGGAGCGCTGTCTGATGGCGACGCCTGCCTCGGCTTGACCTGGAGCGGTGATGCCTACTGGGCTGCGGACGGAGCCAAGGAGGCCAGCAATGGCGTCAATCTGGAATACATCATCCCGGAAGAAGGCACGCTGCTGGATTTTGATGGCCTCGCCATTTTGGCCGATGCCAAAAACGTGGACGAGGCCCACGCCTTCCTGAACTACCTGATGCAGCCCTCGGTGTCGGCCCAGAATGCCAACTTCATCCGCTACGGCAGCGCCAACTTCACCGCCCAGGCTGAGATTGACCCGGAACTGACCAGCAACCCCGCCGTCTATCCGACCGAAGAGACGATGGAGATGCTGAATACCCCTGTGTTGCAGGACCGAAAGACCGAGCGGCTTTACACCCGCACATGGTCGAAAGTCCGTACCGGCGAGTGACCTGACGCACGGCTTTCGGGCCGCGTATCCTTAGCTCTGCCGCGGCACCCGCCCGGCCCGCGGCAGAGACCAGCAACAGAGGAACCTGCAGCAATGAACCTCTTTGACCCGGCCCATGCCGCCGCCCACGCCGAACCTGCCAGTCCGCAGTCACTAGACCGCCCGCCCTTGATCCGCTTCGAGAATGTGACCAAGACCTTTGGCGGCTTCACCGCAATCTCGGATCTGAACTTGGACATTCAGGAACGCGAGTTCTTTTCGCTCCTCGGCCCCTCCGGCTGCGGCAAGACCACGATGATGCGTTTGCTGGCGGGTTTCGAGGACGCAACTTCGGGCCGCATTCTGCTGGATGGGCAGGATCTTACAGGTATCCCGGCAAACCGGCGGCCGATCAATATGATGTTCCAGTCCTACGCGTTGTTTCCACATATGTCGGTGGCCAAGAACATCGGCTTCGGTCTCAAGCAGGAACGCTGGAAGAAGCGCGACATTCTGGACCGTGTGGATGAGATGCTTGCGCTGGTACAGCTCGAAGGGTTCGCAGACCGCAAGCCGCACCAATTGTCTGGCGGACAGATGCAGCGGGTGGCCTTGGCGCGCTCTTTGGCCAAGAAACCCAAAGTGCTGCTGTTGGACGAGCCGCTGGGCGCGCTCGACAAAAAGCTGCGCGAGGAAACACAGTTTCAACTGATGGACGTTCAGGACCGGCTGGGCCTTACCTTCATAATCGTCACTCATGATCAGGAAGAGGCGATGACCGTTTCCTCTCGTATCGCCGTCATGAAGGCAGGCAAGCTCTTGCAGACCGACACGCCCGCGCGGATATATGAACACCCTGCGTCCAGCTATGTCGCTGACTTCATTGGTAATGTGAACCTGTTGGATATCGAGCTGTCGGGCATGGAGGGAGAACTGGCGATAGCCCGTTGGGACGGCGGCACCCAACTGGTATTCCGCCCACAGCCCGGTGATGTTCTGACGCCCGGTGCTCGCAAGATCTTGGTGCTGCGCCCCGAGAAAATCCACCTCACCAAGGACCAACCGGCAGCAGCGCACAACGTGAACATGGTCGAGGGTACGGTCGAAGAAATTTCCTATACCGGCAGCGCCTCAACCTTTCTGGTTCGGCTTGACGGAGGCCTTCTGATCCGTGCGCAGGAAGCCAACCGGTTGCTGACCTCGCGGCGCGAGACCGACTGGAACGATAGGGTCTGGCTCAGTTGGCGCGCAGGTGCCTGCGTGCTGGTCGACGCGTGAGGGCAGGATCATGAGCATATCCCGACGCCTGCTTATCCTCGTGCCCTACCTGTGGTTGACGCTTTTTTTCCTAGTGCCCTTCCTGATCGTCATCAAGATTTCCCTGTCGGATTCCGTCACCGCCAGCCCGCCCTATGCCCCCACCTTCAGCCTGGATGAGGGGCTTGCCGGGCTGCGTGCATCCTTCGCGGAACTTGATTTCGAGAATTTCCTCTGGCTGGCCGAGGACGGCATCTACCTCAAGGCCTACCTCAACAGCGTCAAGGTCGCCGCCATCGCAACCCTCCTCGCCCTGCTGATCGGCTACCCGGTTGCCTATGCCATGGCCAAGGCTCCGCAGGAATGGCGCAAGACGCTCCTGCTACTGGTAATCCTGCCGTTCTGGACCAGCTTCCTGATCCGCATCTATGCTTGGATCGGCATTCTCAAGAACGAGGGGTTCCTGAACCTCACCCTGATGAAGCTCGGCCTCATCGACCAGCCGCTGGCCATCATCCACACCGAAATCGCGGTCTATATCGGCATCGTCTATTCCTACCTGCCGTTCATGATCCTGCCGCTATACGCCTCACTGGAGCGGATTGACGGCCGTCTGCTGGAAGCGGCCGAAGACCTCGGCTGCAGTGCATTTGCAGCCTTTCGCCAGATCACTTTGCCGCTATCGCTGCCAGGGGTGATCGCGGGCTGTTTTCTGGTCTTCATTCCCGCAATCGGCGAATTCGTCATCCCGGATCTTCTGGGCGGATCCGGAACACTGATGATCGGCAAGACCCTGTGGCTCGAGTTCTTCTCCAACCGCGACTGGGGCATCGCTGCGGCCGTGGCCATCGTGCTGCTAACTATCCTGATAGTGCCGATCGTACTGTTTCAACGCCATCAGCAGAAACATCAGGAGGAATTGGGATGATCCGCCGCTTCAACTTGTTCAACCTGACATCGCTGACCTTCGGCTTTGTGTTCCTCTACCTGCCGCTGCTGCTGGTGGTGATCTATTCCTTCAATGACTCGCGCCTCGTTACCGTCTGGGGCGGCTTCAGCACCAAATGGTATGGTATCGTGCTGAACAATGAAGCTTACCTTGAAGCGGCCTGGATTACGCTCCGCATCGCCTTTGTCTCTTCGACGCTTGCCACAATCCTGGGCACCCTCAGCGCCATTGTCATGATACGTATGGGTCGTTTTCCGGGACGCACGTTATTTTCCGGCATGATCTTCGCCCCTCTAGTGATGCCCGAGGTAGTGACGGGCCTGTCGCTTCTGTTGCTGTTTGTTGCCATTGGTCTCGACCGTGGGTTTTGGACCATCACCATCGCTCACGCGACCTTTTCCATGTGCTATGCTTCAGTGGTGGTCACCTCCCGGCTGTCAAGTTTTGACAGGTCGCTGGAGGATGCAGCCCTGGACCTGGGTTGCACTCCGTTTTCCGCCTTCCGTCAGGTGACCCTGCCGGTAATCGCGCCTGCGGTGATCTCGGCCTGGCTGTTGTCATTCACTCTGTCACTCGATGATCTGGTGATCGCTACCTTTACCTCAGGACCCGGCTCCACCACTTTGCCGATGAAGCTCTATTCCTCTGTCCGGCTGGGTGTCTCGCCCGAGATCAATGCTCTTTCGACCATGCTGATAGGCGTCGTCGCCATCGGTGTCATCGCCGCGTCGCTCATCAACCGCCGACAAGAACGTCGCCAGAAACGGGAAACCCGCGCAGCAATGGCCGCCGCGTGACATACACTCAGGCAAAATTGGAAACACAATAATGCAGTACAACTTGTCCCAGTTTTACATCAGCGGTAGCTGGACCGATCCCCATGGCACCGGTTCCGTGGACGTTGTCAATCCCGCTACCGAACAGCCAATCGGTTCGCTCGTACTCGGCAACGATGCAGACGTCGATGCCGCAGTTGCTGCAGCCAGGGCTGCGCTGCCAGGCTTTGCCGCCACTAACCGTGAGGAGCGTATTGTGTTACTCGAAAGGGTGCTGGACGTCTACACCGACCGCGTAGATGATTTCGCACAGGCCATATCGCTGGAGATGGGCGCCCCGATCAACATGTCGCGCGAGATGCAGGCCCAGGTGGGCATCGACCATCTGGAAGCCATTATTGCTGACCTGAAAACAATTGATTTTGAAGAGAGGTTGACCAATGGCGACACGCTGGTGCGGATGCCGGTAGGCGTTTGCGGGCTGATCACCCCGTGGAACTGGCCAATCAACCAAATCGTGCTGAAAGTCGGGCCCGTGTTGGCGGCGGGCTGCACCATGGTGCTGAAACCCTCGGAACTGACACCGCTTTCCGCGGTTCTTTATGCTGAAGTACTGCATGAGGCTGGTGTACCTGCGGGTGTATTCAACCTGGTTCACGGCGAAGGCCCAGTGGTTGGTGCTGCGCTGTCACGCCACCCGGATGTCGCCATGATATCATTCACCGGGTCGACCCGCGGCGGTGTCGCGGTGACTCGGGACGCGGCGGAAACGGTCAAGAAGGTGGCACTGGAACTGGGTGGCAAGTCCCCGAACCTGATCTTTGCCGATTGCGATCTGGAAACTGCTGTCGCCGAGGGTATCGAAGCCTGTTTCATCAATACTGGTCAGAGTTGCGATGCTGCCACCCGGATGTTGGTAGAGTACACCGTCTATGACCGCGCAGTGGAACTGGCGCAGGTGAAATGCGAGCGAATGACCGTCGGCAACCCCGCTGAACCGGGCGATCACATGGGGCCGCTGTCCAGCGCGCAGCAATATACCCGCGTGCAGGAGATGATAGAGGCCGGTATTGCCGAAGGCGCGCGGCTGGTCGCCGGCGGACCTGGCAAGCCTGAAGGATTTGAGACTGGCTACTATGCCCGTCCCACCATTTTTGCCGATGTAAACAATGCAATGCGCATCGCGCAGGAGGAGATCTTCGGTCCGGTTCTGGTAATGATCCCCTTCGACAACGAGGCGGAAGCTATCGCCATTGCCAATGATACGCCTTACGGCCTTTCTGCCTATGTGCAAACCGGCGACAGTGACCGCGCGGCCCGCGTCGCACGCGCCCTGCACGCGGGTATGGTCAATGTGAACGGTGCCTTCCTTGGCGCGGGCTCTCCTTTCGGTGGGATCAAGAGGTCGGGAGTCGGGCGAGAGGGCGGCCGTGAAGGTATTCTCGAATATCTTGAAACCAAGGTGATCGCAGCGCTCTGAAGGGGCGCCGCCGGAACGGACCAACGCCATGCCAAATCTTCACCGCATCTACGACGCCCACGCCTATGACACCGAGACACCGATTGGCAGCTATTGGGAGGCTACGATGCCTGCCACGCCTGCCTTTCCGGCGCTGGACGGGGATCGGCGCGGGGGTGTGGCCATTATCGGTGCTGGCTACACCGGTCTCAGCACGGCTCTGCATCTCGCCCGCGACTACGGCGAGGCGCCGCTTGTAATCGAGGCCGCCCAGCCCGGCTGGGGGGCATCAGGGCGTAATGCCGGCTTCTGCGGCTTCGGCGGCGCCAAACTGGCAGATAGCGCGATCATCAGCCGCTTCGGCGAGGATGACCTGCGCTCTTTCTACAGCGCCCAGAAAGAGGCCGTCGCCCTGGTCCGAGATCTCACCTCCAGCGGTGGCATTGAGGCAGAGGCCCAGGTTGACGGAGAATACTGCCTGGCCCACAACGCCTCAGCCGCGCGTGCACTACCAGAGGTGGCGGAGGGTCTGCGCCGCTATGCCGGGGTTGATTGCCCGATTCTGTCAGCACAGGAGATGCAACAGGAAGGCTTGCACGGCGACGGTTTCCACGGTGGTTTTCTGCTGCCCCAAGGCTTCGGCTTGAACCCAGGCAAGTATGCTGCTGGTCTGGCCCGTCTAGCACAGCAGGCCGGCGCTGTGATTCACGGCAGCACCCCTGCGCTTTCGGTGCATGAAGAGCCGGGCGGGATTTACATCATCGAAACGCCTACCGGCAGGATTAAGGCTGATCGTCTCATCGTCGCCTGCAACGGCTACAGCAGCGACAACCTTCCGGACTGGCTGCGGGGGCGCTACTTGCCGGTGGTGTCACATATCATGGTCACGCGGCCATTGACCGAACTGGAAAAACAGACCCAGGGGTGGACGACCCGGCGCATCGCATACGACACCCGTAACCTCCTGCACTACTTTCGCCTGCTGCCGGACAACCGTGTGCTGTTTGGAATGCGCGGCACCAGCAACATCACAGCTGGCTCAATGCAGCGGATGCGGCGTCAGATCCGCCACGAATTCGAGGCCATGTTCCCGGCGCTGATCTGCGCGGAAACTGAGTTTCACTGGAGCGGTCTGGTCTGTCTCACCAGAGGCCTTATTCCTTATGCCGGGCAGATCGGAAACTGGCGACGCGCCTGGACCGGGTTTGGCTATCACGGCGGCGGTGTTGCAATGGCGACCTATACCGGGCGGTTGCTGGCAGGAATTGCGGCTGGCAAGCCCTACAAATCACCTTTGCCTTCGCTCATGCAACAACAGCCTGCGGCAATCCCTTTCCCCAGACTTCGCCGCCACAGCCTGCCGCTTGCATACACGTTTTACGGAATGAGGGATCTGGGTTGGTAGTTCCGGAAATTCCAATTTTGACAAATAGCCCAAACCAAACACGTCCTGTCCGCAAAGGGGCAGGGTATTGCCATTCGCTGTGATTTCAACCGTCGGCAGTTGAATTCAGAAACCGCGCTTTGCAAAGCTGCGAGAACGGCCCATAAGAGACATTCACCACACACCTCTGCTTCTGCGGCTGCAGCCCGCATTGTTGACATTCGCCGCGAGCGCAGAACTGTAAACAGATCAAACTTACATTCCGCGGGACAACTCCGCCGTTGCCGCTCCTCGAACCAACGGCTGCATTGTACGCTTTGCGTTGGCAGCGAAAAACAGCACGGGCGTATTTCGTTGAAAAACTCTTGCTTGATCGTGAGGTAAGCCGCTGATTCAATTCCGGTATGGATTGCGAGAAAAAGCGATGATGGGACCGAAGAAGGATGCTCAGGCGGCGTTGTTCTACGAATTCTCGCTTGAGCATCATGTTGCCCAAGATCACCTGCTGCGCGCGATTGATCGGTTTGTTGATCTGGCCAGTACGCCAGCGCATCTCGCCGACTTCCACAGCCACGCTGGCCGCCCATAGGTTGATCCGGAGCTGCTGATACTCATGCTTCTGTTTGGGTATTGCTTCGGCATTCGGTCAGAACGCCGATTGTGCGAAGAGGTGCATTTGAACCTGGCGTATCGCTGGTTTTGTCGTCTTGATCTGAACGACCGGGTGCCAGATCACTCAACATTTTCCAAGAACCGGCATGGCCGGTTCCGTGAGAGTGAGCCGCTGCGTCATCTGTTCAAGACGACTGTTGCGCGTTGCATCGCGGAAGGTTTGGTTAGCGGCCAGCGTCTGGCAATTGATGCCATCCTGATAGAGGCGGACTCTAACAAACAGAACTCGACGCCGAAGGAAGATTGGGACGCCTCCGACATCGACCCGACCGATGCCCCTCGCGCCGTTAGCGAGTATCTGGACACGTTAGATGAAGCCGCATTCGGTGCCGCCAGCGAGGTGCAACGAAAGTTCACCTCTCATTCTGATCCGGCCAGCCAGTGGACGGCGGCCCGTAAAGGCCCAGCATTCTTTAGCCATTCCGACTACTATCTGATCGACACCGATCACGGGGTCATCGTCAATGTGGAAGTCACACGGTCCATCCGCCAAGCTGAAGTCGGATCAACCAAAACCATGCTGGACCGGGTAGAGGACAAGTTCGACCTGCATCCAGAATGGCTGATCGCCGACACCGCTTATGGCACCGGGCCACTTCTTGGATGGCTGGTCGACCGCAAGATCGCGCCGCACATTCCTGTCTTTGATAAATCCGGGCGCAACGACGGTACCTAGACGCGCGCCGACTTCGAATGGGATGCTGAAAATGGTCAGTACATCTGCCCAGCAGGCCACGCGCTCAGGCAGTTTCGCCGCAAATAAGCTAAGATCTTTCCTGCACCGCAGCAAACGCGCAAAGCCTGACCAGAAGGCGCTCGCGCTCTGTTCAGCGCCTCACTTTCTGCGCCGGCAACACGTTGCTTTTCAACAGAATCGGCGGATACCGGTCCTTCGCTGCATTTGCGAAAAAATTGAAATCCGATGTCGAAAGCTGACATTCAGATCATAGGAAATATGAGCAGTTTGCCGTAACTCCTCAATACGGCTTCGAGCAGCACCTTCCTTTCAAATTACTCTCTCAATCAAGCGACAGAATTTAAACCTCCCGATCGCGTGCCTGTTCTCATAGGTCAAGGGGAATGAGTAGTTCCGAATTCAATAGACCTTCATTTGTGTCGACTGGTGGAAGCACTGCAAGTGTTGGGCAACCGTCTGGTGACACAAGTGTAAGGGATTTTTTTGAGGTCGCAGAGAAATGCGCCTGGAGAAGAAACCGCAAATACATCTCCAGCTATAGGTTCAAAATCTGCCCGGAAATGTGCGGTACTCTTAACGCAAATCACTGAATAGCTCTCAGGGTTTAGGCCGATATGAGTAAAATGTGCACGATCCAGACATTGATTGCGTAGGCTTGTGACAACAAGATCGATTTCGGCCTCTTGCCCAACTAACCGTAGCGCCGCCGTCTTACCAAGCGTTGCGACACCACCCCCATACATTTCTCCGGTATAGCGGCAAGTGCCGTCACTCAAAGCCAGAACCTCAAACTCTGCTATGACTGGAATCTGGCCAGCCAAATCGAACTTTGCGCCAATTGCCAATTCGACCAAGGCGCCCTCTCCAACCTCATGGGCTTGCCTTGCGCTTTGCGGATCATGGAACAAACCCATCAAGACACTCTTTGTTCCACCCTCAATCAGTGCTGCCAACAGTCCCGTGGTATCAGACGTCCCGCCTGCACCGGCGTTGTCCTGAACATCTGCGAGAACAATGGGTTTCTTCCGCCTTTGACGACATGTCGATACGGCTTCCTCCAGAGACAGCATCGAACAATCGAGGTCGGCTTCCCGAGACATAAACAAGGAGACGATTTCTTCTGCGGCAGCGACGGCTTTCTCGGCTGTGGATGCGTAGACAACGCAAGACGGGCCGGTGTCGGGGAAATCCGCTGCTGTAAATCCAAGAGCAATTTCGGCCAAGATTTCCTGCTGCTCAAATCTGGCCGGCATTTGATAAATTTCGTTGAACAACGCGGATCCGGTATGCTGCGAATGCAGGGGAATGAGATAAGGCACCGGTTGGAACGCCTTGGAAAGTGTTTCACCCGCTATCAAACGCTGCAGTACGGTTACGCAACGGGCGCCCGTTTCCGCCATATCCAAGTGAGGATAAGTCCTAAAAATCGAAAAATAGTCGGCGTATTCAACCATTTCAGCAGAGATGTTGGCATGCAGGTCCAAACTTGCGACCACTGGAATATTGGAGGCCACAGTTTCTCGCACACGACGTAATAACTCTCCTTCACCATCAGCAAAACTATCGGTGACCATTGCCCCGTGGAGGTCAAGATAAACGCCGTCAATGTGGCCCGCATCTTTGAGCCCGTCCAACAGCATCCCGCAAATCGTTTCAAAAGCATGATCGGTCACATGTGCGGACGGCTCGGCGGCGCACCACAGGATTGGCACGACTTCAAACCCTGCTGCTACTGCGGTCTTGGCAAAACCTGCGATCGGTAGGTTCATGCCAGTTGTTTCCGAAACCACCTGCGTTCCATGCAACATACCGGGCCAGGAATCCGCCATTTCAAATTCGTGCAGACCGGCTTTCGTCACACCAAAACAATTGGTTTCATGCTGAAACCCTGCGATCGCAACACGCTTGAAGGTCATTATGTGTGCTCGATTTCTTGTTCGGCACCCGTGGCGGCAAATACACTTTGACCGTTGCGAATTGTTTCGAGCACTTGTGTATCGGTCAGGCGCTCCGGCGCGTGCAGTGGATTGCGCGAAAGAACCACGAAATCAGCGACTTTCCCCGTTTCGATGGAGCCGCGCTGATCTTCCTTGAAAACCTGCCAAGCGGCGTCGATGGTTTGGGCGCGCAAAGCTGATTGAACGCTGATTTTCTGGTCCTCACCCAGTACGCGGCCTGAAACGGTTTTCCGATTTACCGAACAATGGGCCAAGTGGATTGGACGTGTTGGCGTGACCGAGGCATCGTTGTGGATCGTATATCGTACGCCATACCGTTCAGCTGAGGCCGCTGGTGATATCCGCTCGGACCGCTCGGGCCCCAAGAAGGTGTCATAGTGGCGATCCCCCCAAAAAAAGACATGAGCGGGAAAGAAGCTGACTGTTATTCCAAGCTGAGCCATACGCTCTAACTGATCATCCCGAAGGGCCTGGCCGTGGATAATGGTGTGACGATGATCTTGGCGTGGGTGCACTAGAAGCGCCTTTTCCACCGCATCTATGAACATCTCTGCGCCGGCATCGCCATTGCAGTGGCAATGAATCTGTAAGCCTTTGCCATGGAGCTTACTGACGTCGGCATCCAATTGCTCTTGCGAGGTGTATACCATTCCAGAAGGGTGATCCGGGTTGGTCGGCTTGAAATACGGGGCAGACAGATACGCGGTTTGCAACTGAAATGCCCCATCAGTGAACAGTTTGCGTGGACCCAGAGTGAAGTGCGGGTTTCCCGGCCAGTTCGTGCCGATCCAGTTGGCAGACAACCCAGGCTCCAGACTTCCGACAGGTAAGAGTTCTATGTCAATTCCCGGGTCCTGATCGGCAGAAAGGCTGGCAAAGTGATCCAACATGGTTTGCGACGCCCAGGCATTTTGGGCATAAGTCACCCCATGGGCGAGGTATTCGTCACGACAGGCGTCAAAGCCTTGCCAGAACCTTTCGCGGTCAATCAGGAAGTCAGTATCGCCCATCTCTCCCATGGCCGATAACCCTTCTATCAATCCCGTCAGGGCTCCGGTTTTGGGATCACGGCCAAAGCGACCACCTTCCGGGTTAGGTGTTTGACGATTTACCCCGCGCCTCTCGAGCGCCAGAGAATTTGCCGCGCCATTGTGTCCCGATGCGTGAATCACCCAGATTGGATGCCGTTGTGAAACTTCATCCAACTCAGCCCGTGTCGGCATTCGACCCTCGAGAATGGACGTATTGTCGAACGAAACCCCCATGACCCATTCACCCTCGGGCGTTGCGTCGGCCTTCTCTCGCAGCCTGTCCAGCGCCTGCGACATTTCCCTGCAATCCCCTAGAGGAGGCGACGACAGGTCGACTCGGAACAGCCGGATAAACCCGGGATCTGGGAAATGCCCGTGCGGGTCGATAAATGCAGGCATCAGAGTACGACCCTGAAGGTTGTACTCCTGAGAATCCGCCGTCATGCGTGCGCGCAGATCAGCCTCGGCACCCACTGCCTGAATTCTGTTTCCTTCGGTCAGAACTGCCTCTGGCGATGAGTTCTGTTCATCCATCGTCAGGATTGTACCGTTGAAATAGAGTGTGCTTGGCATCGGTTTTCCTGCTACGACAGCGGGGCTAGACAACGCAGCCCGTGGCCACCGTCCACTTCCCATTCCGGGGTCTGGGTGCAGATGCCCTGGGCAAAGGGGCAACGCTCGCGGAATTCACACCCCGAGGGGCGTTTAAGCAAGCTGGGTGGTTCCCCTTTGAGGGCGATCCGTTCCAATCGCGCATCCGGATCTGGTTCCGGGTTGGCGCTTAGAAGGCAACGGGTATAAGGATGGCGCGGGTCGTTGAAGATTGTCTCGGTTGGACCTTCTTCGACCAATCGGCCAAGATACATGATCCCCATTCTGTCAGCCACATGACGCACAACGCTGAGGTTATGGGTGATGATCACCATCGCCAGCCCCAGCCGTTCGCGCAGATCGTTGAGCAGGTTCAGTAACTCACCCTGCACCGACACATCGAGACCGGCAGTCGGCTCATCCGCAAGGATCAGCTTGGGTTCCAACGCCAACGCGCGTGCGACGCCCACACGCCGTGCCTGACCCCCTGATAGCTGATACGGATAGCGATCTGCAAAATGCGTCGGCAGGTTCACCATTTCCAACAGGCGTCTAGCCTCGGCATCCAGATCGCGGTCTTTCATGCCCTGAATACGATAGGGTTCGGTGATCAGGCTGCGGATGGTCAGGCGTGGCGAAAGGCTTCCGACTGGATCCTGAAACATCATTGCCATGTCTTTGCGCAACGGACGCATGACACTTTCCGGGGCGCCACGAATTTCCTGCCCTTCAAATGTGACCGAACCGTCCTGTGCGGGCGCAAGCCCCGCAATGGCGCGTATCACGGTCGTTTTTCCGGAACCGCTTTCACCGACCAGCGCGTAGGTCTCGCCGGGTTGTACGGTAAAGCTCACACCTGCCAGCACATTGACCGGCCCGTAGCTGGTGTGCAGGTCCACAACGTTCAGCAAGCTCATGTTGTGGCCTCCTCATGGTTCAGCCAGCACGCGGCGTGGTGGCCTTGTTTCAGTTGTTCCAGTGGGGGTACTTCGGTGGCGCAACGGGGCATGGCCTGATCGCAGCGGTCGCGGAAGATACAGCCCCCCGGCAGGTTGGCCAGATCGGGTACTTCACCGGGAATGGTGGGCAAAACGCGGGCGCGTTCCTTGATGTGACCGGGGTCGCATTCGATCAGGCGGCGGGTGTAGGGATGTTTGGGATTGTGGAAAATTTCACGCACATCCCCGCTTTCGACAACCGCACCGGCATACATCACCACCACCCGGTCGCAGAGTTCTGCGATCACGCCCAAATGATGCGAGATGAACAGGATGGCACAGTGAAACTCGCGCTGCAGTTCTTGCAGACGCTCAATGATCTGCACCTCAAGCGTCGCATCCAGCGCGGTGGTCGGTTCATCCGCGATCAAAAGATCAGGCTCGGACATCAAGGCCATCGCGATGGCGATCCGCTGACGCATCCCGCCAGAAAACTCATGCGGATACTGTTTCAATCGCGCCTCAGGGTCGGGAATGCCAACCGCACCCAGCATCTTGGCCGCTTGCGCCAGCTTATCGGCTTTTGACTGTTTTGAGCGGTGTTGAATGTCCAGCATCTGCTGTCCGATGGTCAGAACAGGATTATGCGTTTGCATCGGGTCCTGAAAGACAATCGAAATATCCGCCCCACGCAAATCGCGCATATGCCGTTCCGAGGCCTGCAACAAATCCTGTCCTTTGAACCTGATCTCTCCCTCACGGAACCGCGTATTGGGCGCGGTCAGCCGTAGGATGGATGAAATCAGGGTGGATTTGCCACAACCAGATTCCCCGACAATGCCAACGATTTCACCTTTGTTGACGTCGAATGTGATATCCCTCAGGGCTTTGAGATAGCCCCGCCCTGTTTCGTAATCGACGCTGAGGTGGTCGATTTCCAGAAGTGTATCGGTCATCGCTGTTTCCTCAGTTTCGGATCAACCACGTCGCGCAGGCTTTCGCCCAGGAACGTGAACCCAAGTGTTGCCAGAATGATCGGCAGGCCCCCGCCAACCACCAGCCAAGGGGTTTGACGGATCAAGGAATAGCCATCCTTCAGTAAGGCACCCCAACTAGGTGTGGGGGGTTTTACACCCAGTCCCAGAAAGGACAGTCCGGCCTCAAGCGCGATGACTGTAGGGATATCCATGGCTGCCAGCACTGCCAGAACGCCGATGATATTGGGCAGCATATGAACGCCCAATATGCGCGCCATGCCCGCCCCCATCGACCGCTCGGCCAGAATGAACTCGGAATTGCGCAGCGTCAGTGTCTGCGTCCGTGCAACGCGCCCATAGGTCGGGATCGAAGTTGCCATGACCACGAACACCACTGTCTGCAGGCTGGGCCCGACCAGCGCAACTACGGCCAGCGCGAACATTACGGTCGGAAAGGATCGAATGGTATCGAAGAACAGCATCAGTAAGTTGTCGAGCCATTTCGGCCCATACCCGGCTATCATGCCCAGCGTCAGACCAATCGCCATTGCGCCGAACACGGCCGGCAATGCCACCTTGAGCGCAACCTGACCCCCTGCAATCACCCGCGAAAACGTATCGCGCCCAAGTTGGTCGGTCCCCAGAAGGTGTGCAGCGGATGGTCCTTGCATGCGCGATTTAATATCCATGGCAATCGGGTCGTAGGGCACGATCCAGGCTGCGAATATTGCGCAGAACACGATGATGCCGACGATGATCAAGCCCATTAGGCCAAGCGGGTCGCGGGCGACCCCGATGATGATCTGACCCAATTCGGAACGAGATTTTTCCATCACTTTCCCCCCTCAATGAGCCGTACGTGCACGTGGATCGAGCAACGCGTTGATCAAATCTGCCAACGCGGTCGAAACCACAAACAACGCGGTGGATATGAGGACTGAGCCCATAACAATCGGGTAGTTTCGGGTCGTAATGCTATCGATGACCAGTTTACCCAGCCCCGGCCGGGCAAAAACGATTTCGGCAAAGACGGCCGAGCTGAGAAGAAAGCCCATCCCAACGCCGATCACGGTAACCACCGGCAGAATGGCGATGCGAAGCGCGTAAACCATGACCACGCGACGTTCGGCGATACCAAAAGCCCGGGCCGTACGCACATGGCTTTCGCCCATAACCTCCAGCATCGATGCCCGCACCAGACGGGCAATATAGCCGACCCAGCTGAGCCCGATCGCGAAAGCCGGCAGAACCAGATGGTTTAGGCGGTCCCAAAAACCTTCTCCCGCCCCGATGGCGGGAAACCATTGCAGATGGACGGCGAAAATCAAAAGCGACAAAAGCGCGACAACAAAAGCCGGAGCAGCGACAAAGCTGACAGATATCGCAGCAGCGATCCGATCAATCAAAGTATTGGGATGCGCCGCCGCATAAGCACCAAGGGCAATACCCAGGCTTGCGGACCAAAGGATCGACGCAAAGATCAGTTCCAGCGTGAATGGCAATTGCTGGAACACGATGTCAGTCACGGACCGGCCCGAGAAAACATCGGTTCCAAGGTCACCCTGCAAAAGATTCCCATAGAAAATCAAAAGCTGTTTCCAGATCGGTTGATCCAGTCCCAGCGCCGCGGTGAGTTGGGCCTGAAGTTCGGGCGTGGCACGCGGGCCCAGCATGATCTGGACCGGATCGCCAGGCACGGCGCGGATCATCAGAAACATGACGGTGACCGCCACGAACAGGATAAGCAGCGACAGCCCGAAGCGACGGGTTGCGAAATTCAGCATGGCCAACTGGCTCCTTGTGGCTTGGTGGCGTTGTTTTTGGTACGGCGAGCATTACGCGCCCGCCGTACCTGGTCGACCTGGGGAGTTCAGGTCGCCTTGCCGAAATACCGAAGCAGGGACAGGCCATCTGGCCGCAATGCCGGAACGACGCGTGCGCTGTGAATTACCGGTGTCGCCTCGTGGGTAATAAATCGATAAGCACCGCTTTCTTCCATCAGGTCCTGAGCGCGCTGATACATTTCTGCCCGTTTTGCGATATCCGTTTCCGCAGCCGCAGTTTCATGAATTTCATTGAATTCAGGGCTGTTGAAGCGTTCCCAGTTCCATTTTCCGATCTGTTCGGGCGTGAACCACGACGTCGCATAGTACGGGTCCGGAGTCATCGAATAGCGGTTCAGAACAAGCTGCAGGTTCTCATTGTCACCCGACGCCCAGAATGCCCCGGATTCCAGAACGTTCACCTCAACCGTGATCCCGATCTGCGCCAGCGTTGCCTGAATGATCTGAGCGGTTGTGGTGAAGGTCGTCTTGTTCAGCGTATCGAGGGTCAGCGTAACATTGGTCTCACCGGATTCTGCAAGCAACTGCGCCGCTTTCTCGAAATTCGCCTCAGGCGGCACCATCGAAGACGGCCGGTGACCGGCAAGGCCCGGTGCAATGATGCCGGTCGAAGGTTCCGCAGCACCAAAATATGCAGCCTCGAGAATGCTGGGTACATCCACCGCGTGCTGAATCGCCTGCCGCAGCTTCTGGTTCTGCAGCTTCGGATGCTCAACATTCATGCCCATCCAGACATAATAAAGCGAGGGTTTCTCAACCAATGATCCACCATTGGGAACCCCGGCGCGATACCGCTCGACCGAGCCTAGCGACACACGGGTTACATCCAGCTCGCCCGCCTCGAACGCGATCTCGGCGGTGTTTTCGTCGTCGATCGGATAGATTTCGACGGTATCCCAGGTGGGTGCGTCCCCTTTCCAGTCGGGATTGCGCTTGAGAACTGTCTTTTCCTTGGGGGACCAACTGTCCCGCAGGTAGGGGCCGGACTCTGCCACCGGATCAGCGCCGATCCGGCCACCAGCAGCTTCGACCGCCGCTTTCGAAACGATGTTTCCGGTAATGTAAGGTAGGGCAATCGACCAGATCGGTGCGAACGGTTCATTCAGAACGATTGTCCCCTCGCGTTCACCGGTCACCTCAACATGGCTGAAGGGACCCAGGTCGGGTTTGTTCGGACTGTCGGTCGCGTCGTCCACGACCCGTTCCATGCTGAATTTAACATCCTCGGCAGTCATGGCGCCAAAACCGTTGGTGAACCCGATGTCGTCTCGCAATGCGAACTTGATGTGGGTCGGATCAACCTGTTCGATCATCGTTGCCGCATCCAGCTGCCAACCCCATTCCTCGCCTGGCTTATACTGGATCAGCTTGTTGTAGATGGAGGCATGAACCTCTTCTTCAACAACACCAACGGAATGGGCTGGATCCATATTCTGTGCATCACCATAAGCCCGCACCCGCAGAACACCGTCATCTGCCGCAAATGCGCGGTTTGCCCATCCCATCGGAAGAGCTGTGGCCGCCCCAAGCGCGGTTGCGCCTTTCAAAAACTTCCTGCGGCCAACATTGGCCTTTGTCCATTCGATCTTCATAATATCCTCCCTTGGACTAAGTCATAGAAGTCCGCGTGGAACGGTTTCGGACCATTCCTTCGTCAGAACTTCGGTTTCATCCGCGCCTTCAGTGGCGCGTAGTTTGCGGTAGAGGTAGAAATTCTGTGCATCACAACTCATGCGGCACTTGGTCGAGATGGCAACCTGCCAATCCGCCCGTTCAAAGGTGAAATTCCAAGCCGTCTCGAAACATGCGGTTGAGGGATCATCCGGATGAATGCCATAGTGCATGCGCACGTCGCTACCGACAATCAGATCGTGGTAGGGATCGCGCGTTTTACCGTAGTCATCAAACGTCTTCAGAACTATCTGACCGTCTTCGCTCTCGATCTGTTCGGACTGCGATGCAGGTGACCGAAGTTGCTCGGCATCAAGAACCGGGTAACCTTGAGCTTGGCCAGGTTCAGAGGCTTGTATTTCGTGCGTAACTTCGCGCACAGGCAAGTGCAGAGTGCAATTCTGCAAGTGTAATGTCACCTCAACGGCATTCGGTGCCGGCCAGACGATCGGCCAGTAAGACGTCGACAGGGCCAGCCGCAGCACATGACCCTCGCGCAAGCGGTGCGCGCATTCATTCAGGGCAATCTCGGCCTCGTAAATCTCTCCGGGCCTTAAGGTTTCGGGCGCTTCATGACTGCGGTAGTGACAGAGGTTCAGCGACCGATAGCTGATACGTTGTGATACACCGTCCGGCGACACATCGCACAATCGAGCAACAAGCTGGGCAACAGGCTGATCCACCGAAAACTGAAACTTCAGTTTAGCGCGCCCCAGCAACTCCATCGGCGCTTGCAATGGTGCGCTGTTAAAACAGAGCGACAAGGCGTCATCGCTTGACTGATCTCCGGGAAGCTCGTTGTCAATCCGCATGCCAGCACAGAAATACCCGCCTTGCATACCGACATGACAAGGTGATGCGATTGCCAAGGAACCAGGGCTTGGGCTTTGGGAAAACCCGCCGGGAACCAAGTGCCAGATCTGTTCTTGTACGTGCGGCGACGGCCAGCTAGCTTCCGCAATCCAACGACCTTGCCGAGGGCCATTTTGCGGCGCTGGGTTAAAGTGTTCCTGCATAAATGTCCGATAGGCAGGCAGGTCCTCTGCACCATTTTCTTGCCCTTTCAACCAGCGATCAAACCAGCCGATGACTTCGGAATGGAAATCCGCAGGATCAAGTTTCGAGATATGAGGATACCGATGTTCCCATGGCCCGATGACGGCCTTGCTCGGTGCCCTCAGATTTGCAGCCAAAGCGGGTGGAGCATTCACATAAGCATCTGCCCAGCCTGTGATCGCCAAAACAGGAACTTGAATGGCAGACCAATCCTCGCAAACAGAGCCATGCATCCAATAGGAGTCACGGGTTTGGTGACGCAACCAATCTGCGGCAGAGAATGGGACGTTTTGCAGGCGAGCCAGCCAATCCTCTCGCCAATCTGCACGTAGGTCCGGATCGGCGGGGCGCGTCAGATATGCAAACATCTGACTACCCCAGTTCACGTTGTCACTCAGCAGGCACCCGCCCATAAAATGGATGTCATCCGCATAGCGATCCACGGTCGAGGCGACGCTGATAACAGCCTTCAAAGCTGGTGGTCGGCGAAAGGCTAGTTGCAAGCCGTTAAATCCGCCCCACGATATTCCGATCATCCCGACATGCCCGTCACACCAATCCTGCGCGGCAATCCAGGCTATGACTTCCTCGCCATCACGCAGTTCCTGCTCAGAGTATTCATCATCGAATTGACCTTCGCTGTCCCCGGTGCCGGTTATGTCGACCCTCACGCAGGCATAATCCGCCTCAGCGAACACTGTGTGTGTCGTTTCATCTCTCGGCGCTGTGCCGTCGCGTTTGCGATAAGGCAGATATTCCAGAATAGCCGGTACAGGGCTCGTTTCGGGTAACCAGAGTCGCGCAGCAAGACTCCGTCCATCCGAGAGTGTGATCCATGTGTTTTCGATGGTCTGAATTGGCATCTGGAGGCTTGTCTGTTGCGAGTTGATGCCGAAGAAGAAACCAATTTGCAGGGAAAACAAATTGTGCGATCTTGTGCGAATTGACGCTATCTGTCGTACTATAGCGTCAAAACGCGAAAGGTTTTACCGGTGACAGAGAATTTTTCCACAAACCTAAAGTCGTTATGCGCAGAACACGGGAGCATTTCGCAGATTTGTCGTGACATCGGCGTCAACAGACAGCAATTCAATCGTTACCTGACTGGCTCTAGCCTGCCTTCGGCCCACAACATGCGCCGAATTGCGCGTCACTTCGATCTGACAGAAGCAGAGCTGTTCGCTGAAACTGATAACTTCGAACGAATGCTAAAGGGTGTCGTGCCACAAGTTGGCAAAACGCCCACAGACGCATTTCTTGATCCTTTTCGGGGTCAACAGAAAAACCTGAGGCGTTACGTAGGGTTTTACCATTCATATTTCTGCACGCCATCTTGGGAAGGAAAGATCTTCTGTTCATTGATCCGCATCCAGGAAGTTGATGGGCTTTTCACTATTCGTTCCAGGGAAATTGCCACGTCGACAGACAAAAGCATGCACCAGATTTCCCGCTATTCCGGCTTGGTGACAATGCGGGGAAACAGGATATTCGTGACAGAACACGAGCTTGCACGAGAAGGCAGCGTAGCCAACACCATCTTGTACTCCGCGCACCGGCAGCAACTGAAGTATCTACGAGGAATGACCATGGGCGTCGCCTGGCGCCCGTACCCTCATCCCTATGCTGCCAAAACTATCTGGAAACGATTGCACGAGCGCGTCACTGCGCGCGAGGCAATTGCCGCTTGTGGTATCTACCCATTCCAAAGCAATAAGATCGACCCAACTGTCAGGAAGCACCTGACCGAGGCTTGAATCGTCGGATCAACATAAGCGGCGGTGCGGTTTCCTTGGTGCGATATAAAGTTGAAAGGACACATTTTCATCCAGGCATTCCGCAATCAGCTTCGCAAACGTGCTGATGACGTACCCACATCACTGATGTTTGACTGGAGTATTTGAGGCCTGGGATCAAAATTCCCAACCATTGCAAGACGGCTCTGTGGACGCATCCAGGCCAATAGAGACCTGGAACTCACTGTGGTTGGGAATGACCGGTCTAAAGACATCAGCTGCAACGTAATGATATTCGTACTGCCCCTGCAAACTATTACTGCGTCGGCACTAGCAGCATGAGCAAAAGGCGGCTTTCGCTCCGTTGCCCGCGCTGAGCACGAACCACCTAATCCTACGAACGCGTTAAACGACGGGCAGGTGTAACAAAGGCAGAAATTGGCGAGGTTCGCATTTAGCCAAGTTGAATGCCTGCGGTGCTGGTGTGTCGGACAGTGGCGTGGGCGTGTGACATGATGGCTTTTATCTACCACGGTATTGGGCGAAGCCGACCTGCCTGGGCCCTGAAACGATAGGCCAGTGCGGATGGCCAAATCTAAGGGCTAGCCATCCGACTTTTGCATATTCAGAACGCCGCGAGATCTCGGAGGAACAACGCGATGCCCGGGAGAAATATCAGCAACGCCGTCATCAGAGCCAATATTGCGAAGAACGGCAAAGTCCCCCTGATTACTTCCAGATAAGGCCTGTTGAAGATTGCGATTGCGGTGAAGATATCGCAGCCAAAGGGTGGCGTAGCCGATCCAATGGCCATCTGCAGCGTGACCATAACGCCAACAAGAACCGGATCAAGCCCCGAGGTATCTACGATCGGAACAAAGATCGGAGTGAGGATGACAAGTACAACAAGCGAGTCGACAAACATGCAGCCCACGAAGAAACAAAGGGCGATGATGAAGAGAATGTATTCGTGGGACGCGCCTTCGAGGTTGAGCGGCTCCAGCAGGCCCTGGGGTATCTGTTCAAACGAGATATACCAGGAAAACGCCTGACCGACCCCGACAAGAATGAACACGACCGCTGTGATCAAACCAGTACTGAGTGCCGAATCCAATACATCATTGAGCTTCAGTTCTTGGTAGATCACGCACTCGACGATCAGTGCGTAGAGGACCGAAAACGATGCCGCTTCTGTTGGGGTGACGGCTCCGGAATAGATGCCGCCAACGATCAGTACTGGGAATCCCAAAGGAAGGACAGCTCTGCGGAAAGCCGCCCTGCGCTCAGCACTAGATTTCTTCGGGACAAGCGCAATCTGATCGCCTTGCAGCGCACTGTAGAAGTAGCAATAAATCGAAAACATGACCGCCAGAACAACCCCCGGTCCGATCCCTGCGATGAACAACTCCCCAACACTTGTATTGGCTAGTGTGCCGTAAAGGATCATTCCGATGCTGGGAGGAATAAGGAAGGCGATGTCGCTGGCATTGATGATCAGTGCCATGACAAAACGGTCCTTGTAACCCGCTTTCAACAATTTTGGCCTCATGATCTGACCGATCGAGACCACTGTTGCCTGGGTCGACCCCGAGACTGAGCCAAACAGCGTGCAACTGATGCAAGCAGTGATCGGCAAGCCAGCCCGGCGGTGCCCTACAAATGCTTCGATCAGGCCAAGCAGGTTGTTGGCAGTATGGCCGCGGGCCATAATATCGGCGGCAAATATGAACATTGGCACAGCGATGAGCGCGTTCGGTGAAATGCCGGTTACCATTTGCTGAATGATGACGCCGGTATCACTCTGAGAGAAATGTACCAGGCCGATCAGGGTCGCAACTGCCAAGGGAACGACCATGGGGTAGCTGAGAAACAGCAGCACAACCATCGCTACGACCAGCGTAAATGTGATGACGTAGATATCCAGCTCACCGGCCACGATATCCCCGAGAAATTCAAGGAAACCTGACATGTCAGACTCCAATCTCTACTGCGTCGCTGTCTTCGACCTCATAAGAGTGCCAGGCGCCGGCATGGCTGATGTTCATGATAAAAGCGATCAGGTACTGCAGGCTGGCCATGAAAAGGCCAATCGGGATCACCGAGTAGATTATGTAGACCGGGAATTGCAGCGCCGGGCTCAGGCGGTTCAGTTCTTTGATCTCCAAAACGTAGAAAACGGATTTATATGCCAGATATGCCAGCAGCAGGCTGGTGGTGATCGAAATCAGTGTCAGGACGGCCTTTTTTGACTGACGGCTCAGCGTATCGTAGAGCGCCGTCATACGAATATTCCGGCCTTTCCGGACCGCATATGCAAATCCGAAAAAGGTCACGCTGACGATCAGGAACTGGTTCAGTTCTTCGGAAAAGAAAAGGCTTTTACCAAAGGCATAGCGACCAATGGCGTTGGCGGTCGAGTTCATCATCATTAGTAGAATGGCTGAAATGATGACGAGCTTCTCAATGAATTCAGTGCCCTTGCTCAAGGCGAGCAGTAAGGTTTTCATGGACTTCCCTCCCTAGGCACACCGGTGGGCGCACCTCAAAACGAAGGACGCGACGCCTGAACAGGACGCCGCGCCCCCCAGCAATTTCAGCTTTAGTTATGAGGCGTTTTCGACCTCTTTGAGCAAGCTTTCGAGGATCTTCTGGGCACCATCACGCGCAGTGGGTTTCTCGGCGTCGTCATAGGCATTTTCGACCACGTCATAGAAAGTTTCGTGCAAGGTGGCGCTTTGGGCTTCGAAGACAGCGCGCTCTTCCTCGGTCAGGACAATGACCTGCAGATCGGGACGTTCCGCCTTGATCTTGTCCATGTTCTCAAGGTTGATCTTGATCTGGTAGTCATGCGCCGCCTGTTCTGCTTCGGCGATGGCTTTCTCTACCATTTCCTGCTGATCGGCGGGGAGACCGTTGAACCATTCGCTGTTGGTCGAAACGGTGCCGACATAAGGCAGTTGACCAGGGAAAATCAGGTAATCCTGAACTTCGTGCCACTTCGCGTTGTAGATGAAGTAGATAGGGTTCACCATTCCGTCGACGGTCTTCAGCTGAAGCGCGCCATAGACCTCGCCCCAGGACAGCGGTGTCGGGTTGGCGCCGAAAGCCTTGAAGGTTTCGACAGGAATGGTCGAGGTGAAAGTGCGGATTTTCTGACCCTCGAAATCGGCGGGGCTGCGGATCGCCTTGTTGGCGCCCCAGGCCATTTCGCCTTCCGAAATCATAGTCAGCAGCTTGAGGTTCACTTTCTCGAACTTCGCGCTCAGGTCTTGGTAGATTGTCGGGCTCGTTGTCAGAACCTTGCGGATCACATCGACATCTCCCCCAAGCACATAAGGCAGATCGAGAACCTGTGCCTCGGGCACATAGGAACCAAGGTGACCTGTGCCGACAGAAACGAACTGGACGGTGCCTTTCGATGTAAGTTCGACGATGTCGTTCTCGGTGCCCAACTGCCCGTAATAGTAGATGCGCACTTTGATGTCGCCGTCGGATTGCTCCTTGATGCTTTCGGCAAATGCCTGAGCGAAGATGTCCTGAACGTCTCCTTTGTCCTCTTCCGAGGCGAATTTCCACGTGTCCGCGAATGCCGCGGTGGACAGACCGGCGGCAAGCACTGCCGAAGTGAACAGCTTGCTAATGGTAGATTTCATTCTGTTGGTCCTTTCTTGCCCGCTCATGCGAGTCCTTCTGAGATGATAACAAGAGGGCGCGTTTCCTCTGCGTTCCCTTGTTCGGTGGTTCTTTTGCACAGTGCCCCGTAACCGGCCGCACCAGATGGTGTGGTCGAGATACCAAGGGCGGTGACAGCTTCGGCAGCTGCCTTGCCTTCTTCTTCGGAAAGCGTTTCGTATTTCACGTCGCAGCGTTCGAGCACGTCCCAGGCCACGATCGAGGGTTCCTTGCAGTCAAGGCGACCCATGTTTGAGTCTTGCCCGTCACTGCGGGATGGTTTCCCGGCCAAGTTGCTTGTTTTCAGGCAAGCGGCTGCACTGGGTTCGACGACGATCAATTCAGGTTGTTCTGCCCAATTCAGACGGATCATATGTGACATCGCGGCGGCAAGCCCGCCGACGCCAGCCTGAAGATAGACATGTGTTGGCCAGAGGCCGGAGGCTGAGAACTGCTTGCGCATCTCCTCGGCGATGACGCAGTACCCCTCCATCACCAATTTCGGAATCTCGGTGTAACCGGGCCAGGTTCCGTCGGCCAAAAGCGTGGCGCCGGTAGTTTCAGCGTCGGCGATGGCCGCCGCAACGCTTTCGTCATAAACGTCGCCTGAGCGGACCACTTCCGCACCAAGTACTCTGAGCCGATCGCCAAATCCTTCGGGCACAGTCCTTGCAAGGTGAATCCGTGCCCTAGCCCCCATCGCCCGCGCTCCGGCAGCAACGCCTATGCCGTGATTGCCCGCACTGGCGCAAACGAAAGTGTGGACTGCCGCAAAGTCTCGAAAATCTGCATCCCCCATCCGTGTTTGGGACAGCGTTTCACCCGTTTCTTTCTGCCATGCCTCCTCAAGAATGCGCGCAACGGCGTATGGCGCACCCAACGCTTTGAAAGCGCCAAGCCCCATTCGCTGCGTTTCGTTCTTGGCGTAAACGCTCAGACCACTGGGACCTTGGATTTCGAACAGCGGTGAAACAGCATAGTTCTCCTGTGCCTGAAAAAACTCCAGCGCGCGGGCAAAATCCGGCGCAAAATTGAGGTTGTCGGTACGTGTCATGTGCTATTCATCCGCTTTTACTGTGAGCAGAGATTTTGCATGACTCGCTTGTTTGTATTTTTCGTATTTGGCCATATTGTTGAAAAACAATTTCACTCTTGGCCAATAGGGAGCGGAGAATTTTCATGAGCGCCGACCTTGATGATGCAGACACCACAATTCTCAGAACGCTTCAGAAGGATTGCCGAATCGGACTTGAACAACTTGCGCAGGAGTGCAGCCTTTCGGTTCCGTCCGTGCAGCGCCGGCTAAAGCGGCTCCGGGAATCCGGCCTGATCCTAAGAGAGGTCGCCGTCCTCGACCCGTCGCGTTTCGATTACAAGATGACATTCATTGTTCTCGTGGAACTTGATCGGGAATCGCTACAGCAGCTGGATGTTTTTCGTAAGCGCGCCAGAAACGAGCCACAGGTGCAGCAATGCTATTATGTAACCGGAGACGCTGACTTTATTCTCCTCTGCGTCGCCCGGAACATGCAGGATTTTGAGGATTTGACCCACCGATTGTTCTTCGACAACTCTAACGTCCGCAGATTCCGCACATCTGTAGTGATGGATCGTACGAAAATCGGCCTAAACCTTCCGATTTGACCACTTTGGTAACTTCATTGACATTGAGCGCAGATTCGACCGTTTCCCAGAGGATAATTGAACTCGTATATGAATCCATCTGGATTCGCCGCTTTGGTGCAAGTTTTTCTGTCTACGGGGCGGAAACTTGATACAATTCGCGCATCGTCAATGTGTAAAACAAGATTGAATTACACGTGGATGACGGAATGAGTGATTTAGAGACCCGTTTAATCGAACTTCGGCAAGATCTGCACAGGAATCCTGAACTGGGTTTCCAAGAGACACGAACCAAGGCGATTGTTGCCGACCGATTGCGTGCTCTCGGGATCGAGGTGCACGAAGGTGCAGGCGTTGTCGGTGTGCTTCGGTCCCGAGATGGCAACAAGGCTATCGGGCTACGTGCTGACATGGATGCGCTGCCGATCACCGAAACATCCACGCATGACTATGCTTCAACATCGCCGGGAGTTATGCACGCGTGCGGTCATGATGGCCATACTACAATGTTGCTAGGAGCGGCGGAACGCCTGTCGCAAGATCCTTCCTTCGACGGCACCGTCGTCTTTCTGTTCCAACCGAACGAAGAGCATGGGCTTGGTGCTCGCGCGATGATCGACGAAGGGGTGCTTAAGCAATTTCCGGTCGACGAAGTTTATGCAATCCACAACCTGCCCGGAGCGCCCACCGGCCAGATTTCGACGCGTACCGGTATCATCTGCAACAGCGAAACACTCTTTGAGATTGATGTAAAAGGGCAAGGCGGCCATGCTTCCATGCCGCAGACTGGCGTCGATGCCATAACCGTTGGTGCTGAAATTGTTCTCGCATTACAGACAGTAGTGGCGCGAAAGCTTGCACCGGCGTCCGGCGCAGTCATCTCCGTCACCGAATTCCTGACTGACGGTCAACGAAATGTCCTGCCAGGTAACGCCACGCTTAAGGGTGATTTCCGGGCCAGATCCCCCGATGATCGCGTGGCCATCAAACGTTTCATGCGCCTGATTGTCGAAGGGGTGGCAGCTGCGCACGGGATTGAAGCCTCCGTGGCTTTTGACACTCAATTCGTCGAGACCATCAACTCAGAAGCACCGGTCGAGGCAGTTTACCGTGCCGCTGAGACGGCGGGTTGCGACCTGATCAGAGATCGCGACCCGATGAGTTTTTCTGAAGATTTTGCACAGCTGTCGGCCGCCGTGCCGGGCTGTTTTCTCTTGCTGGGCAATGGCGAGACCGGACCAAATGCCCAACCGCTCCATGCCTCTGACTATGATTTCAATGATGCCCTGTTGCCCATAGGTACAAAATTCTGGGTCAGACTGGTTCAAGACCGACTGCCCCTTCGAAAGGAACACTACTCATGATCGCCCCACGACGCGGCTTCGACAAAGAAGAATACGCCACGCGCACGGCGGCGGCACAGTCAAAGATGACTGAATCTGGAATGGCTGGCATGCTGCTGACCACCGAACCGGATGTGCGCTATTTCAGCGGGTTTCACACGCTGTTCTGGCAAAGCCCAACCCGTCCGTGGTTCCTGTTCATACCCGCAATGGGTAATCCAATTGCGATCATCCCCGAGATTGGGGCCGATTTGATGCGACGCACCTGGGTTACTGATATCCGTACTTGGAGTGCCCCGGCACCCCAAGACGACGGTGTTGGGCTTTTGACCGATCTGTTGTCTCCCTATGCGGGACGGGGCGAGACAATCGGTCTGATGAAGGGACATGAAACCCATCTGCGGATGCCGCTTGGTGACTATGAACGGCTGATAACTGGCCTTGAGGGACTCGTGATTGAAGATGCTTCAGAGATCGTTCGCAGCTTGCGAATGGTAAAATCCGAGGCCGAGATCGAAAAGCTTTCACATATCTGTGCCATCGGTTCGCGTACATTTGCACGGGTGCCTGAAATCGCCCGCGAAGGTCAGCCTCTCGAAGACGTATTCCGGGCTTTCCGCCGTGAAGGGTTGGCACAGGGCGCCGATGACGTTCCTTATCTTGTCGGCGGTGCAGACACTGGTGGCTATCACGACGTTATCTCGCCCCCCTCTCGTCGCCCCTTGGCGCGCGGTGATATCCTGATGCTCGACTCTGGCGCCAACTGGGATGGATACTTCTGCGACTTCGACCGGAACTGGGCCATTGGCAGCGCGGATGATGCCTCGCGCCGCGCCTATGACGTTCTTTGGCGTGCAACCGAGGCCGGGATTGCCGCTGCCCGTCCTGGCGCTACTTGCCACGATCTATTTCATGCGATGCAGAGAGTGATCGCTGAACTGGATGATCAGGGCGGTGATGTTGGCAGGTTAGGTCATGGGCTTGGCATGCAGCTGACCGAATGGCCTTCGCATGCCATCTGGGATTCAACCGAGATTAAAGAGAACATGGTGCTTACCCTTGAACCTTCGCTTGGCTACGGTGACGGCCTGATCATGGTGCACGAAGAGAACATAGTTGTCCGCGCAGGTGGCGCGGAACTTCTGACCGAGCGCGCCGCGCCCGAGCTTCCAATCATCTGAGGTCCTCTATGAAGCTTGAATTCCAAACAGATGAAGGCATCGGTACACGTGCAAATCTCGGCGTTATCGTTCTTGAAACGGACGAAACGCTTGAGCAAGAGTTTTCGCGCATCATGGATCTCGCAGGGGTTGCGCTTTACCACAGCAGAATCCCAATGGTGCCCGAAATCCGGCCCGACACACTGGCTCGAATGGAGCAGGATCTGCCGGCATCCGCGCGGTTATTGCCGCCATCGCTCAGCTTTGACGCCATCGGATTTGGCTGCACCTCGGCCTCGACGGTGATCGGGTCGGAGAAAGTGGCTCACGCCATCGAAACCGTATTCCCTGACGCTTGCGTCACCGACCCGCTGGCGGCAATCATCGCTGCCGGTAAGCATCTGAAGGCCAAGCGACTGGGCTTTGTAACACCTTACATCCCAGAAGTATCTGCCGGGATGCGTGCAAAGCTTGAGGAAGCCGGATTCGAGATCGCGGGCTTCGGCTCGTTCGAGGAAGGCAATGATCGTGTCGTCGCCCGGATCAAAGAAGCGTCAATCCTTGAGGCCGTCGATAAAGTGTCCGCGCAAGCACCCTGTGACGCCGTGGTTGTGTCCTGCACGAATCTACGATGCCTAGATGTCATCGCTCGGGCGGAAGAAAAGACCGGGGTGCCAGTCCTTTCGAGCAACCAAGCGCTTGCCTGGCACATGCTTCGGCTGGCAGGCATTGAGGACACCAATACCCGGTTCGGTCGTCTCTTCGGATAGCATGGTAATGCTGGGCGTATCGTCGCCGACGGGGTGTCGGAATTTTCCCGCGTTTAAGCCCAGTGTTTATCAAGTGGCAGCCATGCCTGCCCTACTGTCATAAACGCAGCGGTGATTGGAGATGTGAAAAACTGATTTCCCGGGATTGGCCCGTCACGCGTTTGACGCGGAAGCAATTGATCCCCATTGCAAACGGCATCAATCCTCAATCACCCTCTTGGAAGCTTTGGTCGTGAAGCAGCTGCTCGTTCAATAGGGTTATTCCAGGAACTAAAACTGGGAGCGACAGGCTACTACTGAGATCAGGCCAGCAGAGATTTTAACCGGTACATCGACAGAATTGGAGTGAAGACGATCAATACCTCGTTCCACTCTTTTCGCCACAACTTCAAAGACGCTTGTCGACACGCCGGTGTGCAACCTGACGCCAATGACATCCTTTTGGGCCATGCGCTGCGCTGCATGGCTGGGCGTTATGGAGATGGCAACATACCTATGCCGTTACTTTAGGAAGCAATCTGTAAGCTGGGATTTAGAGATTTGACATTGGCGAATGTAGTGACACACCCATGACGCACGCCACGATAACTATCTAGCCGAGTTTTTAATGGTCAGCCTATCTGTTCACGCATTCGTCTCCACTATTGCCCCTCCAGCGCAACTGAAAAATTGCTTCAATGGTGGGTCAAGAATTGTGCATTCTGTTGTCAGGTAGTTCCACTTGATGATCTAAGCCGCTACGATTGTAGTTGAGGCAACAGACAGGCTAACGTGATGCGAAGTATAATCTTCTTACCCTTAGCAGCATTTTTCCTAGGTGCTGTTTTCGAAGCGAAATCTGCAGCGGCGGCTCCTCTTGGACGATACGAAGTTTTTGGCGTTGAAGGCGGAGACATGCTGAAGCTGCGTGCAGGACCCGGAATAGGATTCAACGTAATCGTGGGCCTTCCAAACGGAACCGCTTTGCGAGTTCACAGTTGCGAACAGACCGGTGGCACCCGTTGGTGCCGCGTGTCCTTGCAACGCGCGCGTGGGCTAAAGGGGTATGTTTCATGGGCATATTTGCGAAAAATTTGATGTTTTAGTGGCTAGCACCTTCGTTTTGACGCTACCCACAAAATGCCAGTGGGAAACGTCCATTTAGTCCTATTGCACTCTTCATTTAGTGGTTTCATCAGGCAACTGGGCGCTACGAGTGCATTCGGCAAATCTCAACCCAAAGCGGACAATTCAAATCCGCAGGTCCGACGGGAAGCCGTCATTCGCTGCACCCGTGATACTTGCAGCACGAATTGAATGAGCCGACATTCAACCAACTGGAGTGTAATCACTTGGTCTGCGGTTGGTTTTCCTGCCATTTAAGACTTAGCCAAGTTTTAATTAGGTTCATTCTAGACACGCCAGCTTATTAAACTTGCAGTGAATTGTATGTGCCTTTTCCAAGCCGCTTGCCATCATGCATTACACGCAGCGGTGATGATGATCTCGACTTTCAGATCCGGCCGAGCGAGCTTTGCCTCACCGCAAGCGCGAGCCGGGGCGAACCCGGCAGGAACCCAGCTATCCCAAACGTCGTTCATCTCGCCAAAATCGGCCATGTCGGACAGCCAGATGATCGCTTGCAACATCTGTTCCCGCGACGAACCCGCTTTGTCCAGAAGCGCGTCGACGCGAGACAGGCACTCGCGGGTCTGCTCGGCCACTGTGGAACCTTCACCAACCTGCCCGCAAAGAAATGCGACGCCGTTGTGTTTGACTATCTTGCTCATGCGTCGGCTGGTGTTGATACGTTCGATCATCGGGCTTCTTTCTTAGTTGGTTGCGCTGTTCACCGAACCGCCCATCGCTGCCAGTTCGCCAAGAGTCACGGGTTTCAACGGTGGTCTGATCCGATAGTATCCGGTTTCATCCATCGTAGCGCTGTTCGCTTCGGCCAGCAGGCTGCTTACGGTCAGTCCGCAATACCGCCCTTGGCATGGTCCCATTCCGGCACGGCTGAAGGCCTTGGCCTGGTTCGGACCCGAGCAGCCGATACCGGCATGGCGACGAATGTCTCCTGCAGTGATTTCCTCGCAACGGCAGATGATAGTCGTGTCGACGGGCTTTGTGGCTTCGACTGCGGGTGGAAATGCCGTGTCAAGGAAAGGTCGCACCGCCAGTTCCTGCGCGATACTGCGCCGAATTGGTTTGGCGGCGTTGTCCCTCTCGATCGTCGAAGTCGCCCCCAGATCGGCGGCCATTTTCAATGCGGCAAGGCGGCCTGCCAAGGCGGCTACCTTCGCGCCACCGATGCCGGCGCCATCGCCGGCGATATGGACCGTTTCGACATTGGTCCCGCCCCAGTTATCAAGGTTAGGCACAAAGCACTGCTTCCGTGCGTCCCAGTGATGCGCCACGTCAATGGAGCGGGCCGCCTGTGTGTTAGGCACGACGCCGTGATGCAAGAGCACTGTGTCGCAGGGAATATGTCGGGTCTTTCCGCCCGCGGTAAAGCGGATGCCTTCGGCGGTAGTTTCTCCATAAATAGAAATACTCGTCGCGGAAGTGTAGCGGCGTATCCCGGCGCGGCGGATTTCCGTGAGCATCGTCAACCCCTTGAGCAGATATCGCCAGCCGCGAAGGGCCCCGCCCAGATGCGGAAGCGCACGCAGAAAATCCGCCCGTGTCTGCGTTTCGACCAGTGCCAGAGGCGGTGTGCCCGCCCGTATCATCTGCGCGGCGATCAAGTAAAGCAGCGGTCCTGATCCGACCAAAACCGCTTTTTTTGACAGGACGCCGGATTGTTTCAACAGAATTTGCGCCGCCCCCGCCGTCATCACGCCAGGCAAGGTCCAGCCCGGTAGCGGCATCGGGCGTTCCAGGGCTCCTGTGGCGATGAGGATGCGTTTCGCTTCGATTGCGCCCCCTCGTCCGTCAGCTGTGTAGAGAACCCGAATTCCCTCTTCGATCGCCCAAACCGCCGCTCCTCCGATATGGGTGATGTTGCCGTGATCCAGCTCTGCCGTGAGGGACAATCCGTCTGTGTAGTCATTACCAAGCATTTCGCCCCTGACCGGTGCGACCCGATCCACATCGCGGTAGATCTGTCCGCCCGGACGGCGCTGTTCGTCCAGCAGAATAACATGCAAACCAGCCTTTGCGGCGGTTGCGGCCGCAGCCATCCCGGCAGGGCCGGCCCCGATGATGACAAGATCAGTTTTCTGCATCGATCACGTCCTTTCCATTGCGCGGCATCGACAAACGCAACCCTTCCGTGACTTCAAGCATGCAGGCTTGACGGGTCACACCGTCAACCTCGACGAGGCAGTCGAAACAGGCGCCCATCATGCAGAACGGCGCGCGTGGAGCGCCCGATACCGGCGTGTATCTGAACGTCCCCACACCGGCGGCCAGCATCGCGGCCGCGAGATTTGAACCTTCGGGCAGCTGCAGCTCTTCGCCCTCGAACCATACTGGAACCTGTGGGCGCCCAACCTCCAACTCAAGAAATGACGAAGCGGTCTTCACTGAACACCTCCAAATCCGGGGCCGCGCCATTGCCTTCCAGCCAGTCGGGCAAGAAACGGGCGTGGGCCGCTGCAAGGGTTATGCCGCTGTGGCAAGTCACCAGAAAGGCGCCGGCCATTTCGGGGCTTTCCTGGTAGATTGGCAGGCCATCGGGCGACAGAATTCGCAAAGCCCCCCAAACACGCACTAGCTGCGCCTTGGCGAGCACCGGGTAGGCCGCGATCGCCTCGGAGGCGAGACCGGAGAGGCCTGGCCGGGTGACGCCATCATTCAGACCCACCTCTTCGTTGGTGGCACCTATCTGGACGCCACCTTCATCGACCTGCCGTGCGATCAGCGAGGGGCGGTTGATTATTTTTGGCAGCTTCTCGGTGATCATCACTTGACCGCGCTGTGGCCGGATTGGGGCTTTGAACCCCAGTTTGGGTCCAAGTTCCATCGCGCCCAAACCCGCGGAAAGGATCACCTTGTCGGCCTGCACGTGGCTTCCGTCCGCGCAGGTGATAGTGAAACCATCCGATTTTCTGACGTCTGTAACAGTTTTTTCGTTCAGCACCCGCCCACCAAGTCGCCGGACGTCGTCGGCGAGAGACCGCAGCAACTTCAATGGATTTACATGGCCATCTTGATGATGAAGGATCGCACCAACGACTTTCGGGCCGATCTCCGGTTCCTCTGTGAGAAGCGCCTTCCGATCCAGAACTTCATATGGGTAGTTGCCGTCCAGCTTCGCCTTCAGCTCCTCGTATTGCGAGATTGTTTTCGTCAGCGTTTCTTCCGAGAAATGCAGGTCGTAGCCGCCCGTCTGCTCAAGCGACATGTCATATCCGGTCGCGTCAGCAAGCTCATCGGCAAACCCAGACCATGCGGCGGCGGATTGCTGGCTCCATGTGGCATAACGGGGTTGCTTGGTGCCCTTAGACTGCACCCAGACAAGTCCAAAATTTCCCCGACTGGCGCGAAAGCTGTCGTCGCCTCCATCAAGGACCAGAACGCGCTTGCCGCGTTTCAAAAGGCCCCATGCAACAGACAGGCCGACAACACCACCGCCAATGATTGCAAAGTCGGATTCCATGATCTCAGTTTCTGAACCTAGATTTGAGTAGAGCCGGGGCGAAGAAAAGGTGTCGCCCCGGATTTTAACAGAAGAGAGGCTGCTTACTTGGAAACCTTGTCCAGGATCGCCTGACCCCATTCCACACCCACGTCTTCGAGCACGACCGGCCAGACTTCCGCCTGAACCTTGGCCGACATTGCGGCCAGTTCTGCGTCACTTAGCGAGACGATGGTGGCTCCCAGATCGGCCAGTTTCTGTTCGTTGGCCTTTTGGTCGGCTTCTGCCACGGTCCAACGGGTCGCTTCAAATTCTGCCGCAGCCGCTTTCAGCGCGTCCTGATCCTCGGCGTCCAGGCCGGCAAGGGATTCATTCGAGATGATCATGTACCAGACTTCGAAATGGGTATTGGCCGGGATGTATGTTTTGGTCACGTCGCGGAACGAGGCATAGTAGCCTTCGGCACCCGAGCCGATCACACCATCAACAACGCCGGTCTGCACCGCCGTGAAAGCTTCGGAAAACGGGATAGGCGCGGGGATGTAGCCCAATGCATCGCCGGTTAACTGGAAGCTCTTGATGCCGGGCACCCGCACCTTGATGCCGTTGTCGACAGACGGATCGCCCGGCGACACTGCGTCGGTGTTGAGCGCGATGCCACCAAAGTAAACCGGATAGGCGGCCAGCATCGTGATGTCCTGCTTGGCGTAAAGCCCATCCATGGTTTCACGCACCACGCCACCGGGGCCGTAGATCGCGCGGGCCTGTTCCCAGTTTCCGGCGAGGTAGGGGAACGAACTGATCTGCATCTTACGGTCTGCTGCGGCGGCGGCCGGCTGTGTCGCCATGTCAACCGCGCCGACCGAGATACGTTCCTGCACTGTTGTATAGTCGCCCAACGCCGAGGCGGCATAAATTTTCACTTTGACGTCACCGCCGGTTGCTTCGTCCACGGCGGCGGCAAAGGCGTTCAACTCGAAGTCGATCGTCGTACCTTGCGGGCGCACATGGCTCATCTTCAGGTCAGCCGCCATCGCGGTGGTCGACAGCGCCATCAGCGCGCCGGTTGCAGCAGATATCATCATGCGTTTCATTTGGTTTCCTCCGTTTTGGGTTTAGTTAGTTCAGGATCAGTAGCCAAAGAGTCTGGGCAGGAAGAGCGACAGGTCCGGCCAGAGCGATGTCAGGAACACCACGGGCACATAACCGGTCACGATCAGGATCATCGCGGGCGGGATCACCTTGGTGACCTTCACGTTGCCGATCCGAGCCCCGAGATAGAGGATCGAGGCATAGGGCGGTGTCACGCCCCCCATCGCGGTGTTGACCCCCATGATCGCGGCGAACTGCACCGGGCTGACACCAATGGCATTCATCAGAGGCAAGAGCAGCGGCGCTATCAGGATGATTGCGGTGACGTCGTTCACGACCATGCCGACCAGAAACAGCATAATGTTGATCAGGATAAGCAGCAGAACCTTGTTGTCAGTGATCTCAAATATCGAGGCGACCAGCGCCTGCGGGATACCTTCCATCACATACATCTGGCTTAGGATCATCGAAAACAGGATCATAAGCAGAATTGCACCGACGGCGGTTGCGGACTCCTTACCGGCCATCAGGAAGTTTTCCCACCTGAGCCCCTTGTAGATCAGAAAGCCGACGGGCAGTGCATAGATCACCGCTACTGCGGCAGCTTCTGTCGGGGTCATGATGCCGCCATAGATGCCGCCCAGGATGATTACCGGCATCAACAGTGCGGGGAAGGCGTGAACGCCGCGTTTGGCAACCTCGCTACTGAGTTCGCTGAACGTGGGCTTTTCATCCAGTATCAGGTTGAACTTGCGCGACATCCATAGGTTCACCATTGAAAAGTTGAACATGATGAACAGACCCGGCCCAAGCGTCGCGAGGAAACAGGCGAGGATCGACGTGTCAGTGACCCAGCCGTAGATGATCATGGTGACCGAGGGTGGGATCAACAAACCAAGGATCGAGGAATTGGCAATCAGTGCGGTCGCGTATTCGCGGGGATAGCCGCGCTTTTCCATTTCCGGGATCAACAGCGGTCCGATCGCCGCGATACCGGTCAGGCCGGACCCCGAGATCGCCCCGATCACTGCACAGCTGACCGCCGCCACGACACCCAGACCGCCACGCACGTGGCCGATAAAGGCACTGACGAAGCGCAGCAGAGAGGCGGCAATACCGCTTTCGCTCATGATGGATCCGGCCAGAACAAATAGCGGAATGGCCAGCAAAATCGGGTTTCCAAGTTGCTGGAACCCCCAGAGCATGTTGCCCTTCATGGTGGCGCCGCCGATGAAATACATCACCATCAGCGCACCCCCGAAGCAATAGGGCAACGGCACCCCGAGGGTCAGCAGGATCACCAGGACAGCAACGGCAAGCAGGGCGACTTCAACCAAGGTGAATCTCCTCGTCAGTATCATATCCAAGAATGTGGCGGACCAGATGAATCGCCGTGTAGATCATCATCAGCGCCAGACCGATGGTCAGAGCCACCTCAGCATAAAATGTGGGAATGTAGAGCGTCGGGCTCTCTTTCCATACACGCCACGAATAGCGGGTGAATTCCCAGGACCAACTTAGCAGCCAGAGTCCGACAATCAGGCTGATCACTTCGCCGATAATCGCCAGAATGACGTGCTGGCGTGGCGTCTTCAGGAAGATCTCAAGCACATTTGCGCGGATATGAGTGTTTTCCCGCGAGGCATTTACCGCCCCAAGGACGTAGAGCCACAGCGCCGGATATGCCATGGTTTCCTCAAGCCCCATCACCGGTACTTGCAGAACATAGCGGGTGATAACCTGAACAAACTGGCCCAAAGCCACGATGCAAATAATGCTGGTCAGCAGGTATTTTACGAAACGCTCCATTTCCCCCCTCGCGACGTGATTGTCCGTCGTCGCAATACCTACTTTCTCCTCTTCCATAGAAGCAAATTGGAAATTACGTTATATCCATAGTTTGCCTCTATGGGGTGCAATGGGGATCCAGCCACATGAACCTGACAATCCGTCAACTCACGACATTTCGCGAAGTGTTACGCACTGGGTCCATATCCGAAGCCGGGCGCACGCTCGGGCGCACGCAACCATCGGTCAGCGCGATGATTGCGGGCCTGGAGAATGAGATCGGATTTCGACTGTTCGAACGAGAGCATGGCCGGCTGACACCGACGCCCGAAGCGCATTATTTTCTGGAAGAGGCCGAGGCCGTCCTGTCACGGCTTACACAGTCCACGAACACTTTACAGGAGATATCGAACCTGAAGCGTGGCCGTCTGCGCGTCGCTTGCCACCCAGCCGCATCAGGGTTCTTCATGCCAAGTGTTCTTGGTCAGTTTTTGCAAGACAAGCCAGCCATCAAGGCGTCGTTGATGATGCGCTCATCCAAAGTCATTGAGGAACTGATCGCCTCGCAGCAATACGACCTCGGATTTACCGAAACACCTGAACCGCGAAAATCAATTCATCAGCAGGACTTCGATCTGGAGTGTCTTTGTGCCATGCCCTCTTCGGATCCGCTGGCTGCAAAATCCCTAATTTCAACAGAAGATCTGGATGGTGCAAATCTGGCAACACTTTTCTCAGAGCATCCGACATTCCTTCAGACTTCTGCGGCCTTTAAGAATACTGGAAAGAGTTTTGAGCGTAGGTTCGAACTGCGGACTTTCTTACCGGGGCTGCAGTTTGTAAAAGCGGGTCTGTGCTATTTGATTTGCGATTTAATCACAGCTTTTAGCTGCAACGACCCCCTACACGGTACCGATGGTATCGTATTTCGCCGTTTTAGCCCCAGAATCAGCAGCAGCGTTTCAATTCTCACCCCTGCACATCGCCCGACGTCTCTGATAACTCAAAGTTTTAGCCAGAAACTGGCTGAGGACATAAACGCTATGAGGGCAACCGTTTTGCCCTGAACTCGGTTCGTTACCAGAGCAAAGTCCGGTTCCACAACCGGGCTTTGGTGCAGCTGTACCGAAAGTCATCTTCGTTGCGCTTTCTGTGAGTTCGCCAACCCGTAAGCTATGCCGGTGCGGCGAATGTCTGGATAGCGGGCTGTAACCACAGCATCGCGACCATCGGCAAACGGCAGCTTTGGACCGCCCACGAAGACGGCCCTCAACGATTAGATTTCAATTGCTTCCGCGATGGCCAACGTGTCTTCGAGTTCAATGCCTAGATAGCTAGCCGTGATAACTATCTTGGTGTGCCCAAGTAGCAATTATACCGCTCTGAAGTCGCCCGTTTTCTTGTAAATCTACGTCACCCTCGTCTGACGCATGGAATGGATTTCGTAAACGCTCGCCTCCAATCCAATCGAGGTGACTCAATCGCGTACGATCGGTGCGTACCGGAGTATGGAGATGTGCGAGCGTTCATGAAATCGCCCAGGCCACAGGTATTCGGATCCGACCATCAGCTCGTCTTCTATCCAATTCTCGATGGTGGCGCGTGTTCCCTCAAAAATCTCGACCCGAACGAGCTTCTGTGTCTTGCATTGCAGCATCGAGGCGCGTTCCCTGATTTGATCCGACGCAATGACATCAACAACCTTAATCGTCACCAGATCACAACCCCGAAACCTGCTGTCGATGGCCATGTTGAACAATGCGAGGCCGCGGTGGTTTTCAGCCAGTTCAAGACAAACCCGGATAGCCTAGACGTGCATTGGCATCAGAGGGCGCTTCTGTACGGCGACCCAACCTTTGTTCCAAGCAGGCCGCAGCGCACGAATGGCAGGTAAGTTTGGTGTTACCATGACTGATCCTCCTATCCACCACGCCCTCCCAAAACAACAACCCGTTGTTAACGCACCACGATATCGCGGAAACGCTGCGCGGCTCCGAGCCCAAAGCCGCCGTCACCCAAGCTTAGGCCTTGTGCGTGTGCGGCACGTCGCTTTCCGGACGTTCAAAACCGGATAACTAATGACGGGTGAGCGGATTTAGCAGCCAATAGCGTTCACCGACGCAGTGCCCGCAGCCAGAACACTAGGGGCATTCAAGCTCGCGACCCAGGGCTGCGTATGTCTCTCTCTTCAAGAGCAGTACTTGCACGCCTAAAAATAGGAAAGCGGGCGTAACGATCTGAATTATAGGAAAAAGCAAGTAGTGTCCGCGACCACTTGTGCAAGCTTCGCGAGATTGTTGTGACGTTTATATCTGAGCTAATGCTCCACAGATCGTTGACCTAGGCTCACCCTCCCAGTTTACGGTCAGTCATGAGGCAAGTGCTGGGCAGTGCGCAAGTTGCGGCCAGGCACCATCAACCAAACAGTTTGAGCTTGCGCGATTGGCGCACTGATCCATCGGTTGCGAGTGTTTTGAACATTCAGCACGGCATGCAGGTAAGACGAAGGGCCTGTCAGGCATCGGCACTTATCAATTCGCTTGCCTTTTCGCCTATCATAATTGCTGGAGCATTAGTATTGCCACTGACGATTTCCGGCATAATGGAGCAATCAGCTACCCGTAGGTTCATTATTCCATGTACATTTAGTTTAGCGTCGACAACAGACATGTCGTTGCTTCCCATCGCACAAGTGCCGGTGGGGTGATAGATTGATGTGGTGTTGGACCTGGCCCAATCAAGTGTGCCTTCATAATCATCGTGACTCAGGTCTGCCGTCGGTCGAAACTCTTCCGATATCTTCGAGGCCAGTGGATTCTGTTTGGCAATCCTGCGCGCGATATTCACACCGTCGACGATGGTTCGGCAATCTGTTTCAGTGGATAGGTAGTTCGGGATGATCTTGACATGATTGGACGGGTCCGGGCCGTTCAATCGCAATTCCCCCCTGCTTTCCGGGCGCAGTTGACAGACCGACATTGTGAAGGCCGAGAACGGATGTACGCCCTCGCCCGGGCTGTCAGCAGACCAGGGTTGGACGTGAAACTGTATGTCGGGTGTCTCTACATCCGGGCGTGTTTTCATAAAGCCGGTGGCAAGGCTGGCCGCCATGGTCATAGGCCCGGCACGGAACAGAGCGTATTTCAGAGCAATCCGCGCCTGATTGAAGAGGCTGCGGACTTCATCATTCAGCGTTGGTTCATTGCACTTGAATACCAATCGCGCCTGCAAATGATCCTGCAAGCCCTTACCGACGCCAGGCAGGGCGTGGACCGGTTCGATCCCGTTTTTCTTCAGGTGGTCAGGGTCGCCGATTCCTGACAGCATTAAAATCTGAGGAGAGTTGATCGCGCCGCCAGACAGGATAATCTCGCGCCGAACTTTCAGGGTTTGCTCGACCCCCGACCTATCCCGGTAAACCAGTCCGGTTGCCTTTTTACCGTCCAAAACCACGCGTGTCACCAATGCCTTGGTGATGATGTTCAGATTCTGGCGACTTCGAATGGGTTTAAGATAGGCCACTGCAGCACTACAGCGACGACCGTTGCGGGTGGTCAATTGGAAATAGCCTACACCTTCTTGTTCAGCGCCATTGTAGTCGGGATTGAACGGGTAGCCTGCGACCTGTGCCGCAGCGACCCAGGCGTCGCAGATAGGACGCTGAATGCGCATGTTCGACACAGACAAAGGCCCACCAACGCCGTGAAACTCATCTTCACCGCGTTCTTGATCCTCGCTGCGTTTAAACAGGGGCAGGACATCGTCCCACCCCCAACCTTCATTGCCCATTTGCCGCCAGCGGTCATAGTCCTCTTTTTGCCCACGAACATAGAGCAGTCCGTTCAGCGAGGACGAGCCGCCCAGAACCTTGCCGCGTGGCCAGTCGATGGACCGACCGTTCAACCCCGGATCAGGTTCGGTGCGATAGCACCAGTCAACCGAAGGGTTATGCATGGTTTTGAAATAGCCAACGGGGATGTGAATCCACGGGTTTGTATCGCGACCACCTGCCTCGAGCAATGCAACAGTTGTGTTGGGGTCGGCACTCAGCCGATTGGCAATGACACAGCCCGAAGACCCCGCGCCAACAACTGCATAATCCACTTCCATGACCGCCTCCTCACAACGTCGTTGAAAAAAACTCTATGCAAGATGCAAGAATTATACTAGCATTTTTTGATACAAAATGTCTCATTATTTGCGATCAGGGAGGTAAGCAATGGAGATCGGTCGGAAACTAAGTGGTATTTCGCGGCGGGATTTTTTCCGCGTTGCCGGGCGTTATGGAATGAGTTCGACACTGCTGGCGGCAGGCGGGTTTGGCGGCGCGATGAGCTTGGCGAATCTGGCGCAAGCAGCCGAATCAACCTATGAAAAGCGCTTTTCGAAAGAGCCAAAGCACACGCTGAAATTTGGCGCATCTGGCTTCAATACACGCAACCTGCTGATCGAACGCGCGGGCGCTATCGAATTTGCGCGTGATCTGGAGGAGCGCACGGACGGTGAAATTCGCATCGAGTTCATCGGTGACAACCAGATCTGTGGTCAGCTGAGCTGCGTCGAGAAAACCCAGCAGGGGATCGTCGACATCTATGCCGCCTCGACTCAGAACTCGGCGGGTGGTGCGCCCTATCTGAATGTGCTGGACTATGCCTACATGTTCCCCAGCCGCGCGGCGCAGTATCATTTCTTCTACAGTCCGGCGAGCCAGCGAATCCTGCGTGAACCGCTTGAAAAGCGGCACGGTCTGAAATTCCTGTTCACCCATTGTGAACTGCGCGGACTGCAAATGGGCTCGACCTTTTCAGACAAACCGACAGTCACAAAGCTGGAGGAGCTGTTCGGCACCAAAAACCGGGTAACGGGCACACAGTTGGGCCGGATTGCCATGCAGCTTCTGAATCTGAACCCGGTTCCGGTGGCGTGGGAGGAAACGCTGGACGCGCTGAAGACCGGTCTGATCGACGGCGCCGAGACATGGGCTTCTGCCGTGGCTTACGCCAACATGTCGCCCGTTGTGTCGCAGTCGGTGAACCTGAAATTCTTCTGCGGTACCGAGCATACCTCAATGTCCGCCAAGGTTTTCGACGGGCTGGGCGGTGAGTTGCAGGATGCAGTCATGGAGTCCTCGTACTTCACACAGGCGCTGATTCAAGGTGCGAATGAGGCTGCGCTGCTGAACACCGTAGGTTTCTCGGACCCGCAACTGCCCAACACAATCTTTGCCGAAAACGGTGTGCGCCCGGCCTTCCTGGCGGACGACCAGATCAAGCTGGCCGAAGAGATGTGTGCTCCGAATTACAACCCCGAGCCGTGGGCGCAGTGGCGTGAGCGCCTGAACAAGTGGTCAGGCGGTATCGATACATATCAGGAAATCTACGACATCGCGCGTGAAATTCCGGCTGACACACTGCCGGAAAATGTCGAGCCGCGCCGTTGGTGGAGAGGCGAAGCCTGATAAACTCAAACGAACCGGCCCCAAGCGGGCCGGTTCAACCAAATACCGACTGGGAGGATGGGATACATGTCTTTTTGGGCAGATATAGGTGCGATATTCAGCGCCTTTCTCAGCCAGGATTCGTTCGAGATTCAATCCGCGCTGGAATCCAATGCCACATGGGTGTTGGGGGCAGTGGTCTCGGCCCTTGGTGGGTTTGTGATCATGCTGATCTATCGGGCGGTGCCCTTTATCGAACGCCACCTGGAGCGGTCGGTTATGGTGTATTCCTATCTTGCCATTGCCCTGATCATTTTTTGGGGCGTGATTGACCGGTTCGTGTTCAACGATCAGGAGCCGTGGTCGACCACCATCCCGCCGCTGCTGTTCATGGTAATGGCGTGGTTTGGCGCATCCTACAACGTTCGCCTGCGCACCCATTTGAGCTTTAGCGAGTTTCGCACGGCCATGCCGCGCGGCGGCCAATTAGCCTGCCTGATCCTCGACGCGGTGCTGTGGTTCATCTTTGCGGTGATCGTCATTGTGACCACAACCCGGTTGGTGGCGTTGTCGGCGTCGAACTTTCAGATTGTTCTGGGTACCGACAATATCATGCAGTGGTGGTTTCTTTTGGCAGCGCCACTGTCGTTCTTTCTGATGGTCGGGCGCGTATTTCAGAACCTCGCTGACGATCTGCATAACTGGAAAACAGGTGAGCCGCTGATCCAGCAGGCCGTGATCGGAGCAGACTGATGACTGATGGAACCATGGTTACACTGATCTCGCTAGGGGTCACCTTTCTATTCATGCTAGGCGTACCGGTGTTGCTGGTTATCGGCTATTGGGTCATCGGCTGTTCCTTCGTCCTGGGTCTGACGCTGGACAATATGGGCGCCGAGCTGTTGAACGTGTTCAACAAGGGCTTTGCTCTGCTGGCGATGCCGCTTTTCATCCTGACCGGAGACCTGATTAACAAGTCCGGCATCGCCCGAAGACTCAGCGATTTTGCCTACGCCTGTCTTGGTTGGATACGCGGCGGATTGGCGATGGCATCTTTGGGGGCCTGCGGATTGTTTGCTGCGATTTCAGGATCGAACTCGGCCACCACGGCGACCATCGGCTCGATGCTGCACCCTGAAATGGTCAAAGGCGGCTACGATGAACGCTTCAGCGCCGCGACCGCGGCAGCAGGCGGCACGGTGGGGATCATCATTCCTCCTTCGATTATCTTCATCGTCTACGGGTTCCTGATGAACCTGCCGATTTCCGAGCTGTTTGTGGCGGGCATTCTGCCAGGCGCGCTGATGGTTTTCGGAATGCAGTTTGCATGTTGGATCATCTGCCGAATGAACGGTTGGGGTCACCTGATCCCGCTGCAACTGAACCGCGTGCTGAAAACCGCATTCGGAGCATGGCTGGGCTTCTTCGCTATCGGGTTGGTTCTGTGGGGCATCTATACTGGCAAGTTTTCTCCTACTGAGGCAGCGGGTGTGACCGTTGGCTTCTGCGTGATCGCCGGTCTGGTCAGCTATCCGATCAACCGCATCATGGGTGCGCGGAACGACATATCACCAACCGAGAAGAGTTATGCCGAGATGTTCGTGGTTGAAGGGTTCACGATCCCCGAAATCCCCTCAATCGTTATCCGTTCGGCCCAGATCACAGGCATCCTCGCTCCGCTGATAGCTATCTCGGTGGTGATGCAGCAGATTCTGTCGCTACTCGGCGCGCAGCAAACCATTGGGGATTTCGTGACCTCGATGGGCGGATATCACGCGGTGCTGTTTACCTCGATGGTGATCGTCTTCTTCTCGGGCATGGTGCTGGAGAGTCTGCCGGTGACGATCATCCTGGCACCGATCCTAGCACCAATTGCGGCTTCAGTTGGGATTGATCCAATCCATTTCTCGGTGATCTTCCTTGTGGGCGCATCCATCGGCTTTATCACTCCGCCTTACGGGCTTAACCTCTACGTGGCTTCAGGTGTGACCGGCGTACCTTATTTCCGGCTGTTGCGGTACACAGTCCCATATCTGGTAGCTTTGCTGTCGGTGTGGATTTTGGTGTCGCTTGTGCCCGATCTGGCCTTGATCCTGCTGCCAAATAACTAGACTGTTGCGGGATGGCCGAGACGGAAACACAAGACAAAGAAACTCAGATACCGACCAACCTGCGCCTTCTTCTGATCCTCGAGGAAGTGGCGCGGCGCGGGGTCGCCGTCAAGCCAGCGGACCTGATTGAGACACTGGGTTTAGCCAAGCCGACCGTCCATCGCTTGCTGCAAACCGCTGAGGCTGAAGGCTTCCTGCAGCGCGATCTGGATGGTCGGTCGTACGGTCCGGGACACCGGCTGCGGCGGCTTTCGGTCAATATAATGTCGTCCGAGCACCTACGTACGGCGCGTCTGGCAATCTTGCGCAGTGTGGCAGAAGAAGTTGGCGAGACATGCAACCTCGCCATTCCTGACCGAGAGGGGATGATCTATCTCGACCGGGTGGAGACCAAATGGCCTCTGCGAATTCAACTCCCGGTCGGGACTCAGGTGCCCTTCCACTGCACCGCCAGCGGCAAGATGTACCTGTCCACGCTACGGCAAAAAAAGCTGGATGGGTTTCTTTCAGCAGGGCATCTGCAGCCACAAACCGAACGCTCACTGACTGATCCCAAGCTGTTGCGAGCCGAGATCCAACGTATCTCTCAGAATAGTTATTCCACAGATGACGAGGAATTCATGACCGGAATGACTGCCCTGGCTGTACCCGTTCAGGACGGGCAAGGTCGACTGGTGGGCACGCTTTCGGTTCACGCGCCTACACAACGTCATGACGTCAAAAGTCTGATGTCGTTTCTGGGCATACTGCAAAAAGGGGCGAATGGGCTTTCAGCTCTTTTGACCGAGTGACTAGGTTTCAGACTCCTTGATTTGACAATGGCTGCGGGCGCGATGGCCGAGAGGACGACTTTCGGGCATAGATCACAGCGAGTGGCAACACGACGCCCGCCCTTCAGGCGTCCGAACAAAATCCCGATCTTGTTGCGGCGTTCGTAGCGGCGCTTGTCGTACCGGACAGGCTTGTCGCGTGATTTTCGGCCTGAAGTGCAGGGCTTTTTTCCCTTGTCTATAAGGGCTTCACGGAACCTGCCCGCATTTTAACCACGATCACCCAATGACCATTCAGCCGATGGCAAGTCGTTCACCAAAGCCCTGGCCCCAGCACAATCGCCAACTTGGCCGGTGGAGATGAAGAACCGAATTGGGCGGCCAACGCTGTCGGTAATGGCGTGAAGCTTTGTGTTCATTCCACCCTTGGTCCTACCGGTCAGACTGCCACGCACCACCTTTTTCAACCGCAGGCTTGAGGCAGTGCGGTGTGCATTGAGGTATGTTGCGTCAATCATGATCGTATTGTGATCCGTGCCTTCAGCAGCCAATCCTTCCATGATCCAAGCAAACACAACCATGTTGCTCCACCGCTTCCATCGGTTGTACAGCGTCTTTGGCGGTCTTTATTCGCGAGGTGCTTCGGACACCGCAACCCATTGCGGTTTATAAAGATAATCCCGCTCAGAGCACGCCGGTCGTTAACCCTTGGTTTGCCATGGCTCTTCGGAAAGCAAGGCTGAAGACGCCCCATTTGTTCGTCAGTCAGACAGAATAGATTGCTCAGTGCACACCCCTGAAATTCAGGGGCGTGATCCACGCAGTCGAGATCACGGCAACCAATTTAATGGGTCCAGAACCTAAACGTGATAGCGTTGCCGTCACTTTAGTCATTCGCACCAAAAATGATCCCTGCCAGGTAGTTTGACACATAATGATCATTTGCAATCGGCAGCGGCCGTTCATGCAGGACAACTAAGCGATACAGGCGCAGGACAAAGCTGCCATCTGGGAGGTTCGTTCAGATGGCTGCTTTGATTCTAATTCACGAAATGCAGTCGGTTGAACTCACCACGCCAGGCAGAGACCTCCGACAAAACAGGCTCACCGCTCAGGCCTCGCTTGATCAGGTCGGCCAAACGCTCTGCGTCACCAGAAGTCATGCCCCAGCGGACCAATTCGGGTGTGCCAATCCGGAGGCCATTCATGTCACCCTCGACCGGTTCGACGGGCAATCCAATGCCACAGGAGAGGAACCCGTTTTTGCGCAACTGTTTAGAAGCCGATTGGCCGCCGCCGAAGGGCTGTGCCAGAACCGCGAATTGGTGGGACTTGGTGAAGCCATCCCTGCCAGAGAAGACTGGAACACCTTTCATATGCAAAGCTTCGGCCAGAGCTTTTGACATGGCGATCATCTCGTTCGCGTAGGCCGGGCCAAAATCTTTCCAATCCAGCATAGTGACCGCGAGCGCGGCTGTCTTTGCCGCATCGAAATTGGCTGTCATGCCGGGGAAGGCGATGGCGTCCAGCGCCTTGGCGATGTCGGCATCGTTCGAAACGATCAGACCCCCTGCCGGACCGCCGAGACTCTTGTAGGTGCTCATGGTCATGAAATGCGCACCCTCTTTCAATGGGTTGGACCATGCGCGCCCAGCAATGATGCCGCATTGGTGGGCAGCGTCAAACATGACCTTTGCTCCGACTTCATCCGCAATGGAGCGCACCTCGGCTACGGGGTGTTCAAAAAGATTCAGACTGCCGCCAACTGTGATCAGCTTGGGCCTATTGGTCATTGCCAGGTTGCGTAACTGATCCAGATCGACAGTGTAACCGTCAGCATTTATGGGGGCCTCGATGGTACGCAGGCCGAAAAGTCCCGCGCAACCAGCCAAATGATGGGTCACGTGCCCGCCAATCGATGCAGGCGGAGCAATTATTGTGTCGCCTGGTTTGCAAGTCGCCATGAAACCGTAGAGGTTGGCAATGGCGCCTGAAGGCACCCGAACCTCGGCAAACTGGGCGTCAAAAACGTCGGCACAAAGTTCTGCGGCGATGATTTCAATCTCTTCAATTGCCTCCAGCCCCATTTCATATTTGTCCCCGGGGTAACCCAGTGAGGGTCGAGACCCGATACCTGAGGACAAAAGCGCCTCGGCCTTTGGGTTCATCACATTAGTTGCCGGGTTGAGGTTAAAGCACTCCTTTTCGTGAATGCGACGGTTTTCCTCTGCCAGACGCTCAATCCGGGCCAAAAGATCGCACGACGGTATCGAAGCGGCCTTTGTCGCGATGTCCTGAACCAAGGCTTCGCTTACAGCGGGCACCCAATCTCTTCGTGCAAGTGTCATCTGTCGATCTCCTGTTTTTCCCAATGTGACCGCAGCCGCGTGACATCGCAAAGCAGAATTGCTATTTCTTGGCGTAGAAAAACTAAGGCTAAAGAAATGAGCGTTGCTCCCAAACGCCCAAAGGGACCACCCCTAAACGCCATGCGCGCCTTTGAGGCAGCTGCACGCCACATCAGCTTTGCTGCAGCAGCCGAAGAGCTGAGCGTCTCACCGGGCGCAATTTCTCAACACATCAAAGCGCTGGAAGGATGGGCAGGTGCACCGCTCTTTCGTCGCAATGCCCAAGGGGTTGAACTTTCACCTGAGGGGCATTCTCTTGTTGCGGATTTCACCTCGGCATTTGACCAATTGGCCGATGCCGCCCGAGCGCTGCGTAATCTCAAGCGCAAAGCCGATTTTCATATCGCCGCCCTACCCAGTGTAGCCCAACTCTGGTTACCCGAAAAACTGCGGCGGATCAGAGCGCAGCTTCCAGACGTCGTTTTTTCCGTCACAGCGATGGAGACCCCGCCAAGCCTGGAGCGTGAGCTGTTCGATCTGTCGATCTTTTTTGCCCCGCCGGACGGTTCGCCAAACCAAATTGTGGTCAGCCAGGATGTGATCGCTCCGGTTTGTGCGCCCATTCTTCTGGATCGTGCGCAGAGCGAAACGGGTTTTGAAGACGTTCCATTGCTGCACGATCAGGTTTGGAAAGACGATTGGGCGATTTGGTCACGAAACACTGGATGTCATCTGAACGATGATCAAAGTGGTCCTCAGTTTTCGCTCTACAGTCTAGCCGTCGAAGAGGCCAAAGCCGGCGCAGGCGTATTGATCGGGCATCTATGCTTGATCAAAGAGGCTCTGGCATCGGGAACGCTAACGCTTGCGCATACGAAATCCTGCCAAACAGATAGTTGTCTCGTGATCCAGGTGCCACGGCAATCGCGTCGAAGACCCGAAACAGATCAGGTCGTCGCTTTGCTATCTGATTGAATGAGCACCCTAAAGCTGACATTCGATCAGTATGCAACATCGCCGTTGCGATTAAGCCTGAGGATCGGACATTTCCGCTCCAGCTTTGCGAAAGAGCTTGAGGCTTTAGCCGACGCCCGACGAAACAGTTTGTCGATAAGTTGCTGCTTGTTACCGAAAATCAATTGGACCGGAGGGCCGCCGTAGAAGTGGCTCGCCAACAGATGCTTGCGCGTCCTCAACTCATGGAGAGCGGTCGCATGACTTGTTACTTCAATCCAAAATTGTCTGTCCTATGTACAGGTGAGGAATTACTCCATTTCTTAAAAAACGCGGCCGAGCTATATGACAAAGGCTCAACCGTAGGAACAAATATGAAAGTTTCCGTTCTCGGAACCGGTCGGTCCCTGCCGACAAATTCACTGCTGACTAGCGCGATAGAATTCGATTTGGGATTAATAGATCGCATCTCTTCTACCGGTGTAAAACGGCGATTTGTTTGTGACGACGAGACACAGATTGATCTGGCAAAGGCTGCTGGTCTCGCGTCGCTTGAAAATGCCGGTCTTTCTGCTGGCGACGTCGATTTGGTTATCTCAGGGTCCTCCGTGCCCTTTCAACCTATCCCTTCGACCGCGCCGTTGATCATGCGAGCATTGGGGATACCCGATGGAACCGCTGCAGCGTTTGATATCAACAGCACCTGTCTCAGCTTTGTTAGCGCGCTTGAGACTGCGGCGCGGATGATCGATGGCGGCGCCGCAAAGCGGGCGTTGGTGATATCGTCGGAAGTCGCCTCACGTGCGTTGCCGTGGAATGATCAGCCCGAAGTCGCAGCCCTTTTCGGGGACGGCGCTGCGGCGGTGGTATTGGGGCCATCTGGCGACGACAAACCCGGTGAAATCAAGGCAATCCGGCTCCGCAGCTTTCCCTCGGCATACGAGGCCTGCAGCATCGGCGCAGGTGGCACCCGGTTCGACTTTGAAACCGACCGCGACGCGTTTGTTGCCAACGCCAAGTTCGGGATGGACGGCAAGGCATTGTTCCGGCTGACATCGCAGTATTTCAACACCTTTGTGGATGACCTGCTAGGTCAGGCAGGCTGGACGCGGTCCGACGTAGATCTTGTGATCCCCCATCAGGCCAGCCCAGCGGGGCTTGAGCATATGATCCGACAGACTGGATTCGACCGGGATCAGGTCGTGTGTATTGTCGAAGACTATGGAAACCAAATTGCGGCCTCCATTCCCTTTGCTCTCGATATCGCCAGGGAAAAGGGCCGATTGGCCGAAGGCTGCAGGGTTCTTATGCTTGGAACTTCCGCTGGCGTCAGCATCGGCGGTGCCGCCTTGGTGATCTGAGATGGCGGAGCGCATTCTTGTCACCGGGGCCACCGGCTTTCTGGGCGGTGCTATTCTGCGTCGGCTGGGCACGCGGGGCATTGGCCAGGGGCGCGACACCGGGCGTCTGGCGGCACTCGAGGATCAGGGAATGCGCACCTTATGCTGGTCCCTGCCCGATCCGGCACCCGTTGCCCGGATACCCGATGACATTGCCGCGATTGTTCACTGCGCAGGCTTGTCCGCGCCATTTGGCCCGCGCCGGGCGTTTCACAACGCAAATGTTCTGGGTACGCAGGCAGTGCTGGATTTCGCGCGAAAACGCAGCATCAGGCGGTTGGTCTTTATTTCCAGCCCCTCGGTGTATTTCTCCCTGAACGATCAGTTGGACCTAAGCGAAGACACAACTCTGCCCCGCCCGTTTACAGCTTACGCGGCAAGCAAGATCGCTGCCGAGGGCCTTGTGATGGCAGCCCGAGAGGTCGGGCCTGTCGTACTGCGGCCGCGCGGCCTCTACGGGCCCGGTGACCGCTCGCTTTTGCCTCGGTTGCTGAACTCTGCAAGGGTACGTGCGTTGCCCCGGTTTCGTGATGGGCGGGCGCGGATTGACCTGACATTCGTGGACGACGTGGTTGAGGCGGTCTTGGCCGCCCTCCATGCCGGGTCTTCGGTTGAGCAGCGGGTTTTCAATATTTCCGGTGGCGAAGTGATCTCGATCAGTGAAATCGCCGAACGCGCTTGCAAGCGTGCCGGGATCACACCTCAGTGGCGAAACATGCCGTTGACGCCGGCATTGATTGCTGCCCGGGCGGCCGAAGCAATAGCCCTGTTGCGACCCGGCCAACCTGAACCACCGATCACAAGGTATGCTCTCAGCCTGTTTGCCTTTGCGCAAAGCCTTAATATCTCGCGCGCCCAAAGCGAATTGGGCTGGGTCCCAAGAGTTTCCTTTTCCGAAGGCCTTGAGCGCACCTTTGCAGCAGGAGACGCGACATGAAACCAGTTTTTGCCAACAGCGCCTGGATCAGTGCACGCGAAAGGTTCATCTTGCGGAAAGGCTCGTGGCGGAAGCATTGGTTAAGGGTCCGCTACGGCCTCTTTGTGCATCCTGATGCAGGGCCGGTTCTCATCGATACCGGCTACACCGCCCACAGCGTCCAAGGGCCGGGGCGGAGCCGATGGCTGCGGGCTTACGGGCACGCCTTCGCCCCCATACTGAACGACGATGCGCAGCCGCGGCCGTTCCTGAACCGCTTTGGTCTTGCCCCCCGGGATATCACCACTGTCATTGTCACCCATTTTCACGCCGATCATGTCTCTGGGTTGTCGGTTTTTCCGAACGCGCAATTCATGTGCAGCAGGGCGGCCTGGACCAGTCTTCAACGCAACAGGAATTTTCAGAACATCCGGCACGGGGTTTTTGCGGAACTGCTTCCGGGCGATTTTGCCACTCGCCTGACCCCGGTAGAAGAAAGGGCCAGTAAGAGCGTGCCGCACCTGCCGGACGGTCATGATCTCTTTGGGGATGGCAGTGTTCTGTCGGTCCCGCTGCCCGGTCATGCAGCGGGTCATTTCGGGCTTTTGTTCCCGCGATTGAAGGAACCGCTGCTATACGCCACGGATGCGCAATGGGTGATCGATGCCTTGCCTCGGGCCGCACGGCCCCGCCTGATGCCACGTCTCCTTTCCGACGATTACAATGCCATGCGGCGCAGCACCGATCATGTCCAAGCGTTTCGCGACTCCGGGGGCCTCGTCATGTTGTGCCACGACGACGGAGCTTCATCCTTTGATGTTGAAGAAGGGGCCCATTTTTGATCGCCCGGCTTCAGGCACCCATAAGCTTTGTGACGACGCGACGCCTTTCCAAGGCGGGGCTTTCGCGCATACGGTTCGAACAGCTGCAGACCCGCGCACTTGAACGTTGGCTCAACCAGTCAGTGCCACGGGTGCGCGCCCATGCCGATGCACCGGCCCGGTTGCAGGATCTGCCCGTGATGGACAAGGCCCGGCTCATGGCCGATTTCGGAAGCTACAACGTGCCCGGCGTGACGGCCGAGCAAGTCCGCGACGCGATGGAGCGTGATTTTCGCATCGGTTCGCTCACCGTGGGCGCCAGCACCGGAACCAGTGGAAATCGCGGTTTCTTTGTCATCTCGGACGCGGAGCGGTACCGGTGGCTGGGGACCATTCTGGCAAAAACCATTGCCGATCTTCTTTGGCACCGGCAGCGGGTGGCGATCATCCTGTCCCAAGGAACCGGGCTGTATGACAGCGCCAACCAGTTCCGGCAAATCCAGTTGCGATTCTTCGATCTTACGGTTGGCCCGGACACATGGCAGGGCGCGCTGGAAGCCTTCGACCCCTCGGTGATCGTCGCCCCGCCGAAAGTGCTTCGCCACATGGTGGAACAGAGTTTTCGGGTGCAGCCGGCCCGTGTTTTCTCGGCGGCGGAAACGCTTGATCCGGTGGACCGACCGGTGATCGAAACAGCCTTTGGGGCACCGTTGGAGCAAATCTACATGGCCACCGAGGGGCTGCTGGGCGTGACCTGCCGCCATGGGTGTCTGCATCTGGCCGAAGATTCGATCCATTTTGAGTTCGAACCCGCAGAGGATGGGCTTGTCACACCGTTGATTTCATCCTTCCGGAGAAACACACAGATCCTTGCGCGCTACCGGATGAATGATCTTCTCAGGCTTGCGCTTGAAACCTGCCCCTGCGGCTCACACTTGCAAGCGGTGAAGGAGGTGGTCGGGCGTGTGGACGATTGTTTTCACTTGCCGGGCCAATCGGGGCAGCAACTCGTCACTCCGGACGTGTTGCGCAACGCCGTGCTAAAAGCAGACCCGCGGATTACAGATTTCAGGATCGTTCAGACGGGCGCGCAGGACATTGTCCTGACGCTGCCGCCGGGCCTGCCATCAGACACGGTGGATCGGGCCAAACACCAACTTGAAACCCTGCTGAGGCGTCGCGGACTTTGGGCAGAGGTCACATTGGCACGCAAACCGCTGGTGCTGGACGTGACGCGGAAACTCAGGCGGGTCGAACGCCGCTTTGCACCGAATGACAGTGTATGATGGACAGCCCCGCCCCTGTTGCGCAGTTTGTCGACCTCTTTGCCCGACACCGTTCCGAAGCGCTGATTGCAAACCTGTCCACACGGGTTGAGCAGTTGGATATCGGTGAGTTGAGCGTTCCAATGACGGTGAACGATGGCAGATTGCAAGGCAATTGCTACATCTGTGATCCGGTGACGGGCTATATCGACTATGCCATCGAAGAGACCCGCAATTTTGGCAGCCGCCCACTGTTGCGGCACGTGTTAATCAGGCTGACCCATTGCGCGGCGCCTATCGTTCGTGCCACTGGGCTGGACCGCTCGGTGCAGGTGAACAATTGGCTTTTTTCCACCAACCCGGTGACGCAGATCGACCGCCCTACAGCCGCCGCATTGCGCGACCACCTGACGGCGCGGTTTCCGGGCCACGCGATCATATTGCGCTCGCTCAATACCTATGCGGACGCGTCTACGCTGGACGCTTTCCGGGCCGAGGGGTTCCATATGATCCCATCGCGGCAGGTCTACCTGTTCGATGGCCGCAAAGCGCCAAAGCTGCAAAAAGACATGAAAAACGATCAGCGCCTGCTGCAGAAAACACCGCATGAATTGGTCACCAACGAGGCCTTTGAACCGCGCGACTATGCGCGGTGCGCCGCGCTTTACCGCTTGCTATATCTGGAAAAGTACACCCCACTGAACCCGCAATACACTCCGGCTTTCATCGCTGAAATGCACCAATGCGGGTTGATTGAACTGGAGGGGTTGCGCGGCGAAGACGGGGAGCTTGCGGCTTTTGGCGGGCGGTTTCAGATCGGGCGCACCCTGACACAACCGCTGCTTGGCTACGACACCAGCCGCCCGCAAAAGGAGGGGCTATATCGGTTGATCACCGCGCTCGCACAGCAAGCCGCATTGGATCATGGTCTGCTGTTCAACATGAGCGCCGGCGCGGCGGGCTTCAAACGTCATCGGGGGGCCGTGCCCGCCATAGAATTCAGCGCCGTCTACGTCCGACATCTGCCCAGACGACAAAGAATGGCCTTGCGCGCGATTTCAACCGTGTTGTCAGGCGTCGGCGTCCCCCTTCTGCAAAGGTTCGAATTATGACAACTGACCTATGGCACGCTGTCGCCCGGTCCCGCGACCTGCGGCGCAAACCGATCCGCGTGCATTTTGACGGCAAACCCGTAGTGCTTTTCCGAAACGGAACAGGCATCTCGGCGCTGCACGACCAATGCCCCCATCGGTTGGTGCCGCTGTCGCAAGACCGCGTGGTGGGTGACACAATCGAATGCCCCTATCACGGCTGGCGCTTTTCGGGCGATGGCAAATGTGTCGACATGCCCGGAACAGTCGATCCCCTGCCCCGTTGCCGTGTCCCGCGCTATCGGGTTCTGGAAACGGACGGCGGGATTTTCCTGTCCAGCGGGCAGCCCCCTGCCCCGCCCTTTGTTCACCCGATGCAAGGGCAAGACATCGTTTCGCAGGTTGTAAAAAGTACGACGTGCTCGACCCTGGTCGACGTGGCCGAGAACATCCTTGATGCAACCCATACCCATTACACGCACAAGGGCCTGTTGCGTGGCCTGTCAGCCAAACGCTACCGGGTTCAAGTCGAGGTGACGCGCGGCCCGGATTGGGTCGAGGCCGTCTATACCGGGGAAGAGCGCCAACATGGGCTGGTCAGCGCCTTGCTGGATGGGGCCCGCACCAAAGGCGTGGGCCGCTATCGCCGCCCGGGAATTGCCGAGCTTGAATATTGGGGGCCTCGGGGAATGGTTCTGGCCACCACCTTCCACCTGCGGCAGACGGATGCGGAAACGGTTGAGGGCATTGGCTGGCTCAGTGCCCCGCGTCAACATGGCTTGGGTCATCTCAAGGCGCTGTTTTTCAAGCCGATGTTTCGCGTGGCGTTGGAACAGGATCGACGGGTATTGGCATCGGCCTACGAGAAAAGACGCGGCAGCACCCGCATGATCGGACCGCTGGACATTCTGCGGCGCGAGATTGAGCTGATCGAAGCGGGCCAGACCCTTACCCCCTGCGTGCAAAGCTATGAGATGGAGCTCTGATCCTCTCCGTTCCATTCGATACCCCAGGTCGAGGCGCGCTCCAGACTGATCCGATGCCGCAAGGCGATGCTGGCAAACTCCGCGACTGATCGAAGCTGTGCCCCCAGCCCCACCCGCGTGCCGGACCATCCCATAACATCGCCCGAGCGGCGCAGCGCATCCCGAAAGACACGCCGCTCCTTTCGCCGCAGCATCATCGGCAGGCCGTAGAGCCATAACGCCAGCCGTACCGCCTGCGGGTCGGTTACGTTTGGCTTAACCTCGGCGTCATCCATGAACATGGCACGTACGAAAGCCGCCCCGTCGGTGAAAAAATGCAGCCCGCTTGTCGAGCGGGGATTACATTCGAGCGGGACTATCCGTCCATCGTCGGTCTGCATCAGGTCAAACGAAACCTGACCTGTCCATCCGGTCGCGCGGACAAAGCACTCCACGAAAGGGCGGACGATTTCCGCGTCGGCAGGTTCAAAGCAAACAGCCGCCCCCGGCCCGGCTCGCACCAATCCCCGATAGGCAGCAAGCGCAACAACTCGGCCCTGACGCGCCACGGCGTAGACGCATAGCTCCGCGCCTGATACGTGGCGCTGAGCAACCCAAGGCGTCGCCGCCGTAGGCTTTACCCGGCGCAGGCGCGCGGCATCAGGCCGGATCAGCACCTTAGACCCGAATCGCGACCACGCCGGTTTGAACACCAGATCCCGTGCAGATGCCGCGTAGGCGGCGCATTCGGCTTGGGTGGTCAGAAGGTGGGTATCGGGCGTGTCGAGCCCAATTTCCCGGCACAATTCTATGAAGGTAAACTTGTTGTGCACACGTTCGAGCAATGCAATTTCCGGTGCGAACAATGTGGCACCCATGTGGTTCTGCGCCCACATTGCGCCCAGATGCAGTGCTTCTTCGCAGGTGGGTACGACAAGTTTGATGCCTTCGGACGAAATGATCTCCGACAGCGCCGCACGCGCTGCGTGGGGCTCGGTCGTGAACGTCGGAATGCGGTGATACCCGATGTCCAATCGGTTGGCCGCAGCAACTGGGTGTTTCAGGTGATCGACCAAAGTCACCGGGTGACCTGCCTGTGCAAACAACCGCGCCAGATGCAGTGCAACTGGCGCGCGCGCACCCGAAATCAATATCGGCACTGCTGATGCCATCACGCCTTTACCGAATTGACCGCCACAGGCAAAACCTCAGTTGCAGGATCAACCGACCCAACCGCATATCCACAGAGTTTACAAGCAGGCATTGATGCAAAGGCCGGGATGCAACGCTTGTGTCTCGACCGTCCTCGCGCCCACTGGGTCTTGGGGGACAATTTGACAGAACACAAAGTCGATGCTTACCTGAGCGCAGCGCGACATGGGTAATCTGAATTTCCAAGATTTATCAGTGTTCTGAGACGTCTTTCGGGGCGGCGTTAAGGCCAGACTTGCAACTGGAGAATTTGAGATGGAATTGATCACAGAACAGCTTCGCGCCTATCCGATCATGGCGCTGTTCCTTTGTCTGGGCCTGGGTTATGGCGTCGGTAAGTTCCGGGTTGGCAAGTTCGAACTGGGCGGCATCGCAGGGACCCTGCTGGTAGCGGTTTTTGTGGGCCAGATCGGCGGCATCAACCTGAGCACCGATGTCCAGAACGTCTTTTTCTCTCTGTTCATCTTCATGGTCGGATATAACGGTGGGCCACAGTTTTTTGCGGCCCTGAACAGAACCGCCCTTACGAAGCTGCTGGCTGCGTTCATGATGACCCTCTGGGGACTGTTCTTTGTCATCGTAGTCGCCAGACTGGCCGGGCTGGACAAAGGGTTGGCCGCCGGGTTGGCCGCCGGAGGACTGACACAATCCGCCATCATCGGCACCGCTGGCAACGCCATCGACCTTCTGGGGCTGTCGGCGGACGAGGCTGAAAAGCTCAAGACAAACATCGCGGTGGGGTACTCGGTCACCTATATTTTTGGTTCGATCGGCCCGATTCTTGCCGTCAGCGTCATCCCGATCATTATGCGCGTCGACCTGCGGCAAGAGGCGATCAAGCTGGCCCAGAAACTCAGCGGTGGCGGGCGCAAGCTTGAGGAAGGTGAATTCCTTCCGATGAACCGCTTCGACGCTCGTGCCTATCAGGTGAATGCCGACGCCACAATTGTGGGCCAAACTGTGAAAACCATCGAGGGCGTCTATGACGGCGACCTGATCGTCGAGAAGCTGTTGCACGACGGCGCCCCAGTAGACGCGGCACCTGAAACTGTCGTCAACGCCGGGGATGTAATTGTCGTGTCGGCACTGGTTGCGACCCTGACTCAGTTTGAGGGCACCGCAAGTGGTGAGATCGGTGAATACCCGCCCGAGCTGACCGTTGTAGAAGAGCGCCGCAACGTCGTCATCACCAACCGCAAGCTGGCGGGCAAGACCCTTTCGGAATTGCGCGAAGCATTGACGGCGGATCAACGACGCGGGGTCCATATCTCGAAGATCACGCGCATGGGGCATGACGTGCCTGTTTTGCACAACACCGAAATCCACGCGGGTGACGAGGTATCAATCGTCGGCCACAAGGACGATCTGAACCGGGTATCAAAGGTGGCGGGCTATGTGCCGCCATCGGCCTCGGTCACGAATTTCATCGCTCTGGGGATCGGCGTGGCCGTCGGCTATCTGATCGGTGAAATCAGCTTTGTCATCGCAGGCACCAAAGTGGCGCTGGGGTCTGGCCTTGGATGCCTCGTGACCGGGTTGATCATCGGGTACCTGCGTATCCGTCGACCCAAGATTGGCGGCATCAACCGGGGTGCTGCGAATTTTCTGCAGAGCTTTGGGCTTGCTGTATTTGTCGGGGTCGTCGGCCTGAACGCAGGCAAGCCCGCGCTGGAGGCAATTCAGGAATACGGCATTACCCTGTTGCTGCTGGGTGTCGTCATCACGCTGATGCCGATGATCGTTCAGTTCCCGATCAACTATTTTGTCCTGCGCATCAAAAACCCGGTCGAGGCCTGCGCGGTGGTGACAGGGTCACGTTCCGGCAATCCAGGCTTTGCGACGCTGCTGGAAAAGACCGGCAACGCAACCCCGACGCCTGCCTTCACCATGACCTATGCGGTGGCGAATATTTTCCTGACCCTGTGGGGTCCGCTGGTCGTGGCGTTCGTGCCGTAAGTCACATCAGCAGGATTACGATGACTGAGCCCCACAGGGCCAGCAGCACATTGCCAACGGCATAGCCTAGGCCATAGCCCAGCGTTGGAACCTGACTCTGTGCGGCTTCCTGCACGGCGGCCAGGCCGGGCGCCGACGTCCCTGCCCCGCAACAGGTGCCCGCCAGAACACCCTCGTTTATCCCAAAGACCTTGCGACCGACAAAGACCGCAGACCCATGGGCCAGTAGCACAATGGCCACCGACCCAAAGATCAGTGACGGGCCGCTTTCCATTACTCCCGTTACAAAACTGGGCCCCGAGGTGATGCCCACGCAGGCCACGAACACGCACAGCCCCAGCGAGTCGAAGATCCACAGAGTTGCCTCGGGTACGAAGCCAAACGTCCGATGGACCGAGCGCAGCCACCCCGCCACCAGTCCGCCCAGCAGCACCCCGACCGAGGTGCCCAAGCCCAGCTCAATCGCGCCATATTTCAGCGCAGGGATGCCGATCAGCCCGCCCAGCAGAATAAAAAAGGCCACAAAGACCATGTCGGTCTTGGTGGTTTCGCGATCCAAATAGCCCAACCGCTTGGCGGCGTCTTCAATATGGCCGCGGGTGCCCGATACGGTCAGCACATCGCCCTTGTGCAGGGTCACACCGCGAAAGATCGGCAGCCGCTCACCGCTGCGCATGATGCCACGCAGATAGATGGTGCGCGCCTCGGGGCGGGCCGACAGTTCGGCCAGCGTTTGGTTAACCACCTCTTTATTGGTCACGACGATATCGTTGGTCTGCACCGGCAGGTCCAGAAGTTCGGGGTCTTCGACCTCTTCCCCCAGCATGGCAGTGTGGTCGATCAGATAGGACCGCACGCCAGCGATGGCAGCGATGTCGCCCTCTTGCAGCACCATATCGCGCGAGGTCGGCAGGATCTTGTTCCCGCGCCGCACCCGGTCGAAAAAGGCGCGGACATGATCGGGAACGCGGGCCTCAAGCTCAGATATTCGACGGCCCGCAAACTCGGGGTTTATGCGATAGGCGCGGGCTTCAAAATCGCGATGTTCCGACACCATAGGTGCGCCGTTATTGTCCAGCTCGGCCTCATGTTCCGCGCAGGCTTCTTTCAATGACCGGCCATATAACCGCGGGGCCAGTTGAGTGTGAAAAAAGATCGTGGCGATCACGCCTACAAAATAGGCCACGGCGAAACCAGTGGCGATCTCACCATCGAAAATCTGTTGCGCGGCTTCGTCTGCCCCGGTTTTGGCAAAGGCATCGATAGCCACGCCCAGCGTAGCACTTTCGGTCACACCACCCGCCAAAAGACCCGCGGCGATCCCAACCGACAGCCTCATCAGCGGGGCCAACACCGCGGCCACCACCAACGCCACGACACACAGCAGCACTGTGACGGCGATCTGCGGCAAGGCGTGCAGGTTCAGGGATCGGAAGAACTGCGGCCCGGTCCGGTATCCGATCGAGAACAGGAACAGCAGAAAAAACGCCTGTTTCAAGTCATCCGACACCACCACCCCGGTCTGGCCGACCAGCACTCCAGCCAACAGGCAACCCGCCACCGATCCCACGGTGAACGAGCCGACGGTGATTTTTCCTAGCGCATAGCCAAGGGCGAGGCTGCAGAACAAGGCAAGGGCGGGATGGTGGCCAAATATCGACCCGATCAATTCCATTTCGCCCCTCCCCCCGCGCCGTTATTCAGCCGTGCAACGGCAACCCTTTCGAGGCGCGATAGGCCTGCACATAGCCCACGGCCACCGCCCGTACCGCGCGACCAATCTGACGATAGGCGCTGTCATCGAGATTGGCGAAGGACACCCGTGCGGACCAGTTCGGGGCATCAAAGCCCGACCCGTTCAGCAGCACAATCCCGTGGTCCTGCGCCAGCTTGAACGAGATATCCAGCGGGTGGACGTTTTTCTTGATCCACGCGACCACCTCTTCGCCCACGTATTTGCGCAGCCAGAACTCAAAATCGATTATGCCATAATACCGGTCGAACAGCGGGTTGTCGGGCACTTCGATGCCCATGCCCTTGACCAGCTCATCAAAGCGGTGTTTCAGGATGCCCCAGCAGAACTTCTGGTAGCCTTTGTCCTCGTCCATCAATTCGACCAAAGAGAACAGCGTCATCATCACCTGCTGCGGCAGAGACAGGCCCGCGGTGTGGTTCAGCGCCACGTCGCGGCTGTCCGCGACAATCCGATCGATGAACTTGAACGAGGACGGGTCCGGGGTCAGCGTCTCGTATCGCGCGTTGACCACGGCTTTGGTCTCGTCCGGCGCTTCGGCGATCATCTTGTCGAAGATGTTGTTCTCGGCCACCAGTATCGCGCCCAGACGCCAGCCGGTGCAGCCGAAATACTTGGAGTAGGAATAGACCCCGATCGTGTTCTCGGGCAGGTGCCCCATCACTGACTGGAAGTTCGGAATGAACGTACCGTAGACGTCGTCGGTCAGTATGATCAGATCCGGACGGCGGGTTTTGACGAACTCGACCAGCCGGGCCATCACCTCGGGGCTGATTGCGACCGAAGACGGATTGCCCGGGTTGACCAGAAACAGCGCTTTGACTTTCGAGTCGGCCAACTGTTCCAGGTCATCGTCGGTCAACTGGAAATGGTCTTCCTCTTCCGAGGACACATCCACCACATTCAGCCCATAGTCTTCCAGCACCGGCATTTCCAGATAGGGGGTGAAGATCGGTGTCCCCAACGCAATTGTGTCACCCGCGTTCAGCAGTCGCTGGTTCTTGAGCGCTTTAAAAATATAGCACATCGCCGCGGTGCCACCTTCGACCGCGTAAATGTCGAACTTTGCGTCGGGCCGATGCCCCGCGCACATCGCCCACATCACGTATTCATGAACGATCGCCTCATTGTGCTTCATGCAACGGTCCGGCATCGGATAATGGTCGCCAACGATACCGTCGGTCAGTTCCAGCACGAAATCATCTGGAATGAAGCCGAATTTCTCAATCGCAAAATCCACCACGGCGGCCAGAATATCCGCTCCCGGAGGACCGTTCTTATCTACTGAGTCCGTACAATACGCCTTGAGCCGATCATAGCAGCCCGGCCCCTGCGGCATCCCGGCCAGCCCGACCTGCGGTTCATTGCGGTGGCGCTGAGCCTCGGTCATTGCGAACTGGCCCAGCAGGAAAAACGCCTCGCGTGCCTTGGTGGCGATCCAGTTGGGATTGCCACGTCCTGCATTCAGATAGGGCAAGGCCATCTGGCGCGCTTCTTTCTCGGCCAACTTAATGAGTTCGTCTTTGATTTGAAAAGGACTTAAGTTCTCAAACTTGTGAAGGTCCAGTGTTTCTGACATAGCTTCAAACCCTTGCGTTAAAACAATCGGAAGAATTCAACCGGATCGTACGCAAGGATTTGTGCTTGTGTAAACTATGCAGTCAGAGCCTGACGCGGGGGCAACCACTGCCGGGGATCAGTTGATCCGGGCCGACGCCGCTAACGCACCAGCCAGGGCGTTCTGAATCTCGGCCGGAAATTTTTGACCTTCTTCATGAAGCCCTGCAGCGACCCAGCCCACCGTGTGCCCGCGACTGCCGATGTCATTGGCGCGTACCACCGTCGGAGATGTGCGCTCGACACTAACCAGCGCCATCGTGCGTTCAATCTCACTATCCGTCAGGACCATTTTAACCGCGCTGAAAATATCCACAGACACCTGCAGGGTCTGATGCTCCAACCGATGCGCTGCATCCGTCAGCAGGCGCGTGCAAAAAGCGGACAGGAAATACCAGCGGAAGATGGAAAACACCCGGTTCTGCAATTCACCTTGCACTGAAACACCATCATTGGCCGCGTTTGCGATACGTTGGAACGCGGCCTCGGCTGCTTTGGACGCCTGACAAATCTGCCGCTCGCGCTTGGCAATAGAAATGATACGCGGCGCAAGTTCCACTGCGGCGTGCTGGGATTCCAAATTCATATCCGTCCTCCAACGTTAACTCCTGATGAGGACTTGGAAACTCTCGAACAAATTCGGTTGCGAATTAACGCCATTATTTACAGAAATTGTCCCATTCTTGGCTAAACAAAAATGACATAAAGCCAGTTCTAACGCAAACATAAGTGACAACAGGCGGCCAACATATGCCCCTTTAAGGTTTTTACACTTTTCAAAATGAGGCACGAGTAGCAACTTGGGCTGTAAAACACATAGATCTGACACGATCTCGTAATAGTTATGCCCATTTTTGCACGTACCAAAACTCAATCCTGCTGATCAGTTTACGAGTTTGAATTTAACGAGGGGGTACGAGCGGGATCAGGGGGTGAGCGCCTGACCAACTGGGCTCGCCAACGGCCAGAGCAGCTCCCCCCGCCGCCAATACTCAACCCATTTTGCCTTTTTGAGCATGTGCGTAGCGATAAAACGGGACATCTACGAATGATGCCTGGGGCTTTCGGACGCGCTGCCAATGGCGATCCGCAGCGGCAATACCCGAGCATTGTACCATCTGCATAACGTGGATCGCCCTAGCCAGATGAGCGACAGCGATGGCCCGTCCTTATCCTTGGACACCCCCAATCAGGTTCAGCATCACGTCGACCACAAAGTTGCTAAGCACAGAGTTTACTTAGTGGAACGCCTCCATGAACGCGTCGCCGTATTTCCAGTAGCCGCTGCCTGCTCTCCGGAAACCAACCTCGACCAGAATGAAAGTGATGTGCGCAGCTGGTCCATCGGACGCTCCGAGTGGTTTGGCGCAGTTCAAGGCTCATGATGTCAACTTTTCTGTATACATTTTGTATTTTTTTAGAATACAAATGGCGCGTCACAGCCACGCAGCGATTCGCGCCGCACGTTCGAGGAGGGACGGATGAGAGACGATGCCAAATCCCGCAAACCCGAACTGACCCGGCGACGGTCGATCTCAATCCTGAACCGGCCCCGATGATGTATGGAGCTGTTTTGCAGTTGGCGGCGAAGAATGCGACGGGTGTGCAGGTTGGAGCGCTGAAGGCGGCGCAGGAGGC
>NZ_JBQFTM010000014.1:0-107721 GCF_056538605.1 Ruegeria sp. BF7 | reverse complement strand
GCGACCCGCTACGACAGGTGCCCGAAGGTCTTCCTGTCAGCCATCGCCCTCGCAGCACTCGTCATCTATTGGCTATGAGTCCTGACCCTAGGCATTCAAGACGCCAGCACACCAACGATTACTCTCCAAAACGCCGGAAAACAGATCATTTCAGCTTTAGTTGAAAAAGTCCTAAGCCATACCGGCGCGGATACCGATCTGGAAATTCAGAAGATGCGCGACCTCTTCGCTTCGGATCGCGAGATTCGAATTTATATTGATGACATCGATCGCGGCTGGAAAGCGACGCAGGATGACATCAACAACATTTCCGCCCTCGTAAATGCTTCTAGGGACCTAACAAACGAGGATCAACGTATCAAGATACGCATTGGTCTGCGAAGCGACGCGTACTATCTATTCAGAACATCAGATGAGAGCACTGACAAAGTTGAAGGCAACGTGGTTAGACTTTCATGGACACGGCACGATGTAATCAGCGTCATGGCTCTCCGTGTGGCCAGTTACTTCGGAAAAAGTATAGACCCTGCAATACTTGAGGAATTGGGTCAGAAGGACATTGCGAGAGAGATTCACCCGGTAATTGAGGATCGGTTTACTGTCGGAAAAGGACATTGGTCCGGTGCACCAATCCACATCGTTCTTTTATCTTTAAACCGCAATAGACCTCGTGATCTGATTAAGTTGCTAACCGCCGCGGCTCGCGAGGCCTACAAGAATGGGAACGATAAAATCAAATCGAGCGATTTGGAGAAGACATTCTCCGATTACTCGCACGGACGCATAACGGACCTTACCCTCGAATTTAAATCTGAAATGCCGGAAATCGAAAAACTCTTGTATAACATGAAGCCGAGCGGAAAAAGGCAGCAAGATAAAGACAAAAGATGGTTATACACAAATGACGAACTGATCAAAAAAATTAAGGACATCGGCCAGAGTCAATCTCTTTCGTTTAGGAACGGAAAAGCCGCCACGCCCAAGGCAATCGCTGAATTCCTCTATAAAATCGACTTCATTATTGCCCGCGACGATGACGAGCGAGGTGACGCTCGGTGGACTCACTTTGATCAAAACCGAATGCTACAAAGCCAATTTGTGGATTTCGGATATAAATGGGAAGTTCACCCCGCGTATCGTTGGGCACTTCAGCCTAAGAGCGTCCACGAGATCATGGATGACATAAGTTTCAACTAACATACATTTTGCTACTGTGTGGGCACGCAGTCGGCTGCGCCAACCGCTTTCACCCACTCGCCGTAAAAATGGCCAGCATTTTAGCTGTCCATTTTTAAGGCGCTAATAAACGCCTCCTGCGGGATATCGACCTTCCCGAACTGGCGCATTTTCTTCTTACCCGCCTTCTGCTTGTCCAGCAGTTTGCGTTTCCGTGTGGCGTCGCCTCCGTAGCACTTCGCAGTCACGTCCTTGCGCAAGGCGGACAGGGTCTCGCGGGCGATGACCTTGCCTCCGATGGCCGCCTGGATCGGGATTTTGAACATGTGGCGCGGGATCAGGTCCTTGAGCTTTTCGCACATCGCCCGGCCCCGCATCTCGGCCCGGTCGCGGTGAACCATGGTCGACAGCGCATCAACCGGTTCGTCATTCACCAGCACCGACATCTTGACCAGATTATCCTGCGTGTAGCCGGTCATCTGATAGTCGAACGAGGCATAGCCCTTGGTCACCGATTTCAGGCGGTCGTAGAAGTCAAAGACGACCTCGTTCAGCGGCAGGTCATAGACGACCATGGCGCGGCTGCCCGCATAGGTCAGGTCCAGCTGGACGCCGCGGCGGTCCTGGCAGAGTTTCAACACGTCGCCGAGGTATTCGTCGGGCACCAGAATGGTCGCCTTGATGCGCGGCTCCTCGATATGGTCGACCTTCGACGGGTCGGGCATGTCGGCGGGGTTATGCAGCTCGATCATCTCGCCGTCTTTCATGTAGACGTGATAGATCACCGAGGGCGCGGTGGTGATGAGCTCGATATCATATTCGCGTTCGATGCGGTCGCGGATGACCTCAAGATGCAGCAGCCCGAGGAAGCCGCAGCGGAAGCCAAAGCCCAGCGCGGCCGATGTTTCCATTTCAAAGCTGAAGCTGGCGTCGTTCAGCGCCAGTTTATCGATCGCGTCGCGCAGGTCTTCGAATTCAGCCGAGTCCACGGGGAAGAGGCCACAGAAGACCACCGGTTGCGCGGGCTTGAAGCCCGGCAGGGCGACCTCGGCGCCATTTCGGTCATTGGTGATTGTGTCACCGACGCGCGTGTCGCGGACCTGTTTGATCGAGGCAGTCAGGAAGCCGATCTCGCCGGGGCCCAATGAGTCGATCATCTGCATTTCGGGCCGGAACACGCCGACCCGGTCAACATGGTGCAGGGTGTTGTTCGACATGAACTTGACCCGCATCCCCTTTTTCAGCGTGCCGTCCATGATGCGGACCAGAACGATGACGCCCAGGTAGGCGTCGTACCACGAATCCACCAGCATCGCCTTGAGCGGCGCGTCCAGAGTGCCCTTTGGTGCGGGCAGTAGTTTTACGATGGCTTCCAGCGTCTCATGGATGCCCTGCCCCGTCTTGGCGCTGACCTGAATGGCGTCGGTCGCGTCGATGCCGATCACATCCTCGATCTGTTCGGCCACGCGGTCACAGTCGGACGCGGGCAGGTCGATCTTGTTCAGCACCGGCACGATCTCATGATCGGCGTCGATGGCCTGATACACGTTGGCCAGCGTTTGCGCCTCGACCCCTTGGGTCGAGTCCACAACCAGCAGCGAGCCCTCGACCGCACGCATGGATCGCGAGACCTCATAGGCAAAGTCCACGTGACCGGGGGTGTCGATCAGGTTCAGCACGTATTGCTCGCCGTTGTCGGCGGTATAGTCGATGCGGACCGTGTTGGCCTTGATGGTGATGCCGCGTTCCCGCTCGATATCCATACTGTCGAGCAACTGTTCCTTCATGTCGCGATCCTTGACCGTTCCGGTCTCTTGGATGAGCCGGTCAGCAAGGGTGGATTTGCCATGGTCGATATGCGCGACGATGGAGAAATTGCGGATATGAGCGAGGTCTGTCATGGGTTGGGGATATGCGTCGGAAATGGGCTGTGGTCAATGGTTCAAGGTGATCTGCCGTAGCCAAAACACTCTCATTGCAAGTTGCCTAGAAATTGGCTCGATACTGGTACGTGGCGTCGCACCTGATTTCGGAGTTTGTCTCGTGTTGTCGCGGCACGCCTTGTTAAGGCCAATGCGCGTGCTGAAGTTGCTGCATATTGGATATAAAGCACTGATTGTATCCATAGTCTGAATCAGACCTCCAATCCCTGAGGTCTATGATTGTGCGCGCGACGTCCCCTTCAATGCGTTCACTCGCCCAATAGTCTTCATTGGCAATCAAGCTCTGTAGCGGGCTTCTCGGAGAGTAAGGAGAGGACAGCAACGCAGCAGCGGTAACGGTACAATCGGAAATCTCATCCGCACAGTAATCGCTGCAAAAGTTACGAATGGGGGTCCAAGCCACTATCTCTGCGCTAAGTTTAGCCGCTGCCTCCCGGATATCGGTGTCATGAATCAATTCTCTTGGAGCGAAAATGCCCCAAGCTAGCTCGGACGCCTTGAAGCGATCATCTCCAGTATTAAGCCAGGCCAGCGATGCCGAACCTCCATAATTTGGACCGTCCGAACTATGTGTCTGTAGGTACAATGCCCAGAATAGGAAGATACTGGCTTCTTCGGGCAATTTGTGGTCAAGGCCTCGCAAAACCTCAACCAAATCAGCCCCTCTGCCATCGTAGAGCATGGATTGCGCTGCAAGCATTGCTGTTATTGGCTCACCAAGCTCGACTAGCACTGCGATTGCAGGCGCTTTATCCTCGAACTTGGCAGCTTGCAGTAATGCAAGGGCCAAAGGCTCAGAGTTTTGCGCTTCTGTTAGCCATGACTTTCCCGACAGACCGCCGGGTTTTCGTAACAGAGCTATGCGGACTTTCCGAGCCATTTCAGAAGTTACATGCGCGTGGAAACTACTCCGGCCAGCGATGCTAGCCAGCAAGATCTGCGCAGCTGCGTTGCCCTTTTGTGCCTGATCAGACAAGCTTTGTAATGCTGTCAAATCCTCTCCATTCAACCACGCCTGAACCGCCTCTATGAATTCCGGCGCATCTTTACCTTGCAAAGAAGGCGTATCCGACAAAGCCATAATCGGCGACAAACAAAGTAACGCTGAAATAAAAAACGACCTGATAGAATTCACTTGTCTACCCTATAATTCGACTGCTTATACTCGCTTCCAACGCACCTCAGCGTGCTGTTTTATCCCCAGCAAATCAACACCGTTTGATTTGGCTGTCAAAACAATTGATCCCTTCCCCCGTTTGATTCATACTCCTGCCCAGACCGAGAGGGGCAACAGACCCGTCCGGGCAGGCAAAAACGAGGCTCGAGCATGAAACAGTTTCTCTTAATCGCATTCTGTGCGGCATCGCTGACGGCGATGGCTCCGACAGTGGACGCGGCGCAGATCAAACGAGCGTGTCTGACGTCCGACCGTACGGCCGCAACGCGGGACCGGTGTAGCTGCATCCAGCGCGTCGCGGATCAGGCGCTCACCCGCAGCGACCAGAAGACTGTCGCCAAATGGTTCAACGATCCCCATCAGGCGCAAGAGCTGAAGATGTCGAAAACCGCGCGCGATGATGCGCTGTGGGACCGGTATCGGAACTTCGGCCAGATGGCACAGGCAATCTGCAACTGACCCGGTTCAAATCCTTGACCTGACGCTCGCTGCGCCTCAGAAAAGGCGCAGCGAGAGGATGTTGCATGCTTATAAAAGGGCTGACCCTGCGCGGACTCGAAGTGTTCGAGGCGCTGGCGCGGACTGGCTCGGTGGCGCAGGCTGCCGAGATCACGGGGCTCAGCCAGCCCTCGGTGTCGCAGCAGTTGCGCAATCTGGAAAACGCCCTGGGGACCGATCTGGTCGATCACGGGCGCCGCCCTATGCGACTGACGCAGGCGGGGCGCAGCTTTCTGGCCCGGACCGAGGCAGTGCTGGCCGAATTGCAAATGGCTCAGAGCGAGTTGACCGTGATGGACCTGGGCCATCTGACCACCCTGTCCATCGGGCTGATCGACGATTTCGACAATGACCTGACGCCTCGGCTTGCGACCCTGCTAGCCGACAGCCTGACCCGTTCGAACTTCAAGCTGCTCACCCTGCCCAGCCTGGATTTGTTCGAAGAGCTAGAAGCCCAACGCCTGCATCTTATGGTATCGGCCCACTCCGGCGAGGTGCTGGAGGGCGTGGTCGAATACCCCTTGGTGCAGGACCCATTCATCCTAGTGACGCCCAAAGGGGTTGAGAATGCCATTCAGGAACTTCCCTTCTTGCGCTATGCCCGCGAACAATTGATCAGCCGCCAGATCGAGGCACATCTGGCCCGGCAGCGACTGGACTATGAAGAGCGGTTCGAAATCGGCTCACATCTGGCGCTTATGGCGATGGTTGCGCGCGGGTTGGGATGGGCTATTACCACGCCTCTGGGCTACATGCGGGCAACCCGGTTTCACGATGCACTCGAAGCGCATCCCGCCCCGTTCGGGGATTTTGCGCGCACGATTTCCCTATTCACGCGCACCGACTGGTCCGATCAGGTTCCGCAAGAGGTTGCCGGCATGATGCGTCGCCTGATGCGCAACCAGATTGTCGATCCGGCGCTTGCGCAACTGCCATGGCTTACCGACCGTCTGAAGGTGATGGGCTAGGACTGCAGATACGCGTCGAGCCCCGCCACCGCGGTCTCGATCAGGTCCAGCGCCCCTTCAAAATCCCGCGTATAGTAAGGGTCGGGCACGTGGTCGGCTCCTGCCTGCGGCGCGAAATCGGTCAGAAGGCGGACCGGGGTCTCATTCCCTGCAGGCCGCAAGGACTCAATGTTCCTGATGTTCTCGGCATCCATACCAATGACCAGGTCAAACCGATCAAAATCCTCGGTCCCGAATTGCCGCGCCCGCAGGTCGCTCAGTTCAATACCCCGTGCTCGCGCCGCCGTCTGCATCGGCCCATAGGGCGGATCGCCGATATGCCAGCCCGAAGTCCCGGCACTGTCGGTCATGTGTTGGGGAGCACGGGCGCGAAACGCACCTTCGGCAGCGGGAGAACGGCAAATATTGCCGAGACAGACAAAGAGGATACGATGGGTCATAGGCCAAGGTGTACCGCGTGAGGCAAAGATGGAAAAGATCGTCATTCTGACAGGGGCCGGGATCTCCGCCGAAAGCGGGCTGGGCACGTTCCGCGATGAAGACGGCCTGTGGGCAAAGCACCGGATCGAGGATGTCGCCACACCCGAGGGCTTTGCCCGCGATCCGGCTCTGGTCCATGGCTTCTACAACGCCCGCCGGGTTCAGGCAGCCAAGGCCTTGCCTAACGCAGCGCATCAGGCGTTGGCCCGCTTGCAACAGGACTTTCGCGGCGACGTGGTGATCGTCACTCAGAACGTCGATAACCTGCACGAGGTTGGCGGCGCCCGAAACGTGATCCACATGCACGGCACGCTGGCCGGGGCGCTGTGTGCGGCTTGCGATCACCGTTGGCCCGCTCCACCTGAAATGGCGGTTGGCGAAAACTGCCCGGCCTGTAACGCCCCCAAAGCGCGACCGGATGTGGTCTGGTTTGGTGAAATGCCGTACCACATGGACGCGATCTATGACCATCTGGCCAATTCAACCCTGTTCGCGGCCATCGGCACCTCGGGTCAGGTCTACCCCGCTGCTGCCTTCGTGCACGAAGCCCGCATGTCCGGCGCGCAAACAGTCGAACTGAACCTCGCCCCGTCGGATGGCGCGTCCAGTTTTGACGACGTCATCCTCGGCCCCGCGTCAGAAACTGTCCCACGCTGGGTCCAGGGGTTGCTGGGATAATCTGGTAGCGAACCCCGCAGACAGCAGCAAATTTTCCTGTTTATACTACAGGACTAACACGCCGGGAGAGCATCATGACAGACCCCCAGTTTCCACGCGAAGAAATCCTTGATGACGACAGTCTGGACGACCGCGACGCGCTGGGTGACCAGTTGGCGGGGCTGTGGTGGACCTTCCTGTTGCGCGGGGTTTTGGCCGGAGCGCTGGGCATCGCGGCCCTGTTCTGGCCGACGGGCAGCATCTCACTGCTGTTGCGGTTGGTCGGCCTGTTGCTGGTGTTCGACGGCGGCCTGACCTTGCTGGGCTTTGGACGACGCGGCCTGATTGGAGGCGCCGGGATCGGCGCCTTGTTGATCGGGTTGATCTTACTGATCTGGCCCGAGGGCGTGGCCCGGCTGACCTTCTTCCTGCTGGGCGCATGGGCGCTGATCATGGGCGTTGGTTCTCTTATGGCTTGGCGGCAGATGTCGGATCAACACCCCGATGCCGCTTCGGTCCGCAACTCGGGGATCGTGGCGTTGGTAATCGGTCTGGCGCTGATCTTCTGGCCCGGAAGCGGCATGATGGCGCTGGGCTGGGCTATCGCATTCGGGGCACTGGCCTTTTCGGCTGTGATGTTCTGGCTGACCGCCCGTTTCAAACGCGCCCATGATCGCGTGGCGATGCGGGTGGTCAATCGCTGAACCATTCGCCACAACGCAAACAGGCCGGGCAAAGCCCGGCCTGACGTATGGATGACGGCCGCAACGCGGCCTGAAGACAGGCGTAGCCTCAGTTCGAATGCGACCCGTGACCGCCCTCGTCCTGACGCTCCAGATCGACGGGAATCTCGATCTCAACCTCGCCCGCCTTTTCAAAGATCAGGGTTACGGGAACCGTTGCGCCCTGTTCGAACGGAGCGGTCAGCCCCATGAACATCACATGGTCGCCACCACGTTTCAGCATATGGGTTTCGCCCGCAGGGATGGCAAAACCTTCTTCGACATGCACCATCTTGGCCACGCCGCTGTCATCGACCTGATGGGTATGCAGTTCGACCCGCGCCGCCGCATCGGATTCCGCGCCGATCAACCGGTCGTCAGCTTCACCGGTATTCTGGATCATCATGAAGGCCGCACCTGCCTTGGCCGATTTGCCCGACGACCGGGCATAGGCGTCATCGACAGAAATTGTATCCTGCGCAAAAGCAGTTGTGGCCAAGGTTGAGGCAGCCAAAGTGGCGAGCAGTTTGGATTTGAGGGACATCGCGTCTCTCCTTACTTAGATATTTGATAGGAATGGAGAATTTTCTAAAACAGAACCGGCGGCGCACGCGCCGGTCTGTACGGTACCGGAAGCGCAATCAGGTTTTCTGCCTTGTGCACGGGCGCGGGCAGTGCTGCCGCCGGTGCCACAGGCAATTCGGGTGCCGCGACCGCAATCGCACCCAAAAGGGTCAGCGCATAGTCGGGGCAGAAATGCGGCGGATGCGTCGGCTGGCCCCCGGCGTCCATATAGACCACCACCGGACCCGAGCCTGTGCACAGCACCACCTGCCCCACCGCCCTATCCATTCCGCGAGATGCGGACACCCCCTGCCCCGTAAGAATGACGAGCAGTGACAGTGCCAAAGGCAGGAATCTGTTCAGAAGGTTTTTCATTCTGGGCCAGATATAAGCCCGACGCAAAGCGGGCTTCAAGCGCAAACGGATGCGCCCGAAGCCCGCTAATTCAGGTTACGTATCAGCTGTCCACGCCAGGACGTTTGACAGTTCCTTTGGTCAGGCTCGTATGCAACCTGTTCACCTGTCGTTGCATCCGAAAGCATGTCCCAAACGTTTTGCCTAAAAAGGCCGCCAACAGGGAGAGATAATCAGATAATTTGAAAGACATGAAACTGAACTCCGCCAGATGAATATGACTAAACATAAGGCGAGCAGAGCAAGGTGTATGTGAACAATATCACCAAGGGGTGAATTTTAGTTCCAATTCAGGAACAGCCCACGAAAGAAAAGACCCTGCACCTTGCGGTACAGGGCCGAATTCTTCTCAAGTAAAAAGGGCTTAGGCCGAGGCTTGTGCCTTGGCGATTTCCTTTTTCACTTTCAGCGCGTTTGCCGACAGGTCTTCGTCCTTGGCTTTGGCCAGGAACGCGTCCAGACCACCGCGATGGTCAACCGAGCGCAGCGCAGCAGCCGAGATGCGCAGCTTGACGCCACGACCCAGGGATTCGGACTGCAGGGTAACGTCGTTCAGGTTGGGCAGAAAACGACGACGAGTTCTGTTTTTGGCGTGGCTGACATTGTTGCCAGTCATCGGGCCTTTTCCGGTCAGTTCGCAACGGCGCGACATGGTTTCTTCCTTTGTTTCTGGAGGCCGGGCATTACACCCTCGGCCAAATCACAAGGGGCGCAACCCGAAGTCGCGCCCGAAAACTGGTTGGATGCGTGTAGTGGGAATCGCAGGAAGGGTCAAGACGGATCACGCGAATTCTTTAAGCCGACGTCACTGACCGGATAGGTTTGTGCCCGCAACAGTGGTTTGTTGTTCTTTCGGTGCCGTTCCAGCAGGCGCGCCTGCTGCCGCCCACGCGGAATTAACCGCGCAGGCATCGGAGACAGTCGCTTTTCGATCAGTTCTGGAAAAATTTCAAAAATCTCACGCCTTGCGTCCACACCAATCGATTTCAGGGCCTCGGCCCCGGTGAACAGGCTTTCGGTCGGGGCGTTTTCGGCGAAGATTACCTGATGGCGGTCGAACAACAGGTGAAAATACTCCACCCCCGCAACAGATTCATCGACGAAAATCCCCGGCAAAACGGTTAATTTGATCGCCGGGATCAACACTTCGGATGTACCGAACATGCGTTCCGCGATCTTTGACTGCACCAGCATCCTGTGTTGACGCGAAACCAGCAGGTCGCGCCGGGGCAGCTCGGTGCCCAGCGCCCCTGTCAGGATGCGAACCGGCCAAAGGCGCGGATTGTTCAGCAATGCAGCCCGGTCAAACCCACGGCGACCAATCCACCGGATGTTTTGCAGCCCGTCCTCCATGGTGGGGATCATATCCCCGATCCGCAGATCTTGAATCGGGCGTTCTCCGGTCTGCGTCAGTACAGCGGTGTCGCGGGTAAAGCAGGGAACCCCCGAGCCGTTTTCGAACGTCGAATACGTGACCGCGATCCCGGACGGCAAGGTAAATGTGCCACTGGACAACGAATAGCCGACACCATCCTCAACCGTGATGGTGCCGAAAACGCTGTCATTGATCACCGTCCCTACGGGTAGATTCAGCGTGTCCGTTCCGTTGCCACCGCGGATATCGCCGTCGACGGATGTACTGCTGAAATTCAGAGTATCGTCACCGCCCCCCAGACGAATGGACCCAACGGTCGAGCCGGTGATGTCCACGGTGTCGGCATCCGACCCCGATGCAACGCGGTCGCCAATGGTGCTGTTGGTAACCGTTATGGTGTCACTTCCGGCATTGCCGAGCACGTTGTCGGCGATGACACTGTTGGTGACATTTATGTCGTCATCACCACCCCGCCCCCGGATATTGTCAATCGGAGATCCCTGCGGGTTCCCGTTCAGGGTACCGCTATTGTTTGTGACGTCGATATCGTCGTCGCTATTTGTCCCATTTATGCGGGGCATTCGGACCGGTCCTGTACGTCGAGGGTGTCAGAATAACACTATTCTGCGCCACCGTCAGGTCACAACACAACTCTGGATGGAAAGTCCGCCGCACCCAAGTCCGGGGCAATTGCTAACGCGGGATCAGTGACATCAGCATGGTTTCCGCAGCCGCTGAGGGGCTCAGCCCGCCTGCCCGCACCTGGGCGCCCAAGTTTTCCATGTCAGCCCGCGCCTGCGCAGTAGTCAGCTGCGCCAAAAGCGCGGCGCGCACCTCCTGCTCGAACCAGTACTGCGCTTGCGCCGCCCGGTTCGTGTCCCAGTGGCCACGTTCTCGGCGCGACTGGGTGAGGGATTGCATCTCGGACCACGCTCCCTCCAACCCATGTTCCTCGACCGCCGAGACCGTCATCGCCTTGGGGAACCCCTCTGGGTCTTGCGGGCGTTTGCGCAGTAGGCGCAGGGCCCCAGCGTAGTCGGCGCAGGTTCGGGTTGCGGTGGCCTTCAGGTCTCCGTCCGCCTTGTTGACCAGAATCATGTCGGCCATTTCCATGATGCCACGCTTGACGCCCTGCAATTCGTCCCCGCCCGCCGGGGCCAGCAGCAACAGGAACAGATCCGACATTTCCGAAACCACGGTTTCCGACTGACCGACCCCCACAGTTTCGATCAGGACGACGTCGAAGGCAGCCGCTTCGCATAGGGCAATCGCTTCGCGCGTTCGGCGCGCGACACCACCCAGATACGACTGGCTGGGCGACGGACGGATAAAGGCGTTTTTCTCACGGCTCAGACGCTCCATCCGGGTTTTGTCGCCCAAAATCGAGCCTCCAGACCGAGCCGAGCTGGGATCGACCGCCAGAACCGCTACGCGCAGCCCCTGCCTGATCAGCATCATACCGAAGCTTTCGATAAAGGTGGATTTACCCACCCCTGGCGTCCCCGACAGACCAATGCGCAAGGATTGCCGTTGAGACTTGGCTACATGGGCCAGCAACTCGGTCGCCTGCGCCCGGTGGTCGTCGCGGCCGCTTTCGACCAAAGTGATCGCCCGAGCCAGCGCGCGGCGTTCACCGTTCAAAATCCTGTCGCCCAGCTCAGCGGTATTCATGCACGTCCCCCTACCCGATTTTCGCCTTGATGGCGTAGCGGAACGGGGTTTGTCCAGTGCCAAGAACCGTGAGAATTGCCGCAGTGCGTCGGAACTGGACCTTGCCGGGCGGTTGGCGGATAAAGCCCGCATGACACGCCTGCCCATCGACGACGCCATCCCTGACCTGCTTGCGACCCTAAAGGCCTCGGGCCGCGCCGTGCTACAGGCGCCTCCGGGTGCGGGCAAGACTACACGGGTGCCTTTGGCAATGCTCGACGCGGGCTTGTGCAACGGCAAGATCGTAATGCTGGAACCGCGCAGGCTGGCCGCGCGCGCAGCCGCCGAACGCATGGCTGAAACGCTGGGTCAGCGCGCGGGTGAAACGGTCGGCTACCGGGTGCGCGGCGACACCAAAGTTTCGAAATCAACGCAGATCGAGGTTGTCACCGAGGGCATCCTGACCCGAATGCTGCAATCCGATCCCGATCTGCCAGGTGTCGGTGCGGTAATCTTTGACGAATTCCATGAACGGTCCCTGAACGCTGATCTGGGTTTGGCTTTGTGCCTGGAAGTCACCGGCGCGCTGCGGGACGACCTGATCCTGTTGGCCATGTCCGCGACACTGGATGCTGAGCCTGTTGGGCGGCTGATGGAGGCCCCATTGGTCACCTCCGAAGGGCGCAGCTATCCGGTCGAAACCCGCTGGCTGGACCGGCCTTTGGCTGCGCAGGCAAGGCGATTGGACGCTCTGGTCGATCTTGTGATTCAGGCTGAAAGGGACACGCGCAAAACCGGCGGCGGTGTACTTGTGTTCCTACCCGGCGAGGGCGAAATCCGGCGGGTCGAGACCGCCTTGTCCGGACGTTTGCCTGGCGATTGCGTGGTACGTCCCTTGTTCGGAGCGATGCCCTTTTCCTCCCAACGAACCGCGATTGCGCCGGTTGACGAGGGCCGCAAAGTGGTGCTGGCCACGTCGATCGCCGAAACCTCGCTGACCATTCCCGACATCCGTGTTGTGGTCGACATGGGCCAAGCGCGGCGGGCGCGTTTCGATCCAGGCTCGGGCATGTCACGGCTGGTGACCGAGCGCGTGACGCGGGCCGAGGCCACCCAGCGTGCAGGCCGCGCCGGGCGCGTAGCCGAAGGGGTCTGCTATCGGTTGTGGTCCAAGGGAGAAGAAGGCGCTCTGGCCGCCTATCCCCCGTCCGAAATCGAGGCGGCCGACCTGACCGGGCTGGCCCTGGAACTGGCGCTTTGGGGCGCGGGGCCGGGCGATCTGGCCTTCCTGACGGCGCCGCCTGACGGCGCCATGGCCGAGGCCGAGGCCCTGCTGAACATGCTGGGCGCGCTGGATGCCAAGAGGCGGATCACCGATCACGGGCGCGCGCTGGCCGCGCTGCCTCTGCACCCGCGTTTGGGGCATATGCTGGTTCGGGCGGGATCAGACGCCGCGCCATTGGCCGCACTGATGGCCGACCGCGATCCACTCAAAGGTGCCCCGGCGGATATGCTGCTGCGGCTGGAAGCATTGCGCGACATTCGCGCATTTCAACGCAACAGGGTCTGGCAGGTGAAGCCGGGCGCAGTGGATCGGATCAAGGCCGAAGCCAAACGGCTGCGCAAACAAGGCAACTCCTCCGACCTAAGTCCCGCCTCCATGGCCGCGCTGGCCTATCCCGACAGGATCGGACAGCGCCGCAACGGCGATGTGCCGCGCTATGTCCTGTCGGGCGGCAAAGGGGTTGTGCTGGACAGTAGCGACACGCTGGCCGCCGCGCCCTATCTGGTGGTCACGGATACCGACGGCAACCCGCGTGAGGCACGCGTGCGCATGGCGGCCCAGATATCGGAACGGGAAATCCGCGATCTGTTTGCGGATCAGATCGAATGGGTAGACAGTTGCGAATGGTCAAAGCGCGACCGTCGGGTCGTTGCGCGCCAACAAGAGCGATTCGGTGCAATCACTCTGAGCGACCGCATCTGGAAGAACGTTCCTGACGATGTGGTGGCACATGCCATGCTGAACGGTGTGCGCGATCTTGGCCTGCGACTGGACGGTGCCGCGGCGCGGCTCGCCGCACGGGTGGAACTGGTGCGGGCCGAGGGAGCGGACCTGCCCGATTTCACCGTCGAGGGGTTGACCCAAACCCTTGAAGATTGGCTGCTGCCGATGCTCTCGGGTGTGCGTAGTGTCGACGAGTGGAAACGGTTTGACCTGCTGCCCGCCCTGCGTGCCCGGCTGGACTGGAACCAGACGCAAGAGCTGGACCGCCGCGCGCCGGGCTCGTTTGAAACACCGCTGGGGCGCAAAGTACCGATTGAGTACGGGGGCGCAGTGCCCGAGATTTCGGTCCGCCTGCAAGAATTGTTCGGAGTAACCCGCCATCCCGTAGTGGGCGGCGAGGCGCTGAAGATCACCCTGCTGTCTCCGGCGCAACGCCCGATCCAGATCACTCGGGACCTGCCGGGTTTTTGGGCGGGATCATATGCGGACGTTCGCAAGGATATGCGCGCGCAATACCCCAAACATCCCTGGCCCGAAGACCCAACCCAAGCCGACCCCACCCTGCGCGCCAAACGAAGGAGACAAAACCGCGATTGACCTTTTGTTCAGGTTTTCAACTAAATGTCTGGGCAGGCGACGAAGGCACACTAACTTCCCAAAAAGGCTCATTGAAGATGCAGCTTTGCGTTGCTATATCTCTGCGGCTTAACGGTAACGCGCGTGCAATTAATCAACTCATGACAAAATGGTTGCGAAACATCTGGGAGGAGGTCGCACGACCCATATTCCTACGCCCCAAGCGGGTGCAGGTCGCTGCGCTGTGCACCCGGGAACGCGAGACCGGAACAGAGGTTTTGCTGATCACCAGCCGAGATACCGGACGCTGGATCATCCCCAAGGGCTGGCCGATCGATGGCAAGGATGGTGCAGAAACCGCCCTGCAGGAAGCCTGGGAAGAGGCCGGCGTGCGCGGGGTCAGCCTTGCCAAAGAGCCGATAGGCCATTTTACCTACGAGAAAATCCTGAACAACGGCTCGGCCCTGCCAGTGTTGACCAGTGTCTACCGGATCGAGGTTCAGGATCTTGCGAATGCGTTTCCAGAAGCAGATGAACGCAAGCGGACTTGGGTGGCTCCTGCGACTGCAGCTGAACGTGTAAATGAGCCGGAACTGCGCGACATACTGCTCCAACTGTAACAGTTTCGCAAAAAATTGAAGACAAAGCGGTTGCTCACGCTCGTGAAACCGTCTAGCCGCGTGCGGCAACGCAAATAAGCCGCGAAATCCCATGTCGAACATGACTACAAAACCCCGTTGGCAGGCGCTGGACAACGACCTGCACCGCATCTCGCGTGTCGAAAGTGCGAGTGTCCATATTGCGCGCCCGATGATGGCACCCGGCATCGCACTGGCCTTTATCGCATTGGCCGGTCTGTCGGCTGCAGTGTTTTTCGGACAGGCCGATGGCGGTTTGATCGTAGTCGCGGCAGCGGTTTTCGGGGCTTATATGGCGGTCAATATCGGTGCCAACGATGTGGCCAACAACATGGGACCTGCAGTTGGCGCAAATGCCCTGACCATGGGCGGTGCGATCGTTATCGCGGCCATCGCAGAAAGCGCGGGCGCGTTACTGGCTGGCGGAGATGTTGTTTCGACCATTTCAAAGGGAATCATCGACCCGGCCTCGGTTCAGAACAGCAATGTATTCATCTGGGCGATGATGGCCGCGCTGATATCGTCGGCGATGTGGGTCAACCTTGCCACCTGGGTCGGTGCACCGGTTTCGACCACGCATTCAGTCGTTGGGGGCGTGATGGGCGCAGGCATTGCTGCAGCAGGTCTGAGCGCTGTCAGCTGGGGCACGATGAGCGCCATCGCCGCAAGCTGGGTGATCTCACCGGTTCTGGGCGGGGTGATTGCAGCGTGTTTTTTGGCGTTGATCAAGACCAAGATCCAGTATCAGGACGACAAGATCGCCGCTGCTCGGCGATGGGTTCCCATCCTTGTCGCCGTCATGGCGGCGGCATTTGCCACCTATCTGGCCGTCAAAGGCCTGAAGCGGATCGTGAAGATCGAGCTGGAGATGGCTCTGCTGATCGGTTTGGCCTCGGGCCTGCTGGCCTGGTCGGTTACGGTGCCATGGGTACGGCGCAAGTCCGAAGGGATGGAAAACCGCACCAAGTCTCTGAAAACACTGTTTGGCCTGCCGCTAGTGATCTCGGCCACATTTCTCAGCTTCGCGCACGGCGCCAATGACGTTGCCAATGCGGTTGGCCCTCTGGCCGCGATCGTACACGCGGTTGAGTTTGGCGATTTCGCCTCGAAAGTGGCGATCCCAAGCTGGGTCATGGTGATTGGTGCCTTTGGGATTTCGTTCGGTCTGTTCCTGTTCGGCCCCAAACTGATCCGGATGGTGGGCAGCCAGATCACCAAACTGAACCCGATGCGCGCGTTCTGTGTGGCGCTGTCGGCTGCAATTACGGTGATCGTGGCCAGTTGGCTGGGACTGCCCGTCAGTTCCACCCACATCGCCGTGGGTGCCGTGTTCGGAGTTGGATTCTACCGCGAATGGCACTCGGATCGCCGCTGGAAGCAAACGAACCGCCAGCGCCCCGCCGAACAGCGCCTCGCCCGCGAAGAGCGTCAGCGCCGCAAGCTTGTGCGTCGCTCGCATTTCATGACGATTGTGGCGGCTTGGGTAATTACCGTACCAGCGGCTGCGGCTATGTCGGCGGCGATTTTCGTGTTTCTGACGGCCTTTACCTAACCCGGCTAGAGCGAGATCTGCCCCGGCAACAGCGCGGTTTCGGGCGCCTGTTCGATCAACGCCCGCACTTTGGCACAGATCGGGGTCGCCACACCAAACTGCTCGCCAAGGCGAATGATCTCACCTTGCAGGCTGTCAATCTCAGTCGGGCGCCCCGCCATCAGATCATATGACATCGAGGTCCGCGCGCTGGGGTCGATGGTCAGCATCCGCGCCGCGATCCGCGAGAACACCGGCGTCGGCAGCCGCAGGATATGCGGTGTTGCCCACGCAGGCAGCGGTGTGGTCGAAGCCACCGGGTGATCTGCTGCCTTGAGAACCTCCAGAGCTTCGACCATCTGATCCGCCATCAACCGCCGCCAGTTGCGATCCAACAATTGCTCTTTCAACGTCAGCCCCGACAGCGCATTCAAAGCATTGTTGAGATTGATAACCAGCTTGCCCCATTGCACAGCATCAATGTTGTCGCTCTCGATAACCGGCAGGTCGGGGCTGCCGAGCCTATAGCCCAGCGCACCGGGACCGCTTTGAATGACAATCTCGCCCGAGGTCGCACGGTGAAAACACGACGGGTCGGTCGGCACCACGTTAAACGGCACCATCCCGGCCCTAACGTCGTGTTCCGGTAGGGTCGCACGCAGAATACGGGTGTTGTCCATTCCGTTCTGCCAAGACAGGATCGGGGTGTCTAACGGTGCATATTGGGCGATCCGGGCGGCAATTTCAGTTGTCGCGCCAGTCTTGACCGTCACAATCGCGGCCTCTGCGTTGGTCAGACAACTTGGGTTCTCAGTTAAGGTCAACATTCGTGCGGGTACGTGACGGTTCAGGCCAGAATAGTCCGTGACCGTTAGCCCTTTGTTGCGGATCGGGTCCAAAATGCGCGACCGGCCCAGCAGAGTCACGTCATGGCCTGCATTGGCCAGTAAGGCCCCACAAAAGCACCCAATACTACCAGCGCCTGCGATCACAATCTTCATGAAGCCCCTCCCCGGCGCGAAGGATCGCCGGGATCAGCGCCTCAGGCAAGGCCCCCTGACGCTTGGTCAGCGCGCTAATCGTGGCCGAGTGCGCTCCAATTCTTCCGAGATCGGAATGAACTCCAGATCATCCCCCGGAGGCAGGTGGAACGCGCCATTTGCCCAATCGGCGGTTTTCCATTCACGGGTGGCGGCCTCGATCTTTTCCTTCGACGATGACACGAAATTCCACCAGATGTAACGATCCTCGTTCAGCGTCGCGCCACCCAATAGCATGAGCCGCGCGCCCAGAGGTCCGGCTTTGATCGAAAGGCGGTCGCCCGGGCGGAACACCATCATGCGGCCTTCCTCGAACCTGTCACCGGCAATTTCGACCGAGCCCTGCGTGACGTAGACGCCCCGGTCCTCGTGATCGTCCGGCAGGGGGAACGTGACATCCGGGTCAATCTGTACGTCCAGATAAAAGGTCTCGGATAACATCGTGACCGGGCTGGTCTCGCCATAAGCCGAGCCGAGGATAAGACGGGCACTGACTCCGTTGTCTTGAATGTGCGGCAAGGCGGCTTGTTTGTGATGCTCGAAATCGGGGGCCATATCCTCATGCGCCTCTGGCAAGGCGATCCAGGTCTGGATGCCAAACAAGCTGTGCTTTTGGGCGCGCGTTTTCGCACTGGTGCGCTCCGAATGAGTGACGCCACGCCCGGCGACCATCCAGTTGACCTCGCCCGGGTAAATCATCTGATGGGTGCCAAGACTGTCGCGATGTTCGAATTCGCCCTGGTACAGGTAAGTGACGGTGCCCAGACCGATATGCGGATGCGGGCGAACGTCGATGCCGCCATCGGTGATGAACTCGGCAGGCCCCATCTGGTCGAAGAAGATGAATGGACCCACCAGTTGGCGTTTGACAGAAGGCAGCGCGCGGCGCACCTCAAATCCCCCCAGATCGCGGGCGCGCGGGATGATCAATGTCTCAAGCGCTGCGTTTTCCGACAGGCACTCGGGGTTGTGGGTCGGGCTCCAACTCATTCCAACTCTCCTGCGATCAGAGGCTTAAGGTTCATAAATTGGTAATATAGGTCAAATTATTGCCAGAAAACTCGCAAATTTGCACAGCTTGGGTGCATTTCCCTCAGCAATCGGTACTTTATGTAATGCCTAAGGCCATAGCCGGGGGAAGAACGGCCCGTCGATACGATCGCCTTCTCGGTAGCCTGCCGCCTCGAACTGAGCGCGCTCATCTTTTGCCCAATCGCCGCGATACCGGATGATCCCGTCCGGCGCCGTCATCCGCAGGGTAAAGCGCCGAACCGTTTCAGTTGGCGTGACCGAGGACAATCCACCGTGCAACGTGCGCATGTCAAAGAAGATGCAATCGCCCAACTGCATATCCCATTGCAGCAGGTCATAAGCTTTTGGATCGGCGTTGACATCGGGTGGTGGATGATAAGTAAGGCCCGCGACCTCGGTCGGTTCATAGCTTGGATGCCCGTCAGCAAACCGGACCCGCATAAACAGTTTGTCCCATAGGTGCGAGCCCCTGACGAATGCTATCCCGTTCTCCTTGCTCACCGGCTCCAGCGGCAGCCAGAGGACGCACATCGTGCCTTCGAAATCGAAATAGGACAGGTCCTGATGGAACGGCGGGCGCGAGGTTGACCCGGCCTCCCGCAGGAACCAGTTGTCCATCACAAGGTTGATCGAGGATGCGCCCAACAGTTCAGCTGCCAGCGCAGCGCAGGGGGAATGACGCACAAAGTCGGTGAATTGAGGAATTTTATTCCAGGCCCAGTAATCCTCGAAATAGGCCGGGGCGCGCGGGTCTTTGGTATGGCGGGTGAAGTTGTCGGTCGGGTCGGCAAGGTCCGCATCGATCCCGTCGCGCAGCAACGTCAGCCAATGATCCGAAAATTTCGAACGCAGAACAACCGCCCCGTCGCGCTTGAAGGCGGCGATTTCATCGGGTGACACTGTTTGCATCTTGTCCATTGGGCAGCCTTTCGGATCGGTATCGCAAAGATGGCACCGTTTTTTGAGCAGGGTCAAAGAAATTCGCGCGCATCGATCACGGGGACGTGAAGGCTGCCTCGGAAAAGGTGTAAACCGTGCTATCTTTGCGCTGTGGCTCGTCCTAGCCCGTTTGGACGACACCTTGCAGGAGGTTCCGACATGACGAATACACGCTTTACCCGTCGTTCCGTGATCGCCTTCGGCGGTACTATTCTGGCGACCGGCACGACGGGCCTGCTGCTGCCCGCGCGTGCGGCGGGGCCGGCCCCCACGCGGTCAATGCGCGGTGGATCCAACAACTACCGTCCCGGCGCGCCCATCGTTGATCGGATCGGTGGCGGCGGGTTCTGGATGACCGGCACGGTGCGCCGCGCAGGTGATGGAGCCCCCTTGCCCGGCCAGCGCATCCAGATCTGGGCGCACACGACCGAAGGGCACGAACGCGACCCGCAGAGCCACGGCGCAACGCTGACAGATGCGAACGGAGTATTTCGGCTGGAGATGCCGCAAATTGTGCCGGCCTTTGGCCAACCACATGGCCATCTGGCCTATGACAGCGGCGAATTCGAGACCGTGTTCCTGCGGCCGATCATGGCGAGTTCAAAGGACAAGACCCTTGCCGCACATTTCGTCCTGCAACCCGCCTGACCTTTTGTGACCCGCGCCCTGTTGACCTGGACTGTTCTGGCCCTGATCCTGGCGGTTCCGCTGATCGCGGCGGCAAACAGCCCGCTTCTGGCGTGGCGTGACCCGGTCTACATCATCGCGGGGTTTGCCGGCGCAGTCGGAATGGGGTTGCTGTTGGTGCAACCTCTTCTGGCCGGGCGATACCTGCCTGGTCTTTCCCCATTGGCCAGCCGCCAATGGCACCGAAAGGTTGGCATCTCTCTGGTTGCAGCCATCTTCATTCACGTAGGTGGCTTATGGGTCACTAGCCCGCCGGATGTTGTGGACGCTTTGCTGTTTGTCTCGCCCACCCCGTTTTCTGCTTGGGGCGTCATCGCGATGTGGGCGGCCTTTGCGGCCGTTTGTCTGGGACTTTACAGACAACGTCTGAAACTGCGGTTCCGGGTCTGGAGGCTGGGTCATACAGGGCTGGCCGCTGTAACCATAACGGGCAGCGTCGTGCACGCAATGCTGATCGAAGGCACGATGGAGATCATGACCAAAACCGCCCTTTGCGCGCTGGTCTTGTTGGCAAGCGCCCGGACGCTCGCCAAACTGTGTGTCTGGGATGTGCGCAGGCGTTAAACGCCCAGACACCAGCGCATTACCGCCTTTTGCGCATGCAGGCGGTTTTCGGCCTCGTCAAAGATCACCGAGTTCGGCCCGTCCATCACCTCGGATGTAGCCTCTTCCTCTCGGTGCGCGGGCAAACAATGCATGAACAGCGCGTCCGGTTTGGCGTGCGACATCAGCTCGGTGTTTACCTGATACGGGCGCAGCAGGTTGTGGCGGCGTTCCTTGGCCGACTGTGAATCGTGCATCGACACCCAAGTGTCAGCGACCACCAGGTCTGCGTCTTCAACGGCTTTGAACGGATCACGCTCGACTACGATTTTCGAGCCCTTCTTGCGGGCGAAACCCATGAACTCTTCCTCGGGGTCGAACTGCGCCGGGCCGGTGAAGGTCAGGTCAAACCCGAACTGGCCCGCCGCGTGCAGGAACGAGGCGCAGACGTTGTTGCCGTCACCAGTCCAGACAACCTTTTTGCCAGCGATCGGACCGCGGTGTTCCTCGAAGGTCAAAACATCGGCCATGATCTGGCAGGGGTGGGTACGGTCCGTCAGGCCGTTGATCACCGGAACATCCGAGTATTCCGCCATCTCGGTCAGAATGGTTTCGTCAAAGGTCCGGATCATGATCATGTCGACATAACGCGACAACACACGGGCGGTGTCGGCGATGGTTTCGCCGTGGCCCAGTTGCATATCCTTCCCCGACAGTACCATGGTTTGCCCACCCATCTGGCGCACGCCCACGTCAAAGGACACGCGAGTCCGGGTGGAGGGCTTTTCGAAGATCAGCGCAACCATGCGGTCCTTGAGCGGCAGATCATCATCCGGGGCGGCTTTGGGCTGACCCAGTCGGGCCTGCTTCATCTCAGAGGCCTGATCGATCATCGCCCGCAGGTCGCCTGCGTCGGTTTTGTGGATATCGAGAAAATGGTTCATTTCGTTTCGCTTTTGGCTGTCGGGTGGTGGGGTCAGCCCCCCTCACCCAAGGTAATTGGGAACAGATGGAAATCAGGCGGTCGCAAGCTCACCTTCGACCTGAGCAGCAGCCTTGTCGAGGCGGATCATGGCCTGGGCAATGTCATCCTCGGTCAGGGTCAGCGGCGGCAGCAGGCGGATCACATTGTCGGCGGCGGGAACGGTGATGACCTCATTGTCATAGCCCGCGTTCACTACGTCCGTATTGGTTGCCTTACACTTGATACCCAGCATCAGGCCAGTGCCACGTACCTCTTCGAACACCTCAGGGTGGTCAGCGACCAGGCCTTCCAGCTTTTGGCGCAGCAGTCCAGCCTTGCGGTTCACACCTTCCAGAAAGGCCGGTGTGGCGACCTGATCAATCACCGCACAACCGACGGCGCAGCCCAGGGGGTTGCCGCCATAGGTCGAGCCATGGGTGCCCGCCGTCATGCCACTAGCCGCGTCTTCGGTGGCCAGTACCGCGCCAAGCGGAAAGCCGCCGCCGATGCCTTTGGCGACCATCATGATGTCTGGGGTAATCCCCGCCCATTCATGCGCGAACAGCTTGCCGGTCCGGCCGACGCCGCATTGCACCTCGTCCAGGATCAGTAGCAGCCCGTTTTCGTCGCAGATTTGACGCAGGACCTTGAGCTCAGCGTCGGGGACAGGGCGGATACCACCTTCGCCCTGAACCGGTTCTATCAGAATGGCAGCGGTCTTGTCGGTGATGGCATTGGTGACGCCGTCGAGGTCCCCGAACGTGACATGCACGAAACCCGGCAGCAGCGGGCCGAAACCCTTGGTCATCTTCTCGGACCCCGCAGCGGCGATACCGGCAGAGGACCGGCCGTGAAACGAGCCGCTGAAGGTGATAATCTCAACCTTTTCGGGCTGGTCTTTGTCATAGAAATACTTGCGGGCCATTTTCACGGCCAGTTCGCAGGCCTCGGTGCCCGAGTTGGTAAAGAACACCGTGTCCGCAAAGGTATGCTCGACAAGCTTGTCGGCCAGCGCCTGCTGTTGCGGGATCTGATAGAGGTTCGAGACATGCCACAGCGCATGTGCCTGCTCGGTTAATGCGTTGACCAAAGCGGGATGCGCGTGCCCCAGCGCATTCACCGCGATCCCGGCGCCGAGGTCCAGAAAACGTCGGCCATCCGCCTCGGTCAGCCAAGCGCCCTCGCCCTTCACGAATGTCAGGGGCGCACGATTGTAGGTCGGCAGAACGGACGGGATCATCGGATCATCCTTTTCGATAAGTTAAGCCCCGTGAGTGATACACGAAGGCAGGGTTCGTCAACAGATTTGGTGGGGTTTGCGCGGATTTACAGCGCGCAATTGATCAAACGGGCCGGTTACGCGGCAATGCGTCGGCGTCGGAGTCGCAGGATATGTACGTGTTTGATCATGTCGGCGCGTATAGCGATACGGTGACGGTCTGAAAACCCTGAAAATCGCGGCACCCGAAATTTCATACTGAGACGCATGTTTCTTGCTTGCTAATTCCCTGATGCTGGCCCACCGCTAGTGGCATGACGCTCGTACGCCACAACCCTGCCCTTGCGGCCTTGCTGATCGTGATTGCCAGCGCATTCATCGCCGGCACCACACTGCTGGCCAAAGCGCTGGGGACGGATACGCTGGGTCCGGCGCTGCATCCGATGCAGATCAGCCACGGACGGTTTCTGTTTGCCTTTCTGGTGATCGTCAGCGCGGTGGGTATCCTGCGCCCGAAGCTGCGCCGCCCACATTGGGGGCTGCATATCGGGCGGACCAGTTTCGGTTGGGTCGGGATCACGCTGATGTTTGCCTCGGTCGCGTTTATCCCCATTTCTGACGCCACGGCGATTTCCTTTCTGAACCCGGTTTTCGCGATGGTACTGGCGATTCCGTTGCTGAAAGAGGGCGTTGGCCCATGGCGCTGGCTGGCCGCCGCAGTCGCCCTGACCGGAGCGTTGATCCTGCTGCGACCAACGCCTGCCAGTTTCCAGCCCGCGGCCCTACTGGCCCTGACGGCAGCGGTGGTGATCGGGATGGAGCTGATCTTCATCAAGAAACTCTCTAACCGGGAAATCCCGATCCAGATTCTGCTGATCAACAACGCGATAGGGCTAACGATTGCCTCGGTCGCAGTAAGCTTTGTCTTCCAGATGCCCACGCCACAACAATGGGCAGCACTGGTTGGGATTGGCGTGCTGATGGCCTGCGCGCAGGCCTGTTTTGTCAACGGTATGGCGCGCGCGGATGCGTCCTTTGTGGCTCCGATCAGCTATGCCACGCTGATCTTTGCCGCCCTTTACGATTTCGCGGTTTTCGGCGTGATTCCGGATGCGATCAGCCAGATCGGCTCGGCCATCATTCTGATCGGCGGGCTGATCCTGGTGTGGCGCGAAACGCGGCAGCGTCAGGCCTTGAGCCGGTAACCGGTGCGCAGCATCTGCCATGTGATCCCACCGACCGCAAGTGTTGCGCCAGTGCAGACGAACATACCCAACCACGGAGAGCTATCGGACACGCCGATCATCCCATAGCGCAAGCCGTCAATCAGGTAGAATACCGGGTTCAGATGGCTCAGGCTGTTGAGAACAGGAGGCAGCGCCTCGACCGAATAGAAGGTACCCGACAGGAAGGCCAGCGGAGTGACGATGAAGTTTGTGATCGCCGCCATCTGGTCGAACTTGTTGGCGAAGATACCGGCAAAAAGACCCAGAGCCCCCATCAAAGCACCGCCCAGGATCACGAAGATCAGGGAAATCAACGGCTTTTGCGGTGCAATAGACAGGAACACCAAAAACGCCGCCGAAACGACAAAGGCGATCAGGACGCCTCGGGCGATGCCTCCGGCCAAGTAACCAAGCAGAATCTCCAACGGCGACAACGGCGGCATCAGAGTATCGACGATATTCCCCTGAACCTTGGCGATGATGATTGAGGATGAGGTGTTGGCAAAGGCATTCTGGATCACTGTCATCATCATGATCCCCGGCGCCAGAAACAGGATAAACGGCACGCCCATCACGTCGGGTCGCCCCGGTCCAATGGCGATTGTGAAGATCAGCAGGAACAAACCTGCCGTTACCAGCGGTGCCAGCAGGGTCTGTGTCCAGACCGCCAGAAACCGCAGGGTTTCACGTTTGGCCAGCGTGTAGAGGCCCATCCAGTTGACCGCCCCAAACCGGCGCGCGTCCTGATCCATAAGATTCTGCATGTCTGCCCCATAGCTGATTCGAAGACCGCTTGTAACTCGGCCCGCAGTGATTAAAATAGGTCGCTGAGACGAATTCCCAAGGCGGCCCGAATCCGGGGCCGCTTTCCGCTTTTGAAAGGCAACCGATGTCCTGGACTGACGAGCGCGTAGAACTTCTGAAGAAAATGTGGGGCGAGGGCCAGTCGGCTAGCCAGATCGCCAAGGAACTGGGCGGTGTGACCCGCAACGCCGTGATCGGCAAAGTGCACCGTCTGGGCCTGTCGAACCGCGCAACCGGTGCCGCCCCGGCCAAAGCCGAACCCAAAGAAAAACCGGCACCCGCCCCTAAGGCCGAAGCCAAGCCGAAACCTGCACCCAAAACCGAACCCGCCCGCCCGGCCCCAACCCCGGCGGCCGAGGCGAAACCCGCAGTCCCCGCCCGCCGCCAGATCATCCCGGCAGGCCAACCGCTGCCGCCACAGCCCTCGGCCAATGAAATCAGCCCCGAGGCTCTGGCCAAGGTCAACGAGATCGAAAAGAAAGCCAAGAAGCTGACGCTCATGGAGTTGACCGAGAAGACCTGCAAGTGGCCCGTCGGCGACCCCGCAACCGAGGATTTCTGGTTCTGCGGCCTGCCCGTTGAAGCCGGTAAGCCCTATTGCGAGGCGCATGTGGGCGTGGCCTTCCAACCCATGAGCTCGCGCCGCGACCGCCGCCGGTAAGCTTGATCTGACAAATAGGCTGGCCGCTCGCCCAATGGCGGGCGACCAACCTTACCACTATGTTTTCTTTACAAGATTTTTTCAGATTCAGTTCAGATTGAATCCTAAATACTATTTCTGCGGCTACGCTGCCCTTATCTTTTTGGCATCTTTCCAGCCATTTGTCGGGCGACACATAGTATTGCCATTCATCGACAGCTAAGTCATTGATTTTGAGTCATTCGATTTTTGATGGGCGCACGGGTTTTGCCATTTGCGACTCAAGGGTTTTCCGTCAGGCTGAAACCATCGCAAAGCGGCAATTGCCCTTCTGTTTAACAGATACGGGCAAAAGCCGTATGCACAGGCGGATCGCACGCTCTAAATTGCTTTAGGTTGCAACGTGCGAAACATCCCTGTCTGGCGAATAGATGTCGAGAATGTTCCAATGCCCGGTTGTTGGTGTCGGGTTGTTGATCATTGGGACGTCAAGAACGGTTGGTTTGCCGCTGGCGATCGCTGCTTCTAATGCGGGCAACAATTCATCAGCAGCACTGAGCCTGTGCCCTTCTGCACCGTAAGCTCGTGCAATGTCTGCATAACCCGGTCCGTTTGCAGGAGCTGCCGCTGATCCAGGGAACGTTGTTCCATAAGTCAGACCGTAGTGCGCCTTTTGAAGACCCGCGATAGTGCCGAAGGCGTTGTTGTTCATAACCAGCCAGATGATGCCCAGATCAAGTTCGACAGCCGTTGCCAGCATTGACGGGTTCTGACCGAAACCGCCATCGCCAACCAGGCTGATCACCACACGTTCAGGTGCTGCCAGCTTCGCGCCGATCGCGCCCGGCGGGCCAAATCCCATCGTCGCGAACCCGCCCGGGGTCAGTATTGAGCCGGGTGTCAGGATATCGAATTGCTGTCCGACACCGTTCTTGTTCCACCCAACGTCCGTGGTGATGATGGCATCCTCAGGCAGTGCCTTGCGGGTATCCGCCAGAATACGCTCGGGCATCATCGGAAAGGCTGCTGAGGTCGCCATTTCCACGTTGTGCGCTTTGAATTCCGTCCGGAAGTCAGCGATCTCCTGCTCCAGCGTGGGGTGCTTGAAGCCGTCCGGATACATCTCGCGGGCCACCCGATTGAGTACACAAAGCGCGGCCTTGGCGTCCGCAACGACGCCGATCTCGGTGGGGTAGTTCCGACCGATCTCTTGCGGCTCAATGTCGATGTGAATGACCTTGGAACCGGGAATGTTGAACGTGTAACCGGGATACCAGCTGGAGCAATCGGCCTCTTTGAACCTTGTGCCTACGGCAAAGATATAGTCCGCGTTCAGGCAGGATTGGTTGACCAGTTCTGTGCCCCAAAAGCCAGTCATTCCCAGCACAAGCGGATGGTCGTCCCGCAACGCGCCCTTGCCCATCAGTGAATGCGCGACGGGCAGCCCCATATGTTCAACGAATTCGCGCAATTCCTCACTGGCTTGTGCCAAAAGGATACCTCCACCGACATAAGCAACCGGGTTTCCGGCCCGCGCCAGCGCCTCAATGATTTCATGCGCGGTTTCATCATCAATCGACGGTTTCTTGATCGCGCGCGTGTTGTCGCGGATACGGTCGAAGCTGTCCGAGGGGATCACTTCGGAGAAGATATCCATCGGCACATTGACCAGCACCGGTCCTGGCTGGCCGCTTTCGGCAAGATGAAACGCCTTTTCCAGAATTTCGGCCATCAAGTCTGCACGGTCTACCCGCCAGGCACGTTTGACGAAGGGGCGATAGATCTCCCACTGGGCAGCGTCCGCGTGCAGGTTCACCTCCTGATGCGGATGCTTGCCGTAGTAATGCGTGGGAATGTCACCTGCGATCACAACCATGGGGATACAGTCCAGTGCGGCGTTGGCGACCCCGGTGGCGCAGTTTGTCAAACCTGGGGAGAGGTGAGACAAGACCACCGAGGCCTTGCCCGTCACGCGGGCATATGCATCCGCCGCGTGGCTGGCTATTTGTTCGTGCCGCACGGTGACAAAATCGATGGGGCTTTCCGCCAGCGCGGCCAGAACCGCGATATTCGTGTGGCCGCATAGACCGAAAACATGCTTGATCTCACGGCGTTCGAGAAAACCAACGATATGCTCGGCAACCGTCTTGCCGTCTAGTTTCGCTCCGTCCATCACGCGACCTCCTGTCCGTAGAATTCACCGAACAGGTCCGGCTCCGAAGGGCGATCCTCGGGGATCGGACGGCTGACCCAGGTGTAGTTCATCATATGTTTCATTGTGACGTTTTCATTGGTGATGTTGCCGCCCCAGATGCCGCAACCAAGGCTGCTGGTCATAGGCATGCCATTAGTCCAGGCACCCGCATTGGCCTTGGACTGAGGCTGTCGCACCATCATGCGGCTGACCGGAGCCAGGCGCGCCAGCCGGTCGATATGATCGTCATTGTGGCTGTAGATGCCGCAGGAATGGCCTTTGCCGCCCGTGTTATAGATCTGACTGACCGTTTCCAGCGCGTCATCGAATGTATCGAAGTGATAAAGCGCCATCAGAGTGGTCAGTTTTTCCTTTGAGAACTTATGCTGCGGGCCGATTTGCCCCTGATTTTCAACCATCAGAAACTTGCGGTCTTCGGGGATGCTAAAACCGGCGACCTTGGCCGTTTGCTGAGGCGGACAGGCGATTGTCGGGAACGTACGGTTTCCCTTTTCGTCCCACATGGCCGCTTCGAGCATGGCCTTCTCTTCATCCGAACACAGGTAGCCGCCCTCGGCTTGAAGCGCCTTGACCATATCGTCGTAAACTGAGCGCTGGATGATGATGTTGCCGTCGGCCGAGCAGCCCGACCCAAAGTCGGAGGTCTTTGAAATGCGAGTGTTCTGCGCGGCGATATCCAAGTCGGCTGTGTCATCGATGACAATGGATGAATTGCCCGCGCCGACACCATAGGCTGGACGCCCTGAACTGTACGCCGCTTTGACCATGGGTTTGCCGCCCGTCGCCAAAGTCAGGTCGCAGATCTCCATCAGATGTTGCGTCAATGGGATCGACGGTTTGCGAATGGATTGAAACAAGTCCTCGGGGGCACCGGCAGCACGACAAGCTGCACGCATGACCTCGACCATTTCAAAGGTCGTATGAGCGGTTCGCGGATGCGGGCTGAAGATAACGGCATTCCGGGCGTTTGCGGCGGAAACACCGGTCACCGGTGGTGTCATTGCTGGATTGGTCATCGGGATAAGGGAGGCGATCACACCGGCAGGTTTGGCATACTTCACCAGACCTTTTTCCTCATCCACCTCGACGATCCCGGTCGATGGAGTGCGCAGGACATCACGCAGCACCATGTGAATTTTGAAGCGCTTTGCTGGGCGTCCTTCGCGATCTCCGATACCGCTCTCGTCCACGCCTTGCTGGGCCAGACGGGTGAAGGTTTTCTCGTTCCCTGCGTACCATGCAATGGCCTGAGACAGGCGGTCCAGCTTGTCCTGATCCCAATCCTCGATCTCGGCCATGGCAGCGCGGGCGCGCGCCAGCATATCGGCCGCCATGTTGCGGTCGTTTTCAGTGAGCTCTTTGCCCATGATGATCCTCTTGGTGTTTTGGAATTGCTGCATCGGGCACACGACGCTGAGATCGCGCCTTGCCGAATGTTCGTTTGGCGTGGCTGAGACAGCGACGCGCGTGTTCTTCATATCCCAACTCGGCAACGCGGCTTTGGTTGGGCAGTTCGATGGAATAGTCGACGGGCGGCATCCGTTCGATAATGCCGGTGAAATCGATCCAGCCTTCGCCGGGGTACAACCTTGCATCGCGCGCCAGCTGGATCATGCCCTCGCGCGTATCGGCGATGCCGGGCAGGCAATCAGAGATATGCAGGAAGTGAAACAGGCCCGAGGGGACGTGTAGCAACTCTCCCAGATCAACGCGGCTGAGATGCAGATAAAGCGTATCGACCAGAATTCCGCCATTCGGCTGATCGGAGGCACGGACAATATCCAATGCCTCATCCAGAGTGCGCAAGCGAGAGAAGCTCGGGAACTCCAGGTCCACCGTTAAACCGTAGGGCGCTGCCAGTTCACAGGTTTCAGAATAGACGTCGATCAGATAGTCGCGATCATCGCGGGTGTTTGTCCACGCGCTCATGATCATGCGTTTGGCGCCGAGTTCTCCGCCGATCTCCAATGAAGGCTCAAAACTGCGCGGATCGACATCTTCCGTGATGCGCGCAAGTTCGACATCGAGGACTTTCAACCCGGTGGTAGAGAGAGCAGTTTTGGTGGCATGCACCTGTGCCTTGTCGATTGGAGATTGAGTGAATTCACCGGGCACATGCATCGGAATGAATCGGGGGCTGACGGCATCGTAACCGGCCCGCGCGGCGATATAGACCAGCTCGGGCGGCGTACAGCCAATCAGCGTCAGATGCGCCAAGGAATAGAGAGAGGGGCTTGTGCCAGCCTCTTCGGGTTTCACCATGAACGACAGCTCCACGTGTCTGCGAATCTCAATTTCATCATGCGTTATTAAAAATATCTGATATTATATAAATTATCAACTTTTAATACTGAACAGAAAATAGAAACGCCCGAGCAATAGCCCAGGCGTGTTTTACATTTGTGTTGGCAAAGCCTTAGAGAGTGACCCAGTCCCCTCCGGACTGGTGAGAGCGCACAGAGGCATCAATGAATCGGACACCGTCTGCGCCTTGTTCGACACTGGGGTAAGCAAGCCAATCGGCCGGAACGGTAACGCCATCCCAACGCGCGGCCACGGCCATGGCAAATTCCGTATAGAGGTTGGCCCAGGCTTCGATAATCCCTTCGGGGAAGCCACGCGCGGTACGGATCAGACGTTCCGCACCGCGGCCGATGCCGTGCCCGTGACCTCGGCTGATGATACGATCCGGCTCACCAAACCGATTGAACTTCAGCTGCTCCGAATTCTCCAGATCCCACTCCAAGCCCCCTTCGCTGCCGAAGACCCGCAACCGCAACCCGCCCCGGTTTCCGGGGGCAAGGCGCGTTGCCATCAGAGTGCCCGGAACCTCGTTTTGATAGCGGGTGAACATGAATACCGTGTCTTCCAAAGGCTTTGGCGCGCCGCAAACATGAAACTCGGCGCGCAGGTGGGTCATTGGCAGACCCGAGACAAAACTGGCGAGATGCGCGGCATGGGTGCCGATATCACCGACACAGCTGGTCGGACCAGAAATCTTTGGGTCCAGCCGCCACTTTACATGAGGCGCATCGGCCACATCTTCGGGCGTCATCCAGTCTTGCATGAACTCGACGTGGATTTGGTTGATTTTACCGATGCCGCCGTCGGCCACTATCTGCCTCGCCTGCCGGATCACCGGAAAACACGACATCGCATAGCCGACAGCAAAGATGTGCCCCGTGCGCGCGGTAATCTCCTCAAGCCCCTCGGCCTCGGCGACTTCGTTGGTCAGGGGCTTGTCGCACAGCACGTCAATGCCCGCCTCCAGAAAGGCTTTGGCCGCTTCGAAATGAACGTGGTTCGGGGTCGTGATCATGACGACATCTACGCCATCCGGGCGGGACGCCTCGGCCTGTGCCATCTCGTCGAATGACGCATAGCACCTGTCTGGCGGCAGGAACCACTCAGCCCCACGCGCCTTGCTGCGCGCAGCGTCAGAACTGAGCGCGCCTGCGGTGACCTCCCAACGGTCGCTCATCCTCGCTGCCATCGCTTGCGTGACAGAGATCCGCCCTCCGCCAACAACGCCCAGCCGCAAACGGCGAGACAACCGGGGGAAAGGGCCGTCAAAGTTCAGGTCTTCGGGTAAAAGTCTCTCAGCCATTCTGAACCTCCATGTCCGGGACCCGTACGCCTTCTGGCAGCATTTCCACCGCCATGAAGATGCTGGGGGTAATCGTCTCGTATTGATGCCAGGGATAGTTGCCTTCAGCGTCATACACCGGCTTGTGCGTCGTGCCGGGGGCCATGAATTCTTCGAGGTAAAGGGTTTCAACGTCCCGTTCGCGGCATTGCTGCATTTTGCCAAAGCCTACGATTTGCGTATGCACTTCTCGAAACCCCGGTACCGGGCAGAACGGATGATCCTTGTGCAATCCGACATTCAGCGGCACCGAGCCCGAGTGGTACATGGTCAGTCCAACGTTACCCACGAAGACCTTCGGCGACATGTAGTGGCTGACACCGCGCAGACGCTCCTCTTGGCGGACATCAAAAGCCGATGGCCACGTATCTTTGACCCGTTCAAACAAATCGTTGTCATCGGCATGGGTGTCGAAACCGTGGACAATGACTGCACGTTCCAAACCTTTGAGAGAGCTATTTTGCACGATAACAGACGAAAGCGGTGCAACGGCCTGATCCTCGACCGAGAGTTCCAGCCGCCCAAGGTTAAGGACGATGGCGCGACCATCGACGGATATTCTGTCTTCATCACTGATGTGCTGGACGCGAAAGAATGGCTGAGCAAAGTCGAGTGTCTCAATCGGCATGAACCATTTCCTTCCTTTCATCGCTAAGGAAATCGACCGGCAAAAGCTCGGGAGCCGCACAGCGGCTTTCTATCGTCTGATAGGCGCCGAATTTCGGCGCTCGTTCAATCGCGTCCATGACCTCGAAAACGTGGTAGGCAAGCGCTCCACTTGCACGGGGTTGGCGTCCTTCTTGTGCCGCCAGGGCCAGATCCAAAAGGCCGAGCCCGCGGCTGTCCTCATTGAACCCGTGTTTGTTGTCGACCACCTGCCAGTCTTCGCGACCAGTTGGACGAGGCTGATGAGACCAGCGCGAGGTCTCCCGGGTTTTCAGCCAGACAACCCCTTGAAAGATATTGGCACCATGAACCGGGTCAGGATCAGGAATGCTGATGGTGCCGTTTTCACCGTAGATTTCGAACCGCGGAGTTTCGCTGTCCCAGACGTCGAAGCTCATGGTCATCGACCCTACAGCTCCGGATGAGAACTGAAGCAGGCTTAGGGAATGCGTGTCGACCTCAACATCCATCCATTCGCCGTTGCGAGGGCCATTTTCGATCATCCGCTTGTCGAACGTGCGCCGAGCCATTCCGGCGACGCGGTCAACTGGACCAAGGCAGCAAATCATGGCGGTCAGGTAATAGGGGCCAAGATCCAGCAAGGGCCCGCCACCGACCTGGTAGTAGAAATCCGGGTTGGGATGGTGGCGCTCCGTCCCGTGGGTCCCGACATGGGCAAAAACCCCTGTTGGTTTCCCGATAGCGCCTTCATCGATCAAGCGCCGAACGGTTTGCCAACGACCGCCCAGAAACGTGTCGGGTGCGCAACCGACCAGTAGCCCCTTTTCAGTGGCAGTATGCAGGATCGCTTTTCCATCCGATCGGTTCATGACCAGTGGCTTTTCGGAATATACGTGCTTGCCCGCCTCTAACGCACGCAGGCTGATTTCGGCATGCGCCGCCGGAATTGTCAGGTTCAGAACACAGTCGATTGTCGGATCGTCGAACACCTCATCCGGCGTGCAGACCTTGGCGATGCCGTATTGATCCGCCTTGGCGCGGCTTTCTGATGGATCGAGGCTTGCACAAGCCGCAACCTCGATGTTCGAAAATTTGGATAGTGTTTTTAAATAGATATCGCTGATACGACCACAGCCGATAAGGCCGACCCGGAAGGATTTCGATGTCTCACGTGTCATCATTCCTGTCTTCGTAGAGGGGTAAGTAATTCGGGGGCATCGGTCCTTTGTTCCGACCGCCCTGCCCCATCTGCTCCCAGGCGTGGGCGAGTATTCCGACCGAGCGGGACAGGCAAAACAACCCTCGCGACAAGGGCGCAGGAAAGCCAAGTTCGCAGAAGATCACAGCTGTCGCGCCATCGATATTCATGGCAATAGGTCGACCTCCGCGTTGACGACCGAGTTCGGCCTGAACCTCTTCTCCGACATCGGCAAACCGACCAGAAACTGTGCTTTCTGCCGCCGCATCACGAACAAGTTGCATCAATCGTGGTGCACGTGGGTCAACAGGCTTGTGAAACCTGTGACCAAAGCCAGATACGATCTTGCCGTGGGTCTCGCGCCAGCTGTCCAGACCGTCCTTCACAGCGTCATTCAACGATGCTCCGCAATCCATGCGAGCCGAGATATCATAGTACAGCTCTGCGCACTGCTCTCCTGCCCCGCCGTGCACGTCTCCCAGCATGTTCACCGCAGTCGCCATCGCATTATTGAGACCTACCCCGCAGGTCGCAGCCATACGCGCCGCCGCGATCGAGGGGGCCTGCGGACCGTGATCCACGCCTGCGACCAAAGCTGCCTCGAAAAGGCGCGCTTGTGCGTCGCTGGGCAGATCGCCCCGCACCATTAGCCAGATCATCTGCGGGAATGAAATGTTCCCGATCAGGTCCTCTATGGCGTTGCCACGAAAAGCGATCTGACCGGGCTTCATGTCGATGATGGAGGTACGCCACCATTGGCGAACGGCGCGCTCATCCATCGTCATGTTTTCATCCAGCACAATCATTGAGTCTGCACCTCTTTGAGCGTCTGGGTTTTGCTTTGCGCAGCGAGGCGAATGGGTGCATTGCGCGCACCGTAACCGGCATAGCCCATACGGCGTTCAACAATTTCGAAGAAGAAGCCGTTGAAGATGGGGCGGCTGTAGATCTGAAAATACTCAGCACCCGCTGCCCGATCATAGAGGATGTTACCCCGTTGCAATTGGGCGATCAGATCGTCATCCAATCCGAAAGTCGCTTGCAGATCAGCATAGTAGTTTTCAGGGATGGACAGGCTGGGAAAGCCGGACTTGAGCAACTGGGCTGAGGTTTCAAAAATATCATCCGACTGGAAAGCGATATGCTGAACACCGGCCCCAAATCCATCGTCAAGAAATGACGCTGCCAAAGTTCGACGCCCAACTGCCCCATTCAGATTCAGGCGCACTTCGCCCTCCGGGCTTTCGATAGCTTGACTTTGCACAACACCTGACGGGTCGGCGACGTTCACGATAGGGGATTTTGCCATCTCAAACGTCGAAATGTAGTAGAGCAGCCAGCTTTGCATCTCATCGTGACGCATCGTCTGGGCCAGATGATCGATACGGCGCAGACCGGCAGGCTGGGTCGCTTTGGTTTTTGCTACCGGTTCAAATTCGATATCCCATACCCGGTGCAGATCGGATTTCTCATCGATGAAATGGACAACATTGCCGCCGACACCACGGATGGCCGGGATATCCAGCTCTCCGGTCCCCACCGGTTGTGAGAAATCCGGTGCGCCCAACGCGGTGGCGCGCCGAACCGTCTGATCCGCATCTTTGACACGCAACCCCATGTCACAAACGGAGGGGCCGTGACCCAGGAACGCCGAATGGGCAAAGCCTTCCTTTTCGGTATTCACAACGATGTTTATCGCGCCCTGCCGCCACAACTCGACGGACTTGCTCACATGCTTTCGCTCCATTCGAAAACACATTGCTGACAACATATCTGCCAGCTGCGCGCCGCTTGTTTCGTCGGCTGTAAATTCGACGAACTCAAAGCCTGACGCATAGACGCGTTCCGGTAGGCCCGGGATGCCGAAATCGGTTCCCGGCTCGGTCCGGGATACCTCATCCAGGACGTTCACCAGCGACCTGTAGCTGTCTCGGGCCAGTGTTCGGCCACCGGGTTGAGGAGCTGCTTCGTTGACGCGCGCAATGGACCAAGGCCCCTTGTACCCAGCGCGGGACAACACCCGCACAAATCCCGCAAGGTTCAGCGACCCAAGCCCCGGAAGAAGCCCAAAGTGCCGCTTGAGCCGACGTATATCCATCTCAAGCCGGGGTGCATCGGACAGTTGCACATGGAACAGCCGCTCTCCGGGAATGCCCCGAAGGCGGGCTGGTTTGGACCCGTCGGCAAGCGAGAAGAAGGAGTTCAAGGCCAGCCCCAAATGAGGGCTGTCGATTGCTTCAACGACGCCTAACGCCTGCTCATCCGAATGAATAAGATCCGACCATGGCAAGCCCATATAGGCCAGACGCAACCCCATCTCTTTCGCGATCTGGGCCGCCTCGCCAAGATCTGCGATTACCTGTTCTTCGGTCGCAGCGGCATCGACCTCGAACGCAGACCCGATGAGCAGTAGTTCCGTTCCCAACTCACTCATCAGGTCGAGTTTGCGCTTCAGTCGATCAAAGGCGCGCTCACGTCCGGCATCGGGCTGGCCTTCAAGGTTATGGAAGGGTTGTAGCAGGCAAATCTTCAGGCCGAGGTCCGACGCAATATCGCGGATGTGCGAAGGCGGCCCGTCAAACGCGGTCAGGTCAGGTTCGTGCAACTCGACGCCCCCGAATCCCGCTTCAGCGATAGCACTTAGTTTTTCGGCCAGATCACCGGGGATCGACGTTGTCGAAACCGAGAGGCACATTATCCCTGATATCCAAACATACGCGGCAACCACAGGACCAGATCCGGCATCAGCATCATTATCACTAGAGCGAAGATGAGAACCGCGAGGAAGGCCCAGATTTCCGAGATGATTTCACGCAGCGGAATGTCCGTTACGGCGTTGATCACAAAGAGTAGAATGCCATAGGGAGGCGTGATCAGACCGATCATCGAGTTCACGACAACCAACACCCCGAAATGCACCAGATCAATCCCGAGCGCTTCGCAGGTCGGAATGAACAGGGGCACAATCACCAGGATGATCGTTGTTGCGTCTAACACGCATCCCAGCGCGAGGATCAGCAGGTTAACCAGGATTAGGAACACAATCGGGCTGACATCAGAACCTTCCAGCAAGGCCGAGATCGACTGTGGAATCTGCTCCTGAATGACGATGAAGTTCAGAATGAACGCGCCACCGATGACTACCCCAACGGCTGCCGACGAACGGGCACTGTCAACGAAGACCTGATAGAGACCACGGAACGACAGGGCGCGATAGAAGAACGCTGCCAGCAGCAGGGCATAGAATGCGGCCACCGCGGCGGCCTCGGTCGGTGTAGTGACACCCCCGTAGATGCCATAGAGCAGGATCGCAGGCATCAACAGCGCCGGAAACGCGTTGGCGGTTTTTGCGGGCAACTCGCGCAGAGGAATGGGTTCTTCCAGGGCAAAGTTTCGCTTTCCAGCCAGATAGTAGTTCATCGCCATCAGAACGACGCCCATGATCAGGCCCGGCAGAATACCAGCAAGGAACAACGACCCGATAGACGCCTTTGAGACCAGCGCATAAAGAACCATCGGGATCGAGGGCGGAATTATCGGACCAATCGTCGCCGACGCCGCAGTGATTGCGGCTGCATAGCCCCGGCTGTAACGGCCATCTTTGGTCATCATCTCAATGATAATCTTGCCGATGCCTGCCGCGTCCGCGACTGCAGAGCCGGACATGCCGGAAAATATCAGCGACGCGACCACGTTGACGTGACCGAGGCCACCCTTGAACCGCCCGACCGCAGCGACGCAAAAGTTTAGAAGACGGTCCGTGATCGACCCCGCGTTCATGATATTTGCAGCGACGATGAACAATGGCACGGCAAGCAGGATCGTGCTTTTGTAGAATCCTTGCAGGATTTTTTCACCCGCCAGCGCAACGTCCAGACCAGCGACGCCCAGATACATCAGTGACGCCAAAAGGATGGAATAGCCGATAGGGGTCCCGATGCCTGCCAGAACAAAGAGTGTGAGCAGGCAGGAAAGAAGTTCGAAACTCATTTTCTTGCGCCCTCGTCTTCTTCCACGTCAACGCGGGGATGTTCGTCGACCACGTTGTATCCCACGACCATTTCAAGTTCAGTTTTTGGTGGGCCGTTGCGCATGATGTCAAAGAATAACCAAGCATACCGCGCGGCAACGACTAGCATGAACACGGCATAGATCGAAAACACGGTGCGCAGCGGTATCTTCTCGCCCGAGAAGGGATTGCGAACCGTCGCGGTCTTGCGGATTTTCATCCAGTCGATGTAGTCCCACGTCGGTAGGAAACTGTAGAGCATCCCGACCACGATTGCCGCAGCCGCGAGCATCGCAAAGACCTGACGGACGCGCCGGGGCACAGACAGATAGATAATGTCGAACTTTACGTGATCCCTCTCGCGCACGATGAAGGCGCAGCTGAAGAAGATCACCCAGACCCAAAGAATGCCGATAAGTTCAAGAGTCCAACCGGCGGGCGTAAAGAAGTACCGCAGAAGAATTTGCAGAAGGAAGATCAGGAAGATTGCCGCCAGCATCCCGCCGGCAATCGCTTCGGTCAGTCGGGAGAACCCCTTTATGAAGCCTTTCATTGCGGTTCTCCCTTCCTTCTTCAGATGAGCTTAGTTGCCCAGAGCGTTGATCTGCTCCAGAACACCGTCCGGCCATGATCCGGCGAACTCGCTTTCCAGATACATCGACTGTACCTGATCCCGGAACGCCGCGAGGTCGGGCTCATAGACCTCCATGCCCTGCTCTTTCAGGAAGCTGACAAGGTCCTCTTCTTTCTGAAGCTGCTTCTGGCGACCAGCTTCAGCCGCTGCGTCGGCAGCTTCCTGAACCTTGGCTTGCTGTTCCGTTGTCAGCCCGTCCCAAACTTCTTTGCCGATGGCGATGTAGTTCAGGTCAACCAGATGAGACGTCAAAACGATCTGATTGGTCACTTCGTAGAACTTTGCGTCCACAACGGTCGGCAGTGGATTGTCTTGACCGTCAACAGCACCGGTCGACAAAGCCGTATATACCTCTGAGAACGCCATTGGTGTCGGGGCAGCACCCAGTGCTTTGCCAAGGAACTGCCATGCATCTGTGCCTGGCATCCGCAGGTTCACACCTTCCAGATCAGCCGGAGTGCTGACGGTCAGTTCGTCCTTGGGTTGGCGCAGGTTCACCTGACGACGCCCCAGATACATGACCGACAGCAGTTTGACGCCCAGTTCTTCTTCTGCCTTCTGTTTAAAGGCATCCATCAAGGGATCGTTGAAGACAGCCACCTGATGCGCGGCGTCCTGGTGAACATAGCCTGCGGTAAAGATCGAAAACTCAGGGAAGAACTGTGCCAGTTCCTGCGCCGAGGTGATCGACATTTCCAGGTTACCCCGGCTGATGGCGTCCAACTCGGTGCCTTGGGCGAATATGGTTCCATTATAGCTGGGCTCGTAGCTTGCGAAATCAGCGACCATGGGCGCGAAAACCTCGGCCATGGCGACCGAACGCTGGTCGGTCTCCGATCCTGATGTTGCGAGGCGAAGTTGCACTTTGTCTTCTGCCAGCGCACCGCTTGTTGCGCTAAACAAAACACCGGTTGCAACCAGGGCTGATACAGCAGCCCGGCGGGTAAGTTTGGTAATCACTTTGCTCCTCCCTGAGACATCATGATGTATTTTTCCGATTCTGAGTTTTGACCTATTTTGGTAATTTTGCAAGATTTTTTACAAAATATCAGATATTTTTCATTACCTGCAATCTCTGTTGTTGCGTTTCCTGAAGGTTTCCTATCCTGACAGTCTCGCCAGTCCTGCAGGAATTCTGAATGGCTTCAATAACTTGAAGTGTTCTAAAACCTTCCCATCCAGACACAATCGGATCTGCTTCGCGCCGAGCAACTTCAACAAAGTGCCTGAGTTGATTGACCAGGGGGTCAGAAGCACCCTTCTTCAGCGCGGTTGTTGAGATTGGCGTCCACCAATCCCTTTGCTCTCTCTGGTAACTCCACAGGCGAAGATCGGGAACGGACAACGAACCATGAGAGCCACCTATCATGTAGCTACTCTCAGGGGTTGAAGGATAGATTGGATATTCCTGAGACGTCATCTCCCAGCTCCATGGAGCGACGATGCTGTCGGATACACTTATGGTCCCTATCGCCCCGCTTTCGAACGTCAACAGAGCACCGGCAACATCTTCGTTGTCGTAACCTCGCTGCGATGCAGCCGACTGGGCTTGTACGGTCACAACTTCTCCGGCCAGGTACCGCAGCAGATCCACATCGTGGACCAGATTGACCGAGATAGGCCCTGCACCTGGTTTCTTTCGCCAGGGCGCAGCGTCAAAATACTCGTCTGGCTTATAGAACCAGCAATTCGCATGGACAGCGCGAACATCTCCAATCTTCCCATCCACAATGGCTTCTTTAGCTGACCTGATCAGAGGATTGTGCCGACGATGATGTCCGACCATCAGAGGCACATTGGCCTTCTCCGCTTCCTGAACAAGCTCCAGTGCTGCAGCGGCTTCCACGGCGATCGGCTTTTCGACGAGAACGGGGCAACCGTTTCGAACACACGTGAGGCCCTGTTCGACATGAAGCGTTGTGGGGGTCGCAAGCACAGCTCCATCCGGCGTCAGATTTGCAAACATCTCGCCAAGGGTATCGTAAAACTCGACCCCGTGCTCAACGGCGTACGCACGGCCTTCGTCGCTGGGATCAACTACCGCGACAAAATCAACATGGCGCAACGCTCGGATGGCGTCTGCGTGGCGGCGTCCAACAAGGCCAATGCCGACAATGGCAATGCGAAAGTTCTTAGACACTTTGCTTCCTTCCGGAGGGTCCGGGAAAACCCGGAACCGATGATTGCGATCGGGCTGCTTTGCCCAACTTGGCCACGACCGTATTGGGGTTTTCGCGATTCCGCAATAATGTATGATATTTTTATTTTTACCATACATCAGTTTGGATTGCTGATGTCTCTGAAAAATGCTAGTTGAACGAAGAAACTGATAATATCGGGTGAAACGTATGGCGAAACAGCCGTCTACGATAGGTGCAAGCACCTATCAGCGCATCAAGCGGGACATCATCTTCGGGGAGCTGCAGCCCGGCTCCAAACTGAAGCTGGACGCCTTGAAGGAGCGCTACTCGGCAAGCCTTTCGACACTTCGTGAAACGCTGAACAGGCTCGCCAGCGACGGATTTGTCGAAGCTCCCGAGCAACGGGGTTTCCTGGTCACACCAGTTTCACGAGAAGACCTGACCGAGATTTCAGAGCTGCGGGTCCTGTTGGAATGCCACGCTTTGGAGTTGTCCATTGCGAATGGCGACACGGACTGGGAAGGCAACCTTGTTGCCGCACATCACAAACTGCACCTGATGGAACAGCAGCTTCTTAAGGGCGACGAGTCCGAGAAAGAAACCTGGAAACGATATGATTGGGAGTTTCATCAAGCGATGATCGCGGCCTGCAACTCCAAGAACCTTTTGTCTCTGCACTCGATCATCTATGACAAGTATCTGCGGTATCAGATGCTCGTGCTGACCTATCGCGGCGAAGAGGCCGTAAGGGAGCACAAGGGCATGTTCGATGCCGCATTGGCCAGAGACGCGGGCACCGCAATCAAGCTGTTGGAAGATCACATCCGAAACGGTCTCTCACATACGCTGGAGGCTATGTAGCTCGCTGTTGCTGCTGCCTATCACCATCACCTGGATCAGCGACACGGGACCTGATAGGCAAGTTTAATTTCTGTGCTTACCAGACGAATTTCGTAAGTTCATTATTCAACATCCTAACCCCGCTGCATCAGGCGGCCTTATTAACAGGGATGAGAACGCTAAGCTTCCGCAACCAAGGGTTGCTCTGCACCACCATTACAATCCCCAAACGTCGCATTAGCAGTTTTATGTGAAGCGATCTCTGGTTGAGTGATGGCCGTTCATTGGAACGAGTACGAAAGGCTGCCTCGCGAGACGATGCTGTCGTTGACCCTGCGAAATCGAACGGCTGCTTTGCGCACTCGGCTACCGCAACGAAAAACACCATGGGCGGAGAGCGGAAGTTCGCTGCGAAAACCACCAACGGCTGAGATGAGAATAAAACGGAACTTTGAACTCAACCTCGTCTGTACTGACGAGACAAAGGTTGCTTGGATAACTTCAAGTGGATTGAGAACGGCACTCGAATTCTGAATCGTCGAAAGCTCTGATCCGTCAATTTTCGTGCATCAACCCCACTCCCTGCTATTGCTTGCGATGAGCGTCGCTTCGATCGGCGACACATTAGAAACTCGCGCTGCAAAAAAATGTTAGCTATGAGAAATGAGAACGGAATCTGATCTTGATAATCGAATTCTCTCCAACCATACCCTTGTCCGATATCCAGGAGACAAATGATTTCCTGAAGAGAACCTGGGCATGTCTACGTGATGACGCCAAAGTTGGCTTTAAATACATTGGTACGAGGCGTTTCCAACACCTGCCGCGAATGTCCGGTTCCCGCCCATTCTTTAAAAAAACAACGTGTTCTGGCACATAGAGTGACGGCGCAGCCTACGCTTCCGCACTTGTTTTGGGGCAAGTGGGATTTGGACAAGCCAAACGCCCCTGGCCATCAGGGGTAAGACGCTGCCTTCTCCCTCGGGCAACCCTGTTAGATAACACCGTGTCCTCGGCTGCGCCTGCGGGCCGCACCACTATTGTCGAATAACATTGCCTCTCCAACATCTGCGTTCGCCACGTGGCAGATCAGCAGGAACAGGCGCCCTCGGAGTCTGATCTGCAAATAATCCCAGATTTTCCCAAAAGGAAGTCAGGATCAATGAGATCGGTCTAGGTGCTGGATAAAAGAAGTGAGGCGAAAATGGCAAGGTTTTGTCGCTGGTGGCAGAACTGTGTGTCGCCCTACACCATTTGATCGAACTGTCTTCGAGCCGGACTATTCCTTCGGAACTTTCCCATTCGGAATACAGGCCAGGTATCTCGTGGTTTGGATTGCACCTACGGTGCCGTTGATCCTTTCAGTTATGGTTTTCATGGGACTGCGCCGGATACCCGCTTTCCTCTCCCACACCCTTTTCGGCGCTACACTTCTTATTGGAGTTTTCTTCACACTAGCCTCTGGCGTGCTCTCTCTATTTTCCACCATTCAACTGCTCCATGGTCTTACCTTGACAATTGCATTGGGCTTGGGTTCCCATCTGGCCCGGAAAAGATAAGAAAGTACGTCCCTTACGTTTTGCAATGCTTGGAATAGCGGTGTCGGTTGTCGCAGCGCTGTGGTCTTTGCTGACCGTCCCGATGATCCTTATTTAAACACGTGTGATCGCGGATGGTTCATCCTATTGCATCGCCGAACATGTGGAAAATTCTCCGATCGAAACCTTGCGCCAACTACGTGGGTTTTCATTCTACACAGCAAAGGCCGGCTACAAGTCGACTTCCGAATGGTACTTTCACGGTCTGCTAATTGTCGATGATCCCAAAGAAGAACGCATCTTCAATTGGTCGCCGCGACGAAGGTGTTTCGATCTGGTTGAGCGCCCGGATGCGCTGATCAAACCAGTCACAAAGGTCTGCGTCCCCGGCTGGCCCCTACTGAGCCGGATGCGACGGCAAATCCGGCATCGGCACCCAGCCCGGTAATTCATCCGGTGCGACCGAGACATGCAGGCGTTCTGAGGGATCGCGCCCGACTTTCCGGTGCTTGCGCAACAGGAAAATCTTGCCCCAGCCGCGCCAGGTTCCGACCGAAGGCGCGGTGGTCGCAGTCGGGAACCGGTCGCGCCAGCCGTCCGGCAGAGGCAACCCGTGCAGCTCGGCCTTGTCCAGCATCCAGATCAGGGAAATGTTGCTGAGCGGCCGCGCCTCTTCGAACCCGTTCAGTTGCCCACCGACATCGCCATGGGTGCCCCGGAACCAGACCTGTTCGACGTGACCATTGAAATCAGAGGTACACTCCCACAGAACCGGTTCATAAACCTCGCGCGTCTCGTCCAGCGCCATGGCGTGATAACCGTGCCGGGTAGCAGGTCCGAGTTGATGATTGTGGAATGCGTGCTTTTCCTCGGCCCGGCGCCACAGCAGCGGCAGGCGCAGGCCCAGCGCTTTGACAGTGTCCCAGACACCGATCATCTCGATGGCGATTTCTTCGTGGCAGAACTGATCGCGGAAATACCGGGCTGCGGTGCCGTCGGGATTGCATTCGTAGTGGCGGTAGGCCTGTTTGATATTGCGCACGGTGGCGTGCTCGGCCTTGAGCAGGCCAATCATGTCGATCACCCCGGCAAGGCTGCGCACGCCGTAGGCCCCGCGCGAATAACCGATAAAATAGATCCGATCACCGGGTTTGTAGCGCGACGCCAGATAGCCATAAGCGCGACGGATCTGCCGGTTGATCCCGCGCCCCATCATCACGTCCAGCGAGGTTTTCCAGCTTTCCCACTGGACCCCCGCTTCGTAGAACACCGAGACCTTGCCACCCATTTCCTGACACAGACGGAACGCCTGACCCGCATGGGTTTCAAATCCCGGCTCCAGAGTCGACATGGTGCCGTCGAGGATGATGACATGGCTGACAGGCTCACGGTGCAGCGCCTCGGCCGAGTGCTCGGACCGCAGAGGCCGCCCGAGCCATCCCAGTACCTTTCTACTCAGCCGCGACAGAACCATGTGTCAACAATTCCCATACTCTGCTGGGTGTGAAAGGCATATCCGCCTGCCGCACCCCGTGATCCCAAAGCGCGTCCTGAACCGCGTTTGCCACAGCGGCCAGCGCGCCCACGGTGCCGGCCTCTCCGCAGCCTTTCATACCCATCGGGTTGGAAGTTGACGGAACCGGCGCCGAGGTAAACTTTATCATGGGTATCTCGGCCGCGCGGGGCAAGGCGTAGTCCATCAACGAAGCCGTGAGCAGTTGCCCTTGCGCATCATGCACAACATGCTCGGTCAGGGCCTGTCCAATGCCCTGGACCACACCGCCATGCACCTGCCCTTCGGCCAGCATCGGATTGATAAGGTTACCAAAATCATCAACGACTGTATAGTGGTCCACACATGTTTTACCGGTGAAAGAATCGATAACGATTTCGGCAACGTGTGCGCCGTTGGGATAGCTGCGGGCATCTAGGTTGGCGCGCGCTTCGTGCTGCAGCAGGTCGGTGCGGCCATCGGCGCGAGCCATCTCAGCCGCCTCGGTCAGGGTCGGTGTCAGGTTCGATCCGGGTGCGCGGAATGTTTCGTGATCAAAACTCACGTCAGCCTCCTCGATCCCCATCTTATCGGCAAGGTAAGGCATGAATGCGGCGATCATGACGTCGATTGTCGCCAGGGTCGCTGTGCTCTGCACGGTGACCGAGCGCGACCCGCCTGTACCGCCACCGTGGGGCAGTTGATCACTATCCCCCTGAACGATGGTGATCCGGTCCATGGGAATGCCCGTCTGGTCCGACAGGAACTGGGTATAGGCCGTCTCATGCCCCTGCCCGTTTGACTGTGTCCCGACGTAAAGGTTCACGGTTCCATCCTCACAGAATGCGATCTTCGCGTTTTCGGAGGGGTCGCCCAGAATGCTCTCGATATAATAACACAGCCCTTGCCCCCGGATCAGTCCGCGCTCGGCATCGGCAGCTTTGCGGGCAGCAAGACCCCGCGTTTGTTCACCCGCACGAGTCAGGACCATATCGAAATCGCCGACGTCATAGGTTTCGCCTGTCGCGGACTTGTAGGGAAACAACTCGGGCCGGATAAAGTTCTTCCGCCGCAGCTCCCAAGGGTCGACACCCAGCTCGCGTGCAGCTCGGTCCATGACCCGTTCAAGCACATAGATCGCCTCAGGCCGTCCCGCCCCGCGATAGGCGTCGACCTGCGTGGTGTTGGTATAAAAGCCCTCGACCCGCAGATAGGTGGTCTGTACGTCATACCCTCCCATAAGCACCTTGCTGAACAGGTCGGTTTGAATCGCCTGCCCGAAATGGCTGTTGTAAGCTCCCAGATTTACCTTGCTGTGGACACGGTAGGCGGTGATCCGGTGATCGGCATCAAAGGCCAGCTCGGCCAGAGAGGTCAGGTCGCGGCCATGATGATCGGACAGCATCGCTTCGGACCGATCCGACATCCAGTGAACGGGCCTGCCCAGTTTCATCGCGGCTACTGCGACACAGAAATACTCAGGGTACGGCATTACTTTCATGCCGAACCCGCCCCCTACGTCCGGGGTGGTGACACGGATAGTTTCCGGCTTCAGTTTCAGCTTCTGAGCCAGCTGCCCGCGCATAGCCCAGACACCCTGTCCGCCATAGGCAAAATGCAGCCGCCCATCGGCCCAATGCGCCTGGCACCCGCGCGGCTCGATGGAAGTGATGATCACCCGGTTGTCAGCCACGTTCAGTGAAACCGTATGGGCGGCTTGTTGAAACGCGGCTTCGGTCGCGGCCTCATCCCCCAGCCCCCAGTCAAAGGCGCGATTGTCAGGGGCTTCGGGGTGCAGCGGCTCCCCTCCGGCATCGACATCCAGCTTGGCGGGCAAATCGTCGGTCTCCAACCAGATCAACTCGACCGCATCGCGGGCCTGCATCGGGGTGTCCGCGATCACTACCGCCACCGGCTCGCCGACAAACCGAACCCGATCCTTCGCCAGCATATGCCGGTCAGGTGCCGCCGCTTTGGAGGCATCCCGGTTGGTCACTGTTGCCGCGTTCAATACTGTATCGATCCCCGCTTCGGTCAGATCGTCCAACGCCATGACCAGCCGCACACCTTCCACCTCGCGCGCGGCATCCAGATCCAGAACGGTGATCCGACCATGGGCAACCGGGCTGCGGAAGAAGGCGGCGAACAGCGCGTCGCTTGGCACTACATCATCCATGTACCGCCCCTGCCCGGTTAAAAAGCGCTGATCCTCGGTCCGTTTGAGCGGTTGGCTTTTTCCGAACCTTTTCATTGCATGCTCCCGTCGATGCCCTGCAGGCGACATTAGGCTGCGCCAGTTCGTTGTCCAGTGCGTCCGCAGACCCTTCCCCTTCCCTTGCGCATTCGCTATTGCAGGCGCTGACCCGAGATTGATGACGCAGGACGCACCCATGGCGATGGAAAAGACATTCAACGCGGCCGAGGCCGAGGCCCGCATTTACAAGGCCTGGGAGCAGGCCGGAGCCTTCAAGGCAGGCGCGAACAAATCACGCGACGAGAGCTTTACCATCATGATCCCGCCGCCCAACGTGACGGGCGCGCTGCACGTGGGTCACGCGTTCAACAACACGCTGCAGGATATTCTGATCCGCTGGCACCGGATGCGCGGGTTTGACACGCTTTGGCAGCCCGGTCAGGACCACGCAGGCATTGCCACGCAGATGCAGGTGGAAAAGATGCTGGCTACCACCCAGCAGCCCGGTCGCCGGGAACTGGGGCGCGAGAAATTCCTTGAGAAAGTCTGGGAATGGAAAGGCGAGTACGGCGGCACGATCATCGAGCAGTTGAAGCGCCTGGGTTCCTCCTGCGATTGGTCTCGCAACGCCTTTACCATGGCCGGTGCGTCGGGTGATCCGCGCACGGGCCATGAGAACTCGGCCAACTTCCACGACGCGGTGATCAAGGTTTTCGTCGACATGTACGAAAAGGGCCTGATCTATCGCGGTAAGCGTCTGGTCAACTGGGACCCGCATTTCGAGACCGCGATTTCCGACCTTGAGGTCGAGAATATCGAAGTCGCGGGCCATATGTGGCACTTCAAATACCCGCTGGCCGGGGGCGAGACCTATACCTATGTCGAAAAGGACGAGGACGGGAACGTCATCCTTGAGGAAGAGCGCGACTACATCTCGATCGCCACGACCCGCCCGGAAACCATGCTGGGCGACGGTGCGGTTGCGGTTCACCCGTCGGATGAGCGATACGCGCCAATTGTAGGGAAGCTTTGCGAAATCCCGGTTGGTCCGAAAGAGCATCGCCGCCAGATCCCGATCATCACCGATGACTACCCCGATCCCGATTTCGGCTCGGGCGCGGTGAAAATTACCGGCGCGCATGACTTCAACGACAACATGGTCGCCAAACGCGGCGGCATTCCGATGTACCGCCTGATGGACACCAAGGGCGCGATGCGGGCCGATGGTGCGCCTTACGCCGACGAGGCGGGAAAAGCGCAGGAATACGCGCGTGGGCGTGAGTTCACCGAGAACGAGATCGACGCCATCAACCTCGTCCCCGATCACCTGCGTGGCCTCGACCGGTTCGAGGCACGTGCGAAGGTGGTTGAAGAAATCACCGCCGATGGTTTGGCCGTGATGACCCGCGCGGATGATCCGCGTCTGGGTTCGACCGCGTTGAAGCCGGACCACGAAGGCGCAGACAAGCAAGTCGCGCTGGTCGAGAGCAAACCGATCATGCAGCCCTTCGGCGACCGCTCGAAGGTTGTGATCGAACCGATGTTCACCGACCAGTGGTTCGTAGATGCCGAAAAGGTCGTCGGCCCCGCTCTGGATGCGGTCAAGGACGGCACAGTCAAGATCATCCCTGAATCGGGCGAGAAGACCTATTACCACTGGTTGGAAAACATCGAGCCCTGGTGCATCTCGCGCCAACTGTGGTGGGGGCATCAGATTCCGGTCTGGTACGGTCTGGATTTGTCCGCAGAGAATTTCATGGATGATGAAAATGACGGCAATCTTGATCTCGTTGAACTGGGCCGGTTGCTCAATGAAGGTGGCATGTTGCACCGTGGCAGCGTCATGGAGTGTGCGCCGACATTCGAGGCGGTCACTGAAAAGTTCCTCAATGACAATGCCGACATTCCCAGCCCGCTGAGCCACGCTACCGTCGTTGAAGTCGCGGACAAACACGAGGCAATGCATCGGTTCGCCGAGAGCCTTGCGCAGTATGCGGTTGAACAGGACCCAACCAAGCTGGTCTATCCGGTCTGGCGCGACCCCGACGTCCTCGACACCTGGTTCTCCTCCGGCCTCTGGCCGATCGGCACGCTGGGCTGGCCTGAGCAGACCGAGGAGCTAGAGCGCTACTTCCCCACGGACGTTCTGATCACTGGCTTCGATATCCTGTTCTTCTGGGTCGCCCGGATGATGATGATGCAGCTGGCCGTGGTCGATCAGATCCCGTTCCACACCGTCTACCTGCACCAGCTCGTCCGCGACGAGAAGGGTAAAAAGATGTCCAAAACCACCGGCAACGTCATCGACCCGTTGGAAATCGTGGACGAATTCGGCGCCGACGCCTTGCGCTTCACCAACGCCTCGATGGCGGCGATTGGCGGCGTGCTGAAACTGTCCCGCGAACGCATCACCGGATACCGGAATTTCGTCACCAAGATTTGGCAGGCTTCGTCCTACGGCTGCAACGTCATCGGTGCCTTCGACGCCGAGCGCGGCGCGATGCCGCCCAAGGCCAGCCTGACGCTGAACCGTTGGATCATCGGTGAAGTCGCCAAGCTGCGCGAAACGGTTGATAGCAGCTTTGAAAGCTATCGCTTTAACGACGCCGCGCATGCTTTGTATTCTACCTTCTGGAACACCTTCTGTGACCGGTATCTGGAATTCACCAAACCGATCTTCCAAGGGGATGACGAAGCCGCCAAAGCGGAAACACGTCAAGTCTATGCGTGGGCAATCGATCAATTCATGATCCTGATGCACCCTGTTATGCCCTTCGTCAGTGAGGAAATCTGGAACGCCACGTCGAGCCGTGGCTACGAGACCGGCGACACTTCCAAGATGCTGGTTCATCAGGATTGGCCAACTTACTCTGCGGCGGACCTCGTTGACCACGAAGCCGAAGCCGAAATGAACTGGGTGATTTCCATGATCGACAACACTCGCTCGGCGCGGCAGCAAATGCGCGTTCCAGCGGGTCTGTTCGTTTCGATGCTGGTTACGGATATCGATCCGAAAGGTCAGGAGGCTTGGGATCGCAACGAAGCGCTTATCAAAAGTCAGGCTCGCATTGAAAGTTTGACCAAAGCGGATTCGTTTCCCAAAGGCACGATCTCGATTGCCGCTCCAGGCGCGAGCTTCGGCCTGCCTTTGGCGGATATCATCGACATCGGCGCGGAAAAGGAGCGGCTGGAGAAAGCCAAGGGCAAGCTGGCCAAGGAACTGGGCGGTCTGCGAGGACGCCTGAACAACCCCAAATTCGTGGCCTCGGCCCCGGAAGAGGTTGTTGCTGAAGCCAAGGCCAACCTTGCAGCCCGCGAAGAGGAAGAAGCAAAACTGAACGAGGCGCTCGCCCGTCTGGCCGAAATCGCCTGATCTTGATCCTTTCACAAAACGCTTAAATCCAAACCCCACCTCCCAATCCGGCGGTGGGGTTTTCTTTTTACGCAGGGACTTGCCCCCAAAGCCTAACCCTTGTTAGCAATTGCCGGTGGCAAGCCCCGAGGTCAGAATGGCACGCACAATTCCGCCGATCCGAACCGTCTCGACCGGGCTGGTTGTGGCTATTGTCGGGTTCTTCAGCTCATTCCCCATCGTGTTACAGGGATTGGCAGCCATGGGGGCGTCACCGTCGGAATCCGCCTCAGGGCTGATGATGGCCGCCATTGCCATGGGGCTGGCGGGCATTGGCCTCAGCCTGTGGTACCGGCAACCCATCAGCGTCGCGTGGTCGACACCGGGCGTCGCGCTGTTGGCTGTGTCCGCGATGCCCGCGGCGGGTTTCTCGGATGCCGTAGGGGCGTTCCTGTGTGCAGGCGCGCTAACCGTGCTGGCCGGGCTTTGGCGCCCATTGGGGCGGTTGGCCGCAGCAATTCCGACGACGCTGGCACAGGCTATGCTGGGAGGCGTTCTGCTACCCCTGTGCATCGTCCCGTTCAAGGCAGCCGTTGACCTGCCCTGGCAAGCCTTGCCGGTGATCCTGACGTGGTTCATCGCCGGGCGTATCAATCGACTGTGCGCCGTCCCTGCGGCGGTGATCGCTGCAGCGATTGTTGTGGTCCTGAATGCAGGCGATACACCGGTTGCACTATCTCATCTGATGGCCGCACCGGTCTGGACGATGCCGACTTTCTCGCTGGCTTCCATCATCGGCATCGGAATCCCGCTTTTCATTGTAACTATGGCAACACAGAACATCCCGGGCATCGCGGTGATGCGAAGCTTTGGTTATACGCCTGCGCCTGGTCGGCTGTTTTCTTCGGTGGGTGCGGCCAGCATTCTGTCAGCCCCGTTTGGCGCTCCAGCCACCTGCCTCGCCGCGATCACCGCCGCGATGTGTTCAAACGAGGACAGCCACCCCGACCCGGCCCAGCGCTATTGGTCGGCCGTGATGGCGGGTGTGTTCTATTGTCTGTTCGGCATCTTTGCGGTGGCGATTACCGGTTTTGCCGTACATGCCGATCCTTTGCTGATGGGTACATTGACGGGAATTGCGCTGATCGGGGTTTTGGCCAATGCAACCCACGCGGCACTTGAGGTGACTGCCGAAAGAGAAGCCGCAATTCTGACCTTTGCCATCACAGCCTCTGGCATTTCGGTCTTTGGTCTGGGGGCGGCCGTCTGGGGATTACTGGCAGGCGGGATCGTCTATCTTGTGACACTTCGAGCACGGTAGCCGCTTTCAAAGCAATAATGGCTGAGGTATCCTCTCTCCATGCTTGGATCACTGGGAAAACTGATCGAACGCCAGATCAAAAAGGCACAGTCCGAGGGCCTCTTGCAAGGTCTCGAAGGCGAAGGACGGCCTCTGCCAGACCGCTCCAGCGAAGCGCAAAGTGACCCCGCAATTGCAGCCAGTCATCGGATCATGGCACAGGCCGGAGTCCTTCCTGAAGAGTTCGAGATCAAGAAAAGGCTGGACTCGGCGCGAAAGAACTACGCCAGCCTGACCGACCGGGATGAACGCAAAGCCGCCATGGCCCGGATCGCGGACCTTGAGATGCGATACAATATGGCACGTGACGCGCGGCGGGCTTTTATGCGCTGATTACTTGAACTCGGGCTTGCGGCCCTGCATCTGCGCCATCACGACCTCCATCTGATCGGGTTTGCCAATCAGTTCGACCTGTTCAGCGGATTCCTCCAGCAGAACTTCGGCCCGGGTTTTGGTCTCTGCCACTTCGATCAGGCGTTTGGCGGCCCGGATGGCCGAGGGGCTTTTGCCCGCGATGTCTTCTGCCAGCGCTTGCGCCTCGGTCAGCGGGTCGTCCGAGAGTTTGGTCACCACCCCCCAATCCGCCGCCTGCTGCGCGCCAATAGGACGCGCGGTGTAGGTCAGCAAACGCAGCACGTCCGATCGCACGAGTTGCGGCAACAGGACCATCCCGCCCATATCGGGGATGATGCCCCATTTCATTTCCATCACCGCCAGCTTCGCCTCGGGGTGTGCGATACGGATGTCCGCGCCCAGTGCGATTTGCAGACCACCTCCATAGGCCACGCCCTGAATGGCGCAGATCACCGGCACCGGCACGCGCCGCCAGACCAAGGCCAGTTCCTGCATCTCGTTGGCATCTTCATGGCTGCGGGCCATCAACCACTCGGTCGGATCCATATGGGCCATCTTGGCAAAGCTGGCCATGTCGAGTCCGGCGCAAAAACTCTTGCCTTCACCCGACAGAACCACGGCACGCGCGTCCGAGGCCGCGACCTCTTGCCCGGCCGACAGAAGCGCCTTGACCATCGCGTCATCCAGCGCGTTCATCTTGTCGCCGCGCGTCAGGGTGACATGAGCGATGTGATCTTTGTACTCGACGGATACGCGTGTCATGAAGACCTCCCAAACTCTCTTGCCCCAACCATGCCCGGAAGGCTCACCGAGTTCCACCGCAACGTCGGGGCACGTTTGGCGGTGCTATTGCAGGTGTTGCCTGACGGGCGACCTTGGGTTTATCTCGCTGCATGACTGACCCACGCTATACCCCGCTTGCCCTGTCACTGCCCGCAACCGTGCCCTTTGTCGGGCCCGAAACCCAAGAGCGTCAGCGTGGCGCGCCTTTTGTGGCCCGGCTTGGCGCGAATGAGAGCATCTTCGGCCCCTCCCCCCGTGCAATCCAGGCAATGGCGGCGACAGATATCTGGATGTACGGCGACCCCGAGAATCATGACCTGCGCAATGCGCTTGCGGATCACCACGGGGTAAAACCGGAAAACACTGTGGTTGGCGAGGGTATTGATGGCTTGCTGGGTTACCTCGTACGGCTTCTGGTTGGACCGGATGATGCGGTTGTCACTTCGGACGGGGCTTACCCCACCTTCAACTACCACGTCGCGGGCAATGGCGGCGTGGTACACAAGGTGTCATATCAGGGCGACCACGAGAACCCCGCGGCGTTGTTCGCCAAAGCGGCTGAAGTGGATGCAAAGCTGGTCTACCTGGCCAACCCCGACAACCCGATGGGCAGTTGGCACAGCGGCGCTGAAATCGTCGCCGCGATGGAGGCTCTGCCCGAAGGATGCCTGCTGGTTCTGGACGAGGCCTATGTGGAATGCGCGCCCGAAGGCACCGCAGCCCCGGTCGCGGCGGATGATCCACGCGTGATCCGGATGCGCACCTTTTCCAAGGTCTACGGCATGGCCGGGGCGCGGGTTGGCTATGCGATTGGCGCGCAGGGGTTGATCGAAGCTTTCAACAAGGTGCGCAACCATTTCGGCATGAACCGGGCCGCACAGGCAGGCGCCCTGGCCGCATTGCAGGATGCTGAATGGCTGACCCATGTGCAGGCGCAGATCGCGGCCGCACGCGACCGGATTGTACAAATCGCTCAGAATAACGGGCTGGAGCCGCTGCCCTCAGCCACGAATTTTGTGGCCATCGATTGCGGGCAGGATGGCGCCTTTGCCAAGGCAGTTCTGGAGGCACTGGTGACACAGGGTATCTTTGTGCGCATGCCCTTCGCCGCTCCACAGAACCGGTGTATCCGTGTCAGCTGTGGTACGGCGGCGGATCTGGACGCCTTTGCCGCCGCGCTACCGAATGCCTTGGCAATCGCGCGTGGAGACGAACGATAAAAGGCGCCCGTACCTTAATGGGAAAGAACAGCGGCAGCGGCCTCAAGCGCGCCTTTGCCGCGCGGGATGTTAAGCGCGGCCATTGCCGTCTCCATCCCACCCAACATCGCCATTACCATCTGACCGTTCACATGGCCCATATGACCGAGACGGAAAAAGCCGTTCCAGTCTTCCATGCCAAGGCCGATACCCAGCGTCAAACCCATCTGTCCCTCGGTAAACTGGCGCAATGGCGTACCGCGCTCATCCGTCAGGCACAGGGTGGTGACGGCATGGCTACGATGGGCGCGATCCGCGACGTTCAGGTGTAGCGCGCCACCTTCAGCCCAGTTTTCGCAGGCTGTCCATATTGCAGTGGCAAGGCGTTCGTGGCGCGCCCAGACATGCTCGATGCCTTCTGCGTGAATCATGTCCAGTGCCGCGCGCAGTCCAAACAGGTGATGCGTCGGCGCAGTACCATTGAAATACTGATAGAACAGGTCCGGGTTCACGCGCGGCTGCCAGTCCCAATACTGAGAGACTCGCGGCATTTCGGCCCGCTTGGCTTGCGCTTTGTCGTTGAAAAAAACAAAGCCAACACCCGCCGGAGTCATCAGCCCCTTTTGGCAAGCGGTGACCATGACATCGACGCCCCAGGCGTCCGTCTCGAACCGGTCACAGCCAAGCGAGGCGATGCAATCCGCCATCAAAAGCGCCGGGTGGTGCAGGTCGTCCAGCAGCGCCCTTAGCGCCGGGACGTCGTTGCGGATGGAGCTTGAGGTATCCACATGCACCGCCAGAACCGCCTTGATCCGGTGGCCTGTATCCGCGCGCAGAGCGTCCGCGATACGCTCCAGATCCCACGGTGAGGACGTGCCGAAATCAATCAGCTCGACCTTGGCTCCGATTGCCTCGGCCATTTCGGCCCAGCCATGGGTGAACCGGCCCGAAGCCGGAGCCAGCACGGTTTCCCCCGGCGCGATCACGTTTGACAGCGCGGCCTCCCACGTACCGTGACCGTTGGCGATATAGATGGCGACGTGATGCTCGGTCCGGGCCACGCGCTTCAGATCGCGGGTCAGAGCGGGCATCATCTCGATCAGTTCACCGTCATAGATATTGGGCGATGGGCGATGCATGGCCTGCAGAACCGCATCGGGCATGACCGACGGGCCGGGAATAGCCAGATACTCGCGGCCCCGCGCGCGAGAGACTTGGTTTGTCATGGGATCAACCTGTTTGAATTGCCCCCACCCTAGCGCCGCAAAAGGTGGCGTCAATCCACCAGCTTGGCGGCCTCACGGGCAAGTGCTTCGATCCCGGCCCAGTCGCCATCCAGAACCATCTGCTTGGGCGCAACCCAACTGCCACCGGCACAGACGACATTTGGCAGCGACAGGTAATCCCGCGCATTCGCGGGCGACACGCCGCCTGTGGGGCAGAAGGTGATCTGGGGCAGAGGTGCGCCTATTGCCTTCAGAGCAGGCGCGCCGCCCGACGCTTCGGCTGGGAAAAATTTCAGCATGTCGTAGCCCTGCTCCAGCAATCGCATCGCCTCGCTGGCCGTGGCGGCACCGGGCAGCAATGGCAGGCCTTCGGCTTCACAGGCGGCGATCAGTACATCAGTTGCACCGGGTGAGACGCCAAACTGCGCGCCGGCCTCTTTGGCGGCGCGGACATCATCAGGAGTAACCAGCGTGCCTGCGCCAACGACACCGCCGGGCACCTGCGCCATCTCGCGGATCACATCCAGCGCCGCAGGTGTGCGCAGCGTGACTTCCAGCGCGGGCAGCCCACCGGCGACCAGAGCCTCGGCCAGGGGACGGGCGTGCTCGGCATCATCGACGACCAGAACGGGTACAATCGGCGCAAGGGCGCAGATTTCGCGGGTACGTTGAGTTTTCGACATGGGGATTACGCTCCGAAAATGCTGGCACCGGCGTCGGCAGAACCGACGTTGTTGCGGAATGCGGTGAACAGCTCACGCCCGACGCCATGTTGATTGGCAGACAGATCCGCGGTGACGGGGCTTCGATCCAGAACGCCAGGGGTGAGAATTTCCAAGTCACCCTTCACCGCATCAACGCGCAGCACGTCGCCATCCTGCAGACAGGCAATTGCACCGCCCTCCAGCGCCTCGGGGCAAACATGGATCGCGGCGGGCACCTTGCCCGAAGCCCCGGACATGCGGCCATCTGTGACCAGCGCGACCTTTTGCCCCCGGCCCTGCAAGATCGACAGCATTGGTGTCAGCGAGTGCAGTTCGGGCATGCCGTTGGCCTTGGGGCCCTGAAAGCGGACAACAACGATGACGTCGCCAGTGAACTCTCCGGCCTTGAAGGCGGCTTTGACCTCGTCCTGATCGTGGAACACGCGTACGGGGGCCTCGACCACCTGGTGTTCGGGGGCCACGGCCGAGACCTTCATGACAGCGGTACCAAGGTTACCGGTCAGGCGTGACAGACCGCCGGTGGGCTGGAACGGGTCCTTGGCAGGGCGAACGATCTTGTCGTTCAGGCTGTGGCCCGCGCCCTCTTCCCAAATCAATTCGTCGCCCTTCAGCTTGGGCTCTTTGGTGTAGTTGTGCAGGCCCTGCCCCGCCACGGTCAGCGTGTCGGGATGCAGCAACCCGTCTTCCAGCAGCGTGCCGATGCAATAGCCCAGACCACCGGCTGCGTGGAAATGGTTTACGTCGGCCAGACCGTTGGGATAGACCCGCGCGACCAATGGAACCACGGCAGAGATGTCAGAAAAGTCTTCCCAATCCAGCACGATACCACCCGCACGCGCCATTGCTATCAGGTGGATCAGCAAGTTGGTCGATCCACCCGTCGCCATCAGGCCGACGATGCCATTCACAAAGGCGCGCTCGTCAAGCACTTGGTAGACCGGCGTGTATTCATTTCCCAAAGCGCTGAGAGACAGGGCGCGGCGGGCGCCCTCCTGTGTCAGCGCATCGCGCAGGGGGGTGTTGGGATTGATGAAGCTGGCCCCCGGCAAGTGCAGGCCCATGAACTCCATCAGCATCTGGTTGGTGTTGGCTGTTCCATAGAAGGTACAGGTGCCGGGGCCGTGATAGGCGGCCATTTCGGCTTTCATCAGTTCGTCGCGCCCAACCTCTCCGGCGGCGAATTTTTGGCGAACCTTGGCCTTTTCGTCATTCGGCAAACCGCTGGTCATGGGACCAGCGGGCAGGAAAACAGCAGGCAAATGGCCAAAGGCCTGCGCACCGATGATAAGGCCCGGCACGATCTTGTCGCAAACGCCGAGGAACACCGCCGCGTCGTAGGTGTTGTGGCTGAGCGCTACACCGGTCGCCAGCGCAATCACATCGCGTGAGAACAGGGACAGTTCCATCCCCGCCTCACCCTGCGTGACGCCATCGCACATCGCGGGAACACCGCCTGCGACCTGTGCGGTGCCACCCGCCGCGCGGATCGCATCGCGGATCAGGCCGGGATAGCGTTCGAACGGCTGGTGGGCCGAGAGCATGTCGTTATACGAGGTGACAATGCCCAAATTCCCGGCAGTCCCCGTTGCCATAGATTGCTGATCCTGACCCGCGCCAGCATAGGCGTGGGCCTGACCGCTGCAGGACAGATGCGCGCGAGCCGGCCCTTTCGAGCAGGCTTGTTCCATCCGCTCTACATGTGGCCCCCGCAGATCAGCGCTGCGGTCGATGATCCGCTGGGTGACGTCGGTGATAACAGAGTGGACCATTTTAACCTCCGATCTGACGCCAGCGGCGCCCATCGCGATGCATCAGCATCAATGCTTCTTCGGGGCCGGAACTGCCCTGATCATAACGCGCCGGGCGATCGCCCCGATCCTCCCAGCCCTGAATGATGGGATCGACCCAGGCCCATGCGGCCTCGGCCTCGTCCCCGCGCATGAACAGGGTCTGGTCGCCGCGAATGACGTCCATCACCAGCCTTTCATAGGCGTCAGGCACACTGGCCTCGGCGCCCAGCGCGTCGGCAAAGCTCATGTCCAGCGCCACGTCTGACAGTCGGAAGCCGCCCGGGCCGGGGTCTTTGATGGTGGTGCGCAAGGTGATGCCTTCGTCCGGTTGCAAACGGATCACCAGCACGTTGCCGTGCAGCGGGCCGACATTCGGAAAGATCGTATGCGGGGGATCGCGGAAGAACACGGCAATCTCGGATTCCCGTGCCCGAAGACGTTTGCCAGTGCGCAGATAAAACGGCACCCCGGCCCAGCGCCAGTTGCCCAGATGAACCTTGAGGGCAATGAAGCTTTCGGTCCGGCTGGCGGGATTGCCGACATGATCGACATAGCCGCCTTGCCCATGTTCCGCGCGATACTGACCGCGCGCGATGTCTTTAGGCTCAACCGGCTCCAACGCCTCAATTACCTTGACCTTTTCATCACGTACGGCGTTGGGCGAGAATTTCGAGGGCGGCTCCATCGCCGTAAGGCACAGAAGCTGCACCAGATGGTTCTGGATCATGTCCCGCATGGCGCCGGACTGGTCGTAATAAGCTCCACGCCCCTCGACCCCGACGGTTTCGGCCACGGTGATCTGCACATGGTCGATATGGGTCGCGTTCCACAGCGGCTCGAAGAGCGAATTTGCGAAGCGCAGGGCCATCAAGTTCTGCACCGTCTCTTTGCCCAGATAGTGATCAATCCGGTAAATCTGATGCTCTTCGAAACAGGCGCGCAAGCCTTCGTTCAGCGCCTTGGCCGAGGCCAGATCGTGTCCGAAGGGTTTTTCCACTACTATGCGGCTATCCGGCGTGGCCAGCCCATGTTCATGCAAACGTTGCGCAATGCCCGAGAACAGGCTGGGGCCGACCGACAGATAGAACGCACGCACCACATCCGGGCGCAGAGCCTTTGCCAGATCTGGCCAACCCGCCTCACCCATTGCATCGACCGGGACATATTCGACCCGGCCGAGAAACTGATCCAGCACAACCTTTTTGAACTCCGGCGCGAATTCCTTCATCGAGGTGCGGATCTGCTCACGAAACGCATCGCTGTCCATATCCGAACGGGCCGTCCCGATGATCCGGGCATCCTCGGGCATCTGGCCCACTTCAAAACGGTGATAGAGGCCCGGCAAAATCTTGCGCTGTGCCAGATCGCCAGTGGCGCCGAACAACACCAAATCGAACGGGCTGACCGGAATAACACGTGAAACCATCGACAGGCTCCTTCAATTTCCACCCGAGTCATCATAGCACCGACCCTTCGCAGCGCACGTGACACGGCGTATGTTATCGCTAACATTCACGGTCTGAATAGGCAATGCGGATGCAGAAAGCAAGCCCGGATTTGGGAAATCAGCTTTGATTGCGCAGCCATTCCATGACAGCGGGTCGCACCGACTGCTCTCCGCGGTGGCGCGCGTCAGCGATGATTTTGCGCAGCGACTGCAAATCGGCCCGCAGCAGAAGGCTCTTGACCGGACCAATCGAGGCGGGGCGCATCGACAGCGACCGAATGCCCATCGCCGCCAGACACAGCGCCTCGACCGGGCGGCCCGCATCCTCGCCACAGAAGGACAGCGGCGTGTCCGAGATGTTGCAGCGCTCCACGATCCGCTCGATGAAAGAGAGAAAGCTGACATTAAGCGTATCATAGCGGCGACGCACCAGTTCGTTCTCGCGGTCGGCGGCAAAGAAGAACTGCTTCAGATCGTTTCCACCGATAGAGACGAAATCAACTTCGTCAAAGAACTTCTGCGGCGCAAAGGCAAGCGATGGCGTTTCCAGCATCGCGCCGACCTCGATTGTCTCGGGCAGGACGTGGCCAAGGCGCTTTTCCCGCTCGATGGTCTTGTTGACCTCCCACTTCGCCTCGCGGAATTCATCGGCCTGCGCCACAAACGGGAACATTATTGTCAGCGGCCGGCCGTTGGCGGCGCGCAACAGGGCCTGCAACTGCATCCGCATCACGCCGCGCTTGTCCAGTCCGACGCGAATCGCGCGCCAGCCCAGCGCCGGGTTCGGCTCGGCCACGTGTTTCATGTAGGGCAGAACCTTGTCCGAGCCGATATCCAGTGTTCGGAACACAACGCGTTTGTCCCCTGCCGCATCCAGAACACGCTGGTATTGCGCTACCAACTCCGACCGTTTCGGCATCTGGTTTCGGATCAGAAACTGCAATTCGGTCCGGAACAACCCCACACCCTCGGCACCCGAGTTGTTCAAGGATGGCAGATCGGCCATCAGGCCCGCATTCATCACCAGATTGATCCGCTCGCCGTCCCGCGTCACGGTCGGGGTTTCGCGGATCGAGGCGTAACGTTCCTGCGCCTTGGCCTGCATCGCGATCTTGTCTCTGAAAGCGCTGACAACGGTGTCTTCGGGACGCAAATGCACGACACCATGATCACCATCAACCAGGATGTGGTCGCCGTTCAATGCCTCGGTGGTGATGCGGCCCACGTGAACAACCAGCGGAATCGCCAGTGCGCGGGCAACAATGGTGGCATGACTGCCGACCGAACCCTCCTCGAGCACGATACCTCTCAGCGAACGGCCATATTCCAACAGATCACCAGGGCCAATATTGCGGGCAACCAGGATCGGATCGGGCGGCAGGTCGGCCCCATCGGTCTTGCCCTGCCCGGTCAAAATCCGCAACAACCGGTTGGACAAGTCGTCCAGATCGGCCAACCGCTCGCGCAGATAAGGATCGGTGACCTGCCCCATACGGGCGCGGGCCTGAGATTGTTCCTTTTCAACCGCAGCTTCGGCACTGAGACCGCGGGCGATATCCTCTTCCATCCGACGCATCCAGCCCTTGGAGTTGGCAAACATGCGATAAGCTTCCAGAACCTGAAGCTGTTCTTTGTCAGCCCCCTGCGAGATTTCCAGCATCTTGTCGACGCCGACGCGCAATTCTTCCACCGCCTCGTTCAGGCGCTCAAGCTCACGATGCGGGTCTTCGGCGATGGGGTTGGTTACCACCACGCGCGGTTCGTGCAGCCATACATGTCCCTCTGCCGAGCCCTCTTGCGCCGGGCCACCGTTCAGTTGCACCGATTGCTGGTGCAACGGCGACAGGGCAGCGCCCTCGCCCACGAAAGCGCCCAGCTCGGCCATTTCGGCGAGAACCATAGCGACCACTTCCAGCGCATAAACCTCATCCGCCGAAAGCTCGCGCGCCTCGCGGGACTGAACCACCAGCACACCCAGCTTTTCGCCCAGGCGCTGAATGGGCACGCCAAGGAAGGACGAAAACCGCTCTTCGCCGGTTTCGGGCATATAACGGAAGCCCTTGGCCGAAGGTGCATCCGCCGTGTTCATCACTTTGCCGGATTGCGCAACGCGGCCCACCAGCCCTTCGCCCATACGCATGCGGGTCTTGTGGACCGCCTCTGGTGACAGGCCTTCGGTAGCGCACAACTCGAGCGTATCTTCGTCGCGGAACAGGTAGATCGAACACACCTCGGCCCGAATGCTGTCCGCAATCAGGCTGGTGATCCGGTCAAGACGTTCCTGACCGGCGGCTTCGCTCGCCATCTCTTCGCGCAGCCGCCCCAGCAGCTTGCGGGATTCTGTTTCGGTGCCGTCCGCCATGGCCCAACCAAATTAGTGCGTTAGGCGTGATCCTTGGCTGAAATGCTCAGGCCGCCTTGTCCAGTTCAAAGGCATCATGCAGTGCCTGAACCGCAAGTTCCATGTATTTCCGATCCACCAGGACGGAAATTTTAATCTCAGAGGTTGTAATGACCTTGATGTTGATCCCCTCATCCGAGAGGACTTTAAACATTTTGGCCGCAACACCGGACTGAGAGCGCATGCCAATACCTACGACCGAGACCTTGCAAACGTCTTCGTCGGCAACCAGTTCAGCGTAGTTTAGCTCGCCTTTTTCCTTGATGCCCAGCAGCGCTTTTTCGGCGCGCGCCACTTGGTCGGTGGGGCAGGAAAAGGTCATATCGGTGCGACCCTCGTCCGAGATGTTCTGGACGATCATGTCAACATTCACACCCTCATCGCTAAGCGCGGTAAAGATGGTCGAGGCGATACCGGGGCGGTCCGCCACCGAAACGACTGTCATCTTGGCTTCGTCCCGGGAATAGGCCACACCGGCCACAACATTGGATTCCATGATATCCTCCTCGTCGACAACCAGCGTACCGGCCTCGTCGGATTGTTCTTCAAAACTTGAGAGAACGCGCAGTTTTACCTTATACCGCATCGCCAGCTCGACCGAGCGGGTTTGCAGTACCTTGGCCCCCAGCGAGGCCAGTTCGAGCATCTCTTCGAACGCGATCTTATCCAGCTTGCGCGCTTTTTCACAGATACGTGGGTCAGTCGTATAAACCCCGTCCACATCCGTATAAATGTCGCAGCGTTCAGCACCGAACGCTGCGGCGAATGCCACAGCAGTGGTGTCCGACCCACCCCGGCCCAGCGTGGTAATGCGGCCTTCGGGACTGATACCCTGGAACCCGGCGACAACGGCAACTTTCATGCCTTCGTCGAATTTCTGGCCGATGTTCTCGGTCGGAATTTCCTCGATCCGAGCCTGGCTGTGGGCACTGGTGGTTTTCAGAGGCACCTGCCAGCCTTGCCAACTGCGGGCCGGTATGTCCATTTCCTGCAGGGTCAAGGCCATCAGACCGGCGGTCACGTTCTCACCCGAAGAAACCACGGCATCATATTCACGCGCGTCATACAGCGGTGAAGTCTCATCAACCCAGCCGACCAGTTCGTTGGTCTTGCCAGACATGGCCGAAACAATGACGATCACGTCATAGCCCTTGGCCACCTCGACACCGATGCGTTTGGCCGCGCGGCGGATGCGGTCAAGGTTGGCAACCGATGTGCCACCGAATTTCATAACGAGTACGGGCATGAGGGTGGTCTCTCCGCGCCTTGGAATTCAGATCCCGTGCGTCTTATGCGAGGGGGCCCGTAAGGGCAAGGGCTCAAAAACTGCATCGAATGCGGTATCGGGTCGCTTTACATCCGACTGCTGCAGTGTCAGCCTTGGGCGACGCATTTTCCATGAGGTTTTCCATGCTCCGCCTTGTCATCGCAACCGTCCTGCTGTCCTCTCCCGCCATTGCGCAGGTATCCACACTGGCCGCGACCGATGGCAAGAATGCTTTGGGTACTGTTCCCTGCGCCGTGGGCGGCGCGGCACTAAGCGACTGCCACGCCGAATTGCGTCACCACGACGACGGCACCACCACTTTGGCCGTGGCACTGAGTGCCGGAGAGGTACGCAGCATCTACTTCACCGATGGCGTTCCGAGTTCCAGTAGTTCGCCCGCCAAGATCAGCCACGAAACCCGCGGTGATCTCACGGTGGTTTTCATTGACCCGGATGAGGTCTACGAAATCCCCACCGCCGCGCTGATCCGTCAATAAGCTTGGGGCCGTCCGTCCCAGGTTTCGAAACTGCCTGTGGTATTCAGTGACAACGCGTCGAACCGCTTGATCAAGCCCTCTGCGGCTTGGTCCGAAGTGATTTCGGCCGCAGATCCACCCATTTCCGTCTTCACCCAGCCAGGGTGATAGATGCCCACGGCGACGCCGTCCGCGCGCAGATCGGTGGCGAGATTCCGCCCCAAGTTCAATGCGGCGGCTTTCGAGGCACGGTAAATGTAGCTACCGCCCGGTGCCCGCGTGTGCGACGCCATTTGCGAGGACAGGATGGCAACCTTGCCGCGCGCGGCGCGAAGGTTGGGCAACAAGGCCTGAACGGTCAGGAAAACGCCGGTGACATTGGTGGCAAAACTTTGCGCCCACATCTCTGCCGGAAAGCCGTCGATGTCCTGCCCCTTGTCCAGATAAACCCCGGCATTGCAGATCAGCAGATCAACCGGCTGATCAGCCAGTTGCACCGCCATATCTGCGTGCTGCGCCGGGTCGGTAACATCCAGTAAAACTTGAGCGCTACCGTCCCGCGCGGTGCCGGTCAGCGTGTCTCCCCGCGCCCGATAGTGATCCGCCAGCGTTTTACCGATTCCACGACCGGCGCCAGTAATCACAACATGCATGATCTAGTTAGTCTTCCTGCTGGGCACAAATGGCAGTGGAGTTACCGGCACCCCATCATCAATCAGGGCCTGCGCTTCATCCGGCCTGGCCTCGCCATAGATTGCCCGTTCGGGGGCATCACCCAGATGAATCTTACGGGCTTCGCTAGCGAAATCCTTGCCGACATAGTCCGAGCTTTCCTCGACTTTGCGGCGCCATTCAGCCAGCACTTTTTCGACGTCAGGTGCAGGGGCTGCCACATCTATCGTATCGGCTCCTGGCATCGGCGCAAGAGGTCGCGCCTTGGCGTTGCGGGCCGGACGGACGCGTGGTGTCATGATGGCCTTTTCGACGTCACGACACCCGCACTCCGCGCATGTTACCATGCCCGCAGTTGCCAGTTTATCGTAAGCGGCGGCCGATTGAAACCAACTGTCAAATGTATGGCCGTTGCTGCATTTCAATGCGTATTGAATCATGGTCCGTCCAAATGTCGGTTGCCGAATAGATACCGAGGGACATGGCAAGATCAAGCCCTTCCAAAGGCAACTCAGTGCCTAACAGGCTCAAGCTTTCGTAACAATACTGCCAATTCGTGAGAATTTACCTTTTGAGCAGCCTTTTTCGAAGAAAACCACTTTCGATCCCGCTGCCTGCATTCAGGAAAACGCTGGGCCACCGACCGCACCAATAAGGGAAACACATCGACAGAACACAGCACTGGCCCCTTTTTCTTGCGCTGCTTCTGATAATGGAACCGCCCCAGCGCCTGCGTCTCGCACAGCCCGCGAATTCCGGCTTCTTCCCATGCTTCCTGGCTGGCTGTCTCGGACGGGCTCAGACCGTCAATCAGCCATCCTTTGGGAATGATCCAACGACGGGATTTTCGCGTCGTTATCAGCAAAACCTCGAGGCGCCCCTGCTCAATGCGATAGCATAACGCAGCCGATTGTTGCCGCACCGGCAAGTGCCGAGTCTTTCGCGAAACATATGGCGCAAGTCTGGCATCAGTCACGCTGTGCCGCCTTTCAACTGCAATTCTTGCCTGTCTTCCCGCAATTTTTTGCTTATTTAGCGGGCCCTCGGTAAAACAGGTACCATATAAAGCGTTTTTCTCCAAGCCCTCGGCTTTGGATCACATACGCGCTGCCAGCTTCCGCACCAGATCATCATGCGGGATATCGGCGTCAATCGCCAAGCGCCGCAGACCAAAATGAACGCGGGCGATCTGTTGGTAATAGCGCGTATAGACATAGTTGGTGCTGCCCCCGGCGATCGCCCCAAGAACGGGCACGGATTGCGCCGCCAGTTTTTGCCCCAACACGACGGACAAACGCGGGGCAACCGTCGCGACCAGCTTTTGCATGGCCGGGCCGGTCAACGTCAATCGGACGGAAAAGAAACCGAGATCGGCACCATCGTCATTGGACAAAGGCCCTGCCGCCGACAGCACGCGCACACAGTCGAATTTCACACCTTCTTCGGATGGATCAAACCCCTCGCGCGCCGCGGCGCCCTGAATCGCGCGCAACAGCATCGCGGTGGTCGCAGGCAATTCCATCAAAGCAGTAGACACACCGCCCAAACCACCCGCCGCGCCCATTGCTGTAGTCACTGCGGTATTGACCCAGGGACGCTGATCGGGAACAGCACGGCGCGAGCCTTCCGCCACGTGCATCGCCAGCCAAAGAGCCTGTTCCGTCGCACCCGTTAGACCCTGCCGGATAGGTTCCGGCAATTGTTCCAGCAGAGATTCAGCCGACCCGCCCAGACTGTTCAACAGCTTGACGCCCGGACCGCCAGCAGACCTGTAATACCCGGCCAAACGGTCAAGTTCCGCTTCTGCATCCAGCTTTTCGACAAGAACCACGTCCTGCATTAACACCCTCCTGCCCTTTAGACATCGGGTTTTATGGACTGCGTTTCAATAGGTCAGCGACTCCACCGGGTCACCGGGCCGCGTACACCCTTCCAAACTCCTGGCAGCAACTCCAACCCCAGAACACGGTCCGGGTTGGTGGGCGGCGGCATCTCTATCCCGTTGAGACGGCAGAACCCGAATCGGGCGTAATAGGGCGCATCACCGACCAACATGACGCGATCCCAGCCCAACGCCCGACCGGCCTCAATACCTTCGTGGATCAAAAATCCGCCCAAGCCTTCGCCCTGATGGGTAGGGTGCACAGCCACCGGCCCCAGCAGCAGCGCATCGTGATCGCCCACATGCACTGGCCAGAATCGGATGGCCCCGGCCAGAATGCCTTGCCCGTCCCGCGCCACCAATGACATTCCTGTCACAGGTGGCACATCATCGCGCAGACGATACGAGGACAGCGCCTCGCGCCCCGGCGCAAAGCACAGGTCATAAAGGGCTTCGACCTCCCACCAATCATCCGGCTCTTCCGGCCTGATCTCGAACTGCTGCACCCCGGCCCTCTTTTACTTGCTGGCTTTCGCCCTAGCACTTCGGTACGCCTTGGGCAAACGCTTGGAGATCAGATGTTCTACCGCCCCGAAGACGGCCACGGACTGCCGCACAATCCGTTCAACGCCGTCATTACCCCCCGCCCGATCGGCTGGATTTCCACCCGCGGTCCGGATGGGATCAACAATCTGGCGCCCTATTCCTTTTTCAACGGCGTCGCCTACACGCCACCGCAAGTGATGTTCGCATCAACGGGAACCAAGCACGATCAGGACGGCGGTAAAGACAGTGTATCGAATATCGAGGCAACCGGCGTGTTCTGCGTGAACGTGGTTGCCCACGCGCATCGGGATGCGATGAATGCCAGCTCCGCAGGCTTGCCCAAACATCACGACGAATTCGAACATGCCGGTCTGACAGCGGTTGAATGCCAAACTATCCCTTGCGCCCGGGTCGAGGGCGCTCCGGCGGCATTGGAATGCAAGCTGACGCAGATCGTCACTCTACCGGGAGAGTCAAACCGGGTCGTGTTCGGCGAGGTCACCGGCGTTCACCTGCGTGACGATTGCCTGAAAGACGGTATTTTTGATGTGACGGCCTTCAACCCACTCGCGCGGCTTGGATATCGGGACTATTCGGTGGTCACCGAGCTGTTTTCTCTCAGCCGCCCAGACGATTGACACCGGCTTAGGGGCGTTGCTCACAGCCGCCTACCCCGAGGGGTTTGAGGCCAGTCAGATGAAAAAGGGCACCCTGTTTTCATCTGACTGAAAATAACCAGGAGCCCGAGCCAGAGCCCCGCAAAAATCAGTGCCCACCAAGAATGCCGGTGCGAACCGAGTAATCCACCGCCAGCTCGTAATCTGGGTCATCATCGCTATCGACCATCAGGTGACCGGCTTTGTTGAGCAGCTTGTGGCAGTCACGGCTGAGGTGGCGCAGCATGACGCGTTTGCCTGCGGCCTCGTATTTGGCGGCGATGTTCTCGATCGCCTGCAGCGCAGACTGGTCGACAACGCGGCTTTCGGCAAAGTCCACGATCACCGTTTCCGGATCGTTCGGCACATCGAACAACTCGACAAACCCATCGGACGAACCAAAGAACAGTGGGCCTTGGATCTCATAGACCTTAGCCCCCTTTTCGGTCGAAGACTCGCGGGTAACGGCGTGAATGCGCTTTGCATTGTTCCACGCGTAGGCCAGCGCCGAGACGATGACACCAACGACGACGGCAACCGCAAGGTCCTCCATCACGGTGACAACGGTCACCAGCACGATCACGAACGCATCGGTCAGAGGCACTTTGCGCAGGATCTTGAACGAGTTCCAGGCAAAGGTTCCGATCACCACCATGAACATCACCCCGACCAGCGCGGCCAGCGGGATCTGCTCGATCAGAGGCGCGGTAAACAGGATGAACACCAGCAGGAACAGCGCTGCCGCGATGCCCGCGATGCGGGTGCGGCCGCCGGATTTTACGTTGATCATCGACTGACCGATCATGGCACAACCACCCATACCACCGAAGAACCCAGTGGCCACGTTGGCGACACCCTGCGCGATGCATTCCTGCGAGGCCCCTCCCCGCTTGCCGGTGATTTCACCCACAAGGTTCAACGTCAGTAGCGATTCAATCAAGCCGATGGCTGCCAGAATGACCGCGTAAGGTAGGATAATTTCAAAGGTTTCCCAATTCAGCGGCACCATCGGAATGTGGAATGCGGGCAGCCCACCCTCAATCGAAGCAAGATCGCCGACGCGTGGCACATCCAGCCCAAAGCCGATCACAAGCGCGGCGACAACCAGAATACCCGCCAGCGGTGCAGGAACGATGCGCGTGATACGCGGCATGACCCAGATCACCGCCATGGTCAGCGCCACCAGCCCCAGCATCGTGTATAGCTGCAGACCCGAGAGCCATTCGCCCCCACCAACGCCGTGGCCGGTGTTTTCCATGCTACCCGGCACCTTGAATTGGCCCAGCTGCGCAAAGAAGATCACGATGGCCAGGCCGTTCACAAAGCCCAGCATTACCGGATGCGGCACCAGACGGATGAACCGCCCCCAATGCATGGCCCCAGCAATCACCTGCAGGATGCCCATCAGCACTACGGTTGCGAACAGATATTCAACCCCATGTTCAGCGACCAGCGCCACCATGACCACGGCCAGCGCCCCGGTCGCGCCCGAGATCATGCCCGGACGACCGCCGATCAGCGCCGTGATCAGACCGACCATGAAGGCCGCATACAAACCAACCAACGGATGCACCCCGGCAACAAAGGCAAAGGCCACTGCTTCGGGCACCAGCGCCAACGCCACAGTCAGACCGGACAGCAGTTCGATCCGCAGACGCGAAGCAGTCAGCCCCTCGTCCGGTACCCAACGCAAGTCGGGTTTGACAATACGATTGGCAAAGCTTGCCAGCATGGCTCGGGGCATGGGACAGTCCTGTTGGTATTTTTGTTCGCGCGAAAGGGGCCTTTTAGCGGTCAAACCCCGCCTGAGATACCGCGTCAGGCGGGACCCTGATATGCGCCAGGCGCATACCTGACAAGCGCCTGACACAAACCGTTGAAGCCACTTGCCAAATCCTTTGCCGCCCCGCAGAAATTCCTCAACGGATTTTTTATGCGGAGAGCAGCCATGACCCAGACCAAAATCGCCATCATCGGTGGATCAGGCATTTATGAGATCGATGGGCTGGAGAATGCGGAATGGGTTACCGTTGAAACCCCATGGGGCGATCCGTCGGATCAGATTCTGACCGGATCGCTGAACGGCGTGGGCATGGCCTTCCTGCCCCGCCACGGACGCGGGCATGTGCATTCGCCGACCGAAGTCCCCTATCGCGCCAATATCGACTCGCTGAAGCGGCTGGGGGTGACGGATGTGATCTCGGTTTCTGCCTGCGGGTCGTTTCGCGAGCATATGGCACCAGGGGATTTCGTGATCGTGGATCAGTTCATCGACCGAACCTTTGCCCGCGAGAAAAGCTTCTTCGGCACCGGATGCGTCGCCCATGTCAGCGTTGCCCACCCCACTTGCCCGCGCCTGTCCGATGCCTGTGAAACGGCTGGCAAGGCTGCGGGTATCACCATTCACCGCGGCGGCACCTATCTGGCGATGGAAGGGCCACAGTTCTCGTCACTGGCGGAATCGAAAATGTATCGTGAACATTGGGGTTGCGATGTGATCGGCATGACCAACATGCCCGAAGCCAAACTCGCCCGCGAGGCCGAGCTTTGTTATGCCTCGATCGCCATGGTCACCGATTACGACAGTTGGCATCCGGATCATGGAGAGGTCGACGTGACCGCCATCATCGCCACCCTGACCGGCAATGCCGAAAAAGGCCGGGCGTTGGTGAAAGGCCTACCCGACCTGCTGGGCACCGAGCGGGTGCCCTGCCCGCACGGGTGTGACCGGGCATTGGAGTACGCCATCCTGACTGCGCCGGAAAAACGCGATCCGGCGCTGCTGGCCAAGCTGGATGCGGTTGCTGGTCGCATCCTCTAGCCAGGTTGTTGCCCCAACGCGCTTTGCACCTCGGCCCACAGCCCATGCGACCAGAGGTCGTTATGAGTTCCGCCGGGGATAACATGAAGTTGGGCAGTATCCCCAGACATCGCCGCCAGAGCTTTACCGTGGTGCAGCGGGATGGTTTCGTCCTCGGTCCCGTGAAATATCAGTGTTGGCACGGTGATTCTGTCGATCAAGTCACGGGTGGCGAACTGATCTTTCATCAGGGCCGAGACCGGTAGAAACGGATACCGCTCGGTCGCCACATCCACAGTAGCAGTGAACGGTGCCTCAAGCACCAGCAGCTGCGCATTTGGGCGCTCTTGGGCCACCGCAGCCGCTATGCCGGTGCCGAGGCTCTGGCCATGCAGGACAATGTCTGCGCCCTCTACCTCCAAACGGTCAAACAGCTGAATCCCGTCTGAGACCAGCGCCAGTTCCGAAGGCTCACCTTCGCTGCCTGGAAATCCGCGATAGCTGGGCGCAAGCAAGCCATAACCGCTGTTGAGAATTTCACGCATACGGTCAGCCCGGTCGCCCAGATTACCGCTTTGACCATGAAAGAACAGAACCGTCGGCGCGCCCTCAATCGCTGGCGGTGCGGACCATGTGGTCAGTACTACACCGTCGGACATGGGGACTTTGATTACGTCCACATCTGCCAGCCCAACAGCCTTGGGGTCGGGCAATTCTCCGGAAGGCTTGTACAGCAGCGCGTTTTGATTTGCGTACATGTACCCGACGATCCCGGCATAGAAAACACCAGCGATTAGGACCAAAAGGGTAAGCACACGTTTCACCCGCATGGTCTTCGACCGGGACATGTCTTCGAACACTTTCGAGTAGTCAGGGGACGTCTGCGTCACGTTTGCCTCCAATCCTGAGTTCATCCAAGTTTGGAGTGTCGGACGCGTGTTTCAAGAAAGATGTACGAGCCTTAACAGAATCTTTATTCGGCGCAGGCCGGGCGCCATGCCCGGGACAGACGAAACAAAAACTTGTCCACGCTTGTGAACTGTTCGTCCGAAACAGGTATCGGAACGATCCACGAAAGGCTTGACCTTGGCGCCGCTCCGAGGCTTGGTGAGTTCGACACTTGAACAGGAACCCCCATGTCTCTTGACCTTTGGCTGGCTTTTGTGGCCGCATCGACCGCTTTGCTTCTGATCCCAGGGCCGACCGTCCTGCTGGTGCTCAGCTATGCTCTTTCGAAAGGGCGCAGTGTTGCCGTGGCCTCGGCCACAGGGGTCGCGGTAGGGGATCTGGTGGCCATGACAGCGTCACTGCTGGGGTTGGGGGCCCTGGTGCTGGCCTCAGCCACCCTGTTTTCCGTGCTGAAATGGGTGGGTGCGGCCTATCTGGTGTGGCTGGGCATCAAATTGCTGCGCAGCGCGCCCGCGGGCGGGCTGCAGACAGTGGAAATCGGGCGCGATGTCACCGCCCGCAGCGTTTTTGGCCACGCCGGCGCCGTCACCGCGCTGAACCCGAAATCCATCGCATTCTTCATTGCGTTCGTGCCGCAATTCCTGCGCCCGGCAGAACCCTTGGGCCCGCAATTCGCAATCCTGATCGCAACATTCGTCAGCCTCGCCTGGCTAAACGCGCTGGCATACGCACTGCTGGCCGACAGGCTGCGTCGGATGATCGGACAGGCTGGCGTCATCACTGCGATGACCCGGTTCGGCGGTTTGACTCTGATCGGAATGGGGGTAGCAACCGCCGTCTTGCGTCGCCCGGCCTGAGGATCAATCCTCGGCGTGTTCCTTCATGAAACCACGGATGAACCGCCGGATTTCCCGTGCGGCTGAGGTATCCAGTTCCTTGCAAAGTTCGACAAATGCGTCGCGTTCATCCTTGTCCAATCGCAAGACCAACTGACTGTTTTTCTTGGTAGAACCTCTACCGTCCTTCTTTCCCACGCGTCTTGCCCCTGTTCAACCCTTGATTCTATAAGCGATGCATTGTATATACATGGCATAGAAATTGTAGTTATCGAGCACCTAACAATAAAATGGGGAATATGGCAATGAACCTTCATGCTGCTCAGGCATTTCTTTTGCGAGACCAGCGCAACTGGCGCAAACCGCACCTGTCGTGGCTGCCTGCCGCGCTTTACCGGTACAAAAGCTTGCCGAACTCTGTTTTGCATCGCCGCAAGTAAGGCGGCGGCAATCTTTCCTTGCAAGGCTGACCCCAATGGGCCAAACACGCCCGCGTGTTTTGACGCCAGAGGGGTTGGCCATGTCCAGAAACAAGTCGGTCAAAGATTACATCCGAACCATCGTTGATTTCCCGCACGAAGGGATCATGTTTCGGGACGTTACCACCCTGTTTGCCGACCCGCGCGGATTCCGCATGGCGATTGACCAGATGCTGCACCCCTATGCTGGCGAGCAGATCGACAAGGTTGTCGGACTTGAGGCCCGCGGCTTCATCCTCGGTGGCGCAATTGCCCACCAGTTGAGCGTCGGCTTTGTCCCGATCCGCAAAAAGGGCAAGTTGCCCGGCACAACCATCAGCCAAGACTATAAACTGGAATATGGTGAGGCCATCGTCGAGATTCACGACGACGCTATTCAACCGGGCGAGAAAATCCTTGTCGTCGATGATCTGCTGGCAACCGGAGGTACAGCCGCCGCCGGGATCAAGTTGATCGAACGCTTGGGCGGTGAGATCGTCTCATGCTCCTTCATTATCGACCTGCCGGAACTGGGCGGCCGCAAGGTGCTGGAAGACATGGGCATGGACGTGCATATTTTGTGCGAATTCGAAGGGCTGTAGGCACTTTGCGGTCACAAATTTGTGAGTGGATGTCCGAGGCTAAGCGGGCTTAGCGCGGTTTAGCCCAATATCAACCCGATCCCAAAGACACATTCAGTGATCTTGTTGTGAGGGGAACCCGTACCCCTGTTGATGCCGCTTGAGGCATTTCAACAAGGGATTTGTATCATGTTTCGCAAACTCGCTTACGCCGGTGTGGCCAGCCTGCTCGTCGGCACACCCGCTTTCGCTGATGTTCACTCCAAGGATATCGTCGACACCGCCGTCGGTGCCGGCAGCTTTGAAACCCTCGTCGCTGCTGTTCAGGCCGCCGATCTGGTGGACACGCTGAAGGGTGAAGGCCCGTTCACCGTGTTCGCCCCCACGGATGACGCTTTCGCGGCCCTGCCCGAAGGCACTGTGGAAACGCTCCTTATGCCCGAGAACAAGGATCAGCTGGTCGCGGTTCTGACCTATCACGTGGTGCCCGGCAAAGTGATGTCGGGCGATCTGTCCGACGATATGACCGCAGCCACGGTTCAGGGCGGGGACATCACGATCGATCTGGACAACGGTGTGAAGGTGAATGACGCTAACGTCGTTCAGGCCGATATCGAGACCTCGAATGGCGTGATACACGTCATCGACAAGGTCATCCTGCCGGGCTCGTAAATGCTTCGGCGCGGTCCGACACGGCCAAGGGCCGCGCCTTCACCTTAGAACCGCGCCTGGGTTCATGATCCCCAAAGGGTCCAGCGCCGTTTTGATGGTGCGCATGGCAGCCAACTTTGTCGCGTCCCCGTATGTCTCCAAATCACCGGCTTTGAGCCGTCCGACCCCGTGCTCGGCACTGACGGACCCGTCGAACGCGTTAACCAGATCATGCACGGCGTGCTTTACAGCCTGCCTTTGCCCATCGAATTCTGACCGGTCATGGCCCAGCGGCGGAAAAATGTTGTAGTGCAGATTGCCGTCCCCCATATGCCCAAAGCAATTGATGCGGAATGGGCCAAGCCCTGCCACCACTTCGGCACCACGACCAATAAACTCGGGAATCCGCGAGATCGGGATTGAGATATCGTGGCTCGACACCGACCCGATCAAACGGTTCGCCTCGGGGATGCGTTCGCGCACGGCCCAGAGGTCCATACGCTGCGCCTCGCTCTGCGCGATGACCGCATCACCAACCAATCCAGCCTTGTCCGCCGCGGCGTAAAGCGTTTCCAGCGCCTCCGACGGTGCGTGCCCGGCAAACAGCCCTATTTCGATCAGCACGCACCATTCCGGCTGGGTCACAAAGGGTTGCCGCACATCCGGCAGCACCTCGGTCAGGAATTGCAGCCCCTGCCGGTGGATCAGCTCAAACGTGCTGACCGCATCACCCAACTGGTCCCGCGCCAGCGCCAGCAACTCGATCGCGGACTCAGGCGACGTGATCTGTAGCATCGCGGTTCCCACCGCTTCGGGCCGAGGAAACAGATGCAGAGAGGCCGCCGTGATGATCCCCAGCGTCCCCTCGGACCCGATCAACAGGTTGCGCAGATCATACCCAGTGTTGTCCTTGCGCAAGCGGCTTAGCCCGTGCCAGATCTCACCGTTGGGCAAAACCACCTCCAACCCCAGACACAGATTGCGCGCATTGCCATAGCGCAGAACGTTCACCCCGCCCGCATTGGTGGCGAGGTTCCCACCGATCCGGCATGATCCCTGCGCCGCCAGCGCCAGGGGGAACAGCCGGTCGGCGTCCTCAGCTGCGGCCTGAACATCGGCCAGAATGGCACCCGCCTCGGCGATCAGAATGTTCTCGGTCGGGTACACCGCCCGGATCGCCGTCATCCGCTCCAGCGAGATCAACAGCGGCGCAGGCCCCTCGGGCATGACCTGCCCGCCCACCAGCCCGGTGCCACCGCCATAGGGTACAACCGGAACCCGCGCTTCCGAGGCCAGTCGGACCAATGCAGACACGTCCTCAACTGTTCGCGGCAGGGCAAGCAGCCCCGCCTGCCCGGCAAACCGGCGACGCGGTTCCTCCAAGTAACGTTCGGTGACAGGGCGCAGGATATCGCCGCCCAGATCGGCCCGGATCAGTTTGGCAAGGGTCTCATCGGCAGGATTCAGTATCATACCCATTCCTTGCCCAAGCAGCCTTACCCCCACAAGCCCTATTCCAATTCAATCAGATAGCGCGGCTCCAGCACCACTACGGTGGGTCGGTCCGGAAGCGTCTTCAGCGATACGGTCAGTTCCGAGACACCATTACGCTCGACCGGGAAGTCATTGCGGATATCAACCAGAAACCGGTCCAGCGAAAAGCCGGAAAACCAGTGCATCGGGATAATGACCGAGCTTTTCAGCCGCCTCAAAACCGAGATCATTTCGGGCAGAGGCATGGTCGTGCCGCCATCCACTGCGGCCATCACCACATCCAACCGCCCCAAGGCAGCAAACTGTTCGTCCGACGGCACATGATGCAGATGCCCTAGGTGACCGATACACAGCCCTTCGATCTCAAACACAAAGATCGAATTGCCACGCTCTTCGACCCCGCCATAGGGGGACCGGATATCGGTCGAGACATTGCGCACCAGCATCTCACCCAGATCAAGGTGATGCTCGATCCCCTGCCCGAAATCTCCCCAGCCGGGCAGTACATGCGGAATGGCCGGATCGGGATGCGCGGTCCAATGGGTGCTGTGCGCGTGGTTCATGGTGACCACATCCGGGATCAGATCAGCGCTGCCGATAAAGCCGGTGAAATCGGTCACCGCGTTCAACCTGCCGCGCGTCTGGATCAGAAACGAGGCGTGTGCGATATAGCTGATCCGAACTGAATACTCGGGTATCGGGTCCTGCCACGCGGCCTTGTGAACATACTCGATTCCAGGCGCAGCATCCGCGATGGCTATACAATGGCTCGGTCGCCGCTCTTGCGCCGCAGCCCCGCCCGAAATCACCATCAATGCCGCAACAATCCAGCGCATGAGGGAAGTGTAGCGCAGCGCGCAGTTAAGTCACCCCTGCAAATGGTGGGTCAGCGAAAACACGGGGCTGGTCATAGCGGCAGTCTTAGATGACGACGCACTTGCGCAGCGCGTATGGGCGAGAAACCTTCGCTACGCGTAAGGCTTGTACCAACGGATCACTCACAAAAAAAGCGCGGTGCAACCGCGTGTCCATCCAAAGACCCAGTCCTTCCTAAGCGTTCGACGAGACAGCGATATCCTTGTCCTGCACGCCATAGGCTCCCAGACGTCATGGTTCGCGCTAGGCTAATCTATGCGTGGTGGCTGATCCGTAAGAACGGCCGTCTTCTGCGCACCAAAGTTCAAACAGAAGTACTCGCCTTCAACGGGCTTGGTACGGTCATGTTGAAGCAGTTTCGCTGGATAGAGCTTTCCCTCACCCAGATCGAATTGACGCAAAACAGCGGCACAGTAAGAAGAAACCGCCCAAAAACCTCCAACCATGAATAGGTGGGGTTGCTTCCCTTCCTTTTTGTCTTTGCATTTTGCATGTAATTCTTTTGGGAAAATTTCGTCTGGCTGAACTTCTCCAAGCTTATTCCGGGTCATCGCCTCGATAGCGCGTTTACTGTCACTCAGGACTAGGTCAGCTTCAAACCCTTTGATTTTTGAAACGCTCATCATTGCATGGCTGATCCAGACCATCGGCTTCCTTGCCCGCGCCACGCCCTACCCTGCGTCAGTCTTTCCGCGCCGGTCCGATCGCAGGCTGGCGTACAAGACATGCGTCCGCCAGCGCCCGTTGATCTGCAGATAAGACTGCGCCACGCCCTCGTATTTGAAGCCCGAGCTTTCCAGCAACCCGCGGGACGGCTTGTTTTCCGGCAGACAGGCAGCCTCGATCCGGCTCAGGTCCAGACGGGTAAAGGCGTGGTGCACCACGGCCCCGATCGCCTCGCGCATATACCCGTTGCGGGCGAAGGCCTCACCGGTCCAATACCCCAGCGTCCCTGCCTGTGCCGGACCGCGACGCACATTGTCCAAGGTGATTGCGCCCAGCAGCACATCGTCAGATCGGCGGAACAGGAACAAAGGGATCGCGGTGCCGCTGGAAACCGACCTCTGCGCCCAATAGACCCGATTGGTAAAGGATTTCCGGCTCAGGTGATCCTTGGCCCAGACCGGCTCCCACGGGGTCAGGAATTCCTTGGACGCACGCCGCAGCGCCGCCCAGTCATTGAAGTCGGAATGCACGGGCGGGCGCAGGCTCAGGCGCTCGGTTTCGAGTTTCAGCTTGCGTCTGCCCAACAGCATCACGCCGCGCGCCTCTCCTGCAATTCAGCCAAGGTGGGTGCACCGGAAACCGGACCATAAAGGGCCAGCGCTGCCGGGGCCTTTACGGCCATGTCTTCGGCAAAGGCACGCACGTCCTCGGTGCTGACCGCATCGATCTTGGCGACGGTATCCTCAAGCGAGGGTACTCGGCCCCAGATCTGCACCAACCGCGCCAGACGTTCCGCCCGGTTCGACGGGCTTTCCAGCCCCATCAGCATTCCAGCCTTCATCTGGGCACGCGCACGAGCAACCTCTTCGGGGCTCATGTCCTCGGCGGCGCGCTTCATCTCGTCGATAGTGATTGTCGCCAGTTCCGCTACCTGATCGGCGGAGGTCCCTGCATAGATCGTCGTCGTCCCGGTATCCGCATAGGCCCCGGTTTGCGCGAAGATCGTGTAGCAGAGCCCGCGGGTTTCCCGCACTTCCTGAAACAGGCGCGAGGACATACCCCCGCCCAATGCAGTCGAGTAAATCTGTGCCGTATAGATCGCATCGTCGCGATAGCCCGGGCTTTCCAACGCCAGCGCGAAATGCGCCTGTTCCAGCTCTTTCTCCTGCCGCGCTTCGCCACCTGTGAACTGTGCTGCTTCGGGGATAAGGCCCCTGCTCGGCTGTAGATAGCCAAACATCTCTTCAGCCATTTTCATCAGTTGGTCATGATCCACGGCGCCAGCAGCCGACAGGATCATCTGCTCGGGGCCGTAATGCTCGGCCACGAATCCCGACAGGTCCTCGCGCGAGAAAGCACTCACCCGCTCGGTCGGGCCAAGAATGGTGCGGCCCAACGGCTGATCGTGATAGCTCTGCTCTTGCAACCAGTCAAAGATCACGTCATCGGGCGTGTCATAAGCCTGGCCGATTTCCTGTAAGATCACGCCGCGCTCGACCTCGATCTCGCGCGGATCAAAGATCGGGTTCAGAACGATGTCGCCGATCACATCCATCGCCAGCGCCACATCGTCTTTCAGAACCCGCGCGTAATAGGCCGTCACCTCGCGCGAGGTATAGGCGTTGATGTACCCGCCCACATCCTCGATCGCTTCGGCGATTTGCAGCGCAGAACGCCGCTCGGTGCCCTTGAACGCCATATGCTCAAGGAAATGCGCAATCCCGTTCTGCTCGATCCGCTCATGCCGCCCGCCGGCGGTCACCCAAATGCCGATGGCCGCAGATTGCAGCCCCGGCATGTTTTCACTGACGATACGAAACCCGTTCTTCAGTTGGTCTTGTCTGACTGTCACTCAGCGATGTGCCTTCTGATATGATCCTCAAGGGCACCCAGATCGTTGGCAATGCGGGTCACCCGTTCCGGACGTTCATACAGATCAGACATGCGAGAGGGAAGAGGCGGATGTTCGCCGCTTGCCTTCTCGACCGCCGCCGGGAATTTCGCCGGGTGTGCGGTGGCCAATGTGATCATGGGAACCGCCACCGCGCGCTGTTCTTCGGCAACCTTGATACCCACGGCGGTGTGCGGGCAGACCAGCTCGGCACTATGATCCAGCGTGTGCTTGATGGTCTCCAAAGTTTCATCCTCGGACACACGGCCCGAGTCAAAGCTCTCGCGCAGGGCTTCCATTGCACCCTGGCTGACGTTGAAACCTCCGGTCTTGAGTTCATCCATCAGCTGCGCCACGGCGCCGCCATCCTCGCCATAGGCATAATACAGCGCACGCTCAAAGTTCGAGCTGACCTGAATATCCATCGACGGGCTGATCGAAGGGATGGTGTCGCCCTTGAAATACCCCTCGCCCGACAGGCAGCGATGCAGGATATCGTTCTGGTTGGTCGCCACCACCAGACGGTCGATGGGCAGCCCCATGCGTTTGGCCAGATAGCCCGCAAAGATGTCGCCGAAATTGCCGGTGGGAACGGTGAAGCTCACCTTGCGGTGCGGCGCGCCGAGGCTGACAGCAGCCGAAAAGTAATAGACGATCTGCGCCAGAACCCGCGCAAAATTGATCGAGTTCACCCCGGCCAGTTTCACTCCATCGCGGAAGTCGAAATCGTTGAACATGTCTTTCAGCGCGGCCTGACAATCGTCGAAATCGCCATCCACGGCCAACGCGTGCACATTGCTGTCCGCAGGCGTCGTCATCTGGCGGCGCTGTACTTCGGACACGCGGCCATGCGGGAACAGGATGAACACGTCCACCGCGTCCAGCCCCCGGAACGCCTCAATCGCCGCCGAGCCAGTGTCACCGCTGGTCGCGCCAACGATGGTCACACGTTCACCGCGGCGCTTCAGGGCCACCTGAAACAGCTGGCCGATCAGCTGCATCGCAAAATCTTTGAACGCCAGCGTCGGCCCGTGGAACAATTCCAGCAGGAAGTGATTTTCGCTCAGTTGCTTCAGCGGCGCGCGCGCGTCGTGACCAAACCCTTCGTAGGCGCGGGCAATGATGGCCTTGAACTCATCCTCGGCGAACGAACCGCTGACAAAGGGCCACATCACGCGGAACGCGATTTCCTCGTAGGGCAGACCGGCCAGCGCCGCGATCTCGTCCTGCGACATCACCGGGATCTCGGCAGGCAGGTACAGGCCGCCGTCACGGGCCAGCCCGGTCAGCATCGCCTCTTCAAAGGTCAGTTCAGGCGCTTGGCCACGGGTCGAGATGTATTTCATTGCTCTTCACTTTCAGAAGGGGCGCGACTGCGCCACAGGAAATAGCCGGTCATCGCGGCCCAGACCAGAGCCAGACCAAACCATGTGATTGCGTATTGCAGATGATCGTTGGGAATGCCCGCCGTATCCACCGGCAGAGGCGTAACACCCGGGTCCGTTTCCGATCGGGCGATCAACAGTACAGGCTCGGCCCCCAGGGCCGCAGCCAGATTGGGCACGTCCCGGGCAAACCAAATGTTGTCGTCAATGTCTGGTTCGGGCGTGTAACCGTCGATCTCGTCCGGCCAGTGCAGATTGCCAGTAACCTCCATCGGCCCGGTTAAGCGATCAGCCTGCTTGGCAGTCGTCTGCACAAAACCCCGGTCCACAAGAATGGTCCTGGCTTCCGTGCTGAAGGATTGAATGATCCGATACCCCGCCCCAACCTGCTTGACCGAAACAAGAACATGGATTTCTCCCGGCTCCATTTCTCCGGCCACCGTCACCGGCAAATATCTGTCTCGCTCTGGCGAGATATCCCGTGGCAAGCCCACAGGCTTCGCCTCAATCCTGGCCTCGATGTCCGACAGCACTTCCTGTTTCCACGCCAACCTCTGCACTTGCCAGATGCCCAGCCAGAGCAACACACCCAAGCCGGCAAGACCGAAAATCATCAAAAAGAGAATGCGGCGCATCTATAGACCATGTTGCAAATCCGGAACCGGCGTCTTGTTAAGGGGCACGCGGACCGAATTGCAACCACGCAATTGTATGGGGCGCAATCTTGCTACCTAATTGAGAAAAAGCCGCCCCAAAGGGCGGCTTTTGCAATTGAACAGCCCAACCGGCGTTACATCAGTGGCGCTTGACCCCAGATGTAGACGGCGAAGAACAGGAACAGCCACACAACATCAACGAAGTGCCAGTACCAGGCCGCGGCCTCGAACCCGACGTGCTTTTCGGGGGTAAAGTCACCACGCAGAGCCCGGATCAGACAAACCGAAAGGAAGATGGTGCCGATGATCACATGCGCACCGTGGAAACCAGTGGCCATGAAGAAGTTCGAATAGAACTGATCGCCACCGAATTTCCAACCTTCATGGGCCAGCAGTTCATAATATTCAAAGCCCTGCAGGAAGGTAAATGCGATGCCCAGAGCGATACCGATGGCCAGACCCTGCACCAGCGCCCTGCGATCATTGCCATGGACCAGAGCATGGTGCGCCCAGGTAATGGCACACCCCGACAGCAGCAGAACCAGAGTGTTGATCAGCGGCAGGTGGAACGGATCAACCGCGTGGATATCCGGCTGTATGTACTCAGTTCCTGCATAATCGTACATCGGGTACATGCGATGTTTGAAGAACGACCAGAACCAGGCGAAAAAGAACATCACCTCGGACATCACGAACAGGATGAAACCATAGCGCAAGCCGATACGAACAACCGGTGTGTGATCGCCCGCGCGGCTTTCGGCCACCACTTCGGACCACCATGCAAACATGGTGTAGAGAACTGCCACCAGACCGGCCCAGAACATGAACGAAGTGATGCCGTGCATCCAGAGGACAGCTCCGAACAGCATCACAAAGCCGCCGACCGCGCCAAATAGCGGCCAGATCGACGGGGTCAGAATGTGATAATCATGGTTTTTAGCGTGTGCCATCAGCGTCCCTCACCTACAGGCGTTAGTTCGTGTTTGTATCTGCCTGCGTTTCAAGGGCGGCGTAGCCCTCGGGCAGGTCTATTTCATAAAATGTATACGACAGAGTGATCGTATGCACATACTTGGCTTCAAGATCCTCGACCATTTCAGGTTCGACGAAGAAAGTTACCGGCATCTGAACCCGTTCACCGGGCTTCAGCACCTGCTCTTCAAAGCAGAAACAGGCGATTTTCTGAAAATACCCACCGGCCGAATAAGGCGCGACGTTATAGGACGCCTGCCCTGCAATCGGTCGGTCGGTCGGGTTATAGGCCTCATAGAAGGCCAACCCGGTCTCACCGATGCGCACTTCCATCTCGCGCTCGACGGGCTTGAACTCCCAAGCCATGTCCTTGGCCTTCGAGGCGTCAAAGCGGACGGTCACGGTGCGGTCCAGAATATCCTCGGGCGCCTGTGCGGAAACGCCGGTGGTGCCACCAAAACCGGTGACGCGGCAGAACCAGTCGTAGAACGGGACAGCGGCCCAGGCCAGGCTGCCCATCAAGACAACCACACCCACCGTCTGCGCCACCGTTTTCTGTGGACCGGTCAATGCCATCAGTTCTGCACCTCCTGCGCCGGCACACCCAGGCTTGTGCCTGAGACTTTGACGATGGTCAGGCCGAAGATGATCACGATGAAGGCCGCCAATGTCAGGCCAACCCCCAGATTTCGGCTAAAGCGGCGTTCATGCAGTTCGTGGCCTTTGCGCAGGCTCATGACCATCCTCCCAAGCCATAGGGTTTCAACAGCGCTTCGGCCAGAATCGCACCGAAGTGCAGGAACAGGTAGAGCAGTGACAGCTTGAAGAAAGCGCGCTCGACCCTGAAATTGTCCTCCTCTGCGTCGTCCTCGGTCCGACGCGAGATCTGCCACGCACCGCGCAGGAACAGAGCGTTCATCACCACCGCAACAGTCAGATAGATCGGGCCGCCAATGCCCGAAAATGCGGTGCCAACTGCCAGCGCGGCCAACAACGCAGTATAGACCAGAATATGCCAGCGTGTCGCGCGGCGACCGTGGGTTACGGTCAGCATCGGCACGCCCGCATCGTCATAGTCCGAACGCATGAACAGCGCCAGCGCCCAGAAATGCGGCGGCGTCCACATGAAGGTCAGCGCGAACATCAACCACGGTTCCAGCGTCATCGACCCGGTGGCGGCCACCCAGCCGATCACCGGCGGGAATGCCCCGGCTGCGCCGCCGATCACGATGTTCTGAGGCGTCGAGCGCTTCAGCCACATAGTATAGACGACCACGTAGAAAAAGATGGTGAAAGCCAGAAAGGCACCGGCGAACCAATTTGTCGCCAGCCCCAGCATGATCACGGACAGGCCGGAAAGCGCCAGTCCAAGCGCCAGAGCTTCACCCTCATCGACCTTACCGGACGGGATCGGGCGACGTTTCGTGCGTTTCATCACCTTGTCGATATCCGCATCCCACCACATGTTCAGCGCGCCGGACGCGCCACCACCGATGGCGATGAACAGGATGGCACAAAAGCCCACAAACGGATGTACCTGTACCGGCGCAGCCAGCAGACCGACCAGAGCGGTAAACACAACCAGAGACATCACGCGCGGTTTCAACAGGGCGAAATAGTCGCCAAAACTGGCCTCGTCCGCGCGCGCCGTGGCGGTCACAGTGCTGGCATTGATGCTTGCGTCGCTCATGTCCGGTCCTTCTGGGGGCCAAAGCCGCGCGATCCCCGCGCAGCCTGCGAGTGTTTACCTAAGCCTTGGCAGGCTCAGTTCGAGGCAACCTGATAGGCAGCAGGCTGGCCTGCATACTCTTCCAGAGCGCCTTGCAGCCATTGCTCATACGCCTCTTCGCTGACCACTTTGACCGTGATCGGCATATAGGCGTGGTCTTTGCCGCACAGTTCCGAGCACTGGCCGAAATAGACACCTTCCTTGTCGGCCTGGAACCACAGTTCCGCCAGACGACCCGGTACACCGTCCTGCTTTACGCCGAAGGACGGGATGGTCCACGAGTGGATCACGTCGGAGGCGGTGACCTGCATCACGATGACCTTGCCGACCGGTACGACAACGGCGGTGTCGGTGGCCAGCAGCCATTCGTCATCGCTGTAACCGGCATCGGCCAGCTTGGCGCGCATGGCGTCATCCAGAACAAACGGAGTAACATCCGCATCACCCGGGCGCGAACCTTCGTCCAGCGTGGCCGGGTGGCCCAGCAGGTAGCTGTCGAATGCAAAATCGTGATCGACATACTCGTAGGTCCAGTACCACTGGTTGCCCACCACCTTGATCACAACATCGCCCTCGGGAATTTCCTGCTGCTTGAACAGAACCGGCAACGAGAAGGCGCCGATAAAGACCAGAATCAAGATCGGGCCCAACGTCCAGGCGATTTCAACCGGGGTATAGTGCGAGAAGCGCGCCGGTGTCGGGTTCGCACGCTGGTTGTAACGCACGATGCAATAGACCAGCAGCGCAGCCACGAACAGGCAGATCGCGGTGATGATCACCAGAATCATGCTGTCCAGCCGCTGAATCCCGTCGGCAAGACTGGTGGCCGCGGGCTGGAAACCCAAGCCGCCGTCAACCGGTTTGCCAATAATCTCAAGCTCCTGAGCCATGGCGGGAAGGCTGGAGAGGGCTGTCATGAACCCCGAAAGCATCAAAGCATTCTTCATTTTCTGTCCTGATCGTTTGATCTTTGCGTCCCTGGCGAAAAGGTGTGAATCGGTCGCACCTCTCCCGTTGTCTTTGGCGAAGTTAAAAACCATATTCCTGATGCTAGATAAAGCAAAATGCTTGCGTCAAACAGACGCTATTTTTGATCTGGATCAAACCCGAAAGGTACCAAGTGATGCCCAACGACCCGTTTCGCCCCTTTGAAAGCGCTCTTCCGCAGGACGAAGCGCTCGCGGTTTTGCAGTCTGCTACTGCCGGGGCGGAAGACGGAGAACTGTTCGTAGAACGGCGAAAGTCCGAATCTCTGGTCTTTGATGACGGGCGTTTGAAGACCGCATCCTATGACGCATCCGAAGGGTTCGGCCTGCGCGCCGTTCAAGGTGAGGTTGCAGGATATGCCCATTCTACCGACGTCTCTATTCCCGCGCTGAAACGGGCAGCAGAAACCGCCCGCCTGGCTGTGGGCGACGGTGGCGGTACATTGGCAGAAGCACCGCGCCCTACAAATACGCGACTTTATACGGACGAAGACCCGATCGAATCCGCCAGCTTCCCGGTCAAGATCGAAACCCTGCGCGAGATAGATGCCTACACCCGCGACCTTGACCCGCGCGTCGTACAGGTCAGCGCCACCATTGCCGCCGCCGTGCAAGAGGTCGAAATCCTGCGCCCAGATGGTGTTCTGGTGCGCGATGTGCGTCCGATGACCCGCCTGAATATCTCGGTCATAGTTGAACAGAACGGCCGCCGCGAAAGTGGCTCGGCAGGTGGTGGAGGTCGCGTGGGTCTGGACGGGCTGATTGATCCCTCTGATTGGCAGGACAAAGCCCGCGAGGCGCTGCGGATCGCGCTGGTCAATCTGGACGCCGTCCCTGCCCCGGCCGGTGTGATGGAGGTCGCCCTTGGCCCCGGCTGGCCCGGCATCCTGCTGCACGAGGCCATCGGGCATGGGCTGGAAGGCGATTTCAACCGCAAAGGAAGTTCAGCCTTTGCCGGACTAATGGGCCAGCAGATTGCATCCAAAGGCGTGACAGTCGTCGATGACGGCACCATCGCGAACCGGCGCGGCTCGATTACGGTGGATGACGAAGGCACGCCAAGTTCGCGGACCGTGCTGATCGAGGACGGCATTCTGACCGGCTATATGCAGGACAGGCAGAACGCCCGATTGATGGGGGTTACACCTACCGGCAACGGGCGGCGACAGAGCTATGCGCACAATCCCATGCCGCGCATGACCAATACGGTGATGCTGGGCGGGAACGACGATCCTGCCTCTTTGGTTGCAGGTATTAAAGACGGCATCTGGGCCGTGGGTTTTGGCGGCGGTCAGGTGGATATTACCAACGGCAAGTTCGTGTTTTCCTGCACCGAAGCCTACCGTGTCGAAAACGGTAAAATCGGCGCGCCGGTCAAAGGCGCTACACTGATCGGCGACGGGCCATCCGCACTGAACCGCATCCGCGGCTTGGGCAACGACATGGCACTGGATCCGGGCATGGGAACCTGTGGCAAGGACGGTCAATGGGTGCCGGTAGGTGTCGGTCAGCCTACAGTTCTGCTGGATGGTCTGACGGTCGGCGGATCAGCAGCCTGACAGAGAATCGCCCCAGCGATGGTTAACGCCTAGCCATTGGAAGTTTGGTTTTTTCGCGCCTGCTTGATTCACACCTCAAGTGGGCGCCATTATTTTGCGCTTTAAAATCAGGTTATTACAAAGTTTCGCACATAAAGCCCCGAAAATTATCCGAATAATTTGACAGGATTCACAAGCTGTTAACCCCTGCAGCCGTAAACCAGTTCTGCAATCAGGCGGAGCAACGGATGACCGAAGAGCAGCTTTCTTCCTATCACCCCACACTCCCACCCACCACGGAAGAGGATCGGTTTTCCTGGCTTCGTCTGTTGCGCTCGCGCAAGGTCGGTCCGGCGACGTTTCGTCGGCTGTTGCGCGAACATGGTTCGGCGCAGAACGCGCTGGCCGCGCTGCCTGAAATGGCACGTGCAGCCGGAATTGAAGGGTATGAAATTTGCCCGCCCGGCGTGATTGAGGCGGAACTCAAGGCCGCAAAAGCCGCAAATGCGCGGCTTTTGTGCCTTGGGTCCGCTGATTTTCCTGATGCCTTGAATAACTTGTCGGATGCCCCTCCGATGTTGTGGGCGATTGGAGATGTGTCTTTGCTGCGTAAACCCTGCATTGCGATGGTCGGGGCGCGAAACTGTTCGTCACTGGGTGCACGGATGGCGCGTGGGTTGGCGGTCAACCTTGGAAAGCAAGGGTATATCGTTGTGTCAGGGTTAGCGCGCGGAATCGACACCTCTGCACATATGGCAGCATTGGATACCGGCACTGTTGCTGTCATGGCTGGCGGCGTGGACGTAATCTACCCAGCAGAAAACACCGATCTGGCCAGAGAGATCGCCCAATCGGGGCTGCGCGTGTCCGAGCAACCGATGGGCGTGACCCCGCAAGCACGGCACTTTCCGCGCCGCAACCGGATCATCTCGGGGCTGGCTCAGGCGGTTGTCGTGGTTGAAGCCGCCGCTAAATCCGGCAGCCTGATCACCGCGCGGGACGCCTTGGATCAGGGCCGCGAGGTTCTGGCTGTACCCGGCCACCCCTTTGATGCCCGTGCGGCCGGATGCAACCTTTTGATCCGCGACGGGGCCACCCTGGTGCGGTCCGCCGAAGACGTAATCGAAGCGCTGCCGCAGCAGCAGGCAGACTTGTTTGAGGCCTCGCTGCCTGAAGCATCTGTGGAACAGGCCCCCTCGAGTGCAGCATTACATGATGAGATACTGGCCCGGCTGGGACCGTCACCGATAGCCGAAGACCAGTTGATCCGCGACATCTCCGCCACTGCGGGCGAGATTGGTCCGGCTTTGGTCGATCTGGAACTGGAAGGGCGAGTTCAGCGCCAGCCCGGCGGTTTGCTGTCCCTGACGGCCTGACGCACTTTCGCGTGACGCACGGGTATTTTCACTTCTAGCACGCTGAAATTGCCGTCTAATTTCGGTTTTTGAAGGAACGCATTGACAATTCGCTCTTGCCCTACACATTTTGCACGATCATAGAAGGCGCCCAATTCGTCGAGCGAGGTTTTCCCTTAAATGCCTGTAGTTGTTGTAGAATCCCCGGCAAAAGCCAAGACAATCAATAAGTATCTTGGCCCCGACTACACGGTTTTGGCGTCTTATGGCCATGTGCGGGACCTGCCGCCCAAGGACGGATCGGTCGATCCCGCGCATGAATTTGCGATGAAATGGGAAGTCGGCAATGACAGCCGCAAGCACGTCAAAGCCATCGCTGACGCGCTGAAGGAAGACAACGCCCTGATCCTGGCCACTGACCCCGATCGAGAAGGCGAGGCGATCAGCTGGCACCTTCAGGAGGCGCTGACCAAGCGGCGCTCGATCAAGAAGGACACTCCGGTCAGCCGGGTCACCTTCAACGCCATCACCAAAGACGCGGTGACCGAGGCGATGCAGAACCCGCGTGAGGTCGATATGCCTCTGGTCGAGGCTTATCTGGCCCGCCGCGCACTCGATTATTTGGTAGGCTTCAACCTGTCTCCGGTTTTGTGGCGCAAATTGCCGGGCGCGAAATCGGCGGGCCGGGTGCAATCGGTTTGCCTGCGTCTGATTGTCGAGCGCGAGATGGAGATTGAGGCGTTCAAGCCGGTTGAATACTGGTCGGTGCGCGCCCTATTCGAAACTCCGCGCGGTCAGACCTACGAAGCGCGGCTTGTCACTCTGGCCGGAAGAAAACTGGACAAACACGATCTGGCGAACGCCACGCAGGCGGAACTGGCGGTTCAGGCAATCTCCAGCCGCGCGCTCAGCGTCACATCGGTCGAGGCCAAACCCGCCGCCCGCAATCCCAGCGCGCCGTTTATGACCTCGACCCTGCAGCAGGAAGCCAGCCGCAAGTTCGGTATGGGCGCGCGGCACGCGATGCAGGTGGCACAGCGGCTGTATGAGGCGGGTTACATTACCTATATGCGGACCGATGGCATCGACATGGCGCCCGAAGCCGTCGCAGCCACGCGCGACGCGATTACCGAGCGATATGGCGCGGAATACGTGCCTGACAGCCCGCGCATGTACAAGAACAAGGCCAAGAACGCGCAGGAAGCCCACGAGTGTATCCGTCCGACGGATATGTCGCGCGACGCCAAGGCACTGAAGGTCACGGATGAGGATCAGCGCCGACTGTATGACCTGATCTGGAAACGCACCATCGCCTGCCAGATGGCCGCCGCCCGGTTGGAGCGGACGACGGTCGAGATTGGCAGCGCCGATGGCCAGGTCGGCCTGCGCGCAACCGGTCAGGTGGTTCTGTTCGACGGGTTCATGCGCGTTTATGAAGAAGGTCGCGATGACGTCTCTGACGACGACGAAAAGCGCCTGCCGCAGATCATGCAGGGCGATCCGGCGCCGTTCGCCAAAACCTCTCTGAAAGATCAGTTCGCGAAGGCGGAGGACAAGGCCGCCCTCCTATCGGACAACGAGGCTGTTCTAGCCTTGCAACACCACACCCAACCGCCGCCGCGTTACACCGAGGCCACCTTGGTCAAGCGCATGGAAGAGCTGGGCATCGGGCGCCCCTCGACCTACGCCTCGATCGTGACCACGATTCAGGACCGGGAGTATGTGCGCAAGGACAAGAACAGGCTGATCCCCGAGGAAAAGGGACGGATCGTCACGATCTTCCTGCTGAATTTCTTCCGGCAATACGTGGGCTATGAATTCACTGCCAATCTTGAGGAACAGCTGGACGACGTCAGCGCGGGTGGTCGTGACTACAAGGAGTTGCTGAGCAAGTTCTGGCGCGATTTCTCGGCCGCCATTGGTGAGACGTCCGAACTGCGCATTTCCGAAGTTCTGGACAAGCTGGACGAAGCGCTGGCGCCACAGCTGTATCCGCCGCGCGAGGATGGGTCCGACCCGCGCGTCTGTCCGAAATGCGGCGTGGGCCAATTGCACCTGAAAACCTCGCGCACTGGTGGTTTCGTTGGTTGTGGCAACTATCCGGAGTGTACATACACGCGCCCCATTGCCGGTGAAGGTGCCGAGGGCGATGAACGTCTGCTGGGCGAAGATGCTGGCGATGAGATCTGGCTGAAATCCGGTCGGTTTGGGCCATATGTCCAGCGGGGCGAACCGACGCCCGAGAACAAGAAACCGCCGCGTGCGTCTCTGCCGCGCGGGTGGAGCAAGGATGACATGGATCTGGACAAGGCTCTGACCCTGCTGTCCCTGCCCCGACAGATCGGCGAACACCCCGAGGGCGGCATGATCAGCTCGAACTTCGGGCGGTTTGGTCCTTATCTGATGCATCAGCTGGCGGATGAGGCCAAACCGGTTTATGCCAACCTCAAAGACCCCAACGACGTGTTCGAGATCGGCATGAACCGCGCGGTTGAAATGCTGGCCGAAAAGCGCGCCAACCCCGGGCGGGGCCGTCGCGCAGCAGCCAAAGCGTTGAAAGAATTGGGCGAACACCCCGATGGCGGTGCGATGCAGGTTCTGGACGGGCGTTATGGGCCGTATGTGAAATGGGAAAAGGTCAACGCGACCATTCCCAAGGACATCAAGCCCGAAGACGTGACGCAGGAAATGGCCATCGAATTGGTCAACGAGCGCGCGGCCAAAAAGGGCACCAGGAAAAAAGCAACCCCCAAGAAGAAAGCTGCCGCCAAGAAAACGGCCAAAAAGGCGGCCACCTGACTGTCGGCTAGGTAGAAATACCACCTACGCCTTGGTTTCATTGACTTCCCCGTGACGCGGCGGCACAACCTGCGCCATCACCATGTCATTGGGGGAGTTTTCCATGAAGAAAGTCTATGCCAATGCCACCGAGGCGCTCGATGGAGTGATTTCGGACGGCATGATGATCGCCGCGGGCGGTTTCGGCCTGTGCGGTATTCCCGAGTTGCTGCTAGAGGCCATCAAGGACTCGGGCGCTCAGGACCTGACCTTTGCCTCGAACAACGCGGGCGTCGACGATTTCGGGATCGGCATTCTGCTGCAGACCAAGCAAGTCAAAAAGATGATCAGCTCTTACGTCGGAGAAAACGCCGAATTCATGCGTCAGTACCTGGCCGGAGAGCTGGAGCTGGAATTTAATCCGCAAGGCACCCTTGCCGAACGGATGCGCGCCGGTGGTGCGGGTATCCCCGGCTTCTATACCAAGACCGGCGTGGGCACCGTGATTGCCGAGGGCAAAGAGCACAAAGACTTCAACGGCGAGACTTATATTCTGGAAGAGGGCATCTTCGCCGATCTGGCCATCGTCAAGGCGTGGAAAGCCGACGACACCGGCAACCTGATCTTCCGCAAGACCGCCCGCAACTTCAACGTACCCGCCGCGACCTGCGGAAAGATCTGCATCGCTGAGGTCGAAGAAATCGTACCCCGCGGCTCGCTGGACCCGGACAGCATCCACCTGCCCGGCATCTATGTACATCGCATTATTCAGGGCGATCACGAAAAGCGCATCGAACAGCGCACCACCCGCAAGAAGGAGGACGCATAATGCCCTGGGATCGCAATCAGATGGCCGCCCGCGCGGCGCAAGAGCTGGAAGACGGCATGTATGTAAACCTCGGCATCGGCATCCCGACGCTGGTGGCGAACTATGTGGGTGACAAAGACATCACCCTGCAATCCGAGAACGGTATGCTGGGCATGGGACCATTCCCGTTCGAGGGTGAGGAAGACCCCGACCTAATCAACGCAGGCAAACAGACTATCACCGAATTGTCCCGCACATCCTACTTCGACAGCGCGACTTCTTTCGCCATGATCCGAGGCGGCAAGATCGCCGCAGCCGTTCTGGGCGCGATGGAGGTGGACGAGGAAGGTGATCTGGCCAACTGGATGATTCCCGGCGTGCTGGTCAAAGGCATGGGCGGCGCGATGGACCTTGTGGCCGGCGTGGGCCGTGTAATCGTCGTGATGGATCACACCAACAAGCACGGTAAGTCCAAACTGCTGAAGAAATGCACCCTGCCGCTGACCGGTAAGAAGGTGGTGGATCGCATCATCACTAATCTGGGTGTTCTGGATGTGGTCGAAGGTGGCCTGAAGATCGTCGAAATTGCCGAGGGCGTAACCGAGGACGAAATCCGCGCCGCCACCGAAGCCAAGATCGTCAACTGATCCTTTACACCAAAATGGCCCGCCGTTACTGGCGGGTCTTTTTCAGTTCTGGGTCTGGAAGACGCACCCGTCCGAAATAAGCTCAGGCGGAGTTGAACACAGGGCCTTGGCAATCTGAAAGGCCGCAAGGACCTTAGGCACATAGTCGCGCGTCTCGGCATAAGGTGGCACACCACTGTGCTTGCGGACCGCGCCTTCGCCCGCGTTATACCCGGCCAACACCAGAATCGGATCATTGCCAAATTCTTCCATCAACCAGTTCAGGTATTTCACCCCACCCGAAATATTCTGAGAGGGCTTAAAGCTGTCTTTAACACCAAATCGTTTGGCGGTTGCTGGCATCAACTGCATCAACCCCTGCGCCCCGGCAGAACTGACTGCATCCGCGCGACCAGCGGATTCAACAGAAATAACGGCCAGCACCAATGCCGGAGAAACATTGGTCCCCACGGTCGAGCGCAGGATCTCGATGCCCTGCTGTTGTGCGATGTTCTGAAGAGTCTGCAGTCGTGGTGAGGCCACATTGGTCGCGGCCAACGCTTTTATAGCTTCGTTCAACCGCCCCGCACCCGATGCGGAGAGCGCCGGAGAAATTTTGTCCCAGAAGGCTTTGTATGACCCGACCGGCTTGTTCTTTGGCCCTGTGCCCGGAACGCTTGGGGGGACAGCTGTTGTGCGCGTTGCAACCTCGGGAACGGAAATCTCAGCCCCGGTGCTGGGTGCGTATGGGGCCGCCGCATGTTCCTCGGGCGATATTTGAACAGTCACCTTGGGCCGCGTGCCAGGCTTTGGCGCCTTCACTCTCTTATATACGCCCCTGGGTTCAGTCTCGGTTGCGACAGCTGACATTGGTGCTGCCACCACCAGCGCCAAGATGCCGGCGCAGGTCATTGCGTCCCGGAGTTTCATTTGCCTGCCTCGTGCTTTTTCTTTTCAACATTTTGAAGCGCGAATCCCTTTGAAAAGCCAGAAAAACACGTCGAATTGGGGCAATTTCGCCTCATTTGCCGCAATTTTGCATCGGCGGCAACATGGGGCGCCCTCCCTTGTGATTTTTTAAACCTTTATTTTCAATATGTTAGAAATAAAACTACCAAAAAGTTAAGCCCGGAAGAAAAAAGACGGTGTTTGGCCCAATTCCTGCCATGCCAGACAGGCAAACATAATGCCATACCGAGACGGTCGGGAGCGGACTGAGAGAGAAAGCTCTGTTAGACGCCGAGGTTTAAATGACTTTTTTGATCCTTTAGGAGGGACGTAACATGATCAAGTTCATCAAGAACTTCCGCAAAGACGAAGACGGCGCCGTAACTGTTGACTGGGTTGTTCTGACCGCAGCTGTTGTTGGCCTGGCCGCCGTTGCCTACACCCAAGTTGGTGATGGTACCAAAGCAATCGCAGACGCCGTTGGCTCGACCCTGGATGTCGCAGCCTCCAACGTTGCAAGCGATATTCCGATCACCCCGAAGTAATCGGAACCACAGCTTAGTCTGAGAAATTCTTTTGTGGGGCCTTGCCTGTTCAGGCGTGGCCCCATTTGTTTTGCAACAACTCCAACTCCGGCGCTTTCATGATGAACAGAATCCAAACTTTCATAGAGCACGAAGACGGGGCAGTCACTGTTGACTGGGTCGTGCTGACAGCTGCGATCGTGGGCATCGGCGCAGGTGTATACGCTTACTTTGGCCAACCCGTCAAAGAACTGGATGCCAGAGCTGGCGCAGCCCTGAGCAAGGTTGATGTCGCTGAAGAGATCAGCGTCAAATTCGGCGCAACCGATCCCTGATCGATACGGCCCTTGATTGTCCCGAAAGCCACGGAGGCAAAATATTTCAAATATTGTCCCCTTTTTCGACACAATCTACCTTTATCCAAAACTGATCTTTGTCGTAGTTTCTGCGGCAACTAAACGGAAAAGAAAAACGAGGGGACGCGAATGCGTTTGGTATTTGGACTTGTCCTGATTGCCGGGGTAGCTTTGGCCGGGGGTGCGGTCTATATGGCTCGCGACTACATCGCTCAGCACCAGGATCAGCTCGCCCGTGAACGCCAAGCCACAAAGGATGCGCTGGCAAACGTCAAATCGGTGCCAACCGTAGGCGTCATCGTTTCCAACCGGGCCATGAAATACGGCGAGCCGCTGGTCGAGGATGATGTTCGAATCGTGAACTGGCCCGAGGATGCCATTCCAGAAGGCAGCTTTTTGGACATGGAAGTACTGTTCCCCGAAGACGCCAAAGGTGATCGATTCGTGCTAAGGGCGTTGGAAAAAGACGAAGCGCTGATGGAGGTCAAGGTCACCAAGCCTGGCCAGGCAGCAGGCCTTGTTTCCCGAATTGAAAAGGGTATGCGCGCGTTTGCTATCAGCGTCGATGTTTCGTCGGGCGTTTCCGGCTTTCTGCGTCCAGGCGACAGCGTGGATGTGTATTGGACCGGCTCTGTCAGCCGAGAATTCGAAGGCGGCGGTGACCAAATCACCCGCCTGATTCAGACCAACATCGAATTGATCGCAGTGGACCAGACCGCCGGATCTGACCTGACCGGCGCGACGATCGCGCGCACCGTGACCGTTGCTGCAACACCGGAACAGATCGCGGCTTTGGCGCAGGCGCAGAACACTGGCCAGTTGTCACTGGCCCTGGTTGGTGTGCAGGACGATACGGTCGCAACTGCAGTTGAAGTGGACCAGCGCAAATTGCTGAACCTCAAGGAATCGGCTCCTGCTCCGGCCCCGGTCACAGAAAAGGTCTGCACCGTGAACACGCGGCGCGGCGGTGAGATCGTCAAAACCCAAATTCCTTGTACAAACTGATGTAAATCAGAGATTTACGACCGCAAGCCGCGCCATGTGCGCGGCTTGTTACGTTTTGGATGTTGCGCATTGTCCACATAAGGAAAATTCCGGAAACCATTGATTATTGCAATAAATTCGTAATTCGCGCAGTGTTACCCAGCATAGGGCATTAGACCCAAAAAACGAGGCGTGATCGGAGAGGCAGGTCACATGAAAATACGTTCTTGGATCAGCGCAACCCTGCTTGGGTTGGCGCTTACAGTTGGTCCGGTCGGCCAAACGGCCTGGGCTGAAACTTTGCGCGTGGTGAAGAATGGCACAGCGGAAACGCTGGACGTTCCGATGAACCGCGCAATTGTCGTGGAAAGCGAAGAACCGTTCGCCGAGCTCAGCATCGCCAATGCCGGCATCGCTGATATCTCGTCGCTTTCGGATCGTACGATTTATGTGTTGGGCAAAACACCGGGTCTGACCACGCTGACCCTGTTTGACGGCGCGGGCAACCTGCTGGCGAACGTTCGGGTGCGCGTGTCTCCGGATGTGTCCGAGTTTAAGGAGCGGCTGCGGCAGATTCTTCCGGCTGAGCAGATCGAAGTCCGGACCGCCAATGACGGAATCGTGCTTTCAGGTGTGGTTTCAAGCAGCGCGAAACTTAGCCGTGCACTGGAACTGGCCGAACGATACGCACCCGACCGCGTTTCGAACTTGATGTCCGTCGGCGACGTTCAACAAGTAATGTTGAAGGTACGTTTTGCCGAGATGAGCCGTAGTGTGGCCAAAAGTCTGACCGCATCGTTAGGTTTTGGCGGCGGTGACGTAACCGGAGGTATCAACACACTGAACACTGCTGGTGCGTTGGCCAACGCCTTGAACAACAACATTCCTGTTCAGCAAACTAATACCGGCGCGATCTTGTTCGGTTTTGGCGCAGGCTCTACACAGGTCCGCCTGCTGCTGGAGGCCCTTGAAGCCAAAGGGCTTGCACGCAGCCTCGCAGAACCGAACCTTTCCGCCCTTTCGGGGCAAGAAGCAGAATTTCTGGCAGGTGGCCAAGTTCCGATCCCGGTCCCCGGGGATGACGGGCAAATCGCCATCGAATACCGGAACTTCGGTGTTCAGGTTCTCTTTACACCGCGCGTAGTGGACAGTGATCTGATCAATCTCGAGATGGGGGCTTCAGTTTCAAGCATTGATTCTAACTCGTCCTTCACAATTGCAGGTAACAACGTCCCAACCTTTATCGTTCGACAGACAAAGACGACGGTTGAACTACGAGACGGTGAAAGCTTTGCCATTGCCGGCCTGATTCAGGATGATTTCAGGGACGCTGCCAGTCAACTACCATGGATCGGCGATGTTCCGGTGCTCGGCGCCCTGTTCCGTAGCTCGAATTACCAGCGCCAACAAAGCGAGCTAGTCATCATCGTCACAGTTCATCTTGTGTCCCCAACACGTGGCGAAGCCCTGGCATTGCCGACGGACCGAGTCAAACCGCCCAGCGAATTTGATCTGTTCGTTAACGGCAGAGTCGGTCGTACAACGCGTCCGGGTTCCGGTGCGGCTTCGGAAGTGGCCAAACAGGACTTTGGCAGCTCCTACGGCTACATTCTGGATTGATAGGAGGATAGGACCAATGCAGAAGTGGATTATCGCACTGGGTCTTTCGGTCGCTGTCTCCGCATGCACGCGTGAGGCGGGGTACGAAGTAGACCAAGGCGCATTCGGAAACGCGACTCTGAATAACCTCAAGGTCATGAATGGCGAATTGACCTACGCTCAGATCCTAGGCCAGCGCTTCGCAGCCGAGGTTCCGACGCAGATCAACTTTGCCTTCGACAGTGCACAGCTAGATGAAACGGCTCGACGTGTTCTGTTGCGGCAGGCCTCGTGGATCAAACAATTCCCCGAAGCACGATTCCGCGTGTATGGCCATACCGATGCGGTTGGTTCGACGTCATATAACAAAGCACTGGGTCAGCGGCGCGCTAATGCGGCCGTTGCGTTCCTGACACGGCAAGGCATCTCGCGCTCGCGCCTCGAGGCTGTCGTGTCCTTTGGGAAAACGCGGCCTCTTATCGACACCCCGGACAGGGATCGCCGCAACCGCCGCACCGTGACAGAAGTTTCAGGCTTTGTGGATCGTGCACCGCAGCTGCTGGATGGCAAGTACGCCGAAGTCATCTATCGCGAATATGTCGAGAGCGCGACAAGAGCGAGCTACATCCAACGCGAAGACGGCTCTGGTGGTGAATAATCTTTAGGAAATGGGCGGCATCGTCGCCCATTTCCCTACAATTGGTTCTTTTGCGCCCAAATCTTGCCTAAGTTCCAAGCCAAATTTTCAACAATTAGGTGACTTGCGGCCGATCCTGGCCGCACTGGGGCAAGAGCGAACCAGACAGGGTATTCAAGCCCACTGTGTTTGCCTGCTCCCGCGACGAGGATTGTGTTAATGACGAGCGCTTCGCCACAAGACGACAAGAATGCCATTCAGGCTTGCACCATCAGCCGTGATGTCCAGAACTTCGATCTTTTGATCGAGGACATGGAGGCGGCACTGGGGGAACGCTGGGGTGACCTGGGTTTCGCTGAAGCGCTGGCCTTTTTCAGCCAACCCGATGCCGATTCTCTGGAATTTGTGGCACTGGCAATCGATGGCGAAGATGAAGACAACCTGTCACTGATGGGCGAAATCATCACCCGCGCTAAAGAAAAGAAGATCAAGATTGTTCTGATCGCCGAAGACGTCACGCCGGCGTCTCTGCATCAGCTGCTGCGCAAGGGTGCGGATGAATTTGTCCCCTACCCCCTGCCCGAAGGCGAGCTGCAGGAAGCGATCACCCGAATGAACCAGCCCGATCCGGTCGCAGTTCACGAGACGGCTTCGCCGCTGACGCAAGGCGAATCAAAGGAAGGTGCCCTGTTCGTCGTGCACGGTCTGGCCGGAGGCGTGGGATCCACTACGATGGCGGTCAACCTGGCCTGGGAACTGGCCACCGTATCCGAAAAAGAAGAACCGTCGGTTTGCCTGCTCGATCTGGACCTGCAGTTTGGCACGGTATCGACCTATCTGGACCTGCCGCGCCGCGAAACCGTCTTTGAAATGCTGTCTGACACAGCCTCGATGGATGAGGAAGTGTTTGCGCAGGCGCTGCAAACCTACGAGGAAAAGCTGCAGGTTCTGACCGCACCGTCGGATATGGTTCCACTGGACCTGATCACGCCGGAAGATATCCAGCGGGTGATCGACACGGCCCGCCGCCACTTTGACTACGTCGTCGTGGACATGCCATCGACGCTTGTTCACTGGTCAGAGACAGTACTTCAGGCCTCGCACGTGTATTTCGCATTGATCGAACTGGACATGCGCTCGGCCCAGAACGCGCTGCGGCTTAAACGTGCCCTGCAGGCCGAAGAACTGCCGTTCGAAAAATTGCGTTTCGCCCTAAATCGGGCTCCGAAATTCACCGATCTGAACGGCAAGGGCCGGGTAAAGCGGATGGCGGAAAGCCTGGGTATCTCCATCGATCTGCAACTGCCTGATGGTGGCAAACCAGTCATGCAAAGCGGTGACCACGGACAACCGCTGGCCAATGCAGCCGCCAAGAACCCACTGCGTCGCGAAATCGCGAAACTTGCTAAATCGCTTCACAGCTTGGGCAGCAGCAACGCTGAAGCTGCGTAACTCAGTCTGAAAGGGAACGAGCCGCCGTGTTTTCAAGATACAAGAAACAGTCCGAAGCGCAGCCGGTTCAATCCCCGGCCGCAACACCGAAGCCTACGGTTGAAAAAGCTCCGTCGGCCAATGCGGTCGCCCGACGCCCCCAGCCAAAGAAAACCGCCGAGCCTGTGGTGGCCGATCGCGACCGCAAACGCAAAGAGCGTCTTGGTGAAATCAAGATCGAACTGCACCGCGAGCTGCTGGAAAACCTGAACCTCGCCGCGCTTGAGAACGCAGGCGAAGCGGAGTTACGCGCAGAAATCAGTGCGATTGCCAGCGAAGTTCTTGAATCGCGCAACATCGTCCTGAACCGCGAGGATCGCACGCAGCTCAACAAGGAGCTGTATGACGAGGTAACTGGCCTGGGTCCGCTTGAGACCTTGCTGCAGGACGACACGGTCAACGATATTCTGGTCAACGGTCCTCAGCAGATCTTCGTGGAACGCAACGGTAAGCTGGAAATCAGCGACATCACCTTCAAGGATGAAAAGCACCTGATGCGGATCATCGACAAGATCGTGTCCGCTGTGGGTCGTCGCGTTGATGAATCCAACCCCTATGTTGACGCCCGTCTGGCTGATGGTTCGCGTTTCAACGCAATGGTCCCGCCGATTGCGGTGGATGGCTCGCTGGTGTCGATTCGTAAGTTCAAAAAAGACAAGCTGGGCATCGATGACCTGGTCAATTTCGGCGCGTTCACTGAGGAGATGGCGGCCTACCTGCAGGCCGCTGTGTCAACTCGGCTGAACATCATCGTTTCTGGTGGTACGGGTTCGGGTAAGACGACGACTCTGAACGCCTTGTCCAGCTTTATCGACGACGCCGAGCGCATCCTGACCATCGAGGATACAGCGGAACTTCAGCTGCAACAGACCCATGTGGGCCGGATGGAAAGCCGCCCGCCCAACGTTGAAGGCAAAGGTGAGGTCAGTCCCCGCGACTGTCTGAAAAACGCTCTGCGTATGCGTCCTGACCGCATCATCGTGGGTGAGACGCGGGGCGCCGAGGTGATCGACATGCTGCAGGCCATGAACACCGGCCACGACGGTTCGATGACCACGATCCACGCCAACTCAGCGCGTGATGGTATCTCGCGCCTGGAAAACATGATCGCTATGGCCGGTATTGAAATGCCTATCAAGGCGGTCCGCAGCCAGATCTCAAGCGCTGTGAACCTGATCGTGCAGGCCAGCCGCCTGCAGGATGGTTCGCGCCGTATGACCTCGATCACCGAGATTACCGGCATGGAAGGTGATGTAATTTCGATGCAGGAAATCTTTAAATTCCAGCGGGTTGGCCTGACACCGGACAACAAGATCATCGGCCACTTCACGGCAACAGGCGTGCGAAGCCACTATTCCGAGCGATTCCGCCTGTGGGGCTTTGATCTGCCCACTTCGATCTATGAACCGACGACTATGTAGGAGATCTGGATATGCAACTGCCTCTTGAGGCGCTCATATATGTCGTGATCTTCATCGCGGTGTTCTTTCTGGTCGAAGGCATCTATCTGGTGGCCTTCGGGAAATCCATCAGCCTGAACAGCAAAGTCAACCGCCGTCTCGACATGCTCGACAAAGGAGTCGGGCGGGAGCAGGTTCTGGAACAGCTGCGCAAGGAAATGCAGCAGCATATGAAGACGCAGAGCATCCCGCTCTATTCGCTGCTGGCCGACAAGGCACAAAAGGCGGCGATCGCCTTTACTCCGCGACAACTGATCATGGTTATGATCCTGTTGTCCGGCTTTGCCTTTGTAGGCCTGAGCATCGGCACCGCGACGGATATGGTTCTTCGGGTCGCACTGTCAGGCTTTATCGGAGTTGGCGGCGTTTACACGTGGGTAAATCGCAAGGCAAAAACACGCATGGCCCTGATGGAAGAGCAACTGCCTGATGCGGTTGAGCTGATGGTCCGTTCGCTGCGTGTCGGTAACCCGTTCGTCTCATCCGTCCAGATCGTTGCAAACGAGGTACAGGACCCGTTGGGCACAGAGTTTGGCATCATCGCCGATGAATGCGCTTATGGCCGTGACGTGGGTGAGGCTCTGAAAGACATGGCCGAGCGTCTGGGCATGCAGGATCTTCGCTTTTTGTCGGTGGCCGTCGGGATTCAGCAACAGTCGGGTGGTAACCTTGCCGAAATCCTGGCCGGTCTGGCCAAGGTGATCCGCGCCCGTTTCCGCCTGTTCCGGCGCGTCAAGGCGATCACCGCCGAGGCGCAATGGTCCGGCAAATTCCTGTCCGGTTTCCCGGTCTTTTGCCTGTTGTTCATTCTTGTGAACGATCCCGGATACTATGACGACGTGATCGATCACCCTCTGTTCATCCCACTCTGTTTCTTTGTCGGTATTATGCTGACGCTGAACCTGATTGTGATGCGCGTTCTTACCAACATTAAGGTCTGAGGGTATAGCAATGGAATTCCTGACCCAAATCAACGACCTGATCAAACAATACCTGGGTGAGTTCGGACCGCTGATCGTTATCGGCGTTCTTGGGCTATTCATGATCCTGATCGCCGTTTCTCTGATGCTGAACCAGCCAGAGGATCCGCTGAAAAAGCTACAGAAATCAACCGCGGCACCCAAGTCGGATAAAAAGTCCAAAAAGGACAAGCTCCGCAACGCCAGCCGCAACGAACAACTTCAGAAATTCGCCACCTTCCTCGAACCCCAGAACGAAGAAGAGCTTTCGGCGATGCAACTCAAGTTGCGTCAGGCCGGGTATCACTCGAAGGATGCGGTGCGATTCTTCCATTTTGCGCAGTTTGCACTGGGTATCGTCGGAATTCTGATCGGTGTGTTGTTGGTAACGGTGCTGTCAGGCGGAGAAGAATTCACCGGAAGCCAAATGACAATTCGCGTTCTGATTCCGTCAGCCGCAGGGTATTTCCTGCCGCGCTATTGGGTCACCCGGCGCGTCGAGGAACGGAAAGAGGCAATCACCGCCGGGTTTCCCGATACGCTGGACCTTATGCTGGTATGTGTCGAGGCCGGTCAGTCACTGGATCAGGCCATTGTGCGCGTGGCCCGCGAGATGAGCACCTCCTACCCGGATATCGCGCAGGAATTCGAAGTTGTCGCCCATGAAATGAAAGCCGGTAAGGACAAGGATACGGTGTTGCGCGATTTCGGAACCCGTTGCGGCGTTCAGGATGTCAGCTCATTCGTGACCGTGATGATTCAATCGGCAACATTCGGTACATCCATTGCCGAAGCTCTGCGGGTTTATGCCAGCGAGATGCGTGACAAACGCGTGATGCGGGCCGAAGAGGCCGCGAACAAGTTGCCAACCAAGATGACACTTGCCACAATGATGCTGACGGTGCCGCCTTTGCTGGTCATTCTGGTCGGACCTTCGGCAAAAGGGATCGCAGATTTTGGAAAAAGTGCCGGCGGATAAGCCCGCGAAGTTCACCTTCAGGCGTATCTGCTCTGGGATATGCCACACACTAAGGGCCGCCGTGGTGATCGCCACGGTGGCCTCTTGTACTGATACGGGTTCAATGAATGATCTGGATGCCCCCGGGATTGATCCGAACGGTAGGGGCGCAGACGAGCTTACAGTTGGAAACCGGTTGATGGCAGCCGGAGAATACGAACTGGCGCTGGATTCCTTCACGCGCGCCGCTCTGGATCAGGGGATGACGTCGCAGATACTGACCGCGATGGGTACTGCCAACCTTGGGCTCAAACGCCTGGGGCAGGCCGAAACCCTGCTGCGCCGTGCCGTAAAAGCTGACCCCGAGTGGTCGGTTGCCTGGAACAATCTTGGCGTTTTGCTGGTCGAGACAGGCGAATACTCTGAGGCCGCGCAGGTCTTCAAACGTGCCTATGCGCTCGACAATGGCGAAAGTGACGCAATCCGCGACAATCTGCGCTTAGCACTCGCAAAAATGGAAAATCCTGCTAATAATACAGCGGAAGAACAAGAATATACGCTGGAGCGGCAAGGCGACGGGCAATACAAGCTGCGCAAGCTCCCATAACACAGGCAAGAGCAGTAAGGGACGCAAAAATGCGCCAACAATTCTTGATTGCGCCGATGATGATGTGCGGGCTAATCCTGTCCGCCTGCGAAAAAGAAACCGAGGAAGAAAAAGTCGAGCGCACCTATCAGGAGGTCAACGTCATTGACGAGACCAACCTGAGCGAGGTGCTTTTGACCGCCGCGGACCCGAACGAAGCAGTTACTTACTTTCAGGGCGCGGCAGCCAAAAACCCCGGCAGGATTGACCTGCAGCGCGGATTGGCGATCTCTCTTTCCCGGGCAAAACGTTCGACCGAGGCCGTCGCCGCCTGGAAAAAAGTGACGACCATGAAGGGCGCCGCAAGTGTCGACAAGGTTGAATATGCCGACGCCCTTGTGCGTGCCGGCAACTGGAGTGAGGCCAAATCCGTACTGGATTCAGTGCCGCCCACGTATGAAACCTTCAAACGCTATCGCCTTGAAGCAGTGGTGGCTGATTCCAAAAAGGATTGGAAACGCGCGGATCACTTCTATGAAACCGCGGTTGGCCTGACCACACGCCCCGGCGGGGTAATGAACAACTGGGGCTATTCCAAGCTGACACGCGGTCAATATGCCGAAGCCGAACGCTTGTTCAATGAGGCGATCCAGCAGGACAAGAACCTGTTCACCGCCAAGAACAATTTGGTTCTGGCCCGGGCCGCGCAGGGCAACTACAGTTTGCCGGTTGTTCCAATGTCTCAGACCGAGCGCGCCATGTTGCTGAACACGATGGGGATTTCTGCAGTCAAACAAGGGGATGTGGCCACGGCCAAGAACCTGTTCCGCGAAGCCATCGCCACGCACCCTCAGCATTTTGACGAGGCCGTCCGCTCGCTCCGGGCGCTCGAGGATGCCTGATAGATGAACATTCCCGCGAGTGCGGCGCTGTTATTTCTGCCCTTTGTTCTACCGATCTGCCTGTACGTGACCTTCACGGACTTGCGCGCCATGAAGATCAGAAATCAGGCGGTCTACGCGCTGTTGGCGGTGTTCGTTATCGTTGGCCTTTTCGTTCTGCCACCTTGGTCAACCACGTGGTCAACGGCTACCGTAGGCCCAGTGTCGATCTCGCTCCCCCCCTACGTTTGGCACTTATTGCATGTCATTCCGGCTTTAGCCATTGGTATCCTGTTCAACGTGATGCGCCAAATGGGGGCTGGAGACGCCAAGTTTCTGGCCGCAGCCTCGCCATTTATCTGGCCCGGCGACTATTTCCTGGTGGTTTTCATTCTGGCCACGATGAATGTGGCGGCTTTGGCCACCCACCGGCTGGCGCGCACTTCAGGGCTTCGGAGTTTCGCGCCCGATTGGAAAAGTTGGAGCAGGGCCAGACATATACCGATGGGTCTTTCTCTCGGCGGCAGCCTAGCCCTCTATCTGATTCTCGGCACTGTTTACGGCTCGTAAACTATCATTAAGCCGCCTTGTCCGCGCCTTGGTGCTGACACAAAGCCGGGCCAGATTTTCCACTAACGGCCCTTTTCGGGGCCTTTTGCGCGAAAACTGGATAGACGGGCAACGCTCATGAATATGCAGACGACCTCGGTAATGGCCCCCCCTGCCCCAAAAGGCTTGGGCGAAATGAGACTGCCCATCGTCATGATGCGCGACATCTTGTTGAAAACAATCTTCCGCAAGAATGTGGACACCGTCTCCGAGATCGCCGCTGCGGTCTGTCTGCCGGGTTCTGTCACGCAGGAACTGATCGACATGGCCCGCGAGCAAAAGTTGATCGAGGCCACCGGGACGCTGAACGCCAACAGCGGGAACGAGATGGGTTACCAGTTGACCGATGCCGGCAAGGCCCGTGCACTGGATGCGCTGAGCCAGTCAGAGTATTTCGGCGCGATGCCCGTACCGCTGGATGTCTATCGCGAACAGGTCAAACGCCAGTCGATCCGCAACATTCAGGTGACCCGAGACCAACTTACCGGCGCGATGGGCCATCTGGTTCTGCCAGACAGCCTGCTGGACCATCTCGGCCCCGCAGTCAGCGCCGGTCGCTCGATCCTAATGTATGGCCCACCGGGCAACGGGAAATCCTCGATTTCAAACGGGATCAAGGATGCGCTGGGGGATAATGTCTATGTTCCCTTTGCCATCGAGTATGCCGGTCAGGTGATTACCGTATATGACCCGATCGTGCACACCGCCGTTGAGCAGGAACCTGATGATCCCAACAGCCTGCGCCGCCGCAAAAGATTCGACACGCGCTATGTTCAGTGCGAACGCCCGACCGTTGTGACGGGTGGTGAACTGTCGCTGAGCATGTTGGACCTGGTCTACAACCCCACCGCGCGGACCTATCAGGCACCGCTGCAGCTGAAATCGACCGGTGGCATCTTCATCGTGGATGACCTTGGACGTCAGCAGGAACCACCGCAGGCGCTGATCAACCGTTGGATTGTTCCCTTGGAAGAGAAGAAGGATATTCTCGGCCTGCAATCGGGCGAAAAGTTCGAGGTGCCCTTCGACACGCTGGTCATCTTCTCGACCAACTTCCACCCCAACGAGATTTTCGACCAAGCGGCCCTGCGCCGGATCTTCTTCAAGATCAAGATCGACGGGCCGAATCAGGAAAACTTCCTGAAAATCTTTGCCATGGTGGCTCGCAAACGCGGTATGCCATTGGACGAAGCGGCTCTGGTACATCTGTTGAAGGTCAAATACCCGACCATCAACAATATTTACGCGAACTATCAGCCGATCTTCCTGATCGATCAGATGATCTCGATTTGCGAATTCGAAGGTATCCCCTATCAGATGAGCCCCGATCTGATCGATCGCGCCTGGGCCAACATGTTCGTCAAGGAAGAAAAGATCATTCACTGACCCCCTGCCATTCTGATCCCGGGCAGGTAATCATGCGACCATGACGCAGATTCCCGCCCGGATCACCGATTGGTTTGCCACCAAGGGCTGGTCGATCCACCCCCATCAACAGGACATGTTCGACCGGGCCTCGAACCCGGCGACTTTGCTGATCGCCCCTACTGGCGGCGGCAAGACCATGGCGGGGTTTCTGCCGACGCTGGCCGAGTTGGCGGAACAGGATCACACGGGCCTGCACACGATCTATGTATCGCCCTTAAAGGCGCTGGCCGCCGATATCCGCCGCAATCTGCGCGGCCCCGCGGATGAGATCGGTCTGCCTATCCGGATCGAAGATCGCACCGGAGACACCTCTGCCACGCAGAAGAAACGCCAACGTGTGGACCCGCCGCATATTCTGCTGACCACACCGGAAAGCCTCGCCCTGCTGACTTCATATGAGGACGCACCACGGATGTTTGCGGGTGTGCAGCGGGTGATCGTAGACGAAATCCACGCCTTGGCTGAAAGCAAACGCGGCGATCAACTGATGCTGGCCTTGGCACGGTTGCAAACCTTGTGCCCCGACCTGCGCCGGGTCGGGTTGTCAGCCACGGTCGAGGACCCCGATGCCATCGCGCGCTTTCTGGCTGGGCACCCTGACTCGTGTCAGATCGTGAAGGCCGACCCAGGCCCCGACCCCGACATCCGGATGCTGGAAACGCAGGAAATGCCGCCTTGGTCCGGCGGCGGTGCAGCTTACGCGATCCCGTCGGTTCTGGACCAGATCAAGCAACACAAGACCACGCTGATCTTTCACAACACCCGCGCACAGGCCGAGATTTTTTTTCACAACCTCTGGCTCGCCAACGAAGACGGCCTGCCCATTGGCATCCATCACGGCAGTCTGGACCGGCAGCAACGCGAGCGGGTTGAAGCCGCCATGGTCCGCGGGGACCTTCGTGCCATCGTTTGCACCGGCTCTCTGGATCTGGGCATCGACTGGGGCGATGTGGATTTGGTGATCCAGATCGGTGCTCCCAAGAACGTCAAACGACTGGTGCAGCGGATCGGGCGGGCGAACCACCGGTACAACGCGCCTTCCAAGGCTCTGCTGGTGCCTGCAAACCGGTTTGAGGTGGTGGAATGCGTCGCTGCGCTCGAGGCTGCCAAGGCGCACGAACTTGACGGAGAACCGCGCGGCCGGGGGCCCCGCGACGTGTTGTGTCAGCATATACTGATCGCAGCGGCAGCCGGGCCGTTCGATGCGGATACACTATTCACCGAAATGACCGCCGCCGGGCCCTATGCGCAGCTAAGTCGTGCAGAGTTCGACGCCTGTCTGGAGTTCTGCGCCACCGGGGGCTACGCCCTACGCGCCTACGATAGGTGGCAACGGTTGCAACAGCGCGCCGATGGTCGCTGGCAGTTGCGCGACCCCCGCGCGGCACAGCGTATCCGCATGAACCTTGGCACCATACAGGATACCGACACGCTTAAGGTGCGCCTGAAGCGCAATCGCGGCGGCAAACCCTTGGGCGAGGTGGAAGAAGCCTTCGCTGCCTCTCTGACCCCCGGAGACACGTTTCTGATCGGCGGGCAAATCGTCCGCTATGAAGGGCTGCGCGAAATGGTGGTCGAGGTCAGCCGCCGCGCGGATCGTAAGCCAAAGGTGGCTGTTTTCTCTGGCACGAAATTCGCAACCTCAACGCAGCTAAGCGACCGTATCCTGCGGATGTTCGCGCAACCCAACTGGCCGCAATTGCCCGCGCACACGGCGGACTGGCTGGACCTGCAACGGAACATGTCCCGCCTGCCCCAACGCGACCGCCTGCTGATCGAGAGTTTTCCCAATGACGGGCGCGAGCATCTGTGTGTCTACGGTTTCGCGGGCCGAAACGCGCAGCAAACGCTGGGTTTGCTGCTGACCAAACGCATGGAGGAGACCGGACTGGCGCCGTTGGGTTTCGTGGCCACCGACTATGCAACTCTGATCTGGGGCTTGGACGCGGTGACTGATCCACGCCCCCTGTTTCAACTGGATGCCTTGCGTGATGGGCTGGAAACCTGGCTGGCCGGGAATGCGGTGATGAAACGGACCTTTCGAACCTCGGCCACCATCGCCGGTCTGATCGAGCGCAACACCGGTGGGCAAAGGAAAAGCGGACGCCAGGCGACATTTTCCTCGGATATCCTTTACGACACGTTGCTGAAATACGACCCCGATCACCTGCTCATGCAGATCACCCGAGAAGAAGCCATGCGCGGGCTGGTGGACTTCGGGCGAGTCGAGGCGATGATTGAACGCATTGGAGACAGGATTGATCTGCTGCGTCTGGATCGCGTCTCACCCCTTGCGGCGCCGCTGTTCCTTGAGGTCGGCAAGGTTCCGGTCAAGGGCGCGGCCGAGGAACGCCTGCTCGCCGAGGAAAGTGCCCGGCTGTTGCAGGCTGCGGGGCTGGAACCCGGCTGATACCGCTTGCGCCCCGGCTCGAAACGCGCAAAGAACGGATCATGAACAGCATCGCGTTTTCTTTTGCCGGGCAATGCCTCAGCGCGCTGGGGTCCGGGGCGCTCTGGTGGCCCGAGAAGAAGTTGCTCTGTGTTTCTGACCTGCATCTGGGCAAGTCCGAGCGCATCGCCCGGCACGGAGGCTCGACCCTGCCGCCCTATGACAGCCAGGAGACCCTGACCCGCCTGGCCACCGACATCACGCACACCAATCCGGGCACCGTAGTCTGTTTGGGCGACAGCTTTGACGATTTGGATGCCTCGATGGCAATGGGTACGGCCGAGAAACGGGACGTCACCGCCCTGCAAGCTGGTCGCCGCTGGATATGGATAGAAGGCAACCACGATCCCGGCCCGATTGATCTGGGTGGGACACACCTGTCTGAATGCAATATCGGCCCGCTGACGTTTCGGCACATTGCACACCCCCAGGCACAGGCGGAGGTGTCCGGCCATTACCACCCCAAGGCCCGGCTGAGGGCGCGCGGATGCTCGATCAGCCGCCCGGCTTTTCTGGTCGACAAGACGCGGCTGATCCTGCCCGCCTACGGCACCTATACAGGCGGGCTGCGCAGTTCGGACCACGTGCTGAACGCTTTGATGCACGACGGGGCCCTGGCCATCCTGACCGGCCCCCATCCACAGATCATTCCCATGCCCAGGTAAGGTGGCTCAGATTAAGCCATCCCGTTCCAATGTCGGTTTGTACTTTCGGCTGACTGGAACAAGATTGTTATTCTTCAGCCGCACAAAGGTCTTGCCGCCCTGCCGCTCAACACCGGCAATGGCATCATCCACCACCCAGTGCGAGCGATGCGTACAATGGCCCGGCACCGGCTCCATCTCGGCTATCGCATCGCTCAGGCGCGACCGAATGGTGAATGTTCCCTCGGACGTTACGACATCAACGGCATGATCCCGGACAGTCAGGCGATAAATCTGGCCCTTAAACGTTTCCGGCAGACGCTTTGTCAGCCGCGGCGGCGCGGGTTCAGCCTTTTCCGGCGGCGTCTCTTTCTGTGTATGCCCCGGTACCAGCACCAAACCGGTGACAAACAGCGCTCCGTACGGAGCCACTGACAGGAAACCGGGGGCTTGTTGCCCGTTGAAGGTGATCAAAAGGTAGGACAACACCCAAAGGGCCGGAACGAAAAGCGCCATATTGACCAGAACCAACGCGGTATCGCGCCTGGAAAAGTGAACGCCCAAAAAAATGATCCGCGTCACGTGTCTTGCGATCCGCGTCACAATCAGGGCCAGTCCCATGACCCCGACCCAAAACACCAGGCGTTGAAAAAAGGTCAGGTCAATGGTTGAAAAAGGTTGGAAAGCAGAGGCCAGCAAAGGCGGAAAGGCAACGGCGGCAATCACTTTGCGCAACGAGACCTCGGCCAGAATTGGGCTCAGGAATATGTTCATACCAACTCAACAAAAAGCCTGCGGGTCCAGCGCAACCCCAGAGACTTGCAATATCACAACGTAACTGGCTGGATTCACTTGTTTATCATTGATACCCGTTACATTCAAACCCCAAGATTTAAAACTTAACGCGAGTATGTTGAAACAATTAGGCCGAGAAGTGTTTCCAACCCTCGGCCCCGAATAGATTGTAGTGCGCACAGGATCAGGCGGTCAGGCCTTCTGGTTCTGGTAGTTTGTTTGTGCGGCAGCATGCTGTGAGAGTGTTGGCCAGCAGGCATGCGATGGTCATGGGGCC
>NZ_JBQFTM010000013.1:0-109085 GCF_056538605.1 Ruegeria sp. BF7 | reverse complement strand
CTGCGGTCAGCGTGGTCTTGCCGTGGTCAACGTGGCCAATCGTGCCGATGTTGACGTGCGGCTTATTACGCTCAAACTTTTCCTTTGCCATTCCTCAGGCGCCCTTTTGCGATTTGGGGGACCCTTGGTCCCGTGGTTACATCTGCGCGCGCGAGATATTTGGTTCAAAGGGGAAAATCAAGCACATCCTGCGTGAAAAGCAGGTTAAGACGCCGGATTTTGCGTCACCACGTCGGATTCGAGCGGTTGGATCAGGTCCGGACGCCGGTCGAACCAGCCGTTCTCTTCATGTTCCTCGGCCAACCACTCTTCAACCCGGTCAGCGACTTTAAGAGCCAGACCGCTCATTTGTTCCTCTTTGGTGCGCTCGTGACCCGATCCCTTCAGGGCGCTGCCGCCCGTTGTGTCTTCCAGCACCTGGAACTGCTTCCCCTTGGCCAGGAATTCTTTCTTGTTCACGTCATAGACGTTGACCAGAACAATCGCCGTGCTTTTGGGGTTATAAATCACCGGGATGCCCGGTGGCGCCAGCATATACCCTTCGAGGCTGATTCCGACATCGTATTCTTGAGCGCCCGCGTAACGGCCCAATCGAATATCGACGGCTTTCTGAATGGCCTCGGTCCATTCATCCGGTGTGGCATCGCGCGACACCGGACCCTGAACCGCCTTATCAGCAAACGCATAGTTCACGCGCAGCTTGAACTCGCCCAACGACTCAGGTTCTTCGTAAACCTGCGTTTGCGTACAAGCGCCCATCAGGGCCAGTCCGGTGATCAAGGTCAGAATGCGCAACATGTCTCGTCTCGATAGGCTTGTTTTCTTTGATCTAGCGCACCGATGCGGCCTGTGCCAAGCCATATCGGCGGAATTCTACCTGACGCCCGCGCGCGTTCACGAAAACTTATAGTCGCGCGGGAAGCCGTAGGGCGGTTTTTTCCCAACGCTGGCACGCTTGGCCAGCCACTGGGTCATATCGGCCTCGTGGCGCGTTTTGTCACCACCCATGGACCATTTCAGGCCCTCTTCCCAATTGAAGGTGGTGATGTCGGACAACCCGCCATCCAGTTCCAGTGTCCCCTGCCGTCCGCGTGCCATATTGTATTTCTGCAAACGCACGCCCTTGCCGCGAGTCATCTCGGGTAGTTCTTCGGTCGGGAACACAAGGAACTTGCCGTTCTGGGATACTACGGCCACGTGGTTGCCCGCGACCGGCTTACAGATCATCGCGGTCTCGTCGCCCTTGACGTTCAGCACCTGCTTGCCGTTGCGGGTCTGCGCCAGCACGTCATCCTCGGGCACCATGAAGCCGTTACCCGCGTCCGAGGCCACCAGCAGCTTGCGCCCCGGCTTGTGGATCAGGATGTCGATGATCTGCGCCTCGTTCGGCAGGTCGACCATCAGGCGCAGCGGTTCGCCCATGCCCCGCCCACCGGGCAAGTTCGCCGCGCTGATCGTGTAGAACCGTCCGTTCGAGGCAAACACCAGCAACCGGTCCGTCGTTTCCGCGTGGAAGATGAAACGCGGCCCATCCCCGTCCTTGAACTTGAGTTCACGCTTCAGGTCGATATGGCCGGTCATTCCGCGAATCCAGCCCATTTGAGAGCAGACGACCGTGATCGGTTCGCGGTCGATCATCGCCTCAAGCGGCACTTCTTCGACCTGCCCAGCCTCGGCAAACTGCGTGCGGCGCGCGCCGCCTTCGTAATCTTTGCCAAAGGTCTTCTTGGTCTCTTTCAGTTGCTCGGCGATCTTGGCCCATTGCAGGGCGGGATCGGCCAACAGGTCTTCGAGGTTGGCACGCTCTTCCATCAGCGCATCACGTTCGCGGACCAGTTCCATCTCTTCCAGACGACGCAGGCTGCGCAGACGCATGTTGAGGATGGCGTCGACCTGAACCTCGGACAGCTCGCCCTCGCCCGGCTTGGGTGAGATATAATCGGACTCATCGGTCGCGCGGACATGGGTCATGCCCCAATCCTCGCGCATCAGCGCGGCTTTGGGGTCGTCGTCATAGCGGATGATGTCGATTACGCGGTCGAGGTTCAGGAAGGCGACGATAAAGCCCTCCAACACCTCCAACCGGTGGTCGATCTTGCCCAGACGGTGACGCGAACGGCGGATCAGCACCTCTTGCCGGTGATCAAGGAAAGCGCGCAGCACCTCTTTCATCGAGCAGACCTTGGGCGTCACGCCGTCGATCAGCACGTTCATGTTCAGGCTGAACCGCACCTCAAGGTCCGAGTTGCGATAGAGCATGCCCATCAGCACCTCGGGGTCCACGTTCTTGGAGCGCGGCTCGAGGATCAGGCGGATATCATCGGCGGATTCGTCGCGGACATCGGCGAGGATCGGGACTTTCTTGGTCTGGATAAGTTCAGCGATCTTTTCGATCAGCTTGGATTTTTGAACCTGATAGGGAATCTCGGTGACCACGATCTGCCATTGACCACGGCCAAGATCTTCGACCTCGAATTTACAACGCAGGCGGAAAGACCCACGTCCGGTGCGATAGGCCTGCGCGATGTTCTCGGGCGGTTCAACGATCACGCCACCGGTCGGAAAGTCCGGACCTGGCACGTAGTTCAGCAGAGTGTCGTCGCGCGCGTCGGGCGTCTTGATCAGGTGCAGACAGGCGTCGCACAGCTCAGAAATATTGTGTGGCGGGATATTCGTCGCCATGCCCACCGCAATACCGCTGGCCCCATTGGCAAGCAGGTTGGGGAACTGCGCAGGCAGAACCACAGGTTCGGTCAGGGTGCCATCGTAGTTATCACGGAAATCAACAGCGTCTTCGTTCAGACCTTCAAGCAGCGCCTCGGCCACAATGGTCATCCGCGCCTCGGTGTATCGCGAAGCCGCCGGGTTGTCGCCGTCGATATTGCCAAAGTTCCCCTGTCCGTCGACCAGCGGATAGCGGACATTGAAATCCTGCGCCAGACGCGCCATCGCATCGTAGATCGCGGCGTCGCCATGCGGGTGATAATTGCCCATCACGTCGCCAGAAATCTTCGCAGACTTCCTGAAACCTCCGGTTGCACTGAGTCGCAGCTCGCGCATCGCGTAGAGGATTCGCCTGTGCACAGGCTTCAAACCATCCCGTGCATCCGGCAGTGCCCGGTGCATGATGGTGCTGAGCGCATAGGTCAGATAGCGTTCACCGATCGCGCGGCGCAGCGGTTCAGCTATCTCTCCCCCATTGCCGGGGGCCTTCATGTTGGGGTCATCGATCGTATCGTTCATATATGATGTGATACGCCGCAAGAGCGTCTTGGTAAAGCAAGCAGCACATATTTTGCTGGGGACAAGTGGCGCTTTTTGCAACAAGGGGAGCCAACCCCCGGATTTCCCCCGTTTTTCGACTCAGGGTAGAATTTATGATACCCTGAACGAATTGGACTGCTGACTATTTGTTGTTTCTTACGATTGCCGGGGGATGCGCCATGACGCGCCTGATTGTTATGACTTTCGCCGCACTTGGATGGTGCTTTTATGTAATGAGTGGTGGACCGGATTTCGAACCGCGCGGCGTGCGTGCCGAACAACCCGTTCGCATCGCCTCAGTTCCGAGCCCATCTGTAGCTCCTGCCAGGGCCGAAGAGCTTGTGACCAATGTCACGGCCCGCATTCCAACCGTTCGTATTCAGTCGGAACCGGCGGTGGAGGAAGTGGTCGAGTTCGTGGCGGATGACGCCACCCTCGAATCTTTCTCGCCCCTGTCGGTGTTCGAGGATCAGAGCGCCAACATCACGCTGGCCTCGCTTGAGGACGGCGTGGTCGGTCTGACACAGATCACCGACGAGGCGCAAGTAGACGTGGCGGCAACACCTGCCCTGCCCGAACCGGAGAAGGACATGCGCGAAATCTCGGGCACCCGGGTGAACATGCGCGACGGGCCGGGTACGATCTATCCGATCATTGGCAAGGCCACCATTGGCCAGCAGGTCGAGGTGCTGAGCGAATCCGGCACCGGCTGGCTGCGTCTGCGCGTGTTGCCGCAGCAACAGGTCGGATGGGTTTCTGCCTCGCTGGTGCGAAAAACCTCGAACTGACGTCGTGCTGACATTGTCCTGACCCGAACCTCGCAATAGCTTAAGCACAGGTTCAAAGTCAGGAAGATCATGCAAAAGACCATTCTTATCACCGGTTGCTCCTCGGGCATTGGCCTGGACGCGGCCCATGGGATGCGTGCGCGTGGATGGCGGGTGTTTGCATCCTGCCGCCAGCAGCGCGATTGCGACCGTCTGAGGGCGCAGGGATTCGAAAGCCCACAGATTGATTACACCGACGCAAACAGCATCACCTCGGGACTGGCTGAGGTTCTGGAGGCCACCGGCGGCACGCTGGACGCACTGTTCAACAACGGCGCGCATGGCTTGCCCGGTGCGGTCGAGGACCTGCCGACAGATGGTCTGCGCGCCATTTTCGAATCCAACTTCTTTGGCTGGCACGAGCTGACCCGGCAGGTGATTCCGGTCATGCGGGCGCAGGGGCATGGGCGAATCGTTCAGAACTCTTCGGTACTGGGGCTGGTGGCTTTTCCGTGGCGCGGGGCCTATGTGGCGACGAAATACGCGATCGAAGGTCTGACGGACACGCTGCGCCTGGAACTGGCCGACACCGACATCAAGATCATTTTGATCGAACCCGGCCCGATAACCTCGAAAATCCGCGAAAACTCGATCCCGTTTTTCGAACGGTTCATAAACTGGCAGAACTCGGCCCTGCGGGACCGGTACGAGGCATCCCTGTTGAAAAGACTGTACGAATCTTCGGGGCCAGACCGGTTCGAGCTGCCGGCCTCGGCGGTCACTGACAAACTGGCTCATGCAGTCGGATCGAAACGCCCCCGGGCGCGGTACTATGTGACAACGCCCACCTATATCGCCGGATATCTGCGTCGCATCCTGCCCACCCGCACCATCGACCGCATCCTCTCGGACGTATGAGGCAAAATTAACCGTTCGCTTTTCGGCCCTGTGGGTCTAGATGATAGACCAACGAAACAAGAAACGCGGACGGTGCACCCATGGACCTTTTGATGGTCATTTTGCTGTTGGCCATGGCGGCAGTGGTCGTCGTGCTGGCGATTGGCATCTCAAACTTCGGTAAAAGCGGCAAAAGCGCAGCTATGAAAAGTAACAGGATGATGCAACTGCGCATCCTGTTTCAGTTCATTGCCGTGGTGCTGATCGTGCTCTACGTCTGGCTGCGTGGACAAGGAGCACAGTAAATGGTTGTTCTGAACAAGATTTACACCCGCACCGGCGATGACGGGAAGACGGCGCTTGGCAATGGTGAACGGGTTGCCAAATACTCGGGCCGCGTAGCCGCCTATGGCACCGTGGACGAGTTGAACGCCTTTGTCGGCGTGGCCCGCACCGAGGCCGAAGGCGAGGTCAACGCCGCCCTGTCGCGTATTCAGAACGACCTGTTCGATCTGGGTGCCGATTTCTGTCGCCCCGACATGGAAAAGGACGCCGAGGCCGACTATCCACCTTTGCGTGTTATTGCCTCTCAGATCGACCGGCTTGAGGCTGAAATCGACGTCATGAACGAATCACTGGAACCGCTGCGCAGCTTCATCCTGCCCGGTGGATCGCGGCTGGCGGCGCAGCTGCATGTGTGCCGGACCGTGTCACGCCGGGCCGAACGGCTGGCGGTGGAACTGACCAACATGGAGCCGGTGAACGAGGTCGCGGTGAAATACCTCAACCGCCTGAGCGACTGGTTCTTCGTGGCCGCGCGCTGCGCCAATGAAAACGGCAAGCAGGACGTGCTGTGGGTTCCGGGCGCAAACCGCTAAGTTTCGGGCCGCAACGTCAAAAAACACGAAACGCGACGTCCCAAGCCCATGACGTGACGATTTTGCTCTGTTGCAGGGCGAATTCAGACGCTATTGAAACGTCCGAGAGCATTGGTGGAGTCGCGACGCGGCTTACCGGTATTTGTGAGGAGTAAGCGCAAAATGAAGGTACTCGTGCCTGTCAAACGCGTGATTGACTATAATGTGAAGGTCCGCGTGAAAGCGGACGGGAGCGGTGTCGATCTCGCCAATGTCAAAATGTCGATGAACCCGTTCGACGAGATCGCGGTGGAAGAAGCGATCCGCCTGAAAGAAGCGGGCAAGGCTGACGAAGTTGTTGCCGTTTCGATCGGCGTGAAGCAGGCGCAGGAAACACTGCGCACCGCGCTGGCCATGGGCGCTGACCGCGCGATCCTGGTTGTTGCGGCTGATGACGTACATCAGGACATTGAGCCTCTGGCCGTTGCCAAGATCCTGGCCAAAGTGGTCGAGGAAGAGCAGCCGGGCATCGTTCTGGCGGGCAAGCAGGCGATCGACAATGACATGAACGCCACCGGCCAGATGCTGTCGGCCCTGCTGGGTTGGTCGCAAGGCACTTTCGCGTCCGAGCTGGACATCGAAGGCGACAGCGCCAAGATCACCCGCGAGGTGGACGGCGGTCTGCAGACCATCAGCGTCAAAATGCCGACAATCGTCACCGTTGACCTGCGCCTGAACGAGCCGCGCTATGCGTCGCTGCCCAACATCATGAAGGCGAAGAAAAAGCCGCTGGATGAGAAAACCGCCGCCGATTACGGCGTCGACGTCACGCCGCGTCTGGAGATCGTCAAAACCGAAGAGCCGCCGGCACGCGCCGCAGGCATCATCGTGGGCTCGGTCGACGAACTGGTCGGGAAACTCAAAGAAGCGGGGGCTGTGTAATGGCTGTTCTTCTTCTCGCCGAAGTAAACAATGGTGAGCTGTCGCTGGACGCCACCGCCAAGGCCGTCAATGCCGCAAAGGCACTGGGCGACGTGACCGTTTTGGCCGCAGGTGGTTCTGCCGCCGCTGCCGGTGAGGCCGCCGCCAAGATCGACGGTGTGTCAAAGGTTCTGGTTGCCGAAGACGCTTCGCTGGGCCACCGCCTGGCGGAATCGACCGCGGCGTTGATCGTCTCGCTGGCCGATGGCTACGAACACATCGTCGCCCCCGCCACCACCGACGCCAAGAACGTGATGCCGCGCGTGGCCGCGCTGCTGGACGTGATGGTGATCTCGGATGCGTCCGGTGTCGTCGACGGCTCGACCTTCGAGCGTCCGATCTATGCGGGCAACGCGATCCAGACCGTGAAATCGAACGACGCCAAGAAGGTTGTCACCCTGCGGACCGCCAGCTTTGACGCGGCGGGCGAAGGCGGTTCGGCCCCGGTTGAGACCATCTCGGTTCCGGGCTCCGAAGGCCTGTCGTCCTGGGTCGAGGACAAGGTCGCCGAAAGCGATCGTCCGGAGCTGACCTCGGCTGGCGTTGTGGTCTCGGGCGGCCGCGGCGTTGGCTCGGAAGAGGACTTCAAACTGATCGAAACCCTGGCCGACAAGCTGGGCGCTGCGGTTGGCGCGTCGCGTGCCGCTGTTGACTCGGGCTATGCCCCGAACGACTGGCAGGTGGGTCAGACCGGCAAGGTGGTTGCCCCAGACCTCTATGTCGCCGTCGGCATCTCGGGCGCGATCCAGCACCTGGCGGGTATGAAGGACTCGAAGGTCATCGTTGCGATCAACAAGGACGAAGAAGCACCTATCTTCCAGGTCGCCGACTTCGGCTTGGTCGCAGACCTGTTCCAGGCTGTGCCGGAACTCACCGAGAAGCTCGGCTGAGCAAAGGACTGGAGTTTTCACGAAAAGTCTTGGAAGGCCCGCCTATTGGCGGGCCTTTTTCAGTTCAGGTTCCGAATCGGGCCAACTAGTGCATCAGCGATTGCCTTATGCGCCGCCGGGCCGATCATATGCTCAGCCATCGGCTGTTGCAGCGTGCCGAACAGCATATCCTCAAGCTCATCGGATTGACCGGACACATGGGCCGCAACCTCGACGCAGTCGGCGGTGTGCGATCGGACGGCCTCCAACATCTCAGCCGTAACCGTGACCGGCACCCTCTGACTGTCGTTGTCCTGCAGGACGCGAAGGCCCAGAAGAATGACCGGAATCTCAAGCCTACCCAGCAGGTCGCTGGTTTTTCGAACCCAGTTGCGGCGCAACTCCTCGGCTACAACCTCGAAACGGGCATCCTGACAGCCCTGCAGCAGGCGCATCAGGTGGCACACGAAATGGACATCGGCAAAATCCACCTCAGGGTACAGACCGATCAGATCCCGCGTTGGCGCTAGCACCCGGTCATTGCGCCGGGGGTGGACGCGGTAGAAGCGATTCGACTGGCTCAGAACGCCCGGAGCTTGCAGAATACACAGCTCTGCCCCGTTCAGCAGCGAGAACAGCCCCGCATCACCGCAGAGCCCGTCCAGCCCGCAGAACAGACTGCCCAGATTCAAACACCTACGGTCAAGCCGGTCTTCAAGAATCGCCGCAAAGGGTCGCTCGACAAACCGTCCATAGGTCTCATCCCCGCCAGCGCAAACCATATAGGCCGTGTCCAACGACCGCTGTGGCCCGCGGAACCAAAGGCGCGATTCACGGTATTGGCATACGTCATGCCCGGCCCCCGCCGAGCCTGTTTGATGATAGCTCATAACACTCACCCATTTTTCACCCGATTGCCATCTTGCGGCCCCATGTCTTTAGAAAGTGCTAATGTGCGCATTTGAAGCAAATTGTATGGGCTCGATCCCCTTGCCGCCCCTACCGATCTGCCGATACTGTCCTTCTCAATCCCGAGACACAGAGGCATCAAAAAATGGATGTAAAATCAGTCGGAGTGATCGGCGCGGGCCAGATGGGAAATGGCATCGCCCATGTCCTGGCGCTGGCGGACTATGATGTCCTGCTCACCGATGTGAACCAGGACGCGCTGAACGCCGCCGTGGCGACGATCGAAGGCAATATGGCGCGCCAGGCCTCGCGCGGGAAAATCACGGATGACGCGATGCAGGCCGCGATGGGGCGGATCAAGACGACGCTGCAACTGCCGGAACTGGGCCAAACGGATCTGGTGATCGAAGCCGCCACCGAGCGTGAGACAATCAAACAGGCGATTTTTGAAGACTTGCAGCCGCATCTACAGCCGCACACGATTCTGACCTCAAACACCTCGTCCATCTCGATCACGCGTCTGGCCAGCCGTACGGACCGGCCGGAAAAGTTCATGGGTTTCCATTTCATGAACCCCGTGCCGGTGATGCAACTGGTCGAACTGATCCGCGGCATCGCCACGGATGAAGAGACCTTTGGCACCTGCAAGGCCGTGGTGGACCGTTTGGGCAAGACTGCCGCCAGCGCCGAGGATTTCCCCGCCTTTATCGTGAATCGCATCCTGATGCCGATGATCAACGAAGCGGTCTACACCCTGTATGAAGGTGTCGGAAATGTGCAGTCGATCGACCAGTCGATGAAGCTGGGCGCGAACCATCCAATGGGGCCATTGGAGTTGGCTGATTTCATTGGCCTGGACACTTGTCTGGCTATCATGAATGTGTTGCACGACGGGTTGGCCGACACCAAGTACCGCCCTTGCCCGCTACTGACCAAATATGTCGAAGCCGGGTGGCTGGGCCGCAAGACCGAACGTGGGTTCTATGATTACCGGGGCGAGGTTCCGGTTCCGACAAGGTAAGGCCGAGGGCCAGTCCGCCCGGTTACCATCCGGGCGCACCCCCCGGGGCATTTTTTTGCCCGATAAAAAAGCGGCTCAGCGTTTGAACGACTCGCCCAGCGACAGGGTATGCTTTCTGAGCCATGCCATGAAACCGCGCGGATCGCGTTCCAATAGCTGCATATCCTCGTCCGAGATCGGTTCACCGATGACAGGGGATTGCGGTTTGTTGCAGGAACGCACGATTTCATGCAGCAAAAGCCCCTGCCGCAGGATCGCAGACAGCTTGTTCGCGATCTGATAGGCGCGCGAGTTACTGCCGGGGAAATAGATCGGTACCACGCGGGCTCCAGACCGGCGGATCATCTTGGCGGTGAACACGTTCCACTCCCGCTCTTGCGCCGGGCCGAACCAGTCATCCGATGACATCACCACACCCGATGGGAACAAGGCCACAACGCCACCCTCTTTCAGGTGGTCCATCGCCTTGCCGCGCATTTCCAGCATCTTGGTTTGCGCCTCGGGGTCATGCGGGAAGGGCACCGGGATCATGAAAGAGGTGGCGGCTTCGTCCAGGCCCGTCAGGACCGAACGGGTCAGAATACGATAGTCGCTGCGAACCCGACCGATCAGTTCAGCCAGAATCATGCCGTCGACCATACCGTGGGGATGGTTTGCCACTACGACCACAGGACCTTCTTTCGGGATACGCGCAAACTGCTCCTGCGGCGTGGTCAGGTTGATGCCCATGACCTCGAGCGCACCGCCCCAGAACCGCTGGCCGCGATAGTATTCGTTCTTTTTCTCAAACTTGTTGACCATGCGCAGGATGGTCAGCTTGCCCGTACACCATTCGATGGCGCGAATGGCTGTTGACGTCCAGGCATCATCGAACGAGTTCGCGTAGGTCAGGGTTCTACGGTCGTAGATTTCGCCCTGATCCGCTGTCCCATCCACAATCGGGCCTGTCTTGGTCTCGTGCGTCGTTTCCGCCAATTCCTGGTCTTCCCGTTCTTCGTAGCCCGGCCGATGGGATCAGAACCCTTCCCCGAACTTGTCGTTCACCAGGGTTTCCAAAGCATCAGCCAACGCCTCAGCATCCGGTCCGGACGTCTCGACGTCAATAGTCGTTCCGCGCGAGGCTGCCAACATCAAAAGGCCCATAATACTGTCGCCCGATGCAGAAAAGCCGTCCTTGGACACTTCGGCCTGTGCGTCAAAGCCCTCGACCACCTCAACCAGCTTGGCCGAGGCGCGGGCGTGCAGACCTTTTTCATTAATGATTTTCAAGCTTCGATTGGTCATTCTTAATCAATCCGGTCTTCTTCCAACGTCACATTTTGCGCATTGATATATTTGCGTCCAGCCTCCATCGCCTGCCGCACGGCATCCGCGATGGGTAGGTGGCGGGTTTTGGCCAATTTAATCAACATAGGCAGATTTGCACCGTAAAGAATTCGGCGATCCTGCGGCGCACAGGCTCGCAGACTCAAATTCGACGGGCTGCCTCCGAACAGATCTGTCACGACAACAACGCCATCTCCGGCATCAACGCTGTCGGCGGCCGCACAAATTTCGGCTTGTTTGGCCTCGCGATCATGATCGGGTTCGATCGATATGGCAACGAGGCCGGGTTGTTTTCCGACCACATGCTGCATGGCGGCCAGGTATTCCTGCGCCAGCCCACCATGTGCTACGAGTACAATCCCGATCAATCCGGCCTCACATTCAACGATCGACGTTCCATTTCGCGGTGCCTAATTGCCACTTGCTGCCCCTCCTCTGCAAGTGCCTTTGCAACTGCTTCGGCCATGGCCACCGATCTGTGTTGCCCTCCGGTACATCCAAAGGCCACGGACAGGTGCGCTTTGCCTTCGGCCCGGAAGGTCGGCAACAAGAGTTTAAGTAGGTCAACCACTCGGTCAAAAAACGGTGCGTAGTTTGTATCCGACTGAACATAGCGCGCCACATCCGGGTTTCGACCATCTTCTGCTCGCAACTCAGGTCGCCAGTAGGGATTAGCCAGAAACCGACAGTCGAACACCATGTCCAAACCCCGCGGCAGGCCGCGCTTGTACGAAAAAGACTCGATAGCCACCGCCAGATGCCGCCCGCCCTGTGGGGCGAACCAGCGCTCGACCTCTTCGCGCAGTTGATGGACGTTCAGTGGGCTGGTGTCGATCAGGATATCGGCGATTTCGCGGATCGGGGCCAGCAGTTCTTTTTCCTGCCGCACACCGGTTGCCGGGCTGGCATCTGACGCAACCGGGTGGCGGCGGCGGGTTTCCGAGAATCGCCGCAGCAGCACGTCGTCGCTGCAATCCAGGTACAGCGTCGTCAGATCAACCTGCTCCATTCGCCGCAACCTGACGGCCAGTTCGATAAAACCCGTGGTCGAGAAATCACGGTTTCGGGCGTCGATGCCCAGCGCCATCGGACGGTCGCTTTGCGGGCCTTCCAGCAGGCGCATCAAAAGACCCATCGGCAAGTTGTCGATAGCCTCAAAACCCAGATCTTCAAGAACACGTATTGCTGTCGAGCGGCCCGCGCCCGAGGGGCCGGTCACCAGGACGATGCGCCGTTGCGTTGTCATGTGCTGGGCCATTCCGGGTCCACGCGCCCCATCTTCAACAATTGCATAAGTGCCGCGGCCAAATTGGGCACACCTGCCGCCCGAAGCAAGGGAACAGTTTGCCTCAGCACCACGGTTCTTACCGGTTCCGGCAGACGTGCCGGTTCGCTCTGATCAAGGTCCACTACATAGCTGACCGGCACCGCCCCTGCAGCCTGTGCGCGAAGCAAGCCAATGCCGCGCGCCTCAATCAACCCTCGCAGATTCGGGGCGGCATCAGCCATGACTCCCTCACCGACCATACGCAGGTCTATCCGGTCGTCGCCAACCAACGACGCCCCAAGCCCCAACATTTGCAGTGCCAAGGTAGATTTCCCGACCCCCGATCGCCCCAAGATCAGCGCACCCCGCCCTTCGACGGCAACACATGTGGCGTGGAGTATGGCGGTGTCCTGATGCTGGATATCCTCGAGGATCTGACTGCGCATACGCTTACACAGGCAGACCCACGACGAAACGCGCGCCTTGCGGATCCGACGTGATGTCCGCTTCGGTCGGGCGGATGTTCTCGGCCCAGATCACGCCGCCATGCGCCTCGACAATCTGCTTCGAGATTGCCAGCCCAAGACCCGAGTTGTTGCCGAAGTGCTCGGCCGGGCGCTGCGAATAGAACCGCTTGAAAATTTTGGTCAACGCCTGCTCCGGAATGCCAGGGCCAGTATCCTCGACTACGATCAGAACGCGATTTTCACGCCGCCGCACCCACACCCGGATTGCGTCGCTTTCTTCGCAGAAGGAAATTGCGTTGGTGATCAGGTTGACAAAAACCTGCGCCAGACGTGCTTCAAGCCCGTTGATTGTGATCGGCTTGGACGGCAGGTCGGTGATATAGTCGATACCTTTGGCGCGGGCGTCCTCACCCAGAAACTGGCTGATATTGCCCAACAGTTTGAGCAGATCGAAAGGCTGTTCCTCTTCCTTGACAAGTTCGGCATCCAGCCGGGACGCGTTCGAGATATCACTGACCAGACGGTCCAGCCGCCGCACGTCATGTTCGATTACGCCCAGCAGCTTGTCGCGCTGATCGTCGCGCTTGACCATGCGCAGAGTACCCACCGCCGATTGCAGACTAGCCAGCGGATTCTTGATCTCGTGTGCCACATCGGCCGCGAACTGTTCGTTTGCATCAATACGATTGTAAAGCGCCGTCACCATCCCGCGCAGCGCACGGCTGAGGCGTCCGATTTCGTCCGGACGTGCGCTGAGGTCGGGGATTCGAATACGGCCCGGATTGACCCCGGCGCCCCGGTCCTTGCCCATTTCAGCAGCGGCTGCAAGATCGGCCAGAGGGTTGGCGATGGTCGAGGCCAGTACAAGGCTAAGCCCGATAGACACCAGCAGCGCTACAATAAACATCTGAAGAATGCGCTCCTGTTCTCGCCGGGCCAGCGCGTCAATCTCACCGGCGGGGCCAGCCATGGCCACTGCTCCAACTGGCTCTGCCTCCAGCAGGATTGGTGCCGCGCCAACGATGACGGTTTTACCCATGTCGTCCTGCACGGCCTGCACCTGCATCTGACCCTGCAGCGCTTGTGGAATGATTTCCTGCACCCTTTGCGCAAGGGTCGGTGCATCAGTGTCGACCCCGCCCGCAAAAACCCGGGACAAACCGGTCCAGACTGCGTTCAGCGCGTCGCTGATCAGTGTGCTGCCGGTCTGAACCTCGGATTCAGCCCTGAGAAGAACCGGCATTTGCGATAAGGTCGATGCCCCCCGGGTCCAGCCAATCAGAGTGCCACCACTATCATAGACAAAGACCTCACCTCCGTCAGGAAGGCTGAGGCCCGCAAGCGTGTCTTTCACGTTCAGCGCCGCCGTTTCCGAAGAACCCGCGGCCTGATTCTGACGCAGCTGGGCCTCGAACACGTTGCTGACCAGTTGCGCATCCCCAATCAGGTTGCGCGCGGTCTGCTGAACCTGTTCCTCACGGGAATCGTCAAGATACAGCAACCCGGTGACAAGGATCACCAGCGCGATCAGGTTCAAAGTGATAATCTTCCGTGCCAGCGGAGAGCCGCGCAACGAAAACAGGTTGCGCCGACGACGCGAGGCGCGCAGCTCGGCCGACTCCGGATCCTGCGGGATGACCCAATCATCCCCCAGAACGACATCACCGTCCCGTACTTCGATGGCTTGTTCCGTATCGCGCACCAGATCCGGTTACCCTTTTTCAGCGGCTACGCTTATTCTTCGTTATACCTGTATCCGATGCCATACAGCGTTTCGATGGCCGAAAACTCGGGATCTGCTGCCCGCATCTTTTTACGCAGCCGTTTGATATGGCTGTCAATGGTCCGGTCATCCACATAAACCTGATCGTCATAGGCAACGTCCATCAACTGATCGCGACTTTTGACGAAACCCGGACGCTGCGCCAGCGCCTGAAGCAGCAGGAACTCGGTCACAGTCAGAGAGACTTCCGCACCCTTCCAGCTGACCGCATGGCGCAACGGATCCATTCGCAGATCACCCCGCTCCATCACCTTGGTGTCGCCAGTATTGGAATTGGTGACATCGCCCGAATTCGCCTCTTGTCGGCGCAGCAGCGCGCGAATGCGTTCGACCAGCAAACGCTGCGAGAACGGCTTTTTAACATAGTCATCTGCGCCCATGCGCAGACCCAACACCTCGTCGATCTCATCATCTTTCGAGGTCAGAAAAATAACTGGCATCTGGGTTTTCTGCCGCAACCGTTGCAGCAGGTCCATGCCGTCCATCCTTGGCATCTTTATATCCAGCACGGCCATATCGGGCAGTTTTTTATTGAATGCATCCAGGGCCGCTTGCCCATCATTATAGGTTTCGACCTCGAATCCTTCGGCTTCAAGTGTCATGGACACAGACGTCAGGATATTTCTGTCGTCGTCCACTAGTGCAATCTTTGACATCGGGATTACCCCTATTCCTGCTCACTCACGCAATATTTCGCTTATTAGTAAGGCATCTTTGTCGATTTTGCGGCCGCGAATCAATCCGTATCTGCGAATCGCTCGTTTCTTGTCACACAGTTGCGGCAAAAAAGCCGTTTATCCGCGCAGAAAAGCGCCTTGTCTTTAGACATAAGAATCGTGATGGCGCTAAACCTTTGCTTGGTTGCGCTAACTACGCCAAACCTACCTGTTCATGCCCCAAATGACCGTGATAAGAGGCGCCCAGCCGCCGGACTTTCCCGGCACACTGCCCCAAGAGCGCACGTGGCCCAACCGCCGCAGCGCCGCCACAGGAGAAGACACACATGACATCTGGACGGGTTAACCCGCAATTCCGCCTCGAAGATCAGGGCATCGAGGGTCTGGGAAATGTCTATTACAACTTCATGGAACCGGCGCTGATCGAAGAGGCGCTGAAGCGCGGCGAAGGCACACTTGGCAATGGCGGTGCCTTTCTGGTCACCACCGGCAAGTTCACCGGCCGCTCTCCCAAGGACAAACACGTCGTCAAAACCGACAGCGTTGCCGACACCATCTGGTGGGAAAACAACGCCGCGATGAGCCCCGAGGGCTTCGACGCGTTGTACGAAGATATGCTGGCACACATGAAAGGCCGCGACTACTTTGTGCAAGACCTCGTCGGCGGCGCCGATCCGGCTTATTCTATCAACGTGCGTATGGTCACCGAACTGGCCTGGCACAACCTGTTCATCCGCCACCTGCTGCGCCGTCCGGATCGTGAAGATCTGAACGAGTTTACCGCAGACTTCACCATCATCAACTGCCCCAGCTTCAAAGCCGACCCGGCCAAGCACAACTGCCGCAGTGAGACTGTGATTGCGCTGAACTTCGACCGCAAAATGATCCTGATCGGCGGCACCGAGTATGCTGGCGAAAACAAGAAGTCGGTCTTTACCCTGCTGAACTACATGCTGCCGGAAAAAGGCGTGATGCCGATGCACTGCTCGGCCAACCACGCCGTTGGCAACCCGGTCGACACCGCGGTGTTCTTTGGTCTTTCGGGCACCGGTAAGACCACCCTGTCGGCCGATCCCTCGCGCATCCTGATCGGCGACGACGAACATGGCTGGTCGGATCGCGGTACCTTCAACTTCGAAGGCGGCTGCTACGCCAAGACGATCAACCTGAACGCCGAGGCTGAGCCGGAAATCTACGCGACCACCAGCAAGTTCGGTACAGTGATCGAGAACATGGTCTTCGATCCCGAAACCAAGGAATTGGATTTCGACGATGACTCCCTGACCGCGAACATGCGCTGCGCCTATCCGCTGGAGTACATCTCAAACGCCTCAAGCAGCGCTCTTGGCGGTCACCCCAAGAACATCATCATGCTGACCTGTGATGCATTTGGTGTTCTGCCTCCGATCGCACGGCTGACACCGGCGCAGGCGATGTACCACTTTCTGTCGGGCTTCACTTCGAAGGTCGCCGGAACCGAGCGGGGCATCACCGAGCCACAGCCCACCTTTTCGACTTGTTTCGGCGCGCCGTTCATGCCGCGTCGGCCCGAGGCGTATGGCAACCTGTTACGCGACAAAATCGCCCAGCACGGCGCGACATGCTGGCTGGTGAACACCGGATGGACCGGTGGCGCCTATGGCGTTGGCTCGCGGATGCCGATTAAGGCGACCCGCGCCCTGCTGACCGCAGCGCTGGACGGGTCGCTGCGCGACGCCGAATTCCGCAAGGACGCCAATTTCGGCTTTGACGTGCCTGTATCGGTGCCCGGCGTGGCCGAGGTTCTGCTGGACCCGCGCCGCACCTGGGACGATCAGGCCGCGTTCGACAAACAGGCGGAGAAGCTGGTGCAGATGTTCGCCGAGAACTTCGAACAGTATCTGCCCTTCATCGACGAAGATATCAAAGCCGTCGCAATCGGCTAACAAGAAAAGGGGGGCGCTTTCGCCCCCTTTACTTTTGATACCCCGCCACGAAGAAATCTCCCCCAGGTTGCATTATGCACAACACGGTTGCAAATACGTTGCCCGAGAACGTTTCATGGGGTAATTGATGACGTCATTATGACGAAAAAGCCCGGCGCAATTCTGCACCGGACCTAACTTGAAAAGACCTTGGGGTGGCTCGAGCAGACGATCACATCAGCAAATTGAGCAACCTAATCAGATACGTACTGTATTACAAAGGGGAAAAGTGTCAAGGTGAGACGCACTGATATCACTCAACTCAGCTTGTCAAACGGTGTCGCGGAACTGCGGCTGATGGCACTTTAAACGATGGGTAGAATATGACTGAAATCTCGAAACTGACCGAATTGCGCAAGCTGATGCAAAGCATGGAGCGGACACTGGGGCTGGAGCAACTGTCTCCGGTTGAGCGCGATATTTACTACGCCGCCGAAGAGCTTTCCAAATCCGACGAAGAGGTGCGTACCTTCGGACTGATCGAGCACACTCTTGTTCAAAGCGTCTCGCGCCCAACGTTCTTTCGTGCGTTGAAATCCTTGGTGCAGAAAGGTTACCTGTCACAAAGCGGCAGCGCCAACCGGGGCCGGTATATCGTTCATGCCCCCAAGTGATGCCTTGAACCTGCGCACAGGTAGCTGATGATCGACGTGCGCAGGTGGGCGATGGACACATTCTGTGCCTCGCTGGCATATATCGTGGCTTCGTACCTTACATTCCAGGTTCTGATGCCGCTTCAGAATGTGTTCTTTCCGGAATACCCAAGTCGGGCCAGTTTGCTTTTCCTTCCACACGGGGTGCGGGTTCTGTCGGCGTGGCTATTGGGATGGCGGGCGATCTTTGCCCTTCTGCCCGGCGTCTTTCTGGTCTTTGCCTTTCTCGGCGGTAGTGACGTGTTTCTACCAAGCCGGTTGATGGCAATCGTCATTGCCGTCACAACGGTGCCAGCGGTGTTTTATCTGTTCAAATGGGTCGGGTGGGATCTGTTTCCCCGACCAGACCGCAATCCCTGCTGGTCCTGCGTCATGGGGGTCGGGATTGTAACGTCCTTCCTTGTCTCAGGCTTGACCAACCTGGCCTTTGGCAGCGCGCGCGTGGAATACGTCGCCTTTCTGATAGGCGATATCTCGGGCCTGTTTTTCCTGATGCTGGGTCTATACTTCACCTTTCGGTTTGCCGACCGCCACAACTAGCCGATCAGTCCGCGCCGCAGAAGGTTCATGCCTGCAACCAGCAGAACCAGCAGCGTCACCTTGCGAAACACCGCCTGATCGATGCGTGACTGCAACCCCAACCCGATCCACATCCCAGTTAACGCCGGGAGGATCAGCACTGCCGAAAACGGCACCGTCTCGGCCCGCAGGATGCCTGAGCCCAGATGCGCCAGCATCAGCGCCACCGCCCCTAAACCGTATATCACGCCCTGCACGCGCATCTGCATTGCTTTGGGTGTGTTCAGCGCAGTCAGATAGGCAACAGTCGGCGGCCCCCAGATGCCCGACATCCCGCCGACAAACCCTGCAACCGCGCCGATCCCAACCTCAATCCGTGCAGACGGCTTACCCAGGGACAGTTTTACCCCCAGCACCTGAATCAACGCGAAGAACGTGACCGGAATGCCGATCATAAGCAAAAATGTTCGGGCGGGCACGGCGCTGACCAACTGTGCGCCGAGCAGCAGGAACACAAGCCCGACCATCAGAAATATCCGGAATTGTTTGATTGCCGAGACAGCGGCAGGCACGCCCTCGCGCAGGGCCTGAACGCTGTTGGTCACCAGCGTCGGCAGGATCAGTCCGGCAATCGCCAGATCGGGCGGCAGGAACATGCTAAGTCCGGACACCAGAACCATCGGCATCGCAAAACCGACTATGCCCTTGACCCACCCCGCCACGAAGGCGACGACCAGAGCCAGCATCAGATCTTGCGGAGTGAGTAACGAAAACAGGGTCATACGCCCGTGATATCACTCTTGGCGTGTGCTGCACCGCAAAATCGTCAAAGCAATTTTCGAACTTTTTAGCCGCACTTCACGTATTTTTGTTGCGCTGCACGTGCAGCATGATATGACCGGACGACACCAGAGAAGGACCTGATTCATGGCCCATGACGGACACGATATGACCCAGATGACAACATCCGCGATTTTGCCCGAGCTTCTGACGCTGACCCGTGCCGCCCTACCCGCGGTCGAAACCGTGTTCGAGCGCGCCCGCGAAACGGTTCGTGAGATGGTCATACAAGATGGCCGTGTTTCTGGCGCGCTGATCGAGGCAAACCAGACCGCCGCGCATGGCCTGGCCTGGCTGGCGACATACAACCAGTCTCTGCAACAGATGCAACGTTGGGCCGATGCGCTGCAGGCGGACGGCAAGTTGGGCGAAATGGAGCAACTGCTGCACCAGATCGCCTTTGGTGAATACCTGCATCAGGTCGCAGGCGGCATCCCGATGAACCAGGGCGAGGTTGTGCGCCTGCAGGATATGGGCCTTGGCTGGGACGCGCTGTCCGGCTTCCAATGCACCGAAGTGCAGACGCTGATGACACAGGCAAACTCCCAGGCCGCCCGTACGCGTCTGGTCGCGCTGATGGAAGATCAGGCCGGCGCGACCATGTTCGGAGCCTCGGGTCTGGATGAAGAACTGGAAATGATCCGCGACCAGTTCCGCCGATACGCGCAGGAAAAGGTCGAGCCCAACGCGCATGACTGGCACCTCAAGGACGAACTGATCCCGATCGAAATCATCGAAGAACTGGCCGAGATGGGTGTATTCGGCCTGACCATCCCTGAGGAATTCGGCGGCTTTGGCCTGTCCAAAGCCTCGATGTGTGTGGTCTCCGAAGAGCTGTCGCGCGGTTATATCGGCGTCGGCTCGCTGGGCACCCGGTCCGAGATTGCGGCTGAGCTGATCATCGCGGGCGGTACTGACGAGCAGAAAGCCAACTGGCTGCCAAAACTGGCCAGCGCGGAAATTCTGCCGACCGCCGTGTTCACCGAACCCAACACCGGTTCAGACCTTGGCAGCCTGCGTACACGCGCGGTCAAGAACGCGGACGGGGATTATGAGATTACTGGCAACAAGACATGGATTACCCATGCGGCACGCACCCATGTGATGACCCTGCTCGCGCGCACCAACCCCGACAGCACCGACCACCGCGGCCTGTCCATGTTCCTCGCTGAAAAAACACCGGGCACGGATGAGAACCCCTTCCCCACCCCGGGCATGACCGGCGGTGAGATCGAGGTTCTGGGCTATCGCGGCATGAAGGAATACGAGCTTGGCTTTGACGGTTTCAAGGTCAAGGGCGAGAACCTGTTGGGTGGTGAAGAAGGCAAAGGCTTCAAACAGCTTATGGAAACCTTCGAGAGCGCCCGCATTCAGACCGCAGCCCGTGCTATCGGCGTGGCGCAAAGCGCACTGGATATCGCCATGCAGTACGCGCAGGATCGTAAGCAGTTTGGCAAATCGCTGATTAACTTCCCTCGCGTGTCCGGCAAGCTGGCTATGATGGCGGTTGAGATCATGATTGCGCGCCAGCTGACCTATTTCTCGGCCTGGGAAAAGGATCATGGCCAGCGTTGCGACCTTGAGGCCGGAATGGCCAAATTGCTTGGCGCGCGGGTGGCATGGGCGGCTGCGGATAACGGTCTGCAGATCCATGGCGGCAACGGTTTTGCGCTGGAATACAAGATCAGCCGCGTCCTGTGCGATGCGCGCATTCTGAACATTTTCGAAGGGGCTGCCGAAATTCAGGCACAGGTCATCGCGCGGCGTTTGCTGGGCTGACCTTTCTCGGCATTCCTGTTTCCCCGACTGGCCCGGCCTTTGTGCCGGGTCTTTTTCAGTTAGGCGCCGGTTGTGATCCGCCGACCCGTGAACTTCCCCTTTGATCTCTGACGGCAACCCGGTTACAGCACCTTGCGCTTCAAAAGAACGGCATCCGGAATGACCAGACGACTTTTCGCACTTTGGGCGGTCCTTGCAGCCCTCACTCTGGGCGGCTGCGCCAAGACACAGCCGACCGCCACACAAAACGATATCGACGATCTTGCACAGGCCATTCGATCCCTCGACCCGAAAGTCGACCCAACCGAGGCGCAACAGGCCGCCACAATCGCCTATACCTACTCGCAACAGTTGAAGCACGAATGGAACGTCACCGACCCGGCCATCATTCACAACGCCAAAGTCATCAACGGCTTTCGCGAAAAGGGTCTGTGCAATGACTGGGCGCAAGCCATGACCACGCGCCTGCGGCAGGCAAATTTCCGTACACTGGACGTGCACTGGGCCACATCTCCGCCGACAGAATTTCGGATCATCCACCACTCGGGTCTGATTAGCGCCAAGGGGGAGTCGATGTATGAAGGGATCATCCTTGATCCGTGGCGTGCAAGTGGCGCGCTGACATGGGCACCGGTGCGAGAGGACACCCGGTACAACTGGCGTCCTCGTCTGGACGTACGGGAGGAGTTGATCAGCGGCGAACTCCCCTACTAGCGGTTCCGTCGACCGCCCTGCTGCGCTAAGACCGACCTATGACACGCCTGATCCTGACCCTGCCCCTGCTCGCCCTGTTTCAATGCGACAAGGATGAGACGGTTGCCGCCTACGGCGCAGCGCAGCGGACATGGGCGCTGCAAGAGATCGACGGTCAACCATTCGAAGCCAGCGCCCTGCTGCGCTTTCCCGAGAAAGGCAGGATCGAAGGCAACGCGCCCTGCAATAGCTACAGCGGCACACTGAACGCGCCCTACCCCTGGTTCGAGATCGCGGATTTGGCCGCCACCCGCGCCGCCTGTTCCGGACTTGAGGACGAGGGATTCTACTTCGCCGCCCTCATGGCCATGACTCAATCTGAGGTATCAGGTGATGTGCTGATCCTGAGCAACGAAGATGGGCACGAGATGGTGTTCACAGCCGTCGAATAAACTGATCCACAAACCGAGCCCGCGCCTCGGGCAGCGGATAGTGACCCAGCGAGGGCGCAACCCTGTGTTCCAAAAAGTACCCGGTCGCCCGCATCGCCTCGGCGATCTCGGCATCCGGCGCAGCCCCTTCGCCACGCAAGCAGGGCGGTAGCGGCAACAGCTTTTCCGCCCACTCCCCCGCACCTTGAACGCTGACGGCCCGGCCGGTCTTGGGTGAGACATAGACCAAATCCTCGGTCGCCCCTGTCACCGCACAGGCAGACAGGTCCAGACCAAAGCCCAACTCCTCAAGCAGCGCCAGTTCCCAGCGCAGGTAGGCCAGCGGCCAAATATCGTCCTGACCTAGCAGATCCATCAGTTGCTCGGTCTGCTTGTAAATTGCCGGGTGCGGTTCCCGTTCCGGCAAGCAGAACGACAACAACGACACCACTGCATTTAGCCCGGCCAGCGCCAACCGCCCCGAAAACGCCGCTGCTGCCCGAGACCGCAAGGGTTCCACCTGAAACGTCCCGATATGCTCTTCAAGCCGCGCGCGCCACGACACATCCAGCTGCGCGCCGGGCTGCAGGATTGGCGCAATCTTGCGGCTGGTTCCGCCGCGCACAACACCGGCATGGCGCCCATGACCTTCGGTGAAGACCTCGATAATCGCCGCCGTTTCACCGTGGCGGCGGGAGGTCAGAAGTATGCCATGATCGCGCCAGTCCAAAATTGGCTCCGTTAAGTCCGTGGATCAGTGTGCAGAAAATCTTAAGGCAGTTGCGCGTGCAAGGTACAAACTGGCTCAGGTGCATAAACACTAACGGCAATCTGCCGAACGCCAACCACATTTGCGGTTGAAGGTCGTTTATGCAACACGGCAGAAACACATTGCATGCGACTAAGACACACATTAATGTTCCCCTTACGTTCCAGATGTCAGGATTTAAAAAATGTCACTGAACTATGTTATGCTCGGTTCAAACGATGTCGCTAATGCCCGCACCTTCTACGACGCGGTCATGGCCGGAATTGGCGGCAAAGTCATTGCTGAATACATGCCATACGCCGTCTGCTATGAACTACGCGGCGGCGGGCGCGTCTGGGTTTCTGTGCCACACGATCAAAAAACGGCAACACCCGGAAACGGCAACATGGTCGGTTTGTTGTGCCAGAGCGAAGAAGAGGTGCGCGATGTCCATGCGGCGGCGCTGGCCAACGGCGGCGCCAACGAAGGCGATCCTGGCCCGCGCCCGCAGTATGGCCCGGATTTTTTTGGCGCATATGCCCGCGATCTGGATGGCAACAAGATGAGCTTTGTCTATTTTGCTGACGCGAGTTGATCGCATTTGCGCTCAGTAAACTGAATGGGTTTTGACTCCTCTTGAAGTGTCAATCCAACCCTTCTTCGCCCAGCAAATGCCGCCCTTGACTGTCCTCGACCTCGATCACCCAGAGGTCGGGGTCAAAGCTGCGCTGGCGTTGGATGGCGGTGTCCACATCGGCCTCGGGGCCGGAGGACAGTTCGACCCATTTGCGCTCGCCGCTCATCAGGTCAAAGCTGCGCTGGAAGGCTACCGCCTGACCGTCCAGCGTGTTCAGCTTGACCATTACTGCACCCGCCGTGTCGTCGCCATGGGTCACGACAAAGGCCGGTATCTCCTGAAAGCGGAGCCGTGCCAGATAGGCATGGACCCAGAATTCGGCCGTCAGGCGGCTCATGCGTTGCCGTCTTTGAAATCCAGACCCATTTCCGAATAGCGCTCGGATTCCTCCAGCCAGTTGGGCCGGACCTTGACCTGCAGGAACAGATGGATCTTGCGGTCGAGGAACTCTTCCAGCTCGGCCCGCGCCGCTTGGCTGACGGCCTTGATCGTCTCACCGCGTTTGCCCAGAACGATGCCCTTGTGGCCGTCGCGCATGACATAGATGACCTGATCGATCTTGGCCGAGCCATCCTTGCGCTCTTCCCAGCTCTCGGTCTCGACGGTCAGTTGGTAGGGCAGTTCCTGATGCAGGCGCAGGGTCAGTTTCTCGCGCGTCATCTCGGCCGCGATCATGCGCAGGGGGAGATCGGCGATCTGGTCTTCGGGGTAGAGCCAGGGACCTTCGGGCAGTTCCGAAGCGAGCCATTTGCGCAGATCGTCAACGCCATGACCCTTTTCAGCGGAAATCATGAAGGTTTCAGAAAAGGGATAGCGCCCGTTCAGGTCGCTGGTCAGCGCGAGCAGCTTCTCGGAGGGTATCTTGTCGATCTTGTTGATCGCCAAAGCGATGGTGCGGCCCTGTCCGATCTCGTCCAGACCTTCGAGGATGCGTTCCACCCCTTCGGTGATGCCACGATGCGCTTCGACCATCAACACAACGATATCGGCATCCGCGGCGCCACCCCAGGCGGCGGCAACCATGGCGCGGTCCAGTCGGCGGCGCGGTTTGAACAGGCCGGGGGTGTCCACGAAGACCAGCTGCGCATCGCCCTCCATCGCCACGCCGCGAATGCGGGCGCGGGTGGTCTGCACCTTGTGCGTCACGATCGAGACCTTGGCCCCGACCATGCGGTTCAGAAGGGTGGATTTGCCTGCGTTGGGCTCTCCGATCAGAGCGATAAATCCGGCGCGTGTGGTCATGTGTTATGCGATCCTGTTTGCAAGTGCGCACCCCTATAGCAGAAAGGTCCCTTGGACCAGAGGGATTTGTCGCATTGCGGTCATGCAGTTATGGTGGCAGGACCACATCACGCCGTGCCAGATCCAGCCAGGCATTCCTTCTTCTATGAGGCGACAATGAAACGTCGTGAGTTTCTTTTCGGCAGCGGAGCCGCTGCCGGTGCGTTGGGCTTGGGTGGCTTCGGACTGGCAGCCGACGCGCAGGAGCTGGTTGTGCAACCCGCCAGCTTTGTTCTGCGTGATCACGTGACCACCGGCATGATCAGCCTGTCGCCGGACGCGCCACCTCCGGTTCTCTATGGCAAACAGGGTGAGGCGATGCGCTTGCCGGTGCGTAGTTCCCTGCCCGATTACACGGCGATGCACTGGCACGGGTTACGCATTCCCAACAGAATGGACGGGGTGCCCTATCTGACCCAGATGCCGATCGGGCCGGGTGAAGTGTTCAACTATGAATTCACGCCTCCGGACGCGGGCACCTATTGGTACCACCCCCATTGCATGACGATGGAGCAAATGGCCCATGGTCTTACCGGCGTGATGGTGATTGCCGAGGCCGATTACCCTGGGTTTGACAGCGAGCAGGTAGTCAACCTTCGCGATTTCCGTCTGGATGATGACGGCTCTTTCCTGCCGGTCTACACAGCGCGTGGAGCAGCGCGGGCCGGTACATTCGGCAACGTCCAAACGGTGAATTGGCTGAGCGGCCCGGTCTATGATCACGCGGCAGGCAGTCTGGTGCGGCTGCGGGTGGTCAACACGGACACGACCCGTATCTACAAGATGCGTCTGGACGGCGCCGAGGCCCGGATCCTCGCCTGGGACGGCCACCCGGTCGAAGTTGCGGTGCAGATGCCCAACGCAGAAGCCCCTCTGCTGGTTGGGCCCGGGCAAAGAGTGGACTTTGCGGTGCAGATGCCGGTGGGTGAAGGACAGACCGTTGACCTGATAGTAAAACTCCCAGGCCAACAGCATCAGGCGATGACCCGTTTGCGCGCGATTGGCGCGTCCGCGGCACGCGATCTGAACGAGTTGCACCCCTTGCCGGTGAACCCGGTGGCCAAACCCGATCTGAACAAGGCTGAGCTGCACGAATTCGTCTTCGGCTGGACGCCCGAGGGTGGTGAACCAACCAACGGGTTTTGTGGCTCGCTAGGCTATAACTTCTGGTCGATCAACCGGAAACCATGGCCCGGTGACGCGGCGCAGGGGGTTGGCCCGCTGGCGACGCTTGAGATGGGTAAAAGCTATGTCCTGCGTCTGCGTAACGAGTCGCCGAACCTACACCCGATCCATTTGCACGGGCTGGTCTTTATGCCCATCAAGTCAAACCTGCGCAGCTTGCCGCCGCTGACGACAGACACAATGTTGCTGCTGAAGGATGAAATCGTGGACATCGCTCTGGTTGCAGACAATCCCGGAGACTGGGCGTTCCATTGTCATGTGATCGAGCATCAGAAAACCGGGCTAACCGGGTTCATTCGGGTGGTCTGAGTCTCGAATTGGCTGCGCCAATTCGACCGGCAGGGGGCCGGCCCGCTAGCTCTGTTTTCGCCCGACCTCACCCCCGAGGCATGTGTAGCCAGATGAAGAAAGACCCCGTGGCAAACAGGGGCGGTTACTTCGACAGGCTTTCAAGCAAGGTCTTGGCCGCGGCCTGTTCGGCCTGACGTTTTGATCCCGCGGTTGCCTGTGCCTCGGTCCCGTCCTGCAAGCGGGCGGCGATGGTAAATACGGGTGCGTGATCCGGCCCGCTGCGTTTTATCTCGACATAGCTTGGCGGTTTCTGCCCCCGCGCCTGCGCCCATTCCTGAAGCGAGGTCTTGGCATCGCGGGCGTCCGCCTCGACCATGTGAATGCGATCGCCCCAGAGCGCAAGGATCACATCCCGCGCGGCCTCAAACCCAGCGTCACGGTAGATGGCAGCGATGACGGCCTCCATCGCGTCACCCAACAGGGCCTGTTTGCGACGGCCGCCAGACAGCATCTCGGACCGACCGAGTTTCAATACGGCGCCCAGATCAATTTGACGGGCGACGTCGGCGCAGGCTTCTTTACGGACCAGAGCGTTGAAACGGGGGGCGAGCTGGCCTTCAGACGCTTTCTTGTCTGCCTCAAGCAGCGCGGTGGCCATGACCAGGCCCAGAACCCGGTCACCCAGGAACTCCAGCCGCTGGTTGTCGGGCCGGGTGGCCGAGGAGACGGATCCATGCGTCAATGCGCGCACAAGCAATTCGGTATTGGCGAATTCATACCCCAAACGCTGCTGAAACGCTTTTATTTCGGCTGAAAGCTTCAATTGACCGCCTTGAAGAACCGGTCGCCGCGCCATGTCCAGAAGAACAGCATCGACCGGCCTGCGGACGAGAACATGATCCGGTCGGCCCGACCGATCAAGTTTTCATAGGGCACATAGCCCACTCCGCCAGCGGAAAGCGGCAGGCGACTGTCGCTGGAATTGTCGCGATTGTCCCCCATGAAGAAATAGTGACTTTCGGGCACGGTGTAGATGCCGGTATTGTCGGACGCCTGATTACCGATATTCAGCACATCATAAGTGACGCCGTTAGGGAGGGTTTCAATCGACCTGGATTTTTCGCAAGCGCCGCCAACGCCCACCGGTCCGTTTTCACAGCGCGGGCGCAGGCGTTGCGGACCTTGCGGCGCTGCGGTTTCGGTGAAAACACCATCGGGTTTTTGCGGAACCGGCGTGCCGTTCAGTATGATCTGGCCGTCGCGGATCTGGATACGGTCACCCGGCAAGCCAATCAGGCGTTTGATATAGTCGCGCCCGGTAGCAGGGTGGCGAAAAACGATGACATCACCACGCTCGGGCTCTCCGCCCAGAAAGCGGGAATTCTCGTCGCCTTGCATCCAACCACAGATATCCTCGGCGTCGATATTCAGGCCGATTCGGGGGATGATCAGACTGGGGCAGGACGCGTAGGAATACCCATAGGCCATCTTATTGACGAACAGGAAATCCCCGATCAGCAGGGTCTGTTTCATTGACCCCGAGGGGATCCAGAACGGCTGAAAGAACAGAGTGCGGAAAACGCCTGCAATTAGCAGGGCGTAGACGATGGTTTTAATCGTCTCCCATACGGGATTTCCGGTTTTGACGTCCTCGGCCATACTGCTCTCCGGTTCTTGCGTTGTTGGGTGCTACATGCGGGGCCAAGGGGGGCAAGTCAAGGCTGCGCGCCCTGATCTTGAAGCGGCCGCGCTTCGATCACCACGAAGGCCTGCGCCCAGGGATGATCATCAGTCAAGGTAACGTGGATGATCGCTTCATGCCCTTCGGGTGTCATCTCTTTCAGACGTTCGGCGGCCCAGCCGGTGACGTGCATGACCGGTTGGCCGGTGCGCAGGTTTGTGACCGCCATATCCTTCCACGCGATGCCCATGCGCAGGCCGGTGCCCAGAGCCTTGGAACAAGCCTCTTTCGCGGCCCAGCGTTTGGCATAGGTTCCTGCCGTGTCGGCGCGACGCTCGGCCTTGCCCTGTTCGGTGTCGGTGAAAACGCGATTGCGAAATCGGTCGCCAAACCGGTCGAGTGTGCCTTGAATGCGGTCAATATTCGCAAGGTCCGTGCCGATACCCAGAATCATGTGCTTTGTTTCTTCTTCAGATACTTCGCAAAACCCTTTTTGACGCCGAGCATGAAGGCAAATCGGCACAGAACGAATGAAACAAAACCGACAACAACGATCTGGACGGCATATCGTATCAGCCCTGTTCCGTCCGCCATCAGCGTCCAAAGACCCAACGCTAAAACCTGAAACAGGAAAAGCCCCAGAACGATGCACAGGCCGGTCAGAACCATTTTTCTGGCAATGACCCAGCTTTTGAAGGACGGGTCGCAGTGCTTACCACTCCGACCGGACCACACCCCATATAAGAACGCGGCCGCTACGAGTGCAAAGCTCATTGGCATGAGCGGGAACGGCAAATCAAATTCCAACACGCGCCTGACGATGGAAAAGGCCACCAAAACAGCAAAGACGAGGCCCACGTAAGTAACGTGGTCAAGCCTTACAGTGGTTTCTGTCGTGGGAGCCGGAATCTCTCGAGCCATTATGCCCGCGCCTCATCCATCAAGCGGCGCATCTCGGCTATTGCCGGAGTGAGGCCGCGAAATATCGCCTCGCCGATTAGAAAGTGACCGATATTCAGCTCACGCACTTCGGGGAAGGCTGCAACGGGCTTTACCGTGTCATAAGTCAGGCCGTGGCCCGCGTGGACCTCAAGCCCCAGCGAGTGGGCAAAGGCAGACATTTCCCGCAGGCTTTCAAGCTCGCGGGCGGCCTCGTCCATCCGACCCTCGGCATGGGCATCGCAATAGGCACCGGTGTGCAATTCGATCACCTCAGCGCCGATACGGTTGGCGGCTTCAATCTGGCGCTGGTCAGCGGCGATGAAAATGGACACACGACACCCCGCCTTGCGCAGAGGTGCGATATAGTGTGCCAACTTGTTTTCCTCGCGTGCGACCTCAAGCCCGCCTTCAGTCGTGCGTTCCTCGCGCTTTTCGGGAACAATGCAGACGGCGTGCGGTTTATGACGCAGGGCGATCTGTTGCATCTCGGGCGTAGCGGCCATTTCAAAGTTCAGCGGTACCGACAGAACCTCCATCAGCCCATCAATATCAGCGTCCGAGATATGACGGCGGTCCTCACGCAGATGGGCGGTAATTCCGTCCGCTCCAGCTTCTTCGGCCAGTTTGGCGGCGCGCAGCGGGTCGGGATAAGCACCGCCTCGGGCGTTGCGCACTGTGGCCACGTGGTCGATATTCACACCCAGGCGCAGGTTGTTTTCAGACATCGCTTGTATCCTTTTCCGTGCTCCGGTCCGAGCCTACAGGAGTTGCAATCGGCGCGGCCAGCTCAGTTTCGGCCAGCCGTTTGATTTCATCGAATTTCGCCTTGATCCGGGCGCGGCGGCGCTGCTGGTAGGTCCGAACCACCGGCAGGCTGAGGTAATAACAGATGAACCCTGCCAGAAGCCCTGGCAAGATACCCCCGATCAGATAGGGAAAGAACACTTCGTCATAAAACACGGCAAGACCGCGCCAGTCGGCAACACGGTCCGTGAACATCGCCATGAAGTTGTTCTTAAGGTCGCTCAGCGCCTTGAAAAAGCTATCCATCAGGCCGTGGGTTTCGCCTTCGTCAAAATCGTCGCCCAGCAGGTAGTTTCCGGTCTGCAGACAAACGACCCCGATGGGCACATAGGTCAGAGGGTTGCCGAAGAATGTACCACTGAGCGAAGCCAGAAGGTTGCCGTTGATCAGGCGACTGATCAGAGCCGCGATAACGAAGTGGAACCCATAAAACGGCGTGAACGCGGTGAACACGCCCGCACCGACACCGCGCGCGATGCGTTCAGGCGAATCCGGCAGGCGCCTTATGCGGTGTTTGACGTAGTGAAAGGCCCGGGTCCACCCGCCGCGCGGATAGACGAATTCCGAGGCGATCTGAATGGGCGAGCGTCGGTCTCGGCGCTTGAAAACCACTCCTGATCACCCCTTCTCAACCAGCCGCAACCGCGGTTTTTTCCCGATCACGATGCCGTTCGACCGAGGCGACATCGCTTTCAGCCTCAAGCATCAGCATCAGCGAATGCAGTTGCTCAAGGTCGCGCAGTTCGACACTGATCAGCAGGCGATAAAAATCCGGTTTGCGATCAACGAATTCCAGGTTCGAGATATTGGCCTTTTTCTCGCCGATCAATGTGCAAATGCGTCCCAAGACCCCTGCGTCGTTGCCGATGGTCAGATCCAGCGCCACACCATAGACGGCCGGGTGCGTACCCGAATGCCAGTGCAGGTCGACCCAACGGTCAGGTTCGCCTTCGAATTCGGACAGGCGGTCGCAATCGATGGCATGCACGACCACGCCCCTGCCGCGATAGGTGATACCGACGATGCGTTCACCCGGTAGAGGCTGACAGCACGGCGCACGTTCGAATTTTTGCCCCGGCTCCAGACCAATTACCGCGCGACGCGGCGAGATTGCGTCGCCCTCGTCCTGCGTCAGTTCCGGATAGACCGCGCTGACCACATCATGTGCCGTTAGCTCGGCACTGCCGAGACGGGCCAGCAGCTCGTGCCGGTCTTTCAGGCGCAGGTGTTTGGCGGCGGTGTCCAGCGCCTTGTCCGTGGCCTTGCGACCCACGTGGTCAAAACCCGAACGCGCCAGTTCCTTGCCCAGCTTGATGAACCGTTCGCGGTCGACCTCGCGCAAGGCGCGGCGAATGGATGTGCGAGCCTTGCCTGTGACCGCGATCTCAAGCCACGTGACTTGAGGGGTCTGGCCATCTGCGGTGATGATGTCCACAGATTGCCCATTCTTGATCCGGGTCCAGAGCGGTACGCGGATGCCATCGACCTTGGCGCCCACGCAGGCGTGACCGATCCGGGTGTGGATGGCATAGGCAAAATCAATCGGTGTCGCACCGCGTGGCAGCTTCACCACATCGCCTTTGGGTGTAAAGCAGAACACCTGGTCCGAATACATCTCGAGCTTGACGGCTTCGAGGAAATCCTCGTGATCCTCTTCGCTGTCGAACTGTTCGGTCAGATTGGCGATCCACTTCGCCGGATCTACCGCAAAAGGGTTTTCTGAGCGCACGCCATCGCGATAGGACCAATGCGCCGCAACCCCGGTTTCGGCCACGTCATGCATCTGGCGGGTGCGGATTTGAACCTCGACCCGTTTACCGTCACGGCCAGAAACCGTTGTGTGGATCGAGCGATACCCGTTGGATTTTGGCTGACTGATGTAATCCTTGAACCGCCCCGGCACCGCGCGCCAGCGCTGGTGGATCGCGCCAAGGGTGCGATAGCAGTCTTCCTCGGTCTGGGTAATGATACGGAAACCGTAGATATCGGACAGGCGCGAGAAGCCCTGATCCTTTTCCTGCATCTTGCGCCAGATCGAATAGGGTTTCTTGGCGCGGCCAAACACTTCGGCATCGATACCCGCTTTTTCCAATTCGTGGCGCATGTCACCGGTGATCCGGTGGATCACGTCGCCCGTTTCGCGCTGCAGAGTGATAAAGCGACGGATTATCGATTGGCGACCTTCGGGGTTCAGAACACGAAAGGCGAGGTCTTCCAACTCCTCACGCATCCACTGCATCCCCATCCGGCCCGCAAGCGGCGCGTAGATATCCATCGTCTCCCGCGCTTTGACGATCTGCTTTTCGGGGCGCATCGCCTTGATCGTACGCATGTTGTGCAGACGGTCAGCCAGTTTGACCAAAATGACCCGCAAGTCCTTGGACATGGCCATGAACAGCTTGCGGAAGTTCTCGGCCTGCTTGGTTTCGCGGCTGGAGAGCTGCAGGTTGGTCAGCTTGGTGACGCCATCAACGAGTTTGGCGACCTCTTCACCGAACAACTCGGACACCTTGCTGTAATTGGCCTTGGTGTCCTCGATTGTGTCGTGTAGCAGCGCCGTAATTATGGTCGCATCATCCAGACGCTGTTCGGTCAGGATGGCGGCAACGGCAACAGGGTGCGAAAAATAGGGCTCGCCGGAATGGCGAAACTGACCCTCGTGCATCTGCTGCCCGAACGCATAGGCTCGGGCGATGCGGTCAGCATTTGTCTTGGGGTTGTAGTTGCGGACCAGCGCAATCAGGTCGTCAGCAGAAATCATCCGGTCCGCACCTTCGTGTTTGGGAATTACCCCTGGCCTTGAGCCTCCATCAGAGCGCGCAGCAGCTTCTCCTCCGACATGTCGTCATCGGCCGGTTTGTCCGTTTCCGCACCCATCAGCAGAGCCATCTGATCTTCTTCGGGCTCGTCCACCTCAATCTGAGTCTGGTTCGCCTCGATCAGGCGCTCGCGAAGCTCATCGGCGCTCTGGGTTTCATCGGCGATCTCGCGCAGCGACACGACAGGGTTCTTGTCGTTGTCACGGTCGACGGTGATCGACGCACCGGCGGAAATCTCGCGCGCACGATGGGCGGCAAGCATCACCAGTTCAAACCGGTTCGGAACCTTGTCTACGCAATCTTCAACCGTCACGCGGGCCATGGGGCGCTCTCCGTTACTGAATCCATGTCAGGAAGACGTTTATCTAAGCGCGAATCCCTGCCTTGACAAGCAAGAAATGCCGCAAATGCATCATTCAAAGGGGCGTCACCGCCGCAATATCCTCGGCAGGCAGCTCTGCCAGCATCTCGGTGACGGTCAGCCCCAGTACCGGGTGACGCCAGTCAGGGGCTACATCCGCCATAGGAACCAACACGAATGCGCGATCCTGCAAGCGCGGATGCGGCAGGATTAGCTGATCCGGAGTTTGCTGCGTCTGCGCCTCGGGCGGCAGCGCATGCCACCGGTCAAACACGGTGCGATCCGGCAGAATCAAATCACCGTAGCAGACCAGATCCAAATCCAGCGTGCGCATCCCCCAACGCTGCACCCGCTCGCGGCCGAATTCATGTTCGACCTCATGCAGCACCTGCAACAGTTCGCTCGGGGTCTTGTCGGTCTCAATCAGGGCGGCGGCGTTCACGTAATCCGGCCCAGCGCCAGGCGGAAAACACGGGGTCTCAAAAAAGCGGCTGACAGTGCGAATCATCACACCATGACGCGAAATCGCGTCAATTCCCTTTTTAAGTGTCACGTTGGGTTCTAATTCTCTCAAACTGAGATTTCCACCCAGTGCAATCACCGCTTCAGTTGAAAAATTGCTCATAAGACTCCCTATATCCGGCGAATTGCGTGCTTGCGATACACATCAAATGCCCTAATTATAGGTGTATCAGCGTGCCGCATTTATTCTAGCTCACTCACCTAACACTCGGTGTCGCTGGTTTGTACCGGAAGGAACTATTTATGTTTTATAAAGACGAACGGCTAGCGCTGTTCATCGACGGCTCGAATCTTTATGCGGCCGCAAAAGCACTGGGGTTTGACATCGACTATAAGTTGCTGCGCCAAGAGTTCATGCGCCGCGGCAAGATGCTTCGTGCTTTCTATTACACAGCGCTGCTCGAAAACGACGAGTATTCGCCGATCCGTCCTCTGGTTGACTGGCTGCATTACAACGGCTTCACCATGGTGACAAAACCGGCAAAAGAATACACCGACAGCATGGGGCGTCGGAAAGTCAAGGGAAACATGGACATCGAACTGACTGTCGATGCCATGGAACTGGCGCCACGCGTCGATCATATCGTGCTGTTCTCGGGCGATGGGGATTTCCGCCCGCTGATTGCCAGCCTGCAACGTCAAGGCGTGCGTGTGTCGGTCGTCTCGACCATTCGCAGCCAGCCGCCGATGATCTCGGACGAGCTGCGCCGTCAGGCTGACAACTTCATCGAACTGGAAGACCTGCGCGACGTGATCGGGCGGCCTCCCCGTGAAATGCCGATGGAGCCGCGCAGCGTTGCGGCTGCCGGTGGGCAGTAAAACCCCGGCCACTCACCAAACCGGGGTTAAAGAAACAGGCGCGGTCAGGGTATGAAAACCTGACCGTGCCTTTTTTAACTAAGAACAGGTGCTGAAAACGCCTTATGGCTAGCACCGATTCATGTCAGGCAAATGACAAGTTGGCGTCTGGACCAGGGCCGGGAAAAGACTTACCTGTGGCCTATGGAGACCGCTACATGACCAAGCCCCCTCTGACCCTTTACCTTGCCGCCCCGCGCGGCTTTTGCGCCGGTGTGGACCGGGCCATCAAGATCGTCGAAATGGCGCTGCAGAAATGGGGCGCTCCTGTCTATGTGCGCCACGAGATCGTGCACAACAAATTCGTCGTCGACGGGCTGCGCGCGCAGGGTGCCGTGTTTGTCGAGGAGCTGGACGAATGCCCCGATGACCGGCCTGTGATCTTTTCCGCCCATGGCGTACCGAAATCCGTGCCCGCCACGGCCGCCCAACGCGAGATGATCTATGTCGACGCTACCTGCCCGCTGGTCTCCAAAGTGCATGTCGAAGCCCAACGCCACGCCGATGCCGGTTTGCAGATGATCATGATTGGCCACAAGGGCCACCCTGAAACGGTCGGCACCATGGGGCAATTGCCTGATGGTGAGGTTCTGCTGGTCGAAACTGTCGAAGATGTGGCCACCGTACAGGTGCGCAATCCGGACAAGCTGGCCTATGTCACCCAGACCACCCTTTCGGTGGACGACACCAAGGATATCGTTGCCGCGCTCGAAGCGCGTTTCCCGGCCATCGTCGGCCCCCACAAGGAAGACATCTGCTACGCCACCACCAACCGGCAAGAGGCCGTGAAAGCCGTGGCCCCGAAATCGGATGCTCTGCTGGTGGTCGGCGCTCCGAACTCGTCGAACTCACGCCGTTTGGTCGAGGTCGCCTCGCGCGCCGGGTGCACCTATACGCAACTGGTGCAACGCGCGACCGATATCGACTGGCGCGCGCTTCAGGGTATCTCGTCCGTGGCCATCACCGCGGGCGCATCGGCCCCCGAAGTTCTGGTCAATGAAGTGATCGACGCATTCCGGGATCATTTCGACGTGACCGTCGAAATGGTCGAAACCGCCGTCGAGAACGTCGAGTTCAAGGTCCCTCGCGTTCTGAGGCAACCCGCATGAGGGGCATTCCAAGGGCCCCGCTATTTCTGGGGCTGGCTGGGCTGATCCCGTTCATCTGGGGCGCACTGACCTATCTGAACGATGATCTGCACGCCTGGGGAACACAGACGCTTGGATCGCGCTTTGTGGGGCCGTATGTGCAGCTGTTCTACGGTTCGGTGATCCTCAGCTTCATGTCGGGGGTCCTGTGGGGGTTCGCCACCAAGACCTCGGGCAGCAAGGCGGCGACCTGCTATCTGCTGTCGGTTTTGCCTGCGCTGTGGGCATTCTTCAAAACCGGCGGCGGCCCGGTCAGCACTGGCACCAACCTGATGTACGGGTTTGCTGGAGTGCTGGTTCTGGACGCCCTCTTTGCCTATTGGCGCCTGACCCCAACCTGGTGGTTGCGACTGCGCGTGACGCTGACCGCCATCGTACTGGCCTGCCTTGCAGTAGGAGTTTACCTGTGACCGACGAAAGAACGATCAACGCCTATACGACCCGCGTGGCCGACTATCTTCAGATCCCGCTGCCCCCGGAACAGATCGAAGCCCGCATGGCCTTTGCCGAGGCGGTAGGTTCTGGCTACATTCTGGATCTCGGCGCAGGCCCCGGGGCGGACAGCGGTTTTTTCATGCGCGAGGGCTTGACGGTGCGGGCACTGGACGCGACCCCAGCCTTTGTCGAGCACGCTCGCGAAAACGGCGTCGATGCGCATCTGGGCACGTTTGACGATGTGACCGAAGAGGCCGAGTATGACGGCATCTATGCCAGCTTTTCCCTGCTGCACGCCCCGCGCGCGGATTTTGCCCGCCATCTGGCGGCTATCCACCGGGCACTGAAACCCCAGGGTATCTTTTTTCTCGGCCTGAAACTGGGCACGGGTGAACATCGCGACGATCTGGATCGCTACTACACTTATTTCTCGCAGACCGAGATCGAAGAAGCTCTGGAGCAGGCTGGTTTTACCATCGACCGGATCACCACCGGCATGGGCACGGGTCTGGCCGGGTCCTATGACGGGTTCATTCTGGTGCTGGCCCATGCCTGAGCTGTTTGCCTATACCGACGGCGCCTGTTCCGGCAATCCCGGCCCCGGCGGCTGGGGCGTGCTGCTGCGCGCGGTCGATGGCGACAAAGTCCTGAAAGAGCGCGAACTGAAGGGCGGTGAGGCCGAGACCACCAACAACCGCATGGAATTGCTGGCCGCGATCAGCGCGCTGGAAACGCTGGAGCGCGCCTCGAAAATCACCGTCGTCACTGACAGCGCCTATGTGAAAAACGGCGTCACGGGCTGGATCTTCGGGTGGAAACGAAACGGCTGGAAAACTTCAAACAAGAAACCGGTCAAGAATGTCGATCTTTGGCAGCGGTTGGATGAGGCGCAGACCCGCCATGATGTGACCTGGGAATGGGTCAAGGGCCACGCAGGCCACCCCGAAAACGAAAAGGCGGATGAGCTGGCCCGCGCGGGCATGGCCCCGTTCAAGCCGAAAAAGGCGCAGACGTGAGCGGGCTGGCCCTGCTGGACTATGCCTCGGTTCTGGTTTTTGGCCTGACTGGTGCGCTGGTGGCCAGCCGGGCGCAACTGGATCTGGTGGGGTTTGCCTTCATTGCCTGCCTGACGGCGGTAGGCGGCGGCACGGTGCGTGACCTGCTGCTGAACCGGCATCCGGTTTTCTGGGTCGGGCAACCCGATTATATCCTCATCGCCGTCGCTGCGGCAGTTCTGGTGTTCTTTACCGCCCATCTGGTCGAAAGCCGATACAACTGGCTGGTCTGGCTGGACAGTTTCGCCCTGTCCATCGCGGTGGCCGCCGGTACCGGTGCCGCGCTTGCGCTCGGCCAGTCGGGCATAATTGTCGTATTGATGGGCATTTCCACCGGTTGTCTGGGCGGGTTGATGCGCGACGTGGTCTGTAACGAGGTGCCTCTGGTTCTGAAACAGGGCGAGCTGTATGTCTCCTGCGCGTTTGCAGGGGCGCTGACCGCCGTGTTGGCAAACCGTCTTGGGTTTGAAGAGCTTGTCACCCTTGCCGCCTGTGCGCTGATTTGCTGGGCTTTGCGGGCCGGGTCACTGCTGTTTGGCTGGCAACTACCCGTCTACAAAAGCCGCCCGCCTCGTAACTGAGAAAGGTCGATCCCGAGAATGAAAAAGCCGTTGATTTTCACCGCAACAGGTTTCGTGCTTCTGACCGCATGTGCGGACCAATACGAACCGGTCCGATTTGAGGCGCTAAGGAATGAGATTGTGGTTGTCGGCACAATTGACCACACAACACTTTCCGCGTTTGAGGAGGTCACTCGACAGAACCCGCAGATCAAAACCCTTGTGCTGCAATACATCGAAGGGTCAGTGGATGACGATGCCAACGTCGTCTTCTCTCGTGCTGTGCGCGAACTGGGTTTTGATACGGTTGTGCCCTCGGACGGAATGATCGCCTCGGGCGGGACAGACCTGTTTCTGGCGGGCAACCGGCGCGTTCTGGAACCCGGGGCCTGTGTTGGCGTCCACAGCTGGGGCGGCTGGAACATCGTCGCCACCGAAATCCCCGAAGATGACCCTGAGCATGACCGTTATCTCGACTATTACGAGGATATCGGCGTTGACGACGCGTTCTACTGGTACACGTTAGACTCCGCGCCCGCCGATGGGATGCACTGGATGACCGCCGCCGAGGCTGATCGATACGATCTGACCACGGGCAGAGCCCCGCGCCTTGGATCGCCCGCTATCTGCGACGAACGCTAAGCTCAGCGCGACAGCAGCCGCGCTCCGATTTCCTTGACAAACTTCGCCGCCACCATCGCCGTCATCCCGTAGGGATCGCGGTGCGGGTTCAACTCGACAATATCTGCACCAACCAATTGGCCTTTGAACCGGTGGATCAGGTTGATCACCTCTCGGGTGCTGAGCCCGCCGGGTTCGTGATGCGACACGCCCGGTGCAAAGGCGGGATCCAGAGCGTCCAGATCCAGCGACAGATAGACCGGACCATCAAAGCTAATCTCAAGATCGGGGCGCCAGTTCTGCATATCGATCACCTCGACCCCGAACTTGTCCGCCTGCTCCTGCTGATGCTTGTTCATCGTGCGGATACCAACCTGAACCAGTCGGTTGATCTGGCAGGTCTCCATCACTCGCGCGAAGGGGCAGCCATGGCCCAGCGGGCCGATCTGCTGACTGTCATAGAGGTCCGGGTGCGAGTCGATATGCAGGATGTTCAACGCCTCGTACCGCTCGGCATGGGCCTTGATCAGTGGATAGGCCACCGAATGATCGCCGCCCAGCGACAATAGCCGCGCGCCGGTTGTGATGCGGGCAGCCGCACCCGATTCTATCCGGTCGATCGGTTCTTGCCCCGCCATTTCAAACACATCCAGATCGCCTGTGTCCTTGAACCGGTCGGTCCAGCCAAGATCGGTGCCATCCTCGGCGGTCAGGTTGGCCGCACCGGAATGCAGCGCCTCGCGAATGCGGCCCGGCGCAAAGGCTGGCCCCTGCAGAAAAGATGAGTGCAGATCCAGTGGCACGCCCATCAGGGCGACGTCACCGGGGTTCAGATCATACGGCATGGCATTTCTTTCGGGTCGGGTGTTTCGGCGAACTGGTCGGGAATCCGCCCGTTGGTAAGAAGTTAGCGGCGCAAGTACGTCTGCCAGATCCATATCACCAGCAACGCGCCCAGAACGGCACCAACAAAGCCTGACAGCCAGCCTGCCACGGTGATCAGCGCACGCAACAGGAACCCGCCGACCAAAGCACCTACGATACCGATCAGCATGGTCGTGGGAATATCCGACTCGATCCGCATCAACCGGGTGGCCAGAAACCCGGCAGCAGCACCGATAACGATCAGGGCGATAACAGGCACGTTATTTCCTCCAATGCGTCGGCACGATGATCAGCGCGCCGATTGATGAGATCACAGCATTCAGGCCCGGCGGGCCAAAGCTGATCCCGAACATGATGCGCACGAAATAAAACAGGAAGGCACCGCCCACGCAAATGATGATCGAGGGCAGATAACCGTTATGCGTGAACCCGGTTTTTTCGGACAAGTAGCCCACAATACCGGCAATCACGACGGTGCCCATCAGGACCATGAACATCTGGCTTACTCCGAATTCAGGCGGGTTCCGGCCGCGACCGGCCAGCCCCGCAGGAAGGATTCCGTATCCTGTGCACCCTTTCCTGCCCTTTGCAGGCGCAACAGGTCAATCGCCCCTTCGCCACACGCCACGCGGAGCGTGCCGTTCAGAACCTCTCCGGGCGCGCCCTGCCCGTCGGCCAATGTTGAGGCCAGCAGCTTGACTCGGTCGTCCGCAATCTCGGTCCAGGCACCGGGAAAAGGTGACAGGCCGCGGATCTGGCGATCAACTTCAACCGCCGGGCGGGACCAGTCCACCCGCGCCTCGGCCTTGTCGATTTTCGCAGCATAGGTCACGCCGTCCTCGGGCTGCGGCTCGGGTGTCAGTTCGGGTAGACGGCCCAGAGCCTCGACGATCAGACGGGCCCCCATGGGCGCAAGTCGGTCATGCAGTTGCGCCGTGGTTTCCTGTGACCCGATATCGGTGGCCTGCCGCAGCAGAACGGGGCCGGTGTCCAGCCCGGCCTCCATCTGCATGATGCAGATACCGGTTTGCGCGTCGCCCGCCATGATTGCGCGATGGATCGGCGCGGCCCCGCGCCAGCGCGGCAACAGGCTGGCATGGATATTCAGGCAGCCATGAGCGGGCGCATCCAGAATGGGTTGCGGCAGCAACAGCCCGTAAGCCACAACCACCGCTACATCAGCGTTCAGATCGGCAAAAGCTGCCTGTTCCTCGGGGGATTTCAGCGAGACAGGGTGGCGTACGGTCAGATCCAACGCCTCGGCCCGTGCGTGAACCGGTGTCGCGCGATCTTTCTTCCCCCGCCCCGCCGGGCGCGGAGGCTGGCAATAGACGGCGGCGATCTCATGCCCGGCCTCAAACAGCGCGTCCAGCACCGGAACCGAAAACTCGGGTGTTCCCATGAAGACAACGCGCATGTTCACCCCTGTTTCCTGGCTTTACGCAGCAGCATGTCACGTTTGACCTTGCTGAGCCGGTCGAAATACATCCGGCCGTTCAAATGGTCGATCTGATGCTGCACGCTGGTGGCCTCGATCCCCACGAAATCGCGGCGGTCGATCATGCCCTGTTCGTTCAGGAATTTAACCGTCACCGCGCGGGGGCGTTTCACAGTGGCCGACACGCCGGGCAGGTTCGGGCTGGCCTCTTCATGCTCGCGCAACTCAATCGAGCTGTGCAGGATTTCGGGGTTCGCCAACCGCACCGCCTTGCCACGCTCGGTCGAACCATCCACAACCGCCAGCCGCAGCATCACCCCGATCTGCGGGCCTGCGAGGCCAACACCGGGCATCGCTTCCATCGTGTCGATCATGTCATCCCAGATGGCGCGGATTTCATCGGTGATCTCGGCCACTTCCTCGGCCTTGGTCCGCAGACGATTGTCCGGCCACGGCAGGCAGGTGCGCACGGTCATGCGCGGGCCTGTTCGCGTTTCAGTTTCTGCATCTTGCGCGTGATCATCTGGCGCTTCAACGGCTTGAGATAGTCAATGAACAGCTTGCCGTTCAGGTGGTCGATCTCATGCTGCACGCAGGTCGCCCAAAGCCCATCAAAGGTTTCCTGCTGCAAATTGCCATCGCGATCCATCCAGGTCACGTCGACCACTTTGGGCCGGGTCACTTCTGCGAATTGCTCGGGGATGGACAGGCAGCCTTCCTCATAGACGTTGGTTTCCTCCGAGGCCGCAATGACCTCGGGATTGAACATGATCAGCGGGCGCGGCGCCTCGCCTTCTTCCTTGATGCAGTCCATCACGATTAGACGGTCCAGCACGCCAACTTGCGGCGCCGCCAGCCCGATACCGGGGGCGTCATACATCGTCTCAAGCATGTCGTCGGCCAGTTTGCGCAGCTCGTCCGACAGGTCGGCAACAGGGGCGCAGACCTTTTTCAGACGGGGGTCGGGATGGATCAGGATATTGCGTTTCATGGGGTTGATGTAGGCCATCCCGCCCCCCGCCGCAACGCCCCCCTTGCGCCCGCTGGAATTGTGGCTAGCTTTCCCCCCAACAGACGGAGCAGACATGACTTTCAACGACCTGATCGACCGCCGGGGAACGAACAGTTCCAAATGGGACAAGATGGAAGACCTGTACGGCGTGCCGCTACAGGACGGGCTGGCCATGTGGACGGCCGATTCCGACTATGCCACCGCACCCTGTGTGATCAAAGCGGTTCGCGAAGCGGCCGATCACGGTATCTTTGGCTATTCCTGGACACATCCAGACTATCTGGCCTCGGTCCAATGGTGGATGAAGAACCGCCACGACTGGGAAATCGACACCGACTGGGCGTTGACTTCGCAGGGGCTGGGCAACGCAATTGCACTGTGTCTGGACGTTTGGACCGACCCGGGTGACGGGGTGGTGATCTTCACGCCTGTCTACCATGAGTTTGCCTACAAGGTGAACAAATCCGGCCGCCGCTTGGTGGAGTGTCCACTGGTCCGTGAAGGCGACAGCTATGGCGTCGATCTGGAAGACGCACAGTCGCGGCTGGACGGGTCGGAAAAGATGCTGCTGTGGTGCTCGCCGCAGAACCCCTCGGGGCGCGTCTGGGCGTCGGACGAACTGCGCGCCGTAGCCGCGTTTGCCGAGCGGAACGGGTTGGTCCTGGTCTCGGACGAGATTCACCACGATCTGGTCTACCCCGGCCACAAATTTGTGCCGATGGATGTGGCCGCACCCGATGCAAGACCATGGACGGTGACGCTGACGGCGGCGTCCAAAACGTTCAATATCGCGGGTCAGCGCACTGGCAACATGATCATCCCCGACCCCGAGCTGCGCGCGGCCATGCGCTATCGGCTGCACACGCTGGACTATGCCCCCAGTGCGCTGGGTGTCGCCATGATCACCGCCGCCTATTCCCCAGAAGGTGCGGCTTGGGTCGATGAGCAGATCGCCCATCTGGACAGTAACCGCAAACTGTTCGACGCGACCATCGCCGACATCCCCGGCCTGTGGTCGATGCCCCTGCAGGCGACCTATCTGGCCTGGGTCGATTTCTCGGGCACTGGGATGTCGCATGATGATTTCGTTCGCCGCCTGCGCGAAGACGCCAGAATCGCCACCTCCTCCGGCCCAGGGTTTGGCGCAGGTGGTGAAAATTTCGAACGGTTCAACCTCGCCACGCAACGCACGCGGGTGGAAGAGGCCTGCGCCCGCCTGAAAAACGCGTTTGCCGATTTGCAATAAGGTCATGCGGCGGGTAGCGCGTATCGTCCTGTTGATCTGCCTGATGGGCGCGGTGTGGATTGGTTGGCATCGGTTCGGGCCACGTCCACCCACGCCGCCAATGGTCCCCGAGGCCACGCAAATCGACTATATCCTGATCGAAAAACCCGACCGCAAACTGATCGCATCATTGAACGGTGCGATTGTCATGCAGGCGGATATCGCACTGGGGTTTGAGCCCGACGGCGACAAACAGCAAGAAGGTGACGGCAAGACCCCGATTGGAATCTTTCGGATCGACCGACGCAACCCGCAGAGCGCTTTCCACCTATCACTCGGGATCAACTATCCGTTGCCAGAAGATATCGACCGCGCGCAAAACCAGGGCATTGATCCGGGCGGAGACATTTTCATCCACGGGCAGCCGAACGGCGTCACTGGCCTGACCCTGCCCGGTGATTGGACTGCGGGCTGCATCGCCCTGTCGAATACCGAAATGACGCGGCTTTGGAGCATGACGCCCACCGGCACCGTTGTGGAAATCCGCCCCTAGTCCTCGTACCCCAACAACGCAATCGGTGCGTCCGGCGCGCGGTAGAAATCCAGCGGAGCCTTGTCGGCCGCGGCAGTGCTGCGCTTGAATTCATAACGCATCTCGCCCGCTTCCTCGTCATCTGCGATGATCAGGCATTGGTACAGGTGACGCGAACCATCGTAAATATCGACCAGCCCGCGCAATTGCGGCGTGGTTTCGGCCTCGACCGTGAAGCCATCTTTCCACAATCTGAGGATTTTGAAGGTATTGTCGCCAAATTCCACACGAAGGCGGCTGGTTTTCTTCAATCCTGCGATTCGCGCCGCATCCAATTCGGCACTCATCTCCTTAGAAACATAGGTTGTCATAATAAGTTCCCCCCGGAAAACGGACTCCATTGTGCGGCATTGACTGTAAAAATCCAGTGAAGGCGGTCACATAGCGAGGTACAAATTCAACCTGTTGCGCGGAAATCTCAATCAGGGTTGTGCGTCCACGCAGACCCAATGCGCGGCTTCTGACGTGGGATGGCCCCGCACAAAGCCCTATCTTTGCTGAAATCGAAAAGCGGAGGATGCGCAATGGGCCTGTTGGTTGACGGCAAATGGCACGACACATGGTATGACACCAAATCTACCGGCGGCGCGTTCAAACGCAGCGCCGCGCAGTTTCGCAACTGGCTGACTGCGGATGGCAGTGCAGGCCCATCCGGCAAAGGTGGTTTCAAGGTAGAACCCGATCGCTATCACCTCTATGTCAGCCACGCCTGCCCCTGGGCGCACCGCACGTTGATATTCCGCGAGTTGAAGGGGCTGAGCGACCTGATCTCGGTTTCAGTTGTGCATCCGGACATGCTGGACAAGGGCTGGACATTCGAAACAGATGACCACGGCGCGACGGGCGATACGCTCTATGATTTCGATTTCGCGCACCAGATTTATACCAAGGCCGGCCCCAGCTATACGGGTCGTGTCACCGTTCCAATCCTGTGGGACAAGCTGCAAGAGACCATCGTTTCCAACGAAAGCTCGGAAATCATCCGAATGTTCAATGCGGCCTTTGACGGCATCACTGGCAATACTGACGACTACTGGCCCGAAGCGATACGGGATGAAATCGAAGAAATCAACGCGCGCGTCTATTCCGACGTCAATAACGGCGTCTACAAGGCAGGCTTTGCCACTACCCAACAGGCTTATGACGCGGCCGTAGCCCCGCTGTTCGACACGCTGGACTGGCTCGACGACCGCCTGTCCCGGAACCGCTACCTGATGGGTGACCGCGTGACCGAGGCCGACTGGCGCCTGTTCACCACCCTGATCCGGTTTGACCCGGTCTACCACCTGCATTTCAAATGCAACCGTCGTCGGCTGGCCGATTACCCGAATCTATGGGCCTATACCCGCGAACTGTATCAGTGGCCGGGCGTCGCCGGCACAGTGAACATGGCCCATATCGTGCGCCACTACCACTTCAGCCACGACACGATTAACCCGCACCGGATCATCCCGGTGAACCCCATTCTGGACTATTTGGAACCTCATGGACGGGATCAGCGACCTGCCGCGTAGTGTTCGACCATCGCCGCCAGATCCTCTGGCGGCGTCGCGCTTTGCACATAGGCGCAAGCGTTGGGGCTGTGGGCAAAAATCGACCCGTCCGAGAAAAAAGTGGTGTTGGTGACAAAGATCACCCGCGCCTCTGGGCGGCGGTAGCTGGCGAAATCAGCCACTGCCAACGCACTGCCGGTTTCCAGCACCAAGTCCAGCACAATGATATCGAAGTCCTGACCGTAGAGCGCAAGAATCGCAGCCTCTTGCCCCGGCACCAGCGTTACTTCGGCGCCGTGCCGTTCAAGATGCCTTTTCCACACCCGACCAAGATCGGGATTACTCTCAACTATCAAAACATTCATTCGCAACAACCTCGGCACATGATAGAGTGTCTGGTGCCGTCCCCCGTAAATCGTGATCACGCTTATTCCTTAACAAAGTGTTAACGACGCCGGTTGGCAGCACTGAACGGGCGGATTTGCTTGTGTAAATGGCAAAAATCCGCTTGAAGCAGGCCGAAACTAGCGATTCCGGCGAGAAATCCATGGCAAGCGATACCGATAATTTGAACCCACGCGCCGCGCGTGACCATGGCGGAGGGCTGGATGGGGCCATCGCCCACTATGGTGGAACCCGCGCGGATTGGATGGACTTGTCCACCGGAATAAACCCTCACCCATACGAGGTTTCGGGCCTGACGCCCTCGGACTGGGCCGAATTGCCCGATCACGGCGCGTTTGAACGTCTGACAGAGGCCGCGCGCCAATTCTGGTTCGTCCCAGAGGGTGCCGCGATTCTGCCTGCACCCGGTGCCTCGGCCGTGATTGCACGCATTCCTGCGCTGGCGCCACAAAGCCGGGTTCAGATCACGACACCCACCTACAATGAACACGCCGCCGCCTTCACCGCGCAGGGATGGTCTGTGCGGCCCGACGGCCCGGCTCAGGCCCGCGTCATCGTGCATCCGAACAACCCTGACGGGCGGGCCTGGACCGAGGCGGACGCAAGCGCCCCTTTGACCGTGATCGACGAGAGCTTTTGCGATGTCTGCCCCGAGGCATCGTTGATCCACCTGGCCACGCGGCCCGGCGTAGTCGTACTGAAGAGTTTCGGCAAATTCTGGGGCTTGGCCGGGTTGCGGCTGGGTTTCGCCATCGGCCAGCCCGACCTGATCGCCCGGCTGAACGATTTGACCGGCCCGTGGACCGTCTCTGGACCCGCCCTGCGGATCGGAACGCGCGCTTTGCAGGACATTGAATGGGCCAACGCCACACGCCAACGGTTGACCACCGAGACCACCCGGCTGGACGATCTGATGACCGCCAGAGGTGCAGCCCTTGTGGGCGGCACCACCCTGTTCCGTCTGTATGAAGTTGACAGCGCCACCGACTGGCAGGACCGCCTTGCCCTCTCCCATATCTGGAGCCGCGTCTTTCCGTATTCCAAAACCTACCTGCGGCTTGGCCTGCCCCCTGCGGACGGTTGGAGCAGATTGGAGGCCGCGTTGTGAGCACGGCCTTCCTGCTGGTCTGCGCCATGTGTATGGACGCCGCCCTGGGTGAGCCGGAGTGGTTGTGGTCACGGGTGAAACACCCGGCAGTGATGATGGGAAACATTATCGGCTGGTTGGACGAGCGCCTGAATCACGGGGCACAACGGCGGTTGAAAGGGGTTGCCGTGGTGGCCTTGCTGCTTTGCGGCTCGCTGGTCTTGGGGCAATTGCTGGCCCTGCTGGGTCCGGTAGTCGAGATTGTCATTTGCGCCATCCTGCTGGCCCAGAAATCGCTGGTGACCCATGTGCGCGACGTGGGAGACGGGCTGCAAACGTCGCTTTCCGAAGGTCGCGCAAAGGTCGCGATGATCGTTTCGCGCGACACGCGCGACATGACCGAGGCGCAGGTGGCCCGGTCAGCAATTGAAAGCGCTGCGGAAAACCTCAGTGACGGGATCATTGCGCCCGCATTCTGGTTTCTGGTCGCCGGTTTGCCGGGCCTGCTGATCTACAAGGCGATCAATACCGCCGACAGCATGATTGGCTACCGCACCGAAAAATACCGCGACTTCGGCTGGGCCGCTGCCCGTCTGGATGACGTGCTGAACCTGATCCCTGCCCGTTTGACCTGCTTGATGATCGTGGCGCTGTCCGACCAACGGACGCGCTGGCCCGAGATGGTGACGGATGCGCGCCGCCACATCTCACCCAATGCCGGTTGGCCCGAGGCCGCGATGGCGCGCGCCCTGAACGTCGCCCTCGCCGGCCCGCGCAGCTATGACGGGCAGGTCCGCGATCTGGCCTGGGTTAACGGCAATGCTCCGCGCGAAATCGGCGCGCCGGAGGTTTTCCGCGCATGTAACATGCTGTGGAAGGTCTGGGGGCTTGCGCTTGGCCTCGTGTCGGTGTGGGTTGGGCTCAACTTTATTTTCTGACGGAGCCACCATGCGCATTCTCTCTGGCCTTGTTGCCGCCGCCCTGCTCGCCTCGCCTGCTCTGGCCGAATGCGGTGGCGGTTTCAATTCCTTCATCAAGGGTTTGAAGGGCGAGGCCGTTCAACAAGGTTTCGACAAATCCACCGTCAACGCATTTTTCAAAGGCGTGCAGCAGGACGGCGCGGTATTGAAAGCCGATCGCGCGCAGGGCGTGTTCCAGAAACCGTTCATTGACTTTTCCCGCCACCTGATCTCGCAAAACCGGATTGAACGCGGTCAGGCCATGTCACGCAAATACGACGCTGTGTTCGACCGGATCGAGGCAGAATACGGCGTCTCGCGCGGGGTGCTTCTGGCCTTCTGGGCGTTCGAGACCGATTACGGCGCGTTTCAGGGCGATTTCAACACCCGCAACGCGCTGGTGACGCTGGCTCATGACTGCCGCCGCCCCGAGTTGTTCCGCCCGCAGGTGTTCGCCGCGATTGAGCTGTACCAACAGGGCAATTTCGACCCCGCCCGCACCACTGGCGCCTGGGCCGGAGAGATCGGCATGGTACAGATGCTGCCGCGTGACATTATCGAAAACGGTGTGGACGGGGATGGCGATGGTAAGGTCTCGCTGAAAACCTCGGCCCCGGATGCCCTGATGTCGGGCGCCAAGATGCTGTCGCATCTGGGCTGGCAACCGGGTCAGCCCTGGTTGCAAGAGGTCACGGTGCCCGCGCAGATGGACTGGTCGCTGTCCGGCCCCGGCAAACCGCGCTCGATCTCTGAATGGCAGGCAATGGGGGTCAAGGCGCGCAGCGGATCGCTGGCCAATCTGCCCGCCTCGCTGATCCTACCGCAGGGGCACAACGGACCCGCCTTTCTGGCCTACCCCAATTTCGACGTCTATTTCGAATGGAACCAGAGCTTTGTCTACGTCCTGACCGCTGCCTATTTCGGTACTCGGCTTGAGGGTGCGCAAGTCTACGACGCGGGCAACGCGACACCAAGCCTGTCTGGTGCGCAGATGAAGCAGTTGCAGAGTAAACTGCAGGCACGTGGCCATGATGTTGGCAAGATCGACGGCATTCTGGGGGCTGGCACCCGGGCAGCCGTTCAGGCGGAGCAGGCGCGGTTAGGGCTTCCGGCGGATGCCTGGCCTACAGCGGACCTACTTGGGCGTCTTTGAGATCCAGCCGTGTTCTCCGGAGGTCATCAGAGACTCTGTTGATCCGTAAGTTCGGGATTTGGTCATTCGAGCCATCAATCGTTTGCGGAGAAATCGACAATTCTCTAGGATGATCCAAGCACATGCGAAGCACTGAGACCTATTCATGACAATTGATGACCGCCGGAAATTGCTCGCTGATGTTTTGCGCCCTTATGATGTGGGGCATTCCTTGATCCGGATTGGGGCTTTCGGCGACGGGGGCTATCTGGTTCCCAATGATCTTGCTGGTATCAAGGCGTGTTTTTCACCCGGCGTTTCGCAACAGTCGAGCTTTGAGCTTGATCTGGCCAAATGGGGTATTCCGTCGATCATGGCCGACGCTTCGGTGGATGGGCCTGCAGAACAAATTCCCGGTGCGGTTTTCTCAAAGCAGTATTTGGGTGCACAAACTGAAGGCGATGTGATTTCACTTGCGGACTGGATGGTGCAGCACGCTCCGGAAACCGGGGATCTGATGCTTCAAATGGATATCGAAGCGGCCGAGTACCCGGTCTTTGAAAGCGTTCCCGAGGCTTGCATTGATCGGTTCCGGATCATTGTGATCGAGCTTCACCGGATTCCATCCATCCTGACCAAACCGAACTTTTTTGAAAAAGCGAAACCGCTGTACACGGCAATTGGGGCAAAATTCACCTGCACCCATCTGCATACCAACAATGCGTCTGGATCGGTGACGATCGAAGGCGTTGAATTCCCCCGCGTCGTCGAAGCCACGTTTATCCGCAATGATCGCATTAAAGAAAAACGACCGATTTCAAAGCTGCCGCACCCTCTGGATGTGGCGCATCACGCCGTACGACCAGAGATCGCAGTGCCGGGGGAGTGGTTGACCTGACCGGCCGAGCAGGTTGGACAGCAGGTTGCGGAGATCGTCCGCCTCACTCCGAACGTACTGGGTAGCGATCTCCTTTCTCATCGATCAGGATCAACCGCTCGCCGCTGCGCACATACAGGTCACACCGGCTAAACCCGTTGCGATAGGCGATACAGACGCTGCCGTCCTCAGCGATGGAGTAAGTGCCAAAGGCCGCGTCTCCGCTAGCGTAGGTATAGGAATAGGAGCCTCCGGCCGAAAAAGCGGCCTGTCCGTCATCGTAGAAGGTGAACGTCTGGCCCGCCAAGGCGCTTAGTTCCTCGGGGGACAGGGGCACATCTCCGGGCTTGGTGGGCCACTCGGCGGCGATGGTCGGGCTGGCTGTCAGCAGGGCAAGGATCAGATATCGGGTCATGCGGCCAGCTTACCCTGTGGTGCCACCAGATGGTCATAACGTTGCAGTGAACTGTCAGGCCACCATCTGCTCGGCCTTCTTCAGGTCGACCGAGACCAGTTGGCTGACGCCCTGTTCCTGCATGGTCACGCCGAACAGCCGGTCCATCCGCGCCATCGTCACTGCGTGGTGGGTGATGATCAGGAACCGCGTGTCGGTCTGGCGGCACATCTCGTCCAGCAGGTCGCAGAACCTGGTCACGTTGGCATCGTCCAAAGGCGCATCGACCTCGTCCAGAACGCAAATCGGGGCGGGGTTGGCAAGGAAGACGCCAAAGATCAGCGCGGTGGCGGTCAGGGTCTGTTCCCCGCCCGACAACAGGCTGAGGGTCGAGAGTTTCTTGCCCGGCGGCTGGCACATGATCTCAAGGCCCGCGTCCAGCGGGTCGTCACTTTCAACCATTACCAGATTGGCCTCACCACCGCCGAACAGGTGCTTGAACAGCATGGCAAAGTTCGAGTTCACCTGTTCGAATGCGGTCAGCAGACGTTCGCGCCCTTCCCGGTTGAGACTGGCAATACCGCTGCGTAGGGCCTTGATCGCCTCTTCCAGGTCCGCCTTTTCGGTATTCAGCGTGTCAAACTCTTCCTGAACTTCCTTACTGTCCTCTTCGGCCCGCAGGTTTACAGCCCCCATCGCATCGCGCTGACGCTTGTGGCGGTTAACTTCGGCCTCCAAGGCATCGGCCGCGGGCATCTGGTCGGGGTTTGCATCCAGCTGGTTCAGCAACTGGTTCGGCGTCAGTTGCTGATCCTCGGCAATCCGTTCTGCAGCAGCCGTCACGCTTTCCTTGGCCGCATCGCATCGCGCCTCAGCCGCAGCACGGGACTCACGCACTTCCGAAGCCAGACGTTCTGCATCCCGCTCCGCTATCACGGCTTCACGCTGCTGTGTCTCGGCTTTGGCCAGCTTGTCGCCGGCCTCGGCACGACGGGCTTCCGCGGCTTCGATCAACTCGTTCAGTTCTTCCCGCGCCTCGGCGATCTCAGAGGGGGCGGCCATGGCATCGGACAGCTCCTCTTCCGAGCCCTCCTTGCGTTCCGCCAATTCTGAGATTCGTTTTTCGGCCGTCTCCAGACGGTGCTTCCAGCCGCTGAGGTCCTTGGTCACTTCCTGTGTGCGGCGCGTGCGGGCTTCGCCCTCGCGGCGCAGCTCGTCATGGGAAGAGCGATGGGTCAGCATGGTGATCCGCGCCGCCTCGACCGTCTGTTTGATATCCTCAACCTGAGCACGGGCGCTGTCGAGGTTACCCAGACCGGCCAGCGCGCCCTCGGCCTCGCGCAATTGCGCGCGAGCGGACATGGCATCTTCCTTGTGGCGGTCGACGGCAAGAGTCAGGGTCTCCAGCTTGCCCTGAGCCAGATTGCGGTCCGCTTCGGCCCGGCTGAGCTGACGCGCGGTTTCGGCCATGCGCTGATCGGCGGCGCGGCGGGCTTCTCGTGCGCGACGGTCAGCTTCTGTCACGTCCGCCAGTTGCTGCGACAACGCCTCATGCGCGGCGCGAGCACCATCGGCCTGCGCCTCGGTCCTGGCAAGTTCCTGTTTCAGCGCTTCCAGCTTGTTGAGTTGTTCCAAACGCAGAGCCGCCGCACTGGGTGCATCCTCGGCCCAAGCGCGAAACCCGTCCCAGCGCCACAGGTCACCCGAGCGCGACACCAACCGCTGACCCGGTTTCAACGAGGTCTGCAAACGCGCGCCCTGATCCGCATCAACCAATCCGATCTGCGCGATCCGGCGGCTCAGCCGATCCGGGCCAGACACATGCAGCGCCAGCGGTTCAACCCCATCCGGCAAAGTCTGGTCAGCATCGTAACCCGCAACCTGCACCCAGCCGGAGGGACCATCCCCTTCGACCAGGGGCGCGCGCAAATCATCAGCCAATGCCGCGCCCAAAGCCTTCTCGTAACCAGGTTCCACACGCAGCAGGTCAAGCACCTGCCCGCCCTCAGCCGTGTCGCGTTCGACCAACTTGGCCAAAGCGGTGGTCTCGGCCCGGATCGCACCCAGTTCACCCTCGGCCTCGGAACGTTGCGCGCGGGCTTCGGCCTCACGCGCCTGTGTGTCGTTGCGCAACTCGTCGGCTGCAGCCAGCGCCTCTTCGGCGGCTTCGGCGGCTTCGCGGGCCTCTTCCTCACCCTCTTGCGCCGACTCGAACGCTTCGCTGGCGCGGGTCAGAGCGGTACGAGCTTCCTCCACCGCCGCGCGCGCCTTTTCTTCTTCACCCTCGGACCGGGCCAGCGTCTTGCGGCTGTCTTCTACCAAACGCTGCGCCGACTGGTGGCGGGCAACCAGCCGCGCCATGTCCTCGGTTTCCTGCGACAGGTGATCTTCCCGGTTCTGCAACACCGCAGCCGCCTCGTGGGCGATCTCGGCAGCCTCGGCGACCTTGTCTTCGTGTCCCTCCGCAGCCTTGGCCAGCTCACGGGCTTCCCACTCCAAACGCTCGATCATCTGACCTGCGTCACGGTTCAGGCCGGTCTCGCGTTCGATATCATGGGCCAATTGCTGGATACGGTTGGTCAGCGTTTCAATCGTCTGGCGGGCGCGGGTTTCCTGATCCGACAGTTGATCGCGCTGCACCTGTTGGCGTTGCAGAACAGCAGCGGCAATGGCCTCTTCCTCGCGCAGCGGCGGCAGGGTCTCTTCGATCTCGGCACGATTTGTGGCGGCAGCGCGGGCCTCGGCCTCGGCGCGCGAGGCCTCGGTGATCCGATCGCGTAGTTTTTCCTCGGCCTGCTGGCGAGCCATGTCTGCCTCTTTCCAACGGCGATAGAGCAGCATGCCTTCAGCTTGGCGCAACTGCTCGCCAATCTCGCGATAACGCGCGGCCTGCCGAGCCTGACGCGCGAGTTGCGCCAGTTGGGTGCCCAGCTGTTCCAGCACGTCATCCACGCGGGTCAGGTTGGCCTCGGTACCCTTCAACTTCAGCTCGGCCTCGTGACGGCGCTGATACAGGCCCGAGATCCCGGCAGCCTCTTCCAGAATGCGGCGACGGGCGCGGGGCTTGGCGTTGATCAGTTCGGCAATGCGGTTCTGCCCCACCAACGCGGGCGAATGCGCCCCAGTCGAAGCATCCGCAAACAGCATCTGCACATCGCGCGCCCGTACATCCTTGCCGTTGGTCTTATAGGCACTGCCGACATCCCGCGTGATGCGACGCACGATTTCCAACTGATCCGCGTCGTTGAACCCAGACGGCGCCAGCCGTTCCGAGTTGTCCATGGTCAGGACAACCTCGGCAAAGTTTCGGGCGGGGCGCGTCGCCGCCCCAGCGAAAATCACATCCTCCATCGCGCCACCGCGCATGGACTTAGGGCGGTTTTCGCCCATCACCCAACGCAACGCTTCCAGAAGATTTGACTTGCCGCAGCCGTTCGGACCCACCACACCAGTCAACCCATCCGCGATGATCAGATCGGTCGGATCAACAAAGCTTTTAAAGCCGGTGAGTTTGAGTTTGCTAAAGCGCAAAGGCAATGGGTCCTGTGATTCCTATAACTGGAAGTGTGCGCAACCGATTGGGGGTGAGTCAACGGAGATGCGCAGGATGTGGGATATCAGGTCGACTTATCCACAATATCTTGCCAAAATACGCAGAAATAAGCGTATCTCAGTAGGGCGTGCACTCAAAAACCTGATAGCCGCTCCCGCTGCCGATGTTTTCATAGATACCGTAATCGATGCATTCGTAATTGGGGGTCGACACAGCCGTCAGCAGCAACCGTTCCCCTGCCTCACGGTCGCATCCCAGCACGCCAACGGTCACCGCCGCATCACCCAATACATCCAGAATCGGACAGCCCGAGACCTGCGCCATGGCCAACCCGGCCCGGTCACGGATCGGCCCAAGACGCGGCGCGTATTGGGTGTTGACCCGAACTGCCTCGGCCAGCTCTCCGCGCACACGCACATCGAAGATACTGCCATTCACCGCGATCCGGGTGGCAGGCACGTCGCGAAAGTAAGGCGTGCCGGCCGAACAAGCGGCCAGCACGAGGAGGGGAAGATACCGGATCATACCACCAGCTATGCCGCAATACAGTTAACAGAACCTTTCCCGGTTCATGCGCGCAGCACTTCGCCCAAGCGGCGAACACCCTCGCGGACTGTTTCCTCATCCGAGTTCGAAAAACTCAGCCGGATCGTGTTGGCACCGGACCCGTCCGGAAAAAAAGCTTGACCGGGGACAAATGCCACTTTGACCGTTTCCAGCGCCCGCGCCAGCAGTTCGGATCCAACCGTGCCCTTAGGGAGCGTCACCCAGATGAACATACCGCCTTCGGGTTTGGTCCACTCAACCCCGTCCGGCATGTGTTCCCGCAACGCAGCCAACATTGCGTCACGACGCGCACCGTAAACGCGGCGCAGCATCGGGATATGGGTGTCAAAGCAGGCCCGTGCCACGTCGTTGATGGCCATCTGATTGATCGTCGCTGAATGCAGATCGGCGGCCTGTTTCATCAGCACAAGTTGCGAGATCACTTGCTTGGCCGCCACGACCCACCCGACCCGCAATCCCGGAGACAAGGTCTTCGAGAAACTACCGCAATAGACCGTCCGACAGTTTTCAATAGAGCCCTTGCGCGCCAGTTCCATCGCCAGAACCGGCGGGATCGCCTCTCCGTCATAGCGCAGCGCCTGATAAGCGCCGTCTTCGATGACGGCACAGTTCAGGTCTTCGGCCAGGTCCAGCAAGGTTTCGCGTCCACGAAGATCCACGGTCTCTCCGGTCGGGTTGGCGAAGTCCGGCGAGAGATAAGCGAACTTCACCACTCCCTCACCCGCTGCTGCCCTGTATTCTGCGGCGCCGCGATTGCCGTTGATGCTGAGCCGATCAAAACGCGGCTCGTAGGCGTTGAACGCCGCCAATGCCCCCAGATAGGTGGGCCATCCGACCAGTGCGGTATCACCCGGCGACAGGTAGAGCTTGCCCAGATAGTCCAGCGCCTGCTGCGAGCCCGAGGTGATCAGGATGTTGTCCAGTCCGCAATCGATACCGATCTGACGCATGTGATCGACCAGCCATTCGCGCAGCGGCACATACCCTTCACTGATGGAGTATTGCAACGCCTGCGCCTGGCTCTCGGATCCCAACGCGTTCTGGAATGCCAAGGCAAAGCCATCCGCAGGGAACAGCGCTGGATCGGGAATACCACCGGCAAAGGAAATGATCCCCGGCTGGTCCAGCAGCTTGAGCAACTCGCGAATTTCGGACGCCTTCATCCGCGACGCCCGCGTGGCAAACAGGTCTTTCGTCGACATCAATCTCCTCCGCTTTGACGACAGGCAGATTAGGCGTCGCGCTCTTAATGTCAATAGTTCTGACCTATTGTAATAAACGGGCGTTCTTGAACCCACTCGGAATACGTGGTCATATGATTTGACCAATTTCGGAACGCCCATGCCTTTTCAGAAAATCCAGCCCGCAAAACTGTCCATCGCGGTGGTCAAACAGATCGAGATGCTGATCCTGCGAGGTATCCTGCGCCCGGGTGAACGGCTTCCGGCAGAACGTGAACTGGCGGACCGGTTGGGCGTTTCCCGGCCTTCGCTGCGCGAGGCAATCTCGGACCTGCAGGATCAGGGTCTGCTGACCGCCAAGGCAGGCTCTGGCATCTACGTGGCCGAGGTTCTGGGCTCGGCCTTTTCCCCGGCGCTGGTCCGGTTGTTCGGCAGCCATGAAGAGGCGGTGTTCGATTACCTCTCGTTCCGCAAGGATCTTGAGGGCCTCGCCGCCGAACGCGCCGCGCGACTGGGATCGGACAGCGATCTGAAAGTCGTGCAGGCGATCTTTGACAAGATGCAAGCCGCCCATGAGCGCAACGCCTCCGAAGATGAGGCGCAGTTGGACGCCCAGTTCCACATGGCCATCATCGAAGCGAGCCATAACGTGGTGATGCTGCACATGATGCGTTCGATGTACGAGTTGCTGCAACAGGGCGTGTTCTACAACCGCCAGATCATGTTCCAGCAGCAAACCACGCGCGGGGCTATTCTGGACCAGCACCGAGCCATCAACACCGCCCTGCAAGCCCGAGACCCTCAGGGCGCACGCGATGCGGTTCATAGGCATCTCAGCTTTGTCCAGAGATGCATGGACGACCACCAGAAAGCCCAGCGCAACGAAGCCATCGCGCAGCAACGGCTGCAACACGAGACAGGTCAGACCTGATGTTCATCGGGCATTTACCAGGGGCCTATCTGGTCTTTCGGGCGACCACGCCAAATGTCGGGAAAACGGTCTTCACCGCTGCGATGCTCGGCGCGATCGCACCGGATCTGGACATGCTATGGTTCTATCTGGTCGACGACCAGGCACATCACCACCACGCATACCTCACGCATCGCCCGGTTTTGTGGGCGGGTATCGTATTGTTGGGGTTTGTCACCGGATTGCGCCGGCCCCAGGCGGGCGTGTCGTGGCCTATTTTGGGGCCGGTGGGCTGGTCCATATGGCGCTGGATTCCATCGTCGGTGAAATCACCTGGCTATGGCCGCTTTCGGACTTTTCCCACCCAATCGTAACTGTTGAGGCCACGCACTCGCATTGGATTCTCTCATTTCTCAACCACTGGACGTTTTTGGTTGAGATCGGGATAACCGTGCTGGCTGTAGTCGTGTTTTTCTCTGGCAGCGACAGGTCGGCGCGCGCAGACTAAGGCCAGCTTTGCTATGGCGGCGCAACCCGAGTGTCGCTCCGGACCAGAAGGCTGTTCCAAAAATGGCAAACCCGGCAGAAAACTACCGGGTCGCTCAAAGTTCATACTGGGCAAAGCTTAGTGCAGCTTTTCACCTACATCGGCAATCGCCGCGTCGATCAGCTTGTTCGCCTGTGTCGCCGTCATCTGCTTGGCCAGAACCGCGTTTGCTGCAGAAACAGCGACGGTGATGGCCTGATCGCGGACTTCCTTCACAGCCGACGCTTCCGCCGATGCGATCTGGTCCTGCGCAGCTGCCAGACGACGTGCTATGGATCTTTCCAGATCGGCCTTGGCCTGTTCCGCAGCCAGAGCGGCGTCGTCTTTCGCAGCCGCCACGATGGCATCCGCCTGCGTCTGCACTTCGCGCTGCTTGCGCTCGTACGAGGCCAGCAGGCTGCGCGCTTCTTCGTGCAAGGCGCGAGCTTCCTCCAGTTCGGACTTGATGCCCGCGGCACGGTTGTCCAGCGCACCACCGATCAGGCCCGGTACCTTGAAGTAGAACAGGACCGCGATGAAAACGATGAAGCCCAGAAGGACCACAAAGTCAGTGTTGCCAAGCGAGAAGAACGGGCCGCTTGCGGCAAATGCCGGGCTGGCTGCGCCGACGGTCAGGATAAGGGCAAGAGTGTTCCGCATGTCACTTATCCTTTCGTCTGCGCGTCTACGGCACTGTTGATGGCTTTGGCATCCGCCTCGCCGCCCAGTGCGGTGACCAGTTCAGCCGCCGTGTCCTTGGCAACCACTTGAATGCTTTCCAGCGCACCGGCACGGATTTCGGCAATTGCCTTTTCCGATTCAGCCGCCTTTGCAGCGATTTCCGCGTCCGCCTTGGCAATCGCGTCATCCAGACCAGCCTGGATTTCAGCGCGGGCTTCCGCTGCGATACGCTGTGCCTCAGAACGGGCATCGGCCAGCGCCTTGTTATAGGCCTCTTCGGCCTCGACCGCCTTGGCCTTCAGATCTTCGGCCGCAGCCAGGTCATTTGTAATGGTCCCCTGACGTTCAGCCAGGATTGCCGCGATGCGGGGCAAGGCCACGCGAGACAGGACCAGAAAGATGACGACCAGCGTGATGACCAGCCAGAAAATCTGGTTGGGGAACCAATCGAAGCAGAGCTGCGGCATCCCGATGGCAGAGCCATGCGTGTCGACGCACGCGCCTACTACTTCTTCGCTAATGGGTTCAGTCGCCATGATGTCCTCCGTCGGAACGTTGTCTTTACAACAGGTGGGCCGCTATGGCTTGGACCCACCTGCGCGTAAGGATCAGGTTCCGCAGATTAGACGGCGAACATCAGCAGCAGCGAGACCAGGAATGCGAAGATCCCCAGGGCTTCTGCGAATGCGATACCGATGAACAGGGTCGCGGTCTGCGAAGCAGCCGCCGAAGGGTTGCGCAGAGCGCCGGCCAGGAAGTTGCCTGCAACGTTGCCCACCCCGATTGCGGCTGCGCCGGAACCGATTGCTGCCAGGCCTGCGCCGATGTGTGCGAGATCGCCTTCCATGATGTATCTCCTTACGAATTGGAAGTTTCGATGTTGGGGTATCGGACCTTAGTGCGAAGGATGCAGCGCATCTTTCAGATAAACACAGGTCAGAATGGTGAATACGTAGGCCTGGATAAAGGCCACCAGGACCTCGAGGCCATACATTGCGGTGATTGCCAGAACGGACACGGGCGAGATCACGGCGACCGCGGCGAAGCCTGCGAAAACCTTGATAACCGCGTGGCCAGCCATGACGTTACCAGCAAGACGAATGGAGTGGCTGACCGGACGTACGAAGTACGAGATCAGCTCAATGATCGCCAGGATCGGGCGCAGCGCCAGCGGCGCGCTGGAGACCCAGAACAGGCCCAGGAATGCAGCACCGTTCTTGACGAAACCCAGAATGGTCACGGTCAGGAACACAGCCAGCGCCAGCGGAATGGTGACCGCGAAGTGCGACGTGGTGGTGAATGAGGTCGGGATCAGGCCCAGGAAGTTCGCGCTGACGATGAACATGAACAGGGTCATGACATAGGGGAAGAACTTGACGCCTTCCTTGCCGCAGATGTCTTCCAGCATCTTGTAGATGAAGCCGTATGTCAGTTCCGCGATCGACTGCATCCGGCTAGGCACAATCGCGCGCTTGGACGTGGGCAGAACCAGCAGAGCAGCGACAGCCAATACTGCTAAGAACAGCCACAGGGTCACGTTGGTGACCGTGAACATGCCGACCGCTCCGTCGCCAAACAGCGGCTTAACGATGAACTGGTCCATCGGGTGGAATACCAGGCTGCTGCCTTCTGCTGCGGTGGTCTCGCTTGCCACGTTCAGTCCCTCTCGTCCTTCTCGGCCGCGTTTGCAGCCGTTTGTTTCTCTTGGACCTCTTTCGCGCTGCGGAGCATAACCTTCACGCCCGCGACAAGGCCCAGCAATGTGAACAGCACCAGAAAGATCGGGATTGTCCCGAGCAGGCTGTCCAGCCCGTATCCGATGCCAAATCCGATCCCCAGACCGGATACCATTTCGATGACCATCCGCCAGGCAAGCTCGCCGCCCGAGACGTCAGCGTCCGCGCGAGGTTTGGGCTCTTTCGCCTTTTTCGCCGCCTCGATCTTGGCCTCCAGCTGCGCCATACGCTGCTTTTGGTCGTCATCGGTCACGGGCGTTTTCCTCGCTCAGTCTTGGGCACGGTGCTAAGGGGCGAAGGGCGCAGAGTCAACGACGTTGAGCGCCCCAATTGCCGCAGCTTAGCATATTGTTTTAAATTGATTTTTCATCTGGCGCTGCGCAAGTCAAAACCGCCTGACCCTTTCTGTCCCGTTCAAATGCATTGAATCCGCATATTCAACCAAATGGTTGACCAAACCCGGGCACTGTGGTTCAGCGGAGGCATGTCCAAAGATCTCGACACCGTATTCGCGGCCCTTGCCGACCCCACGCGCCGCGCCATTCTGGCGATGCTGCTTGAGGATGACATGGCCGTCACCGATGTGGCCGAACCGTTCGAGATGTCGCTTGCGGCGATCTCAAAACATCTGGTCATCCTGACCAAGGCAGGGCTGATCAGTCAGGAAAAGCGCGGACGGGTGAAATGGTGCAAGCTGGAACCCGACGCCCTGCGTGTGGCGTCTGTCTGGATGCAAGGGTTCGGGCAGTTCGAACCGGTCAATCTGGATGCATTCGAGCGGTTTCTGGAAACCGAGCTGCCCGCAGTCGAAGAGCCCTAGCCGAACCTAACGCACCACAAAGACTGAAACCTTGGCGTGATTGGCCAGATATCCGGCATGACTTGAAAAGATATAGTCCGTGATCCGCGGCGCGTGGGTGCCCGCGACAATCAGGTCGGCACCGATTTCCTCGGCAGCCCGAGCCAAATCACCATCGACCTCAGCCGCGACATCGACGGAATGGATATTTCGACATGCGACTTCCGTTCCACTGTTCTTGGCAAGCTGGTCAGCGAAAGCGCGCAGGTCTTCGTTGATCTTTGCGTCCGTCTGAACCGGATCACCAGGCTGAGTTCCCGTTACGCTGACAACTGTAATCTTGGCGCCCTGCCATTTGGCAACCTCAGCTGCAACATCGGCAGCTTTGCGGACCTCTGGCGGAAGATGCAGGTCAACAGGGAACATGATGTGAGTGTACATGGCGAATTCCTCCTCAGCCCAAAGCATAAGGATATTCGCATGTATCGGCCTTGATCTGCCTCAACGGCAGGGCGGAGCACCTGATTCGGCCTACCCTTCCTGAATGTATTCCACGCCGGTAATAACTCCGAACGGGTCCGCCCGACAGAGCCACGGTGCCTGGGCGCCGACCACGGACACCGTCGTTACGGAGCCTGTAGGATCGTTCTGGGTTGAAATCGCAGAAACGCCTTCGGGTCTCACCCCGGTTTCAGCCGAGACAAGCGCCTCGCAACTGCCGCGCAGATCGGCCTCTGAATCCGTGTTGCCGGGTTCGGGCGGAGTACAGGCAGCCAATCCTGCCACCGCGATCAAGAAGAATGCTGATTTCGTCATCTTGTGCCTGCGTACCACCTTTGTCCGACGCCGGCATTATTTTGCGGGAAAGCAAGCTTCATTCGGACACCGGGTTCGTTATGCGGCGCTGTTCTTCGGTTTTCAGCAGCAGCACAAGCGCGACGATGGTCAGGATTGCCCCAACAACAACCAGCAGCGGAGGCGGCTGCTGACCCAGAGCGATTTCCCACAGGATCACCCAGCTGGGCGTCAGATAGGTATAAGCCATCACTTTGGCCGAGGGCAGCCGCAATGTAGCGAACTGGACCAGGACAAAGCTGGCCGCGGTGGCAAATATCGAGACATAAAGCAGACCAAGCCAGACGATCAGCGGCAGGTTGGTCCAATCGGTCGCCCGAATGTCAGACCAGCCATAGAGCGTCAGCAAAACGCAGCCCGCCACGAGAGTGCCAAAGGTGAACACCACCGCCGGTTCGCCCTGGTTCAACTTGCGCACCATCGGCGTGTAAACCGCATGCGCCGCGCAGCCCCAGAAATAGATAATCTCGCCGCCTCCGATCTGGAATGCGGTGAAAGCCTGCCAATCCGCCCGGAAAATAACCCAAAGCGCACCCATCGCGCCCACCGTAAGGGCCAAGGCCATCCGGGGCGTCGTGACCTGCCGCAAAAACACCCACCCTGCCATGGCCGACATCACCGGGGTCAGCGTGAACACGGCTGCGGCACTGACCGGGGGCGCTGTCTTTAGACCGTAGAACATCAGGACAAAGTAAGTGGCAAACAACCCGCCCAGCACCAGATAGCGCCACGGAGACTGTGTTGCACTACGCGGCAAGCCGGTGGTCATCATTGCCGCAACACCAATCACGACGGAGGCGATCAGAAACCGCGCCGCCGTGATCGCCTCGGGTGCGATCTGATTGGCGATCAGCGCGCCCAGTGAAAAGCTACCCGCCACCAAGGTTGAAAACACAAGCATGGCCAGATGGGCCTGCGCCTGAGGGCTCACGCCAGCCAGCCTTTGGATTGCTCTTTCAAATATGTCAGAAAACTCTGAACCTTGGTTGTGCGGTGCAGGTCCACATGAGTGACCAGCCACAGGTTCCCGAACCATTCCGAAAGCGGGTCGACCACTTCGATCAGATTGGGGTCACGGGCCGCTTCCCAGCGAGCCATGAAGCCGATCCCGGCACCGGACAAAACCGCCTCGCGGATGCAGAAGTTGTTGGTACAGCGAAAGGTGATGTTCTCTGCAGGTACTGTCGCGCGCAACCACCGGGAAAACGGCGCGCGGCTGTTTTCGTCGTCGGTACTGACGAATTGATAGTTGCTGAAATCCTCGACGCTCGAGGGCGTCCCATGGCGATCCACATAATCCTTGCTGGCGAACAGGCCGATCTCTTGCGTGATGAACGGTTGCACCACATTGTCCGGTTGATCCGGGGCCGAACCCGCGCGAATAGCCACATGAGCTTCACCGTATTCCAGACGGAACAGGCGATCTCCGGTCAGGTAGCGCACGATCAGACCCGGATGCAGGCGTTGGAACTCGCTGAGCACCGGCACTACGAGGGGTGCCAATGACGACAGAGATGTCACGACCAATTCACCCGAGACGTCATCGCCACGCCCCTTCATCCGCCCGACCAATTGGTTGAATTGGTCTTCGGTCGCCTGTGCCACGCGCAACAGGTCTTCTCCGGCCTCGGTCGGGGTGTAGCCACGCGCGTGACGCTGGAACAGCTTGGTGCCCAACCGCGCCTCAATCGCATCAATATGTCGGATCACCGTCGCATGGTGCACGCCCAGCACCTCGGCCGCGCCGCTGACGGTACCCATGCGGGCTACCTGATAGGCGGTTCTTACTTCGTCCCAATTGTCCACGGCATCACCACCACTGTGCAATTTCCAACATCAACTGTTGATGTATCCGAGTTTTGTTCATGTACGCAATATCCATATTGGGGTCAGACGCGAAATCCCTATCCACAAGGACCAAGTGAAATGCCCAATACCATCCTGCATATCGACGCCTCGGCCCGCCGCGCGGGGTCTGCAACCCGAGATCTGTCCGACCGCATCGTCAAACATCTGGGCGCCGCCCGCATCATCCGCCGTGATCTGGCAAGCCCCCTGCCCTTGCTGACCGAAGACTGGATCATCGCCAACTTCACACCGGCAGATCAACGGGATGAGACCCAGCGCGACCAACTGGTGCTGTCGGACACGCTGGTGAACGAATTGCGAGAGGCCGATACAATTGTCGTCGGCCTGCCGATCTACAATTTCTCTGTACCGGCTGCGTTCAAAGCCTGGATCGATCTGGTTGCGCGCGTTGGGTTGACCTTTTCCTACACGGAAAACGGCCCTAAAGGCCTGCTGGAAGGCAAACGCGCGGTTTTGGCCATTGCCTCGGGTGGTACCGCCGTCGGGTCCGAGATAGATTTTGCCACCAACTACGCCAAACACGTGCTGGGCTTTATCGGCATTCATGATGTTGATGTTGTTGCCGCCGACCAGATGGCCCTCGACGCCGAGACCACACTGGCCAACGCCCATAAAGCCGTGACCGAGTTGGCGGCATAAACCCTCTGGCTTTTACACTCTCAAACGTCCAGTCTGCGCCCGAAGGGGATTTGTCAGGCTGGGCGCTTAACATGAAGAAAATCGGTATTCTGGGCGGTGTGGGCTGGGCTTCGACCGTAGACTATTACCGGGCAATTGCCGAAGGTGCAGGCAAGCATTTCGCCGAACGGGGTCACGGCTCCCCACTTCCCATTCCACCCATGACAATTGAATCTGTCACACAGGCCAAAACCCGGGCTCTGCGCGGGGTGGCCGGAGACGAAAACAGTTGGGCTGGTTTCGACGCAGTCTTCCGCGAGGCCCTTTTGACGCTGGAACGTGCAGGCTGCGACTTTGGAATCATTGCGTCAAACACACCCCACACACGTTTTCACGCGATCCGGCAAGGCGTTTCGATGCCAATTCTCAGCATATTCGATGCAACGGCCGAGGCCACTGCCTCATCCGGTGCCTCCAAGGCGTTGGTTCTGGGAACGGCTGTGACCATGCAGGCGACTGACTACGCTGACCGCCTCGCCAAAGAGGGTATCACCGCCAATGAACGCCTGCCCGAACCTGAAATTGCCGAGATGCAAGCCATGATCGACAGTGAATTTTATGGCGGTGCCTCTGAGACCGCCCGCGCTCGGTTGCTGGCTTTCTGCAACGACCACGCTGCGCCGGGAACCGCTATCCTACTGGCTTGCACCGAGCTTCCTTTGGCCTTCCCCGACCGTCTGGACGACCCGGTGTTTATGGCAGACGGGCATCTGTTCATCAATCCTTCTGCCGCGCACGTTACCGCCGCACTTAAAGAAGCGCTGCAGGACTGATCAGGACAGCCAAGTCACCTCACAGCCAACCCGGTCAAAAAACGCGATCAGATCGGCCCGTGCCATCGCAACGGTGCGGTCATTGACCAGCGGATGCATGTAGATGACATCCACCTGCCGCGCCGCGCTGTCCATGAAGAACCGCACATCGTTCTTCACCCCGTTGATCATCGCCAGCGGACTGACCGCACCGGGCCGGATACCGAGGTTCTGCAGCAATCGGTCCGCCGAACCGAAGGACAGGTTGCCCACGCCCAGTTCCGCCCCCAGCGACTTGAGGTCAATCTCGCGGCTTTGCTCCAGCGTCACGAGATAGTTCCGCTTTTTCTTGTCCCGCAGGTACAGGTTCTTCAACCGCAGAGCGTTTTCGCCCGGCGCCATGAACTGATCTTCTACTGCCTTGGAGTCTTCGACTGTGCGCAACGGGACATGAGTATGCAGCAGATAAGCCAATCCCCATTCATCTAATCGCGCCAACAGCGCGTCAGAGCTGAGCGGCAAAGTATCCTGAAAAGCAGATGATGCGTCCATGGGAACCTCCTGTTTAGCGCGCTCATCGCGCAACACGAGGATGAATTCAAGCCACGACAGCGCCAGAATTCAGTGTTAGCGTGCCGTCATGAAAGTGACGCGCAACACCCCAAACCAATTGATCTTGTCTAATACTCCCTGGCTGATCGGCATCATGTTGGTCACCTTTATCCTATGCTTTGTCGGCGCAGGCTTCTTCATGGCCAACGAAGGGGGTGAGGGCGTGTTTTTCGGCATTGTCTTTGCTCTGTTTGGTGGTGGGTTGGGCTTTGGTGCGTTCTGCGTCTTTGTGCGCCGCGTTCAGGTCATAATGAACCGCAACAGCAATAGCGTTTTGATCCGTCGCCAATCAATCTTTGGATATGACACTGTAGAACATGAGCTGTCGAACCTGTCCCATGCCGAGGTGGAAACCACCACCTCGACTCGCGACAGGACCACGTCCAAGATGCATCGTCCCGTTTTGATCCTGGAAAAGGGCATGAGCGCCGGACGCCACCCGATTGTCGAAGCCTATGTCAGCGGGCGCGGCACGCAGCGGATGGTCGATGCGGTCAATGCATGGCTTCCGGCGCGCGAGGTTGACTCCGACAGCCAATCCGCCTAAATCCCCTCTAAACATCCGGAAGCGTATGATCTTCCGGTCCCTTGAGTCGTTCAGGGATCGCCCCCCACCAGCGAGTTTCGCCCGTGGGGGCGTTTGTGCATTTAACCGGCGCATCCTATCTAGGGCACGCCATAAGAAAACCGGCATAGGAGGCCGAAGGCATGTTTGAAAATCTATCCGAACGCCTTTCCGGCGTCTTTGACTGGCTGACTAAGCAGGGCGCCCTGTCCGAGGAAGACGTCAAAACCGCCCTGCGCGAAGTTCGCGTTGCACTACTTGAGGCCGACGTTTCGCTGCCGGTTGCCCGTGAATTCGTCAAGAAGGTTCAGGAACAGGCGACCGGTCAGGCCGTTACCAAGTCGATCACTCCCGGTCAGCAGGTCGTCAAGATCGTGCACGACGCGCTGGTTGATACCCTGCGTGGCGAAGAAGACCCCGGCAAGCTGAAGATCGACAATCCACCTGCCCCGATCCTGATGGTCGGTCTGCAGGGCTCGGGTAAGACGACCACAACCGGTAAGCTGGCAAAGCGCCTGAAAGAGAAAGAAGGTAAGAAGGTCCTGATGGCCTCGCTCGACGTCTATCGCCCAGCGGCGATGGATCAGTTGGCGGTACTGGGCACGCAGGTCGGCGTTGATACTCTGCCGATCGTTCCCGGCCAGAAGCCGGTCGACATCGCTAAGCGTGCCAAACAACAGGCGACGCTGGGCGGCTACGACGTCTACATGCTCGACACCGCGGGCCGTCTGCATATTGACGAAGTTCTGATGGACGAAGTCGAGCAGGTCCGTAACGCGGTTGATCCGCGCGAGACGCTGCTGGTCGTCGACGGCCTGACTGGTCAGGTCGCCGTGGAGGTTGCCGAAGAGTTCGACGCCAAAGTTGGCATCTCGGGTGTGGTTTTGACCCGGATGGACGGTGACGGGCGCGGCGGTGCGGCCCTGTCGATGCGCGCAGTCACCGGCAAACCGATCCGCTTTGTCGGTCTGGGCGAGAAGATGGACGCGCTTGAAACCTTCGAGCCGGACCGGATCGCCGGTCGTATTCTGGGCATGGGTGACATCGTTGCCCTGGTCGAAAAAGCCCAGGAAACGATGGAGATGGAACAGACCGAGCGCATGATGAAGCGCATGGTCAAAGGTCAGTTCAACATGAACGACCTCAAGATGCAGCTGGAACAGATGATCCAGATGGGCGGCATGCAGGGCATGATGGGCATGATGCCGGGCATGAACAAGATGGCCAAGCAGATGGATCAGGCGGGTCTGGACGACAAGATCTTGCGCCAGCAGATCGCCATGATCCAGTCCATGACCAAACGCGAACGCGCCAACCCGCAACTGCTGCAGGCGAGCCGTAAGAAACGCATCGCAGCCGGTTCTGGAATGGAGGTCAGCGACCTCAACAAGCTGCTCAAGATGCACCGGCAGATGTCGGACATGATGAAGAAGATGGGTAAGATGGGTAAAGGCAAAATGCTGAAACAGGCCATGAAGGGCATGTTCGGCAAAGGCGGCCCCAGCCCTGAAGAAATGGCTGCGGGCATGGACCCCAAGGCGCTGGAACAGGCAGCCAAGGCCATGGGTGGCAAGATGCCCGGTGGCCTGCCCGGTATGGGTGGCGGTATGGGACTACCCCCGGGGCTCAGCGGCTTTGGTAAGAAGAAGTAATCATGTCACCCCTTGAACCTCATATCCCCCGGCTTGAGACCGAGCGTCTGATCATGCGTGCACCGTCTGTGGCTGATCTTGACGCTGAGGCAGAGTTTTTCGCCTCGGACGCCGCTAAATATGTTGGCGGCCCGCTGCGTCGGGATGAAACATGGCGATCCATCGCAATGCTGCTTGGCCATTGGGCCATTCGGGGTTTTGGCTTTTGGGGTGTCGAGGAAAAAGATACCGGCATTTATGTCGGCCGTGTCGGACTGTGGTTCCCCGACGGCTGGCCCGAGCCCGAGGTTGGCTGGACGCTGATGAATTTTGCCACTGGCAAAGGTTACGCGACCGAGGCCGCGTTAGCTGCACGCGCGCGCGCCTATGACGTGCTGGGTTGGGAAACCGCAATCTCGCTGATCGACCCGAAAAACCACGCAAGCAAAGCCGTTGCCGAGCGGTTGGGCGCCAAGCTCGATTATCACTATGAACACCCCAAATTCGGCACCACTGAAATCTGGCGTCACCCCGCCCCCGCCGATCTGGTGAATGGCGGCATGGAGGCTTACGCATGACCCATACCGCTTTGACCGCTGAGAGGACCGGCCAATGACCAACCCCGTGACGCGGGCCGCCGCGCTGTTGAAGGAGCACCGCGAAAGCATCGATCGACTGGACGCGATCCTTGTCTACACGTTGGGCGAGCGGTTCAAGCACACGCAGGCCGTTGGCAAGCTCAAGGCCGAACACGACCTTCCCCCGTCCGATCCCTCGCGCGAGGCTGCGCAGATCGCCCGGTTAGAAGACCTGGCGAAACAGGCCAATCTGGACCCTGACTTTGCCAAGGCTTTCCTGAATTTCATCATTCAGGAAGTCATCCGACACCATAAGAAACACCAGAACTAACCGGGCAATTCCCGGTAAACGCCATCCAAAGGAGATACCACCATGGCAATGAAAATTCGTCTCGCCCGCGGCGGCTCGAAAAAACGTCCCTTCTACCGCATCGTGGCTGCTGACAGCCGCATGCCCCGCGACGGCCGTTTCATCGAGAAACTGGGCACCTACAACCCGCTGCTGCCGAAAGACAGCGAAGAGCGCGTGAAAATGGACATGGAACGCGTTCAATACTGGCTGGACCAGGGCGCCCAGCCCACCGACCGTATCGCACGTATGCTGGAAGCTGCCGGCAGCCGTGAAAAAGCCGAGCGCAACAACCCCAACAAGGGCACCCCGGGCAAGAAAGCTCAGGAACGCGCGGAAGAAAAAGCTGCAAAGGCCGCTGAAGCTGCCGCTGCACCGGCTGAAGAAGCAACCGCAGAAGAATAAGCGGGCGAGCGCGTGCAGGATCAAACTTTCAGCGACGATTTTCGCACGCAGTTCGATCTGCTGATGCGGCTCCGGCGTGATGTGCGCCGGTTCCGCACCGATCCCGTGGACGAGGCAGTGCTGACGCGCTGCCTCGACGCATTTCGCCTGGCCCCTTCGGTGGGGCTAAGTGAGCCCTGGCGTGTTATCCGCGTCGAAAGCGCGGTCGCGCGGGCAGCGGCGCTGAAGAATTTCCAAGCTGCAAATGCCGAATCCCTGGCCGGGTATTCCGGCGAGAAAGCACAAATCTACAGCAGTCTGAAGCTGTCGGGGATGCAGGAAGCCCCTGTGCAATTGGCCGTGTTTTGCGACGATACCACCGGCAAGGGGCAAGGTCTTGGTGCAGGTACGATGCCAGAGGCGCGGCGCTATTCCGTCGTTTCCGCTATCACGCTGTTCTGGTTGGCCCTGCGCACCCAAGGGCTGGGCCTGGGCTGGGTATCCATTCTGGACCCCGTTAAGATGACCCGTGACCTGAACGTTCCGGATGGCTGGCGCCTGATCGGCTATTTCTGCGTCGGCTGGCCGGAAGAGATGTCAGACACGCCGGAGCTGGAAACTGTAGGCTGGGAATCCCGTTACGACACCCTACCCATCGAGGTGCGATAGGCAGATGTTCGGATTGATACGGCTTCCCATCCTGTTGTTGATCGCATTTATTGTGGGCGTGTTCTTTGAACGCAGTAACCAACGCGAGGCCTGCGCCACGCGGGGGAACTGGCTGGATGGGCTTTGTGTGACAGTGGACAAGCCAAATGAGTGATCTGATCTGCGTGGGCAGCATTGCGGGCTCTTATGGTGTGCGCGGCGAAGTGCGCCTGAAAAGCTATTGCGCAATCCCGGAAGATATCGAGGCTTACTCGCCCCTGACGGATGAAACCGGCGTGAAGCGCTTTCCGCTGGTTCTGACCCGCACGATCAAGAACGGATTTGCAGCAAATCTTGGCGGAGTTGAAACCAAGGAAGAGGCCGACGCCCTGAAAGGCCTGCGTCTGTTTGCCCGGCGTGATCAACTGCCTTCTCTTCCGGATGACGAGTTCTACCACACTGATCTGATCGGCCTTGAGGTTTACGATACCGGCGGCACGCTGCTGGGTCGGGTCAAATCGGTGCAGAACCACGGTGCGGCCGACCTGTTGGAACTGCACGGGCCAGGCCTGAAGGCCACCGTTCTGCTGCCTTTCACCCTGGAGGCGGTTCCAACCGTCGATCTGGACAAGGGGCGCATCATCGCCGATCCGCCCGAAGGGCTGATCTAATGCGCCGCGTCCTGCTGCATCTGGGTCTGCACAAAACCGGAACCACGGCAGCACAGTCTTTTCTCTATGGCAATCGCGAATTGATCTGGCCGCATTTTGCACTGGTGCTACCCTATCGCACCCGCAAGTCCGGTCTGTCGCGGGCGGCAACCAATCACTCGATTTACGGCACCGTCGGCACCTTGTCCGAGTACGGAATCCTATTGCGAGAATTTCTGGAGACGTTGGATTTCGGCGACAAACGCGGGCTGATCCTCAGCGAGGAGAACTTCGCCGGTCGACGCCCCAGCCGCAATACCGAAAACGGTTACGCAGCCGCACCAGAGCTTGCAGCTTGTCTGGTGGATGAAATCCGCCATCGCTTTTCCGGGCAAGAGCTCGAGATCACGATCTATCTGTCCTTACGCCAACGAGGCGGCTGGTTGCGCAGCCTTTGGGCACATGATCTGGAACGCATTCGCCAGGTCCACGACTTTGAAACTTTTCGATCGAATCTGGATCATCTGCCGCCCTTGCAGGACACGGTAGATCAGATCCGGGCCCGGCTACCGTCGGTTACTGTTGTTGACGAATGGCTTGAAGAACTGCAGCTGCGGCGTTATGGCCCCGGCACTCCGTTTGCCGAGTATCTGAACCTGCCCAGCGACAAGGCCAAGCTGCTGGTGCCGCCCACAAAGGTCAACAGTCGCCTGCCGGAAGATGCTCTGGCAGAACTGCTGGATCTGAACCGCTCGCGTCTGGACGAGGCTGCTCTGATCGAACAGAAGAAAGCGACAATTGAACGCGCCAAAGGCGCGCTGATCGACACGACATGACAGACAAGCCCAGTAAATCCCACGGCCGCAAAGCGATCCGCCCGACACTGAAACCGCGCGAGCTGCTGACCCCTACGCCGGACCTGCATGGCGTGTGGAAGGCCAAAATCATCACGTTGTTCCCCTCGGCCTTTCCCGGGGTGCTGGGGGAAAGCCTCACTGGCAAGGCCCTGCAGGAAGGTCTTTGGCAATTGGAAACCGTCGACCTCCGCCAATTCGGTGTCGGCAAGCACCGCAATGTGGATGACACGCCCGCAGGCGGTGGCGCGGGCATGGTGCTGCGTGCCGATGTGCTGGGGGAAGCGATCGAACACACGATGGCGGATATTCGCGGCAACTGGCCGTTGATCTATCTGAGCCCCCGCGGTCGCCGGATGGACCAGCGCATGATGCAGAACCTGGCGCGCTGTGACGGCATGACATTGCTGTGCGGTCGTTTCGAAGGTGTCGACGAACGCGTGCTGGAACATTACGGCGTGCAAGAAGTCTCCTTGGGTGATTTCGTCATGACCGGCGGCGAGATCGCGGCGCAGGCGCTGATCGACGCGACGGTGCGTCTGATCCCCGGCGTGCTGGGCAATCAGGCCTCAGCCGAGGAAGAGAGCTTTTCCTCGGGCCTCCTGGAACATCCGCAATACACCCGCCCCGCCGAGTGGAAGGGTCGGCCGATCCCCGATATCCTGATGTCCGGCCACCATGGGCGCATTGCCGAGTGGCGGCACGAGATGTCCGAAAAGATCACCCAGGAACGACGCCCTGATCTGTGGGAAGCTTATCGAAAGTCCCGCGACTAACCACCCGCCTTCCAACGCGCCCATGTCTCGGGGTGGCCGTTGAACGTGTTGATATCCACCTTGCCCTGAACACCTGGCACCAAACCTGTTCCGGTATACTGCCAGAACCGCCAAGAGGCTCTGGGGTAGACTTTGTGTGGATGCCCGGCAACGGACCGCAGCCAGAATTCGGTTCCGGGCAAGCGGCCAATATCGGTGTCGTCGTAAAAATCCACCGTTGTGTAGACGATAGGCCGCCGCCCGTAGTGGCGTTCGAGAATATCGAGGAAACGTTCGGCTTCGGCGCGAACCGTGGCGCCATCGGGGCGCAGCCTGCAGGTTCTGGAATGTGGAGTCCACTCCATGTCCAGCACATGCGGCAGGTCAGCGCCCCTGGGCACGTTCCGGATGAACCACCGAGCCTGCTCGTGCGCCGGACGGCAGAAATAGTAGTAGTGGTAGGCGCCCCACGGCACCCCCGCCGACTGTGCGCCCCGCCGGTGGTCGTCAAACATGGGGTCGGCCACGTCGCCGCCCTCAGTCGCTTTGATGAACACGAAACTGACGCCCGATGCCCTGGCCCGGTGCCAGTCGATCGCACCCTGCCAGCGCGACACATCCAGCCCATGCACCGGGTAATGGCCGGGATGTCGCCCATCCCAATCGTGCGGGTCGGCATCGCCGAAGGCCGGGTATATGACCGAAGGCGATGTGGTATCCAGAAAAGCCTTGGCCTCGACCTGTTGGGGCGGAGGAGTGCTGCGACCGCAGGACAGAGTCGCCATGGCCATGACGGCCAGCATCAACGCTATGCGCATGATGTGTTCCTGTTTTTAAAAACTGCTCATATAATTCCCTCCAGAATGCCTGATTGGTCTCGCAAGGCAACGGTGTATTTTTCGGATGGCGAAAACCCACCGTCTAGCTTTGAAAATATGGCGATTTTGGCTTGATCCCTGTTTGCAAACCTCGTAAAGCAGCGCAATCCGGTGCCGCAACTGCGCGACTCCGGTGTTTTGGTTTGCACCATGGCGCAACGCTTAGCTTTCTTCAGCCAAGGCGTGTCAGGGCGGACCAGACCAAAGGAACATTCGATCTGACCTCTGGCGGGCTGTGCGCAGGACCCGATGAAGACCAAGAGCTCTCAGGCCGTGCCCAAACTTCGTGGACCAACCACGAGCAGATAGGAGAACCTGCGATGGACCTGATCGCACAGCTTGAGGCGGAACAGATTGCCGCCCTAGGGAAAGACATCCCCGATTTCAAAGCCGGTGACACCATTCGTGTCGGCTTTAAAGTGACCGAAGGGTCGCGCACCCGTGTGCAGAACTACGAAGGTGTCTGCATCGCGCGCAAAGGTGGCAGCGGCATCGCCGGTTCGTTCACCGTTCGCAAGATTTCGTTTGGCGAAGGCGTGGAGCGTGTGTTCCCGCTGCATTCGACCAACATTGACAGCATCACCGTTGTCCGCCGTGGCCGCGTCCGTCGCGCCAAACTGTACTATCTGCGCTCGCGCCGTGGTAAGTCCGCGCGTATCGCAGAAGTCACTAACTACAAGCCCAAGGCTGGCGCCGAGGCGTAAGGAGCGGAAAGATGAAAAAAGACATCCATCCCGATTATCACGTCATCAACGTCAAAATGACCGATGGCACCGTGGTTCAGATGAAATCCACCTGGGGCGCCGAAGGCGACCAGCTGGCTCTGGAAATCGACCCCTCCTCGCACCCCGCGTGGACTGGTGGCTCGTCGCGCCTGATGGACGCCGGTGGCCGCGTGTCGAAGTTCAAGAAGAAATACGAAGGTCTGGGCTTCTAAGCCTGACTCGTTTGAAATGCGAAAGGCCGTCCTTTGGGGCGGCCTTTTTTGCTAGCTGATATTGCTTAATCCCGAAGTGGCTAGAAGATTCTCAGGGCAACACAACCTGCTTCAATTTAATTCGAGTACGCTTTCCGTTCTGCTGAATTTGGCGCGAAGTCTCTCGCCCATCGTCATCAAACTTAATCCGGGTATTAGAAAACCTGTCGTATTTTGATCCGTTCAAGAAATCTGTTTTCTGAGTAAACCCACCTTTCGTTGCCTTACCAATTGCGCGGTACGTCCCCGGAATCCCATTCCGATCAAATACTACGTATTTACACTCGCCGACGACCAACCAGCAGTTATGTGGCTCGTATTTTATCGTCGCCCCATCGGACCTTTCCATCCGAACGGTTTGCCCTTTGGAGTTGCGGAAAATCGTACGGTCGTACGCCTTGCTGCTCCCACTCCCAGAATGGATCTCAAATACATACAGACCGCTGCGCTTTCCGATAAAGCGAGATTCTAAGTTGCCTCCGGGAGATCGCTCGAACACACGGGCTGTTCCAATTTTGAGGCCATCATAGCTGTGGTTCGAGTGATGCTGTGCCACGGCGGGCATCACGCCCATACTCAAAAAGGAAAATAGCAAAAACAAAGCGTGTCGCATTTTAACTCTCAAAACAATCCTATCTCGCGATGCTAAATTGCATGTCATTCACGTCAACCCTTGGCTGCAAGTCTCTCGCGATTGAAAGGAATAATCTCCCCTAGCCGTCTCTTCTTTCAAAATGATTAGTCTTTTGAGACTGCGGACAATTTCGAACAAATACAAATCTGTCATCCATCCACTTCGGTCGCACATGGACAAGCCTCGTTGGCACCGCCCCAAAACCGGTGCCATTTTGCCCAGGTTCAATAAATGCTACAATTGGCACAACGGATATACAGACACCACGGAGACCCAGAATATGCCCCAGTACAATGATATGATCGAGCTGTCGGTCGAGGATATGGACCTGATCGAAACGGCGTTGCGCGGCTCGGTCGCCTCGTTGTCGCAAGCTGCGTTGGATGGGGCAGAAAACGGCCAGACGGATCGCGAAGACACCCTGCGGCGCATTCACGATCTTCTGGGCAAGCTGCACGACCAGAAGGTGTTTTACCGCCCAAAAGGCGGTGTATATTTGGGGGGGTAGGCAGACACGCCTAGCGCGGTTTGCGCGTCAGTTCTGCCGCGCTGTGCACCGGCGGCACTGGCCCACGCAGCAGCATGAGCGCCAAGGCCATTCCGACAAGCGCTGCAATCGCGGCAACCAGCATTGCGCTGTTGAATGCGTTGTCCTGCAAGTCCCTCAGAGCCTTGGCTAGGGCCGTTCCGGTCGTTGGATCCATCCCCGCAATCTGCTGCTGAATCTGGCTGGGCGTGCCGTGGGTCAGCGCGCGGGCCAGATCCTCGCGCTGGGTTGATCCGGCGGGCAGCGCGTCGATCACCTCTGACAGGCCACGGCGTTTGGTTACCGATTCTGCAAGGCCTCCGACCACCGCGCCCAGGGTGGCTCCAAAATAGAGACAAGCATTAATCACTCCCGATCCCTGCCCCACATGCTCTTCCGGCAGCAGGCGCAGACCGAGGCGGGGCAGCAGCGAAAAGCAGATACCCATGCCGATACCTACAATCAAAAGTTTCCACCAGATCTCGGCATATTGCGTGGCGTTCGTGGTCGTCATCAGCAGCAGGAACCCAATCCCCATTGCCCCAAGGCCAATCGCAACCGGCCATTGAAAGCTGTAGGGCGCGAGAAATCGCGGCGCAGTGACCGAGATGACAAACATGCTGAGGCTTAGCGGCATGATCGCCAGCCCGGCGCCGATTGACGAATACCCGAAGGCATCCGGTGACTGCACGAAAGTGTTGAAATAGACAAAGAAGCAGAACAGCGTGAAGCCGGTAAAGAACATCCCCGCCGCAGCCATGAAGTAACGCGGATGGCGGAAGTATCGCAGTTCGATCAGCGGGTCTTCGGCGCGGCGTGAGACGATCACCAGCACAACGGTCGCCACCGCCGCAATGGCCAGCGGAACCAGTGTGAGCGGCGTCGCCCATCCGCCGCTTTCCCCGTTGCTGAGCGCAAAAGACAGCGGCCCGAGGAACAAGAGGATGGCAACTGCACCCGGATAGTCGAATTTTGCCCCTGCAAGGCGCGTGTCGGGTACGTATTTTCTTTTACTGACGTGCAGCCCAATAGCAAAGGCCACGGCCAGCAGCAGCAGATCGGTCGCAAAAACCGCCCGCCAACTTACATAGTGGCCAAAGGCCCCACCGACGATTGGACCGACGCCGATCGCCAAACCAACGATTGCACCCCAAGCCCCGGTGACGCTGGCGCGCTGCTCTTCCGGTGTGGCGGCGGTCAGCAGTGACAACGATGTCCCGAACAGCGCCGCCGCCCCCGCGCCCTGCGCACCGCGCCCAAACAGCAGCATCGCCCCATCCTGCGCAAACAGAACCGAGGCGGAACCGATGGCAAAAACGATCATGCCAAAGAAAAACACGCCCATCTTGCCGGTGATGTCACCCAACCGGCTGACGATGGTGACAAGCGTGGCACTGGCCACCGTATAGATCGCCATTACCCATTGCAGTCCAGACGGGGTCAGATCGAACTCGGCCTTGAGGTTGGGCAATATGGTGGCGACAGCGGTGGTGTTAAACCCCACGACCATCATACAGATTGCCGTCATCGCCAACACCACACGGGCGCGGGCCTGTGGGGTCACGTCTTCAGGGGACTTGTCACGCATCAAATTGCCCTCAAACTATGGTTGTTTAACGCAATTATTCAGCAGTTTAGCGATTTTTACCTCTGCGCATAGGGTGCACGTCAGGTCCAAAATGACAACGCAACCGGCAGCACGACAATCGTGCTCAGAGTCGACACCAGAATAAAACCGGCCACATCCGGCCCGTATTCAGGCACGTGCTGGTCGATGAACAGATAGGTCGCCACCGAAGACGGCATCAGGCAACACAGGATCACTGCGCCGCGTTCGGCCCCGGTAAAGCCGAACGCCCAGACCAGACCGCTGGCGATCACAACCGCCATCGCAAGATGCATTACAGTCAGTATCAAAGCCCGGCCAAGGCTTTTGATCTGCAAAGTCGCCAGTGTGTGGCCCAGTGTCAGCAGCATCAACGGGATCGACAGCCCTCCGAGGATATCAAAGGACTTGGCCACCGGCTGAGGCAGGGTGTACCCTGTCACCATCAGGATCAGAGAGACCACCACCGCATAGATGATCGGCGACGTCGCGATTTTCTTTGGCGAAAACTCTCCGGCCGGTATCCACATGCCGATAGTGAAGATGCTGATCAGCACGACAACCACGAAGCCCATCGTATAGGCCATCCCCGCATCACCCAATGCCAACAGGGTAATCGGCAAGCCGATATTGCCGACGTTGCCATGCATCAGTGGTGTCAGAAACGCCCGTACCGGCAGATGCATCGCCTTCAAAGCGGCAAATCCCAACACTCCAAACCCGGCAATCGCCAGCGCGGCAGCAGCCATCACATCCAGAAACGTATCCACGGCTATATTGGTGGTGGACAGGTGCGAGATGATCAGCGTCGGATACCCCACGCGCGAGACAAGCCCGCCAATCACTTTGTTGTCGAAGGGCGCCTTGATCAGGGCCAGACTATAGCCGATCCCGGCACAAATCAGCACGGGCAGGACCACATTCAGAACGTTCAGAAACAGATGGTCCAAGCTCGGTCCCTATCCTAATTCACCGCTCTAAACTGTGAATCAGGGCAGCTTGTTTGACAAGCGCGCAGTCTAACCCGCGCCCACGCCTTGGTTTTCCAAATTAGAGCCTGTTATCACCGATTGGGGTTCTTCCCTTCCCGCTTTCCACAACATATAGTAGCTGGCAACAACGTGTGGGCAAGCACGGCGGGACGTGGGAATACAAGCATGGCACATATTATCGTAGTGGGGAACGAGAAGGGCGGCGCAGGCAAATCGACCGTGTCGATGCATGTGGCAACCGCATTGGCGCGTCTGGGTCACAAGGTCAGCACACTGGACCTGGACCTGCGGCAACGCAGCCTTGGGCGCTATTTCGAGAACCGCGGCAATTTCATGAACGGCTCGGAAACACAGCTGCCCAGCCCGCGCCACCATGACCTGCCCGAGATCGATGCCAGCAAGCTGAAACCCGGCGAGAATATCTATGACCACCGCCTGTCCGCCGCAGTGGCCCAGTTGGAAAGCGACAGCGATTTCATCCTGATCGACTGCCCCGGCTCGCATACCCGCCTCAGCCAGGTGGCGCATTCGCTGGCCGACACACTGATCACGCCTTTGAACGACAGTTTCATTGATTTCGACCTGCTGGCGCGTATCGATTCTAAGGGTGAGAAAATCCTCGGGCCGTCGGTCTATTCCGAGATGGTCTGGAACGCCCGGCAGTTGCGAGCACAGGCCGGGCTTAAACCCATCGACTGGGTCGTCGTGCGCAACCGTGTCGGCACGCAGCGCATGGTCAACAAGGAAAAGATGCAGCGCGCGATTGAAATGCTGTCTCAGCGCATCGGCTTCCGCGTCGCGTCGGGCTTTTCCGAGCGGGTGATCTTCCGCGAACTGTTCCCCCGCGGCCTGACCCTGCTGGATCTCAAGGATATCGGGGTCAAACAGCTGAACATCTCGAACATCGCCGCGCGGCAAGAGCTGCGTGACATGATGAAAGAACTAAACCTTCCAGGCGTAGAGATTGATTTCTAGAAAGCCCCGGTAAGTCTGCCACACGCAATTCAGCTACCATTCTCCCCCACCTTGCCCTTGCGCCTCACGTGATGCAGACTTGTTCGCGGAGGAAATGCGCCTGTTTCACAGCTGGGTCCGTCGGCAAACGGACCGGCGAAGCCCTGTGCTTTAGGAGGAGTGTGTCATGGCATCCAAAACCGAAGATTCCACACCACCGGACAATCTGACGCCGCAACAGCATTCCGTGCCCGAAGTCAACACGGTGACTTCGAGTGACATCACCGCGTCGCTGAAGGCCGGGTTTTCAGATTTTCTCGCGCGTCCCTTCATGAGCGGCTTTTTCGGCCTGTTCTATGCGGTGTTCGGCATCCTGTTTGTTTGGAGTCTGGTCTGGCTTGGCAAAATTTGGATGATCATTCCCGCGATTGTGGGTTTTCCGCTGGTCGCGCCTTTCGCCGCTGCCGGGCTTTATGAGATGTCCCGACGTTTGCAGAAGGGAGAGAGTTTCGGCTGGTCTGAAATCCTTGGTGTCATGGCCAATCAGCGCAAGCGCGAAATGGGCTGGATGGCCTTTGTCACCCTGTTCATTTTCTGGGTTTGGATTTACCAGATTCGGCTTTGGCTGGCGATCACCCTGCAGAACGCATCCTTCTCGGACTTTGACGGTTTTCTAAACACCGTTATCTTTACGCCGCAGGGCTGGACTTTCCTTGCTATTGGCACCTGCGTGGGCGCGTTTCTGTCGGCAGTCCTGTTCACGGTAACCGTCATTTCCATGCCCATGTTGCTCGACCGGGAAACCAATTTCGTTTCCGCCATGTTGACGTCCATCCGGGCCGTCTCGGAAAACCCGGTGGTCATGCTGACCTGGGCGGCGATAATCTCGGTCACCATGCTGCTGTCGATGGTTCCGGCGTTTCTGGGCCTGATCTTCACCCTGCCGATCCTTGGCCATGCCACGTGGCATCTGTATCAGCGGGTCGTACCTCCAGCCGAAGGGTGATTTTTCGCGCAGCTTCGCCGCCCAACCCGCCCGCTGGACCCAAGAGTTGCAGTGCCGCACCGCATGACATGGCGATCACTGAAGGTGCTCAACGACCCGGTAAAACTCTGCCCATGCTACAATGTGTTCAGGGGCAATTGTGTCTTCACCGCCATTGGCCAGTTGCTCAGGCGTTACCCATACAAGGCTTAGAGTCCGCGCGGCAGGGCATAGTTGCTCTGTCTGTTTGCTGGTTAATTCGGCACCAAGCACTTCAACCAAGCCCGCTTCGCGCTCTACCGCCTGCAGCATGCTATCAACGATACCCTGCAAATCGGCGCGTTCTGCATCTTCAGGAAACGCCGCTATAAGCGCCTCAATAGCGGCCAAATCCTCACTTTGCGGACCTCCGCAAGCCCACTTGATCGCAATCGGATACAAAACATGATCGAAGCCAAAGAAGATATTGATCGCAGGATTGGTCTGCGCGGATACGGCAGATGCCATTACACTTAACGAGAGAACAAATGGCCTTATTGCTCTTAATATCGCACAAACACCCAACTACGACGCCGCCTCATTATACACCGTGAACAACTCCTTCGGTTCGGAGACCCCGCGCAGCATGTATCGCCCGACAGACACAAGGTCCTGACCACAAGGCTGGGCCGCGCGTGCCACGTCATCCGAGATCAGAATACGCTGCCCCAGCGACCGGTGCATTCCGGCGATCCGGGCGGTCTGGTTTACGGCCGGGCCAATCACGGTGAAGTCCAACCGGGTCTCGGACCCGATATTGCCATACAGAATCTCACCCGCGTGCAGGGCAAGGGTAAAACTGGCCACCGGCAGGCCGTCGGCCTTGCGACGGGTGTTCAAGACTTCCATCCGTTGCTGCAGCATCGGTACGGCCTTCAGCGCCGCACGCGCGTCTTCATCGATTTCACCGACGTCGAACATCGCCATCAGGCCGTCGCCCATGAATTTCAGGATATTGCCGCGGTTATCGTGCACTACGCCTACGGCCACGGCCAGGTAATCGTTCAGCATGTCGATGATCTCGTTGCCCGGCAGTTCCTCGGAGAGGCTGGTGAAGCCTTCAAGGTCAAAGTTCCAGATCACTGCATCGATCTGCTGCAACGAGCCACGCCGGATTTCGCCCGACAACACGCGGCGCCCCGCATCGCGTCCCAGATAGACCCGCATCAGGTCCTTTGAAATCCGGGCGCTCGATGCGGATTTCAGCGCCAGCCCCAGATGCGGCAACGCCGTGTTGATCAGATCCAGGTCACAGTCCTGGAATCCTTCCGGAGCGTTCGAGGTCCAGGACATCAGAACTCCGTCCACGGCTTCTTTGGTGTCTCCTGTCACGCTCTGGGTCGGCACGTCAAAGCTGACTCCGGTGGCATAATAATCGGTGGCTCCGATCTGGCGCAGATCATTCAGCAGGGGAAACCGGCTTTCCTCATTCTGATCGACCAGACGCTCGCGGATTTCATCCACCTCATTGCTCAGAATGGCGTAGAGAGGGCTTTGCCTCCACTGTTCGCTGGGCTCTTCGGTGTATTCAAAGGTCTCGGACTCACCGCCCTGCCCCTCATACCAGCTGAACCCGGTGCCGCCATAGACAGGGTGCAGCGCCGACTGTGCCGCATGAAAGCGCATCAGGGGTACGCCCAGTTCCAACAACTTGTTGCAGTAGCCGTCCAACAGCTCTTCTTTCGCGGCCCCTTCGAGACCGCGGGTCACAATCCATTGAATAAGGTCAGTTGATTTCGCCGCATCGGCGTTCAGGGTCGTCATATTTTTTTATTCCAGTGTCCGCTCTGGATGTCATCTGGGGGCCTGAGGTTGGAATTACCAGAGTTCAACCCATATGCGCCAACTGGCGTAGCATTTTGCGTAACAGGGCCACCTCGTCCGCATTGAACTCTGCAGCCAGCTTTGCGTCATACTGCCCGGCGATACCACAAAGCTCGCGATAGACAGATTGGCCCAAAGCCGTAAGCGTCAAGTGTTCCACCCTGCGATCCGTTTCACTGCGGCAGCGCACCAGATACCGGGTTTCCTCAAGCCTGTGCACGGCCCGGCTGATCTTGGTTTTGTGAAGCCGGGCGCGTTCGCCGATCTCTTTCGCGGTCATTTCTCCGTAATTGCCCAGATGGAACAAGACCCGCCATTCATTGCGCAGCATCCCGAATCGGTCCTTGTAGACCCTCTGAAATTCCAGCGAACTTTCTTCGGCTGCCCGGTTTAGCAGGTAGGGCAGGAAATCCTGCAAATAAAAGTCATCATTTTTAGGGGAATCGTTCTGAGTCATGCTTGTTAGTTACAAAATCAACTACTATCCCTCAAGCAATAAGCGGAGGAACTCAGGATGAACCATCCGACTGATCCACATGAAATGACACAGGCCAGTACGCCGGTCGGCACCCATTCCGGCTATATGCCCGGCTTTGGCAATGACTTTGAAACCGAGGCTCTGCCCGGAGCCTTGCCGCAGGGGATGAACAGCCCACAGCGCTGTAACTATGGTCTCTATGGTGAGCAGCTCAGCGGTACGGCTTTCACCGCCAACCCGCCTGAACGGACGTGGTGTTATCGCATCCGACCGTCGGTCAAGCACTCGCATCGTTACGAAAAACTCGATCTGCCCTATTGGAACTCCGCGCCTTTTGTCGATCCGGACGTGATCAGCCTGGGCCAGTATCGTTGGGATGCGGTGCCCCATTCAGGTCAGGGGCTGACCTGGCTGACCGGCATGCGCACGATGACCACGGCCGGGGATGTGCACACCCAGGTGGGCATGGCCAGCCACATCTATCTGGTCACCGAATCCATGGTGGACGCCTATTTCTACTCGGCCGATTCCGAATTGCTGGTGGTACCGCAGGAAGGTCGCCTGCGCTTTGCAACCGAGCTCGGGATTATCGACCTTGAACCTAAGGAAATCGCAATTATCCCGCGTGGGTTGGTTTACAGGGTTGAGGTGCTGGAGGGCCCCGCGCGCGGCTTTGTCTGCGAAAACTACGGTCAGAAATTCGAGCTGCCGGGCCGCGGCCCGATCGGCGCCAATTGCATGGCCAACCCGCGCGATTTCAAGGCGCCGGTGGCCGCGTTTGAGGATCGCGAGGTGCCCTCGACCGTCACTGTCAAATGGTGCGGGCAGTTTCACACCACCAAGATCAATCAAAGCCCGCTGGATGTGGTGGCGTGGCACGGTAATTACGCGCCCTACAAATACGACCTGCGCACCTATTGCCCGGTCGGTGCGATCCTGTTCGACCATCCCGATCCGTCGATCTTTACCGTGTTGACCGCGCCTTCGGGGCAGCCGGGCACCGCGAATATCGACTTTGTCCTATTCCGCGAACGCTGGATGGTGGCCGAAGATACGTTCCGCCCGCCGTGGTACCACAAGAACATCATGTCCGAGCTGATGGGAAACATCTACGGCCAGTATGACGCGAAACCGCAGGGCTTTGTCCCCGGCGGCATGAGCCTGCACAACATGATGCTGCCGCACGGTCCGGACCGCGAGGCGTTCGAAAAGGCGTCGAACGCGAACCTCGGGCCCGACAAGCTGGACAACACCATGTCCTTCATGTTCGAAACCCGGTTCCCGCAGCATCTGACACCTTTTGCCGCCAACGAGGCCCCCTTGCAGGACGATTACATTGACTGCTGGACCTCACTTGAGAAAAAGTTTGACGGAACCCCGGGCAAAAAGTGATGGATTCTGGCTACCTAGTCATTGCCGTGTTCTTAGGCATCATCGGCATGTCTATATGGGCGCGGCGCAGACGCTGGAATGGCAAGCGCGACCATTACAAGCACAATCCAATGCCCGGCCATCGCCAGGAGGGTTCTTCCGGTGGGGTCGAACCCGGCGACTGAAAGACGGAAACAGGACCATGCGACACACCCTTTCGCGGTGCCACTTTCGCAACGACGACAAAGGCGACAAGGAACACAAATGACACTTTCGAAATCCTGGGTGGCCTCGGCCAATTCCGCCGAACACCCGTTTCCGCTGAACAACCTGCCTTATGGTGTCTTTTCGGTCGGCGGGGCTGCCCCACATTGCGGCGTGGCGATTGGAGACATGATTCTGGACGTCACCGCGGCTGAGGCCGAAGGGGTGATCAATCTGGACGACGAGCCGCTGTTCGACCTGCCCTTCTGGAACCCGTTGATGGAGCAAGGCCCCGCCGTCTGGGCCGCATTACGCGCGCGACTGACCTATCTGCTGGCCGAAGGGTCGGAGGAACAGGACAAGATGGAACCTTTGCTGGTTCCGAAGGACGACGCCGAACTGCACATGCCCTTCGCCGTCAGCGAATACACCGACTTCTACGCCGGTCGCCATCACGCGCAAAACGTCGGCACCATGTTTCGCGGGCCCGAGAACGCCCTGCCGCCAAACTGGCTGCATATTCCCATCGGGTATAACGGCCGGGCATCCTCGGTTGTCGTCTCGGGCACCGATATCCGCCGCCCCTGGGGTCAGTTGAAATCACCGGACCAAGAGAAACCCGTTTTGCTGCCCAGCCGCCGCTTTGACATCGAGCTTGAGATGGGCGCCATCGTCGGCATCCCCTCAGAGGGGCCGATCACAGTGCAGGAAGCGGATGACCACATCTTCGGATACGTGCTGCTGAACGATTGGTCCGCGCGCGACATTCAGGCGTGGGAATACCAGCCTCTCGGCCCGTTTCAGGCCAAGGCTACCGCGACATCCATCAGCCCGTGGATCGTGACCAAGGCCGCTTTGGAGCCGTTCCGTTGTGACACTCCCGCGCGCGAACACGAATTGTTGGACCACCTGAAGGACTGCGGTCCGATGCTGTATGATATCGACCTTTCCGTGACAATGGCGCCCGCGGGCAAACCGGCCACCACGATTGCCCGGACGAATTACAAGGAGATGTACTATTCCGCCGCGCAGCAGCTGGCGCATCATACCACCTCGGGCTGCCCGATGAATACCGGCGATCTTCTGGGTTCCGGCACAATCTCAGGGCCGACGAAATCCGAACGCGGCTCGCTGCTGGAACTCAGCTGGGGCGGGAAGGAACCGCTGACGCTGGACAGCGGCGAGACGCGCAGTTTCATCCAAGATGGCGACACCCTGTCCCTGACGGGCGCAGCCAAAGGAAAGGGCTACACAATCGGATTCGGCGACTGCACCGGCACGGTATTGCCCGCTCACTCATCCCCGTACGCACGGTAAGAACTATACCCCGACTGACGACATTCCGTCGCATTTGATCCAGATCGTTTTACGGCGGAATTTATGATGAAACCATTGGCTCAAGCCTTCGGCACCTCAGCGCCGGGGAATGAAATCTTGCGCGTAACCCGCGCCAGACCATCGGGGGAGAGCCCATGAACAAGATTTTCGAAGTCCCGCTTTATGCCTATGAACGCAGCCCGGATCAGGATGCACCCACACCTACCCGGCACAAGGTAATCGTGATCGGCGCGGGACCGATCGGGCTGGCCACAGCCATTGATCTGGCCCAGCAAGGGGTCGAGGTCGTGGTGCTGGACGACAATGATAAGGTCAGTTTCGGCAGCCGCGCCATCTGCTTTTCGCAGCGCACGATTGATATTGCCGACCGTCTGGGCGCGGGGCGTCCGATGATGGAAAAAGGGGTGCTGTGGAACGCGGGAAAGGTCTATTTCGATGAACGTCAGGTTTACGAGTTCAACCTGCAGCCCGACACAGGATACGCGAACCCGGCCTTCATCAACCTGCAGCAGTACTATTTCGAAAACGCCCTTGTTGACCGGGTGCGCGAATTGCAGGCCGAAGGTGCCCCCATCGAAATCCGCGGCCGCAACAAGGTCGAGGCCATCGGAACTCATGAAACCCACGTCACGCTTGAGGTCGAAACTCCTGAAGGTCCCTACAACATCGAGGCCGAGTGGCTGATCGCCTGTGACGGGGCGCATTCACCAACGCGGCGGATGCTGGGGCTGGATTTCGAAGGTCGTGTTTTCGAAGACAACTTCCTGATCGCCGATGTGGTGATGGAAGCAGATTTCCCGACCGAGCGCTGGTTCTGGTTCGATCCCCCCTTCAATCGCGGACAATCTGCGCTGTTGCACAAGCAGCCCGACAATGTCTGGCGCATCGACCTGCAACTGGGCTGGGATATCGACAAGGAGCGTGAACAAAAGCCCGAGAACGTCATTCCCCGGCTCAAGGCGATGCTGGGCGAGGATATTAAGTTCGATCTGGAATGGGTATCGATCTATACCTTCCAATGCCGTCGCATGGACCGGTTCCGTCATGGCCGCGTGTTGTTCGCCGGAGACAGTGCGCATCAGGTCAGCCCGTTTGGGGCCCGCGGCGCAAACTCCGGAATGCAGGATGCGGACAACCTGTGCTGGAAACTGAAGCTGGTCATCGACGGCAAAGCGCCCGAGATTCTGCTGGACAGCTACAACCGCGAGCGGGTTCAGGCCGCCGATGAGAATATCCGCATGTCCACGCGCTCGACCGATTTCATCACGCCGAAATCCGACATGTCTCGGCAGTTTCGGGATGCGGTTCTGGACCTCAGCGAACACTTTGAATTTGCTCGGCCGCTGGTGAATTCCGGCCGGTTGAGCACACCCTGCACCTATGAGGGGTCCTCGCTCAGCTCGGCAGATGCCCTGAACGGGCCGGACATCACCCGCCCGGGCGCAGCCTGCCCTGATGCGCCGTTGGGCGATGACTTCCTGTTGCCGAAACTGGCGGGCAAGTTCACTCTGCTGACCATCGACGCCGACGCCCCTGACCGGATCGAGGAAGACGGTATCGAAGCCACCCGGCTGGCTTTGTCCGTCAAGGATGACCTGACGCTGGAACTCAAGCGCCGGTATCTGGGCGACGCGGACAGCGCGGTCTACCTGATCCGTCCGGATCAACACGTGGCCGCACGGCGCGGCACGTTCGAAGAAAACGCATTCCGGCAGGCGATCCGCCGGGCCACCGGTAAGGAGTAAGCAAGATGGCCGATCTGATCCTCACCCCGAACCTCGACAATGGCGACGATTTCTATGCCGAGTTGCTGACCGCCCATGACGGGCTGGATAAATCGGAAAGCGAAGCACTGAACGCACGGCTCATTCTTGTGCTGGCCAACCATATCGGAAACGCGGATGTGCTGGCGCAAGCCCTGAAAGCTGCCGCATTGAAAAACGACTGACAGAATGGCCGAGGTGATCCTGTTTGACTATGGGCAGTCATCGGCCAGCTATCGGGTGCGCATCGCGCTGAATCTGGCCGGGATCGCCTATCGCGCTGTCTCGGTCGATCTCAGGGACGGGGCACAGAAATCGCAACCCCATCTGGCGCGCAATCCGCAGGGGCTGGTTCCGGTGCTTGAGATTGACGGGCTTCGGCTAACGCAATCTCTGGCAATCATCGACTATCTGGATCAGACTAGGGGTTTGGGATTGCTACCGGCTGAACCCGCGCACCGCGCAAAAGTAGCGGCTTTGGCGCAGTCCATTGCAGTGGATATCCACCCGGTCTGCAACCTGTCAGTTGCTCAGTACGCCACCACGCTCAGCGGCGGGGCCGAAGGGATGCTGGGCGATTGGATGCGCCACTTTATCCGCCCGGGCCTGTTGGCTTTCGAGGCACTTTTGGCCGAATTTGAACAGGCCCCCTACTGCGCAGGGTCTCAGCCCGGTATGGCCGATTTGTGCCTGATCCCGCAGTTGTACAACGCGCGCCGCTGGAGGGTGGACCTGTCCGACCTACCGCGCGCTCTGGCGGTCGAGGCCGCCTGTGCCAACCACCCCGCCTTCACGGCCGCTTCCCCTGAAGCTGTCGCCTGACCTGACGCACAGGTTCTGTGTGCTGACATCGGTGGGAAGGACAACCTGCATCGTGTATCCAGATACAAGCGAACGTAGGAGGCCCCAATGCCGGAGATCACTGGCTATCACGCCCATGTCTATTTTGACGCTGATACGCAGGACATTGCGCAACAGATCTGCCAACAGGCCGCGCGCCTGTTCCCGGTTGAGATGGGCCGAGTGCATACCAAGAATGTCGGCCCGCATCCGCGTTGGAGCTGCCAACTGGGATTTGCGCCGGACGCGTTCGACCAGGTTGTTCCATGGCTGATGCTGAACCGGCAGGGCCTGACCATCTTCACCCATCCGGAAACCGGTGACCATCTGACAGATCACCGGGACCGCGCGGCGTGGATGGGTGAAATACTGGAGCTTGACCTGTCAATCTTTGACAAGATGGGCGCTTAGGTCAGCGCCCGCGCCTGATCCCGCAGTTTGAACTTCTGTATCTTGCCGGTCGAGGTCTTCGGCAATGCCCCGAACACCACCGTCTTCGGCGCTTTGAAATGGGCCATGTTGTCACGGCAGAAGGCAATGATATCCGCCTCGCTCGCCTGCGCATCCGGCTTGAGTTCGACAAAAGCACAGGGCGTTTCACCCCATTTCTCATCCGGGCGGGCGACCACGGCGGCCTCCATCACGGCGGGGTGTTTGTAGAGGATATCTTCGACCTCAACCGATGAGATATTCTCCCCGCCCGATATGATGATGTCCTTGGACCGATCCTTCAACGCGATGTAACCGTCCGGGTGCATGACCCCCAGATCACCCGAGGCAAACCAGCCGCCACGAAACGCCTTGTCCGAAGCCTCGGCGTTTTTCAGGTAGCCTTTCATGACGACGTTGCCCCGCATGAAAATCTCACCCATCGTCTCCCCATCTGCAGGCACAGGCTCCAAGGTCTCCGGGTCAGCTACCATCAGCCCTGACAGGGCCGTATAGGGAACCCCCTGGCGGACCTTGAGCGCGGCGCGCTCTTCGGCACCTTTGCTGTTCCACTCGTCCTTCCAAGCGCACACCACAGATGGCCCATAGGTTTCGGTCAGGCCGTAGACATGGGTCACCTCGACACCCATGCTTTCCATCTTTTCGATCACGGCGGCCGGTGGCGGGGCACCTGCGGTCATCACCTTGATCTCATGATCGAAATCTTTCAGGTGATCCGGCGCGTTGGCCAGCATGTTCAACACAATTGGCGCGCCGCAGAAATGAGTAACCTTTTCATCGCGGAAGGCGGCATAGATCGGCTCGTCCCGCACCGCCCGCAAACAGACCGAGACCCCAGCATTGGCTGCCATTGCCCAAGGGAAACACCAGCCGTTGCAATGGAACATCGGCAGCGTCCACAGGTAGACCGAATGCTTCGGCATGTCCCAGTCCAACAGGTCCGACTGTGCGTTCAGCGTCGCGCCCCGGTGGTGATACACGACCCCTTTCGGATTGCCTGTGGTACCAGAGGTATAGTTCAGCGTGATCGCATCCCATTCGTCATCGGGTAAGGACCACACGAATTCCGGATCACCCTCGGCCAGCAGCGCGTCATAGGTCAGGCTGCCCAGCTTTTCGCCGCCATCAAAACTGGGGTCTTCGATGTCGATGACCAGCAAGTCATGATCCACCTGTTTCAGTGCCTCTTTCACCACGCCCGAAAACTCGGGATCGACCAGTAGAACCTTGGTTTCGGCGTGGTTCAGGATGAAGGCGATGATCGGCGCGTCCAGCCGCGTGTTGATCGTGTTCAACACCCCACCTGCCATGGGCACTCCGAAATGGGCCTCATACATCTCGGGAATGTTGGCGGCGATGATCGAGACCGTGTCGCCCTTGCCGATCCCCCGCGCCGCCAATGCGCCCGCCAGACGGCGGCACCGGGCATAGGTTTCAGCCCAGATAAAACGGCGCTCGCCATAGACCACCGAGGGGTAATCCGGGTAGATCTTCGCGGTGCGTTCGATGAAACTCAGCGGCGACAAGGGCGTGTAGTTCGCGCGGTTCTTGTCCAAATGACGCTCGTAGATATTGTCACCTGCCATGTGCTGACCCTCCCAGTTCAATTCCTGCGCGACTTGATCACAAAGTAAGGAACCTGGCAAACCCGTAGAAATACGCCGAAGCCATGGACTGGCAATACGGGATGGTGCAATCTGGCCCTATCTACAGATGGCCATTCGCGGTGATCTGGGCCATCAAGAATTCCAAGCCGGGGCGGCATCGTTCCCGCAACCTGCACACCCAATACTTCTGAAAGGACATGTCATGGACGGCACGTTCAACGAAAACGATCTTTCCCGCGTGGTCGAGGCCGACCGCGCCCATATCTGGCACCACCTGATCCAGCATAAGCCCTTTGAAACCAATGATCCCCGCATCATTGTCGAAGGCAAGGGAATGCGCGTCTGGGATCAGAACGGCAAAGAGCATCTGGATGCCGTTTCGGGCGGTGTATGGACCGTCAACGTGGGCTATGGCCGCGAATCGATCTGCAAGGCGGTGTACGACCAGCTGATGAAGCTGTGCTACTTTGCCAACTCCGCCGGCTCGATCCCCGGGGCAATCTTCGCCGAAAAGCTGATCGAGAAGATGCCGGGCATGAGCCGTGTCTACTACACCAACTCGGGCTCTGAGGCGAACGAGAAGGCGTTCAAGATGATCCGCCAGATCGCGCACAAGAAATATGGCGGCAAGAAAACCAAGATCCTGTACCGCGAGCGCGACTATCACGGCTCGACCCTGGCGACCATGTCCGCAGGTGGTCAGGACGAGCGCAACGCGCAATACGGCCCCTTCGCGCCCGATTTCGTGCGTGTCCCGCACTGCATGGAGTACCGCAAGCACGAGCTGGACGGCGCACCGGTTGAAAACTTCGGCGAATGGGCAGCGGATCAGATTGAAGAGGTCATCCTGCGTGAAGGTCCAGACACCGTTGGCGCGCTGTGCCTCGAGCCGGTGACCGCAGGTGGTGGCGTGATCGAAGCGCCCGAGGGCTACTGGCAGCGCGTGCAGGAGATCTGCAAGAAATACGACGTGCTGCTGCATATTGACGAGGTCGTCTGTGGCGTTGGCCGCACTGGCACTTGGTTCGGCTACCAGCAATACGGCGTCAAACCGGACTTTGTGACGATGGCCAAAGGCGTTGCCTCGGGCTATGCGGCGATTGCCTGCATGGTTACCACCGAGGAAGTCTTTGAGATGTTCAAGGACGACGCGGCCGACCCGCTGAACTATTTCCGCGACATCTCAACCTTTGGCGGCTGCACCGCCGGTCCTGCGGCAGCGATCGAGAACATGCGTATCATCGAAGACGAGAACCTGCTGGGCAATTGCTCGGCCATGGGGGATCGCATGATGGGCAACCTGCAGGCGCTGATGGAAAAGCACAAAGTCATCGGCGACGTACGCGGCAAGGGCCTGTTCCTGGGCGCCGAACTGGTCGCTGACCGCGGCAGCAAAGAGCCGGTGGACGAGAAACTGGCGCAAGCGGTTGTGGCCGATTGTATGGCGCAAGGCGTGATCATCGGCGTCACCAACCGCTCGGTCCCCGGCCGCAATAACACGCTGTGCTTCTCGCCCGCGCTGATCGCAACGGCGGACGACATCGATCAGATCACCGACGCGGTCGACGGCGCGCTGGGTCGCGTGTTCGGGTAAGGCGTGATCTTTTGAGGTTGCAAACCGGCGCTAAATGCGCCGGTTTTTTTGTTTTCAATCAACCTTGTCGTTGCGTGGTGCTGTAAGGTCACCTGCTCACCACACGAGGCCGACTTGTTGCAGCCTTTGCGATAGCGGCGTCACCGCCTTGGTGCTACAGTCAGCAAAAAGCCGGTCCCAACGGTATGTGCAAAGGTGACAACCCTCGAACTAAGGCCTGATATGAGCAGCGTATTGTGCGTCGGCGACTCCCATACTCGGTTGATCGGAGCAAAACCGGCAGAAACAAGATTCAGGTACGGGCGCATTTCGCCAACCGATATCCGCGGCTTCGATACCGCCCACCTGCTGAGTATCAAAGGTGCAACTGCTGCAGGGTTTAACGCCAAGAATGACCCTCGGTCTTCTTTTTCGCAGGCAGCGCGGGCGATCGAGCAGCTCAACCCCGATGTCGTTTGCTTCGGGTTTGGACAGGTGGATGCCGAGCTCAGTTGCTATTTTTTGGCCCTCCGCGACGACATCGCGCTGGACGAGGCCGTTGAATCCAGACTGGTAAAACTCGGGCACTACCTGGATGCATGTCAAGAAGCCTCTGCCGGCCGCCCGATTGTCATAAAAGGCCTGAACACGGTAGCACTGAATGACGACAGTGCATTGCAAACCATGCTCAGCCGTCAGATACAAAAGTGGCATCAGGTGACCCGCAGGCAAGCCTTTCAGGCCATTAGGGATCTTGGAATATACCTTGAAGTACACGCGCAAATCAACGCTCAGATCGCAGAGGCTTTGGCAATTCTGGCAACCGAATCTGGGCTTGCATACTTTGATCTTCGCAGCATGACGGCTATTGCCGTCGGCCAAGGCCAGTCTAAGCCAGAGTATTGCGCCCAGGGTGTCGATGTTCACCTGCGTTCGACACCCGAAATTGAAGTCGCATTTTCAGATGCTCTGTCAATTGTTGCTGAAACGGCGTGCTCTGACAGGCCGAAAACAGAAAAAGGCCGCTCCGAAAGGAACGGCCTTCATTCACTGTCTCTTTAAAAGAGGATCAGGCAGCCAGAGCGGCCTGAGCTTTGGCGACGATCGCGCCGAACGCTTCCGGTTCGTGCACGGCCAGATCGGCCAGAACTTTGCGGTCCACTTCGATACCGGCCAGGTTCAGGCCGTTGATGAAGCGGGAATATGTCAGTGCTTCGTCATGCGAACGGACAGCAGCGTTGATACGCTGGATCCACAGCGCGCGGAAGTTGCGCTTGCGGTTCTTACGGTCGCGGGTTGCGTACTGATTGGCCTTGTCGACGGCCTGACGGGCAACCTTGAAGGTGCTTTTGCGGCGGCCATAGTAACCTTTGGCGGCCTTGATGACCTTCTTGTGACGGGCGTGAGTTACAGTTCCACCTTTAACGCGGGACATCTCTTAATCTCCTCTTAGCGGTCGTAGGGCATGTAGCCCTTGACGATCTTGGCGTCGGGGGCGGACAGGGTGGTGTTACCACGGGCGTCGCGGATGAACTTCTTGGTCCGCTTGATCATGCCGTGCCGTTTGCCGGCCTGGCCAGCAAGGACCTTACCGGTCGCAGTCACCTTAAAGCGCTTCTTGGCGCTCGACTTGGTCTTCATCTTAGGCATTTCCGTCTCCTTTCAGGGTTCGGTACTAAACGCGACTCGGCATGCCATCTCGGCCGGTCACGCGATCAGAAGCGCCGTTTACGCAAGTTCAGTCATAGTGGCAAGGGGGTTTGGACCAGAAACTGCGATTTTCGCAGGGTGGTCAGGCACCGGGGCGACAGGCGCCGCCCCGGTGGATTGGGTTAATGTTCGAATTTGCGGATTTCACCGGTTTTCAAGCGGCTCGCATAGCTCGCCAGCTCTTCCCGCACCACTTTCATCAGGAAGTAGAGCGCAAAGACGTTCACAACCGCCATCGCAAAGATCGCCGCATCCGAGAAGTCAATGACCGGGCCAAGGTTGGCCGCCGCGCCGATGACGACGAAGATGCAGAAGATGATCTTGAACACCAGTTCCTTGGTGTGGCCCTCGCCGAACAGATAGGTCCAGGCCTTAAGACCATAATAGGACCAGCTGATCATGGTCGAGAAGGCAAATAGTACCACTGCGATGGCCAGCACATATGGGAACCAGCCAAAGGCGCTTGCAAAGGCGGCTGAGGTCAGGCTGACGCCCGAATTGCCGTCAACAGTGGCAATCGCATTACCCGCTTCGTTCAGCAAGTATTTGCCGGTATCCGGATCGATGATCAGCTGCTGGGTGATGATGATCACCAACGCGGTCATCGTACAGATCACGACAGTATCGATGAACGGCTCCAGCAGGGATACAAAACCTTCCGTGATCGGCTCGCTCGTCCGCACGGCCGAGTGCGCAATCGCCGCCGAGCCCACGCCCGCTTCGTTCGAGAACGCCGCACGGCGGAAGCCCTGGATCAGGGCGCCAACCATGCCGCCCGCCACACCGAGGCCGGTGAAGGCACCCGCGAAGATCTGGCCAAAGGCCCAACCGATCTGGTCTGCGTGCATGATGATGATGACCAGAGCTGCCAACACATACATGATCCCCATGAACGGCACGACCTTTTCGGTCACGCGTGCAATGGATTTCAGGCCGCCCACGATTACCGCGAAAACGATGCCGGCAAAGACCAGACCGGTGATCCAGCCAGGATAGTCGCCCACGATACCTGCGATCTGCTGGTGTGCCTGGTTGGCCTGGAACATATTGCCCCCGCCCAGCGCGCCAAGAATACAGAAGATCGAGAACAAAATGGCCAGGATCTTACCGCCCGGCAGACCCAGTTCGCTGAATCCTTTGGACATGTAATACATCGGGCCACCAGATACGGTGCCGTCTTCGTATTCGTTGCGGTATTTCACACCCAGAGTACATTCGGTGAATTTCGAGGCCATGCCCAGCAGGCCCGCCGTGATCATCCAGAACGTCGCGCCCGGCCCGCCGATACCCACGGCAACCGCCACACCAGCGATGTTACCAAGGCCGACTGTACCCGATAGCGCGGTAGCCAGCGCCTGAAAGTGGCTGACCTCACCCGCGTCGTTGGGATCGGAATAGTCACCTTTGACCAAGCTGATGGCGTGCCCGAAGAAGCGGAACTGCACAAAGGCAAAATACAGCGAGAAAACCGTCGCCGCGATCACCAGCCATCCGACGATCCAAGGGAAGCCCGTGCCCGGAAACGGGGCGAAGATAAAGCTGACGAATGGTCCGGTGAAATCGGCAAACGCCTGATTGATCTTGTCATCCAAGCCCGGTGCGTCTTGCGCCCAAGCGGGGCTGGCGATCAAAGCTGCTGATGCACCAAGACTCAGTTTTTGAAGCATATTCATACTCTCCACTCCCCTCAGTTCACAACCGTGACCGGCACATCGGCATGCATGACCAGATTCTGGGTCGAGCTGCCGAACAGGCGTTTTTTGAACCCGTCCGCCGAGGCGCGCCCGACGATGATCTGGGTGCCGCCGTTTTCAACCGTGATCACGTTCAGCGTTTCGGCCACGTCGCCATGGCGAACAATGCCATGCGCTGTGAAGCCCTCTGCATTCAGCGCGTCTACCGCAGGGGTGACGATCCGTGTCGTGGCCAGTTCGACCTCTTCCTCGCGCCGTTTGTGCCGCAGCGCGTTTTCTTCAGGTGTCTGGAAAGTGAATGGGGACCATTCGATCACGTAGACCACCAGCAACTCACATGAGCCGATGCGCCCTGCCAAATCCTTGGCAAAGGCGATCGCGCGCTCCCCGGTCTCTGTCCCGTCCAGTCCTATGACAATTTTTGTTGTCATGTCGGTTCTCCAATTTTTTTTCGTTGGGTCGAGGCCCGTGCCCTCGACAAGGCAGCCGAACTTGGAACACATTTACGCAGCTGCCTTCAGACAAGTATTAGGAAAAATCACTAGGAATTGGTGATTATTTTAGTCTATATTCAGTGAAAAATGTCGTCTTACGCTAAGATTTCAGGGATTTTTACTGATCGATAGAGATTTGGACAAAATCGACCAACGTATTCTGCAAGAGTTGGAGATCAACGGAAGGTTGTCGATTGTCGATCTTGCGGCACGCGTCAATCTGACCAATACTCCCTGTTCCGAGCGGGTCAAGCGCTTAGAAAAAAACGGGTACATCAAGGGCTATTGCGCCATCGTCGATAAAGAACGAATGGGGCTGGCCTTGCTGACGGTGGTGCAGGTTTCACTCGCCGCTACAGCTGAGCAATCTCTCAGCAGATTCAATGACGCTGTCCGCAACATTCCAGAGATTGAAAGCTGCCTGATGGTTGCGGGTTCGTTTGATTATCTGCTGACCGTCCGCACTCGAGATATCTCACACTTCCGCGATATCCTCGGCGAGAAAATAAACAAGCTGCCTGGAATTCACCAGACCAGCTCATTTACAGTAATGGAGATCGTGAAAATCCCTGTCTCCTGACTGGTTGTATTTCGGCCACGCGAGGGATTGAACGTTGAGACAAGTACCTCAACCGGGATCTGTATTGTAAATCAGACGTTCGTCACAGGGCGCGATACGCAGGATATTGGTGGTTCCGGGCACGTTGAACGGCACACCGGCCGTTACCACAATCTGATCGGACTCGGTCGCAAACCCGCCGGCACGAGCAGCGCGGGCAGCATTGACAACGGCCCCCTTGAAACGCTCAAGCTCGGGCGTCATCACGCAATGGCAACCCCAACTCAGGCACAGGCGCCGCGCGGTTCCGGTGGCGGGGGTCATGGCGATGATCGGCACACCGGGACGCTCCCGCGCGGTCAAAAGTGCCGTTGTGCCGCTTTGGGTAAAGCAGCAGATGGCCTTGATATCGGTCTTTTCGGCAATCTCGCGCGCGGCGGCCACGATCCCGTCGGCAATTGTCGTGCCTTTGGCTGTGCGCGACGCCGAGATGATCTGCGTATAGGTCGGGTCGGCCTCGACCTCGATGGCGACCTTGTTCATGGTTTGCACAGCTTCGATCGGGTATGAGCCCGCCGCGGATTCAGCACTTAGCATGATGGCGTCGGTGCCCTCGTAGATGGCAGTCGCCACATCTGAAACCTCGGCCCGCGTGGGCATCGGGCTTTCGATCATACTCTCCAGCATCTGGGTCGCTACGATCACCGGCTTGGCCGCACTCCGGCATTTCCGCACCAATCGTTTCTGAATTGGTGGAACTGCGGAAACCGGCAGTTCGACCCCAAGATCACCGCGTGCCACCATGATCCCGTCCGAGGCATCAAGAATATCGTCAAACGCCTCAACAGCCGCTGGCTTTTCGATCTTGGACAGGATCGAGGCACGGCCATCGGCCAGCGCGCGGGCTTCGAACACGTCCTTGGCGCGCTGCACAAAGCTGAGAGCCAGCCAGTCCACACCCAGTTGGCAGACAAACTCCAGATCGTCACGATCTTTGGCCGACAGCGCGGCCAGCGGCAGCACCACATCAGGAACGTTTACACCTTTGCGGTTCGAGATCGTGCCGCCGACTTCGACCGTGCAATTTGCAAAATCCTGGCCGCACTCCTGTACGGTCAGGCGAATTTTGCCATCGTTGACCAAAAGGCGCGCGCCTGGCTCCAACGCGGCAAAAATCTCGGGATGCGGCAGACACACGCGGGTGATATCACCGGGTTCGGGATTCAGATCCAGACGGAAGGCAGCGCCTTCATCCAATTCTTCTGCGTCATTGGCAAAAACTCCGACACGCAGTTTGGGACCCTGGAGGTCAGCCAGAATTGCGATCGGACTGTCGAGATCCTTTTCAACCTGCCGAATGATCCTGTGGCGTTCACGAATTTCATCATGACTGCCATGACTCATGTTCAGGCGAAACACATCTGCGCCAGCCTCATGCAGGGCGCGGATCATATTATAGTCGTTTGACGCCGGTCCCAGCGTCGCCACAATTTTCACATTTCTCAGGCGTCGCATTGGTTTTGTCTCCTAACGTCTTCTCTTGGATTTCGCATCATGTTACCGCAAACATCACATGTCAGCTTATTGCGCAATTCCCTTTTCAAAGCAACTGCCCTAAACCTGCGACAAACTAGATGACAGGCTTATGACGTATTCCCCGTTTTTTATCCACGGTGCCGATCGCCCCTCGCGCTGGCTGATCACATGCGACCACGCAACCAACACGGTTCCCCCCGAAATCAATGGAGGCGAGCTTGGCCTGCCGCGTGAGGATATGGAACGGCATATTGCCTATGATGTCGGCGCCTATGAAGTATCCAAGCACTTGGGCGAGATCCTGAACGCTCCGGTGATCGCCGCCAATTTCTCGCGTCTTGTGATCGATCCGAACCGGGGCGAAGATGACCCAACCCTGCTGATGAAGCTCTATGACGGTTCGATTATCCCCGGTAACCGCCACGCCGACGCGACCGAACGCGAACGGCGCCTGAACATGTGCTACCGCCCCTATCACGAGGCACTGGAGCGTATGTCGGGCCTGCCGCACGCGGTGATCGTGTCAATGCATTCCTTCACCCGCCAGTTGCGCGGTCGCGCGCCGCGTCCGTGGCATGTGGGGGTTCTGCACACGCCGGACGAACGGTTCTCACGACCCCTGATCAACCGGCTCGAGGCCGAGGACGACCTGTGCGTCGGCGTCAACGAACCCTATACTGGCGTCTTGCCCGGTGATGCGATCGACCGGCACTGCACTGCCCATGGCCGTCCGAACGCCCTGATCGAGCTGCGCAACGACCTGATCGCCGATCATGCCGGACAACGCATCTGGGCCGAGCGCATGGCCGTGGTGCTACAGGATGCTCTGGCAAACAGCGGCCTTTGATCACACCTCATTGTGAGACCAGCCGCTGATCCCCATATATTATGGGAAAGGGGGCGACCATGACTCAGGAGTTTCTGACCTCTGTCTTTGGCTGGATGGCGGCACTCAACATTGCGGTCCTGCTGTTCACGACACTTATAATCGTGTTGTTGCAGGATTGGATCGCAGGTGTGCATGGCCGGATGTTCCAGATGGAGCGCCCGGACGTGAAGCGGGCGTATTTCCGGTATCTGGCGAATTACAAAATCCTGACCCTGATCTTCTGCATCATTCCCTGGCTGGCTTTGAAACTGGCCTGAGACACCGTGTTGAAACATCGCCATCGGACCGCTAGGTCAGAGATAACGGTACAGTCATCCGGAGCCATACCATGGACAAACAAACCGAAACCGAACTTCAGGCCGCCGCGTTCCGCCGGTTGCAAAAGCACCTGATGGAAGATCGCACCGACGTTCAGAACATCGACATGATGAATCTGGCCGGGTTCTGCCGCAACTGCCTGGCCCGCTGGTATCAGGAAGCCGCCAACGAAAAGGGGATCGAGATGGGCAAGGACAAAGCCCGCGAGGTTTTCTATGGCATGACCATGGATGAGTGGAAGGCCAACTACCAGACCGAGGCCAGCCCTGAGAAGCAGGCAGCTTTCAAGGTAGCCTTTGACGAGAACGTAACGAAAAAGGGCTGACGCCAGATACGAAAAAGGCCCGCCGATTTGGCGGGCCTTTGCTTTAGATTGCGGCCTTGCGGCTTTCGTCCAGATAAATCTCGCGCAGGCGTTTGGAAATCGGGCCCGGTGTGCCTTCGCTCAGCGTCACCCCGTCAATCTCAACCACCGGCATGACAAATGCGCTGGCCGAAGTGGTGAAGGCCTCATCCGCCTCTTTCGCCTCATCAATGGTGAACAGACGCTCTTCGATTTCCATCTGAGCCTCTGCCGCCATGCGCAGCACCGCCTTGCGGGTGATGCCGTGCAGAATGTCGTTGGACAGCGGGCGGGTGACAATCTTGCCGTTCTTGACGAAATAGGCGTTGTTGCTGGTGCCCTCGGTCACATAGCCGTCTTCCACCAGCCACGCATCGTCGCAACCCGCTTTTTTGGCCATCATCTTGCCCATCGACGGGTAGAGCAACTGCACGGTCTTGATGTCGCGGCGACCCCAGCGGATATCCTCGATCGAGATGATCTTGGCGCCTTTCTTGGCCGCGGGGCTGTCGGCCAGACCCGGTTTGTTCTGGGTGAACAGCACGAGGCTGGGTTTGGTATTGGCGGACGGGAACACGAAATCCCGGTCGCCATCCGAACCCCGGCTGACTTGCAAATAAACAAGACCTTCTTCGATGCCGTTCAACTCCACCAATTTGCGGTGAATTTCCAGCAGCTCTTCCTTGGTGCAGGGCTCGGCCATCTCCAGCTCGTCCAGCGACCGCTTGAGGCGCACCGCGTGGCCTTCGAAATCGATCAGCTTGCCATCCAGAACGCTGGTCACTTCGTAAACGGCGTCCGCAAACAGGAAACCACGGTCAAAGATGGACACCTTGGCCTCGGTCTCGGGCAGGTATTCGCCATTTACGTAAACGGTGCGGGTCATGTCTTGTCTCCTCAGCCCCAGAGTTCCGCTTTGGGCGGGTGCACTCCGGCATCATCAAAAATCAGCGGGTTGTCGCGGTCTTCGGCTAACAGAAGCGGGCCGTCAAGGTCCGTTACCATCGCACCCTGCGCCAGCAGGGTCGCGGGTGCCATGGCCAGAGAACTGCCGACCATGCAGCCGACCATCACACGATAGCCCTCTGCCAACGCGGCTTCACGCAATGCCAGCGCCTCAGTCAGGCCGCCGGTTTTATCAAGCTTGATATTCACCACGTCGTACTTGCCCTTCAACGCAGGCAGGCTTGCACGGTCGTGGCAGGATTCGTCTGCGCAGACCGGCACCGGGCGCTCCATTCCGATCAAGGCCTCGTCGTCCGCTGCGGGCAGAGGCTGCTCGACCAGTTCGACACCAAGTCGCACCAGATGCGGAGCCAGATCGGCATAAACTTCGGGCGACCAACCTTCGTTTGCATCCACTATGATCTTTGACTTTGGCGCACCGGCACGCACAGCCTCCAGCCGAGGCATGTCATCCGGGGTGCCCAGTTTTATCTTCAACAACGGACGATGCGCGTTTTCGGCGGCTTGCGCCTGCATCGCTCCGGGTGTCGCCAGAGACAATGTGTATGCAGTTATCTCCGGAACCGGAACCGGCAGACCGGCCAATTCCCAAGCCCGCTTGTCCGCGCGTTTGCAATCCAGATCCCACAACGCACAATCCACGGCATTCCGAGCGGCACCCGCAGGCAACAAATCCATCAGCGACTGACGGGTGAACTCGGCAGGCAGGCCCGCGATTTCAGCCTCAACCGACTCGAGCGTTTCATCATAGCGCGCATAGGGAACACATTCGCCCCAGCCCTGATGGGTTCCGTCTGAAATCCGGACGGTCAGCACCTTTGCCTCGGTCCGCGACCCGCGCGAGATGGTGAACACCTGCGCCAATCGAAACACATCACGAGAGACCTCTACCTGCACGCAAACGCTCCTTCGTCTTTTCAAAAAAGTACGCCGGGGCGAGGAACCTCGCCCCGGCGCATCGTTCAGATCACATTGCGGCCAGCGCGTCCACCAGCTTGCCCGAGCCGAAACGGAACGGATCGGTCGCAGGCAGACCCATATCGTCTTCGATCTTGACCAGATAGGCGGAGGCGTCTTCCTCGGACATGTGCTGCGTGTTGACCGAAACGCCAACGACCTGACAATCCGGGTTTGCAACCTTGGCCAGTGCCAGCGCGGTGTCGCGCAGGGTCTCCAGTGTCGGCAGTTGATAGGTCGGCAGGCCGCGCATGTGCTCGCGGGTCGGTTCGTGACACAGGATCAGCGCGTCAGGCTGACCGCCATGGACCAGCGCCATGGTGACACCCGAATAGGACACATGGAACAGCGACCCCTGCCCTTCGATCAGGTCCCAGTGGTCGTCGTCATTGTCGGGCGTCAGCCACTCAACCGAACCGGCCATGAAATCGGCAATCACCGCGTCCAGCGGCACACCGTCACCGGTAATGAGGATGCCGGTCTGACCGGTGGCGCGGAAGGTGCATTTCATCCCGCGCTCACGCATTTCTGCGTCCATTGCCAGCGCCGTGTACATCTTGCCAACCGAGCAGTCGGTGCCCACAGCCAGACACCGCTTGCCCTTGCGTTTGATACCATTGGCGATCGGATAGTCGACTTCGGGCACGCGCACATCGTGCAGTTTCTGGCCGGTCGCTTCGGCAACGGCAACCAGATCAGGTTCGTTGCGCAGCAGGTTGTGCAGGCCCGAGGCGAGATCGAAGCCTTCCTCCAGCGCCATGACCAGAACCTTTTTCCACTCCTGACTGATAACGCCACCGCGGTTGGCCACACCGATGACAAGGGTCTTGGCCCCGGCTTCTTTCGCCTCGGTCAGGGTCATGTCTGTCAGTCCCAGATCGGCCTTGCAGCCCTCCATCCGGTACTGGCCCACGGCGTTTTCGGGACGCCAGTCCTTAATTCCAACTGCCACTTTGGCCGCCAATTGGTCGGGCGCATCGCCCAAAAACAGCAGGTACGGTGTCTCGATCATTGCGGTCACTCCTTTGATTCCGACGCAGGCTAAGGGACGTGCCTTACGAGTGTTTCGCGTTTTCATTCGGGTTCGGCTGCGTGAGAGGGAGTTTCTTGCACGTTTTAAACTTAACACGCAAAAATCTCTCAAGTTTTCACAGTGATTAATCTTTAATCACCACGCAGACCCCAACACACGGCAGATGCTGCGATTGCATTGCCGCAGCTGCACAAAGAAGCTTGCGAAGCCTCGCGCAATTTAATACCTCATACAGCAAGAAAATCGTAATTTCCTTTCTTGCACGAGGTCCAGATGAGCTTTCGCATTCAACCCGCCGCCCCCGCGCGCCCCAACCGTTGTCAACTGTTCGGGCCGGGATCGAACACAAAGCTTTTCCCGAAAATGGCGGCGTCTGCAGCGGATGTGATCAACCTCGACCTTGAGGACTCGGTCGCCCCTTCTGACAAGGACGTCGCGCGCGCCAATGTGATCGAGGCGCTGAACACGGTCGACTGGGGCAACAAGTACATGTCCGTGCGGATCAACGGGCTGGACACGCCCTATTGGTATCGCGATGTGGTCGATCTGATGGAACAGGCAGGTGACCGTCTGGACCAGATCATGATTCCCAAGGTCGGCTGCGCAGCGGATGTCTATGCTGTAGACGCGCTGGTCACAGCTATCGAGCGCGCCAAGGGCCGCACCAAACCGGTAAGCTTTGAGGTCATCATCGAGTCCGCCGCAGGTATTGCCCATGTCGAAGAGATCGCGGCCTCATCGCCCCGTATGCAGGCGATGAGCCTGGGCGCTGCGGACTTTGCGGCCTCGATGGGAATGCAGACCACCGGCATCGGCGGCACGCAGGAAAACTACTATATGCTGCGTGAGGGCGAAAAACACTGGTCCGATCCGTGGCACTGGGCGCAGGCCGCCATCGTCGCTGCCTGCCGCACCCACGGCGTGCTGCCGGTGGACGGGCCATTTGGTGATTTCTCGGATGATGAGGGTTACATTGCGCAGGCCAAACGCTCGGCCACGCTGGGTATGGTCGGCAAATGGGCGATCCACCCGAAACAGATCGCGCTGGCCAATCAGGTCTTCACCCCGTCAGACGAGGCCGTATCCGAAGCACGCGAGATTCTGGCCGCGATGGAGCAAGCCAAGGCCAATGGCGAAGGTGCCACTGTCTACAAAGGGCGTCTGGTTGATATCGCTTCGATCAAACAAGCTGAAGTTATTGTGGCACAGGCGGAGCTGATCGCCGCAAATGGCTAGGCCAAAAAGAAACCGGGGGCGCAGAATAGCGCCCCTAAGTTTCATTTGTAGCCAAACACGTTGTTTGGAACCCAGCTTAACTTATCGCCCTGTTTTCCCCATTTCATCATAAGGCAGGCCGTTCCGTACTTTTGGTAGTAGATCATTTTCAGTTCGTACCATCCCGCCTCAGGCACCTCGACTTCAACGCGCTCATTGGCGGAACAAGGTTGCGAAAAACTGGCGCCACCAACATTTTGCCCCCCAATCCAAGCTTCGAGACCATCATTGGAATGCGTCTCCAACTCATAGAGACCAGGCGCGTCAAACTTGATGAACCCGCGAATATCCGCAGCAACGTTGTAGTGTTCAGGATGGGTCATTACAGGGTCGCCTTTGCTGGTGTCGCTGTAGTCAAGACCCCGAAGCGGCTGTCCTGGCGCTCCTTTTTCATTCAACAACGCTTTGGCTTCGGTGAGTGAGTCAATCTTGCGAGGTGGACTTCCCAGCCAAGCATAGTCAGTCGCAAGTCCAGTTTTCAGTCCCGAAGGCTGCGGGCTGGCTGGTTTGAGTTTAAGCGGCGCGCCAATCGCGGCACCCGCTATCATCGCTGACACAACGGCAATAACGCCAATCCTTAGTGGTTTCATTTTGACCTCCCTGAGTTTGCGCCGCTTTTGCAGAGTTTCCCCATTATGGGCGCCGTTGGGATGACACTAGGTGGTTAGAAATTGCCCTGCAAGGCGGTTAAATATCACGTTTGCCCCGGTCAGGCGCGCATGTCTTTTGGGGATCCCATCACCACATAGGATGTGATCGACGTGACATGTGGCAGGGTTCCCAATACCTCGGTGTGAAAGGTCTTGTACGTCGCAAGATCGGCGCATTCCACGCGCAGCAGGTATTCGATGGTGCCCGTGATGTTATGGCATTCCACTACCTCCGGCGCGCGTTGGAGGGCACGTTCGAACCCTTCCTGCGCGGCCTTGGTATGCTCTCCCAGACCAACACCAATATAGGCCACAAATCCCAAGCCCAGCGCCGCCGGGTTCAACACCGCGCGATAGCCCGAGATCACGCCCGCGCGCTCAAGCTCCTGCACCCGGCGCAGACAGGCCGAGGGCGACAGGCCAACGCGATCCGCCAGTTCAAGGTTGCTAACGCGACCATCGCGGGACAATTCGCGCAATATTTGTTGGTTTATGTGATCAAATTTCGTCATTGGTTGCAAAACTACAGTAGTCACACACTATAACGCAATTTCATTTGCCCGCTGATCAGTGATTATGTGCGCGATGTCCTATGAAGTTCTTCTGGCCCTGATCGCCTTTGCTTTCGTCTCGTCGATCACGCCGGGACCGAACAACCTGATGCTTATGGCGTCTGGTGCTAATTTCGGCTTTCGCCGCACTATTCCCCACATGTTGGGAATCGGGTTGGGGTTCACCCTTATGGTCCTGCTGGTCGGCGCCGGGCTGGTACAGGTGTTTGACCGGTACCCGGTCAGCTACACGATCTTGAAGCTCGTCTCAGTGGTTTACCTGCTGTACCTAGCCTGGAAAATTGCGCATGCAGCACCGACAAAGGCCGGGGTCACGAAAGGCGATCCTATGACCTTCCTACAGGCCGCCGCCTTTCAATGGGTCAATCCCAAGGCCTGGGCCATGGCTCTGACGGCCACTACCGCCTACACCCCGGATCATACACTGCAGGCTATCGTGATCGTGGCGCTGATCTTTGGAGCGGTAAACCTGCCTTCGGTCAGCACATGGACCGTTCTGGGACAGCAAATGGCGCGGATCCTAACGAACCCGCGCCGCTTGGTAGTATTCAACTGGACCATGGCTGCGCTGCTGGTCGCATCGCTTTACCCGGTCCTGTGGCCGAACTGAATCACTTCAACGGCAGGCAGATTTCCGTCAGCAGTTCTTCGGGCGCTGTATCGCGCGGGTCGTTCAGATAGATTTCATAACAAGGTTGGTCCGCAGGTTCCTCGCCCGATTCTGGCAGCCAGTTGCCGAACAGGCTGTGATAGGCGGCCCCAAGCCCGGAATAAGGACCCTTGAACGTCAGAACAGCCGTCTTGCCGCCAGGGATTTGCACAGCCTCCATGCCTTCGGGCGTATCATCACCGCGGAATTCGGCTCCGGCATAACTGCGCAGATCGTCAACGGGCACAGCGTCAGGGCTATTGAGATAGATGCCGATCACCGGCCCGACCTGCGGCCACAACTGGCGGGATTCGCACAAGGCACCGAAGGCCGCAAAGCTCTTGCCGATCTCGGCATAGGCGCCTTTGTGCGGCAGGCCGACAACGAGGCGGGCGGGTTCGGTTCGGGTAGTGACAGGATACATTGGATATTCTCCGGTTCTGAAATGTGGATGGACGGGCAAGAACTGCCCGGCCTTGCGAAATGCGGCGGGGCTGCTGCCGTAGGCTTCGGAAAAGGCCCGCGCAAAGGAGTTCAGATTGGGATAGCCCACGTCTGCTGCGATCTGCGTCACCGGCCTGTCAGACCGAACCAGCCCAACCGCCGCACGGTGCAGCCGGATACGACGCACCGCCTGCGCGCAGGTCTCACCGGTCAGAGCGCGGAACACTCTGTGCCAGTGAAACCGGGACATCGCCGCTACATCGGCCAGCTCATCCAGCGACAGGTCCCCGGCGGGGTGGTCGTGGATGTAGGCCAGCACGCGCAAAATGCGGTTTTCATAGCTGGTTGGCATTTGTGTCCTTCCTTCTCTTTGCCCATCCGTGGTCGCATATCCTGCTTCCACAAATCTTGCTGAGTTGCATCCCGCGCAACCACAGGTCATATAGCGGGGAAATTCCGCGTTGAGAGGCGTCATGACCCAGTATCTGGATTTCGAAAAACCCCTGGCCGAGATCGAAGGCAAGGCCGAGGAGTTACGCGCGCTGGCCCGCGCCAACGAAGAGATGGACGTGGCCGAAGAGGCCGCTGCGCTGGACGCCAAGGCGGCCAAGCTGCTGGAAGAGCTTTATGATGATCTGACCCCATGGCGGAAATGCCAGGTGGCGCGTCACCCGGAGCGCCCGCACTGCAATGATTATGTCGATGCCCTGTTCACCGAATTCACTCCACTGGCCGGCGACCGGAACTTTGCTGACGATCTGGCGGTAATCGGCGGTCTGGCGCGGTTCAACGATCAGCCGGTGATGGTGATTGGTCACGAAAAGGGTTCGGACACCAAATCGCGGATCGAACGCAACTTTGGAATGGCGCGCCCCGAAGGATACCGCAAGGCTGTGCGCCTGATGGAGATGGCCGGTCGGTTTGGCCTGCCCGTGATCACTCTGATTGATACGGCGGGTGCCTACCCTGGCAAGGGAGCCGAGGAACGTGGACAATCCGAAGCGATTGCTCGCTCGACCGAGATGTGCCTGAAGATCGGTGTACCGCTGGTGTCGGTGATCATCGGCGAAGGCGGCTCTGGCGGGGCTGTGGCTTTTGCCACGGCAAACCGCGTCGCGATGCTGGAACATTCGGTTTATTCGGTGATCTCGCCCGAAGGCTGCGCCTCGATCCTGTGGAAGGATGCCGAGAAGATGCGCGAAGCCGCCGAGGCGCTTCGCCTGACCGCGCAGGACCTGCAAAAGCTGGGCGTCTGCGACCGGATCATCACCGAGCCCAAGGGCGGTGCCCACCGGGACCGCGAGGCGACTGTTGAATCAGTTCGCGCCGCAATTGCCGCCATGCTGCAAGAACTGGACGGCAAGGATGCGGCGGCCCTGATCAAGGATCGCCGTCAGAAGTTCCTGGATATCGGCTCGAAAGGGTTGGCGGCCTAACCGCCCAACCGCCGCAGCAACTCGACAGAGGGTTTGCCGGTAGCGGCCAATCCATTGGCCCGCTGGTACGCGCTGATCGCGGCTTCGGTATTCTTGCCAATCACCCCGTCGGCGCCCTGCGTGTCATACCCAGCCGACGTCAAACGGCGTTGAAGTTCCTTGCGGTTCTCAAGCGTCAGCCCGGTCGCGTCCGGCCCGAACGAGGCCTGAAACGGTGCACCACCCGCAATCCTGTCAGACAGATGGCCAACACCGATCGCATAGCTGTCTGAGTTGTTATAGCGTTTGATCACCTGAAAATTGCGGAACACCGCGATGCGCGGTCCCGGTTTTTGCGGCTGCAGCACCGCAACGGGCGTACCCGAAACCGTACCGGCCTCACCACCCCAAGGCTGTCCGCGAACCCAACCGGCGCGCGCCAGATAGGCGGCGGTAGAGGCCAGTGAGTCCGTCGGATCCTCGGACCAGATATCCCTCCGCCCGTCACCGGTGAAATCCACCGCATAGGCCAGGTAGGACGTTGGGATAAACTGCGTATGCCCCATCGCCCCGGCCCAACTGCCGGTCATGTTGGTAGGGTTTGTGTCACCTTCCTGAATGATCTTCAGGGCCGCCACCAATTGCTTTTCAAAGAACGCACCACGCCGCCCGTCATAGGCCAGCGTGGACACTGCCGAAATCACCGGCACATCCCCGCGCCGCGCGCCATATCGGCTCTCCAACCCCCAAACAGCAACGACAACCTCTTTGTCGACGCCGTATTTTGCTTCGATCTGCGACAGGGTTCCGGCGTGCCGCACCAGCATCAGCTTTCCGGTGGCGATCCGCTCGTCCGAGGCTGCAATCGCCAGGTAGTCCTCGAGTGACCGCTTGAATTCAACCTGATTGCGGTCGCGTTCGATCACCTCGGGCAAATAACCTGCCCCCCGAAAGGCACTGTTGAGGGTGGATTGCGATATCCCCTGCGCCGCCGCTCGGCCTTTGAAGCTCGCGACCCAAGCATCCCATCCAGAATTTGGCACCGGTCGCATCCGCGACGCGGGTGTGTTGGTCGGGGCACCGGTGGAACAGGCGCTCAGCAGGGCCGACCCGAGACCCAGTGAAAATGTCCGTCGATTGATCATGACTGAAATCTGCTCTTGTTGTGATTTGGGCCAGATTAACCCAGACCCAATCTTCAAGCCACAACGACGAAGCATCTCAGGAGCGATTTCAGGCCTTCGGCAACAAGCCGCTTAGGTGACCAGCAACCGCAGACCCTGTGTCACATCCGTCCGGACCGCCAGTCGCAACCCGGGCTCGTCTCCGGCCTGCAACGCCGCGATGATCAGCTTGTGGTTATGCGGCGGATCGGTCCGCCGCAACCTGCCGTACAGAGTGCGCATGGTGGGACCAAGCTGCAACCACACGGTTTCAGCAATCGCCAGCATCGCCGGGGCCTGTGCCCGCAGATAGAGCGTGCGGTGAAACTCCAGATTGGTGCGGATATACCCAACGGCGTCACGCTTGGTCACCATCTCAGCCACGTTCATGTTGATGCTTTGCAACCGGTCGATTAGCGCCATATGCGCCCGAGGCAGGGCGCGGCTGGCCAGCTCAACCTCAAGCAATGCGCGCAGGGCGGCCAGTTCCTCGATCCGGTCATTGGTCAACTCGGGCGTGGAAACACGGCCCGAGGTTGACAGAAACAACGCCCCTTCAGCCGCCAAGCGCCGCACCGCCTCACGCGCGGGGGTCATCGAGACACCGAATTCCTTGCCGATCCCGCGCAGGGTCAGCGCCTGCCCCGGCGCCATCTCGCCATGCATGATTCGAGAGCGCAACGTGCGATACACCCGGTCATGTGTCGCGCCTTGAGAGTCGGAGGGGCGTGTGGTCAACATTTCCAATTTGTGATCACAAACGGGCGCGAGGTCAACTCACGGCGGCATCAAATCTGTATCGGTGCAACTGGGCCCCGTTGTCGCGCAACCAGCGCCTCTGGTCACTGTAGTCACCGAAAACCCGTTCGACCTGTGCCCAGAACGCCGGAGAGTGATTCATCTCGACCAGATGCGCCACCTCATGCGCTGCGACGTAGTGCAGGATCTCGGGCGGAGCGAGGATCAGCCTCCAGGAGAACATCAGCCCTCCGTCTGAGCTGCACGACCCCCACCGCGAACGGGTGTCGCGGATGGTCAGGGTGGAATAAGAACGGCCCAGCATTGCGGCGTAGTCATCACAGGCCCCTGTCAGGCGATCCCGCGCCAGTTCCTTGAGAAACCGCGCCAAACGCCGGGCCTCGGCCCCTGCGGGCACGGCGATCTCATCACCTTGCAACAGAACACGACGGCCCTTTGCCGGCACGATTCGCCGCTCTACGCCCTCGATAGGGATGGTCTTGCCGAATTGAACAACGGCCGGGTCAGGGCGATCCTGCAAATGCTGACGTATCCACTCTTCCTTGGTGCGGGCGAAGCTCAGCGCTTCGGTCTCGGGCACGCCCTGCGGATAGGTTAGCGTAACCCGCCCATCCAGTTGGGAAATCCGCAGGCTGATCCGTCGTGCCCGCGCCGATTTCCGCAACGTCAGCGGCACCGGAGGTGTCCCGGGCAGTGCGTGATCTCCCATATGCCTGTTTCTCCTGCTCAAAGGCTTTGACAGTGCCCGCTGCATGTGGCACGTGACCTGAATCGTTGATACGACTCACCTGATATCAAGGGGATTTGACATGCCCAAGGAAGAATGGGGCGTAAAGCGCGTTTGCCCAACAACCGGCAAGCGGTTTTACGACCTGAACAAGAACCCGATCATCAGCCCCTACACCGGCGAGATCGTGGAGCTTGAGACCGGCAAAAGCCGGATGATCGCTGCGGATGCGGAAGATGCAGCCTCGGCCAAAGCGCGCAAAGACGCCTCGGAAGAAGATCTTGTTCTGGATGATGACGACAATGTCGATGTTGATCTGGATGATGATCTGCTGGACGATGATGACGACGACAATGATGACGTCTCGCTGGACGATATCACCGACATGTCGTCGGAAGACGAAAACTAAGACCGGTCAGGGGCGGCCTCTCGCCGCCTCATGCCCACCCCCGGACGCGGAACGGAAAGTTTTTGGCAAAATCCATTTTTGGACTTGCACTCCCAGCCACCGTCTCATAAACGTCCGTCCACTGCTTCGGCAGTACCTGGAAGGGGCCTTAGCTCAGTTGGGAGAGCGCTTGCATGGCATGCAAGAGGTCAGGGGTTCGACTCCCCTAGGCTCCACCAAAACCTAACTGGTGATCCGCCACCCAAAGTTCTTCCTTTTGGCAGCAGGAATTTCCCTTGGATCCAAAACCGACAGTCCTTCATCGTAAGCTGAGCAGAGACTCGTGAGCCTTAACAACTGAGTTAAGAACACAGAAGGGACCACCAAGTGGATACACGTTGCAGTTGCAGCACGCTCTAACTAATTTGATCTTTCGCTCAAATAAACCGGCTTTTCAAACCTACTTAAACAGCGCTAACCTTTCCCTCGTTTTTTGCTTGCCCCTTGGCAGTTGCAATCTGCGTTCACTTTTAGAGTTGCGGCAATTGGGCGGCTTCGTAGTTAGTCCGAAAACAATCTAAACTTGAGCCCGGCGCAGAAATTCAGCTACGGTGAGGCATGTTGATCCAACCAACCCTTCTCAATGACAAAGCGCAAAAGGTACAGTCACAAGTCTTCGTCTGTGGTCCGGGACTAACCTCAGGACGGGTCGACATTCGGCACTTAGCCCGGCAAGAGCTCGAAAAAATGCAAAACGTTAAAGTTGTGTATGGCGAAGAAATAGAAAAACAGTACCTATATTCACGAAAAGGAATGGACCTGCAGACACTTGAAGCAAGATTTGCTCATGACGTGGATTTTACCCTACTGATTGTCTGACGTCAGCGCCAATGGGACAGTTTAGGTCGATTTGATAAGAGAGGGTTTCTGGCTCATCGTAACCGCCAAGGAGTGGAGATGAG
>NZ_JBQFTM010000012.1:0-135017 GCF_056538605.1 Ruegeria sp. BF7 | reverse complement strand
TGGAAGACGGCCTGCGTTTCGCCATCCGCGAAGGCGGCCGCACCGTCGGCGCCGGCGTCGTGTCGAAAATCATCGAGTAAGACGCGTAAGCCGCGCCTGGTAGCGGCAGGCGATTTTCCAACGGAAAATCTGCCAAGCGCAACGCGGTGACGAAAAAGAAGGCCGCCCCAAGGGGGCGGCTTTTTTGGTTGAGAGCACCGGTTCCAAGGTGCGCCAAAACGGTGCTGCTTGTGTAAGATGGCCCTACAAGCAATATTTGAACTTCTATGGAAAATTATCTTTTTCTGTCTTTTATTCTTCTGGGCTCGGGCATTGCCATTGTCCCCGTCGCCGTCTGGCTTGGCCTAGGTTCCGTGCTGGGTTTCCTGATTGCGGGAATGCTCCTTGGCCCCGCCTTGTCAATTCTAAGTGTCGATGTCAGGAGCCTTGAGCAGTTTGCCGAGTTTGGCGTCGTCATGATGCTGTTCTTGATTGGTCTGGAGCTGGCGCCAAAAAAGCTTTGGGATTTGCGCAAAAGGCTTCTGGGGCTAGGTGGCTTGCAACTGGGTTGCACGTCGCTTGCAATCATGGGCTTGGCTATGGCGCTTGGTCAACCGTGGCAGGCGGCCCTGACCATTGGGTTGATTTTTTCATTGTCCTCTACGGCCATCGTGCTGCAATCACTGCATGAAAAGGGTCTGCTGATGGGCAGCGGAGGGCAGTCAAGTTTCTTGGTTCTGCTGATGCAGGATATTGCCGTGATCCCAATTCTGGCCTTGCTGCCGTTGTTGGCGGTGCCGGACCTTGCCGGGATGGGGGCTGGTTCGGTCAGCCACGGCCCCACGACAAGCACCGGGCTTTCACTGAATCTTGTTCAGGACTTGCCCGAGTGGCTGCGGGCGACTGTCACGCTTGGTTCGATCATACTGGTCATTGTTGGCGGGTCTTATCTGACCGGGCCTGTGTTCCGGTATGTCGAATCCGCCAATCTGCCCGAGCTTTTGACGGCAATGGCCCTAACCATTGTCGTCGGTGTCGCCGTTCTGATGATGGTCGTTGGTCTGACCCCTGCGCTGGGGGCCTTCATCGCCGGTGTCGTGTTGGCCAACAGCGAGTATAGGCATGCCCTGGAAAAGGAAATCACCCCATTCAAAGGGCTATTTCTGGGATTGTTCTTCGTAAGTGTCGGTGCCTCGGTAAACTTTGGCTTGATGTTGAAACATGTGGGTTTGGTTCTCTCGCTGACCCTTGGCGTGATGTTTATCAAAGCTGCGGTTTTGTTGGTAATTGGGCGGCTGTTTGGTGTCACCGGTGCGAATAACTGGCTGTTTGCTCTGGGGATGGCGCAGGCCGGAGAATTCGGGTTTGTGCTGTTATCCTTCTCGGTCGCAACACATGTGATGAGCTCTGATCTGGCGAACACTTTGATTATTGTCGTTGCCTTGTCGATGGTGCTGACGCCGCTGTTTTTTGTGTTTTACGACAAGGTTATTGCACCGCGGTATGCGCCAGCCCAGCCATCAGAGAACTAATGGCAACGAGATGGTCATGCCCGGCGACAACGTGTCGTTCGGCGTTGAACTGATCGCCCCCATTGCGATGGAAGACGGCCTGCGCTTCGCCATCCGCGAAGGCGGCCGCACCGTCGGCGCCGGCGTTGTGTCGAAAATCATCGAGTAAGGCGGCTCTGCCGACTGGTGGGCGGCAGCTGCTCTGAAAGAGCAATGAGAGCCCACACCGTTGAACTAAAGAAGGTCGTCCCACATCGGGGCGGCCTTTTCTGTGAAGTGTCATGTTACTTGCATTTCGTGTTTCGAATGCCGACTGTGCCTCGAAACAACTTAAAGAAGATTGCCGTTCATGGTTTTAAGAATTCTCTTTGCTTTTGCTTTGGTCTTACCAAGTGCTTCTGCGCTGCAAGCTGAAGAAGATTTTGTCGTTCAGTTGAATACTCGCACATTCTACGCAGGTGAAGACTATTGGGGGTGGGACACCGACACGAACTTTCTTCCGATCAACAGGCTCGATTGGTTGAACGAAATGCTGATGGGAATGCCAATTTTGGACCATACGGTAATCCATATTAAACAGCTTAATCAGGATTCGGATTTTCTTATGTCGCCGACTGGTCCCGGTGGATGGTATACTAATCCAGAGCCCGTGCCAGAGCACTTGAGGCTACCGGGATATACAGTGAATACGGGCGAGGGCAGCGGATTCAGGCTTTTGCATCTCACGCCAAACTCTTCGCCAATACAGTATTCATTGGGATGCACTGCGGAGCGAGGTTCGGAAACTTATGAGTATTGCGGGCTGTCAGCACGCTATCCGCTTGATCCTCGGGTCATTGTGCTGACCCGTATTTACAATCCCCCGTCGATGGACCAATTGGACGCGTTCTTCAAAGACGTCGCTGAGCTTACAGTCGGTATTGCGCTATGTTTGGATATTACAGATAAGAATGAAAAAAACGCACAACAATCAGTGCGTGAATACTTGACCGAGGAGGCTGAAATTCGCTGTGCGGACGGGTTAACGTCTTAAGCTTAAGCCGGGTTTCAGGCGCTGGATTGCGGTGTTGAACTCACGAGTGCGCAACATAAAGCCGTCTAGCCAACTTCCCCCTTGCCAAACCCCACCAACCCCTGTAGATCGCGCGAGTTCTCAATAAGAACATCAAGGCGGGGTGATTCCCGCCTTTTGGGTTCGATGAGGGTTGGCGATGCGCGCTTGTCCTCCTCTCAACCTCAACGCCTGATAAAAGGCTGTTAATATGCAAAGCCAAAACATCCGTATTCGGCTGAAGGCATTTGACTATCGCGTTCTGGATGCCAGCACGCAAGAGATCGTCAACACTGCCAAGCGGACCGGCGCGAACGTGCGCGGCCCGATCCCGCTGCCGAACAAGATTGAGAAGTTCACGGTTCTCCGTGGCCCTCACGTTGACAAGAAATCCCGCGACCAGTTCGAGATCCGTACGCACAAGCGTCTCTTGGACATCGTTGATCCGACCCCCCAGACCGTTGACGCGCTGATGAAGCTCGACCTCGCTGCTGGTGTGGACGTCGAGATCAAGCTGCAGTCGTAAGATCGGAGGGTATTATTCATGCGCTCTGGTATTATCGCAAAAAAAGTTGGCATGACCCGCCTGTTCATGGAAGACGGCAAGCAGATCCCTGTGACCGTTCTTCACCTGGACAACCTGCAGGTTGTTGCACAGCGGACCGCTGACAAAGACGGCTACACCGCCGTTCAGCTGGGCGCCGGTGCTGCCAAGGCAAAACGCACCTCGAAGGCCATGCGCGGTCACTACGCCGCTGCCAAGGTCGAGCCCAAGCGTAAGCTGGCCGAGTTCCGCGTCTCTGAAGATGGCCTGATCGATGTGGGCGCCGAGATTTCGGCAGAACACTTCCTGGAAGGTCAGAAAGTTGACGTTTCGGGTACCTCGATCGGTAAAGGCTTTGCCGGTGCAATGAAGCGTCACAACTTCGGTGGTCTGCGCGCCTCGCATGGTGTTTCGATCAGCCACCGTTCGCACGGTTCGACCGGTCAGTGTCAGGACCCGGGCAAGGTGTTCAAAGGCAAGAAGATGGCCGGTCACATGGGTGCTGCCCGTGTTACCACCCAGAACCTGGAAGTCGTCAAAACCGACGCCGACCGTGGTCTGGTCTTCATCAAAGGCGCCGTTCCCGGACCGAAATCGGGTTGGGTCACTGTCAAGGACGCCGTCAAGAAGAAAGCACCGGAAGGCCTGCCTTTCCCGGCTGCTGTGAAATCGGCTGCAACCGAAGCACCTGCGGAAGAAGCACCCGCGGAAGGTGGTGAAGCATGAAACTTGATGTAATCAAACTGGACGGTGGCAAAGCCGGCGACATCGAGCTGAACGCCGATCTGTTCGGCCTCGAGCCGCGCGCGGACATCCTGCACCGTGTGGTCCGTTGGCAGCGCAACAACGCGCAGGCCGGCACCCACAAGGTCAAGACCCGTCGCGAGACCAGCTACTCGACCAAGAAGATCTACCGCCAGAAGGGCACCGGTGGCGCACGCCACGGTGACCGTAACGCGCCGATCTTCCGTGGTGGTGGTATCTACAAAGGCCCCGTGGTGCGTTCGCATGGTCATGACCTGCCGAAGAAGTTCCGCAAGCTTGGCCTGCGCCACGCTCTGTCGGCCAAAGCCAAGGCAGGTGAACTGGTCGTTATCGAGAACGCCGAAGCCGAAGGCAAGACCGCCGCTCTGGCCAAGCAGGTTGCAAACCTGGGCTGGAAACGCGCTCTGGTCATCGACGGCGCGACCGTGAACGAAGGGTTCCTGAAAGCGTCCAAGAACATCGAAGGTCTGGATATCCTGCCGTCGATGGGCGCAAACGTCTATGACATCCTCAAGCGTGACACTCTGGTGCTCACCAAAGCGGCTGTCGAAGCACTGGAGGCTCGTCTGAAATGAGCGCGAAGGCAGAACACTACGACGTGATCCGCAAGCCGGTCATCACCGAAAAGTCGACCATGGCGTCCGAAAATGGCGCGGTTGTCTTTGAAGTGGCGATCGACAGCAACAAGCCGCAGATCAAAGAGGCCGTTGAGGCGCTGTTTGGTGTGAAGGTCAAAGCGGTGAACACCACCGTGACCAAAGGCAAGGTCAAGCGGTTCCGCGGCCAGCTGGGCCGTCGGAAAGACGTCAAAAAAGCATATGTGACCCTGGAAGAGGGTAACACCATCGATGTGAGCACCGGTCTTTGATCCGGTCCGTCTTTGGAGCAAGATAAAGGCCCCCGCGAAAGCGGGGGTTTTTGTTATTCAAAGGTCAAAGTAAACCAGCCGCACGTTAAGGTGCCCGAAACTGATGCGCAAAGAAGCGATTGCAGTTGAGTTTGAGGTCTGACAGATTTCGACCCAGTGCCGTTAAACAGCCTTGCGAAAGAAAAATACACTAATGATCCCCAAACCATCTCAGCAGGCTCGGTCGGACGGCCGCCGCGATTTTTGGAACCAGTTCTACGAGAATTCTGCCGAGTCGTGGGAGTTGTCGCTGCCATCACAGTTCGCCGCGTTTGTGGCCAATGAAATTGATCGGAAGGCGCATGTTGTTGACATCGGGTGCGGTAACGCCCGTGACAGTTTTTTCTTTTCGCGACACGGGTTCCTTGTGACCGGATTGGATGCATCAGAAGCCGCCGTTGCGTCAGCCAGAAAACACACAAAGACGCAGGGCGGGGACGGTCTTGAATTTGCCAGAACAAACCTCAAAGACGGGATGGTTCAACAGGTGCTGTCCAATCGGCGCGCGAAGGCGGTCTGTGTCTATGCGCGCTTCTTTTTGCACGCGATCACTGATGACGAAGAAGATGCCTTGATAGATGCCCTGCACGAGGGGTGCCAGCCGGGTGACATTGTTGCGTTCGAATACCGGACATTGGCGGACCGCGACACAACAAAAGTAGCACCGCCGCATTTCCGGCGCTATCTGTGCGCGGCGGAGCTGGACGAAAAAATGAAGCAGTTTCAGTTCGCCAAACGATACGGTGTCGAAGGGGTCGGGTTCGCAAAATACAAGACAGAGGATGCGATCGTCGCCCGGGCAATCTATGAAAAAGACCTATGACCGAAACAGAAATCATCAAAAAGCTGGCGTCGCTTCGTGCTGTTGTGTTTGAACATGCAACGGCCCAGACCGCCCTGCCGCGTCCACGCAAAACCCGTCTGGCTGTGCAGGCATTGCAAGATCCTGTTCGGGACTTGAACAACCCGGCATTGTTTGACGATTGGGAAGAAATCGATCTTCTGCTTTGTTGCCACCGGCGATCAAGGGCCGCGCGAACGCATGGCAGGCTCAAGCGGATGGAAAGGCGCTATGCGCGCAAGGGGCAGGAAGCGCGGTTTTCGGCGTTTTTCGAATGTGTCAAACAGGCTCTTCACCCCGATTTCATCACGCCGCATGGCTATAACAGAACCTTCGGGGAAATGAATGCCGGCGATATTTTCCAGAAACTCGATGCTGAGTTGGCACCCGTCATCCAACTCGGCAAACCGATATTCCTGTATGCCGGTGCGTTGTTGGGCTACGTGCGCGATGGTCGGTTGATCGACCATGACGATGACGTGGATTTTGCGGTGCACATGGGTGAGTCTACGCTTGAAGAAATACCCGAGAAATGGGCCATGTACCAAAAAGCCCTGTTGGAAAGCGGCTGTCTGGATGCCACACCATCAACCCGAAGCTCTCCGATATTCAAGGTGAAAAATGGCCTGGGGATCGATATAGACCTGTTTCCGGCCTGGGCTGAAAACGGACGCTTCAGCGTCTATCCTTACTCTTTCAACGGCGTACCCAAGAGTTCGATCTTTCCGCTCAGGGCATTGAATGACGGGCAGATTATGCTGCCTCAGGACCCATCGGCCCTGCTGGCCCAGAGTTATGGGGAAAACTGGCGCACACCGGACCCGCTTTTTCACTTTGACTGGTCGGACGCACGCCGCACGTTCGCGCCCTTGGTCCAACATGATTTCAGTATCAAGTGACTGTGCCCGCCAAGAGAATGTGTCGTACCCTATAGACACCCACCCCCAACCCTGTTACACGCTCCCAATCTTGCGGCCTCGGATTCGTTCCGGGGCCTCTGATATTTGTAACCGGGGACCTTCGGGGCCCTTCACCTCGGGCACCTACGGGGGCCTATCACATAGCAGGGAAACCCCCTGCACTTGCTAAACGGAAGACAGAAAGCATGGCACTCAAGTCGTACAAGCCGACGACGCCGGGCCAGCGCGGGCTGGTGCTGATCGACCGTTCGGAGCTTTGGAAAGGACGTCCGGTCAAGTCTCTCACTGAGGGTTTGACCAAATCGGGCGGCCGGAACAACACCGGACGGATCACTTCACGCCGCCGCGGCGGTGGCGCAAAGCGTCTCTACCGGATCGTTGACTTCAAACGGAACAAATTTGATGTCGCGGCAACCGTCGAGCGGATCGAATATGACCCGAACCGGACCGCATTCATCGCACTGGTAAAATACGAAGACGGCGAGCAGGCATATATCCTGGCTCCGCAGCGTCTGGCTGTTGGTGACAAAGTCATCGCGTCGGCAAAAGCTGACATCAAGCCGGGCAACGCAATGCCGTTCTCGGGCATGCCCATTGGTACTATCGTCCACAACATCGAGATGAAGCCTGGTAAAGGCGGTCAGATTGCACGTGCGGCCGGTACTTACGCTCAGTTCGTTGGCCGCGATGGCGGCTACGCTCAGATCCGTCTGAGCTCGGGCGAGCTGCGCATGGTCCGTCAGGAATGCATGGCCACCGTTGGTGCCGTGTCCAACCCCGACAACTCGAACCAAAACCTCGGTAAAGCCGGTCGTATGCGCCACAAAGGCGTTCGTCCGTCGGTTCGTGGTGTTGCAATGAACCCGATCGATCACCCGCACGGTGGTGGTGAAGGTCGTACCTCGGGTGGCCGTACGCCGGTTACTCCGTGGGGTAAGGACACCAAGGGTAAGCGTACCCGCAACAAGAACAAAGCGTCCCAGAAGCTGATCATCCGCTCGCGGCACGCCAAGAAGAAGGGACGTTAATCTATGTCTCGCTCTGTTTGGAAGGGTCCTTTCGTCGATGCTTACGTGCTGAAAAAAGCCGAAGCAGCGCGCGAGTCGGGCCGCAACGAAGTCATCAAAATCTGGTCGCGTCGTTCCACCATTCTGCCCCAGTTCGTGGGTCTGACCTTTGGTGTGTACAACGGCCAGAAGCACATTCCCGTCAACGTCTCGGAAGACATGATCGGTCAGAAGTTCGGTGAATACTCGCCGACCCGTACCTATTATGGCCACGCCGCAGACAAAAAAGCGAAGCGGAAGTAAGTCATGGGCAAGGAAAAGAACCCCCGCCGCGTGGCTGAAAACGAAGCAATGGCGAAAACCCGCATGCTTCGCACCAGCCCGCAGAAACTGAACCTGGTTGCGCAAATGATCCGCGGCAAGAAAGTCGAGAAGGCTCTGACTGACCTGACTTTCAGCAACAAGCGTGTCGCGCAGGACGTCAAGAAGTGCCTGCAGTCCGCAATCGCGAATGCCGAAAACAACCACAACCTGGACGTTGACGAGCTGATCGTCGCCGAAGCATGGGTTGGCAAGAACCTGGTCATGAAGCGCGGTCGTCCGCGTGCCCGTGGCCGTTTCGGCAAGATCATGAAGCCGTTCTCGGAGATCACCATCAAGGTGCGTCAAGTTGAGGAGCAAGCCTAATGGGTCATAAAGTAAATCCGATCGGCATGCGCCTGCAGGTCAACCGCACCTGGGACAGCCGCTGGTACGCCGACACCAAGGACTACGGTGATCTTCTGCTGGAAGACCTCAAGATCCGTGAGTTCATCAACAAAGAGTGCAAGCAGGCCGGTGTTGCCCGTGTGATCATCGAACGTCCGCACAAGAAGTGCCGCGTTACGATCCACACCGCACGTCCCGGTGTCATCATCGGCAAGAAAGGTGCAGACATCGAAGTTCTGCGCAAAAAGCTTGCGCGGATGACCGACAGCGAACTGCACCTGAACATCGTCGAAGTGCGCAAGCCCGAGCTTGACGCGCAGCTGGTTGCCGAGTCCATCGCTCAGCAGCTGGAGCGCCGCGTCTCGTTCCGCCGCGCGATGAAGCGGTCGGTTCAGAACGCCATGCGCATGGGCGCCCTGGGTATCCGGGTGAACGTCGCTGGTCGTCTGGGCGGCGCCGAAATCGCACGGACCGAGTGGTACCGCGAAGGCCGCGTGCCTCTGCACACCCTGCGTGCCGACATCGATTACGCACATGCCGAAGCGATGACCCCCTACGGGATCATCGGGATCAAGGTCTGGATCTTCAAAGGTGAGATCATGGAGCACGATCCGCAGGCACGTGACCGTAAAGCACAGGAACTCCAGGACGGCCCTGCACCTCGTGGTGCTGGTGGCGGTCGTCGCTAAGGAGGGAAAGATATGCTTCAACCAAAGCGTACTAAATTCCGCAAGATGCACAAAGGCCGGATCAAGGGCGAAGCCAAGGGCGGCTCTGATCTGAACTTTGGCACCTACGGCCTGAAAGCTCTTGAGCCTGAGCGTGTAACCGCACGCCAGATCGAAGCTGCACGTCGTGCCATGACGCGTCACATGAAGCGTCAGGGTCGTGTCTGGATCCGCATCTTCCCCGACACTCCGGTCACTGCAAAGCCGATCGAAGTTCGTATGGGTAAAGGTAAAGGTTCGGTCGACCGCTGGGCATGCAAGGTCAAGCCTGGCCGCGTGATGTTCGAGATCGACGGCGTCAATGACGACATCGCCCGCGAGGCCCTGCGCCTGGCTGCGATGAAGCTGCCGATCAAGACCCGCGTCGTGGTTCGCGAAGACTGGTAAGCGATTGGGGGTGACCCCGATCGTGACAAAATTGGCCCCCGCCGGGACACCGGCGGGGGCTTTCATTTGGCTCGACCCATTTTTGACTTTGTTGGGCGGGTTGGGAAAACGTCGACCATTGTGCAAAGCCACCATAGACTGACCTCCAAGTAACGGAGGGTACCATGGTTCAGTTGCGCAAAAAGATGGTCATCAAGGAAGTCATAACCACGGATCAATTGGGCCAACCCTGTGACCCGATCAGTCGTGTTGCGATCATGGCAGTCGTTCGGAATCCTCTTGCAGGAGCGTTTTCAGAGGATTTGTCCGAGTTGTTCGAGATCGGTGGTTCTCTGGGCGCGGAACTTGCCGCTGAGGGGGTGGCACAGCTGGACGGTGCGCCGGTTTCTTATGGCAAAGCCGCGATCGTCGGCGTGAACGGCGACCTTGAGCAGGGCGGGGCGCTTATCCATCCAAAGCTTGGTGCTCCTATGCGAGAAGCGGCTGGCGGGGGCGAGGCTGTGATCCCATCGAATGCCAAATTGGGGGCGCCGGGCTGTGCGATTGACTTGCCGCTTGGGCACAAGGACAACCCGTGGTCTTTCGACCATTTCGACACAATGACGCTGAGCATTCCCGATGCACCGAAACCAGATGAGATCGTGCTGTGCCTCGCCTATGCTGACGGTGGTCGACCGATACCGCGCTGTGGCAAAGGGCCTATCAAGACGTAAGCCGCCAACATTGGCTGGTCATGTCGAAAGGGCTGGGTTATGCCCGGCCCATGGCACAGATTGAATCACTCTTCGTAACCCGACTTTATCGCGCAGCTTTGTCCGAGTTCGATCCCAAGATCGACGCGGAAGAGTTGGAAAGCTCCTGTCTTGTCATCGCCGAGGATGACGAAGCCGGGCAGGAATGGTGCGAGGAAAACGGCTATCCCGGCTACACCAGCTATGCCTCGCTGACCGATCTGCCCTGGCGCTTTCCGATCTTCGCCGATCTGGTCAAGGTGCTCGACCAGCACGTGGCGGCCTTTGCCAAAGATCTGGAGTTCGATCTGGGTGAGGGTGAATTGAAACTGGAGGACCTATGGATCAACATCCTGCCCGAGGGCGGCATGCACTCCAGCCACCTGCACCCGCACAGCGTGATCTCGGGTACGACGTATGTGGCGATGCCTGAAGGGGCGAGCGCGCTGAAACTGGAAGACCCCCGCTCGGGCCGTATGATGGCGGCCCCAACGCGTATCAAGGGCGGGCGGCGCGATTTGCAGCCCTTTATCTATATGAAGCCTCAGGTCGGCGACGTGCTGCTGTGGGAAAGCTGGCTACGCCACGAGGTGCCGATGAACATGGCCGAGGAAGAGCGGATATCGGTCAGTTTCAACTATCGGTGGGACTGAACGCTCCCACCGAATACTGGCATCTTCAATGCCGGCGAACACCGTTGGCACACCGCCCAGAATGAACGAAAGCCCTGTCAGGTGGCAGGTGAAGGCCAAGCAAATTCTGGACGGAACGCTTCATATACCGGTCGTCCGTCATCAGGCTTGGGGTACCCTTTGCTTTCATCGTAAAACGCGTGGTAGGTCGCTGCCGGAAACTGGCTGCCATCATACCCCATCACGTTGGGTACAGCCACGCGTATGCGTTTTTGCTTGTCATCCAGCATCAGCGCGGCCCCACACTCTGAACATGTGCAAAGCTCTAAAGGGCCATCGGGATTGTTGGCGTTGAATGGTTGACGGTTCATCTTATCTTCGGGGTCTGCTGACAGGTCTGAGTAGTTAAAGAACGCAACATGGGTTGTGTGCTGTCCGGTCACGGACTTACAGACATCACAGTGGCATTCATGGTTGTCTATCGGTTCTGCCGTCGCGACTATCTTGACGTGTTCACATCCTCCTGAATAAGGGCTGGTCATTTTCTTACCTCCTCTGTGAGCTTCAGGCTTTTGGGCCTGCTCTATTGGGCGCCGAACGCGGCCCGTTGGCAATACAGACCTTGGCCTGAGTTTGGATGAGGAATACTTCGCGGAATTTTTGTGATTGGCCACCCGTTCAGCGACCGGGAGCATCTAATTCCCTTGCCATCAAGAAGACGTCAAACTTTCCCTTGCCCCCCACTCCCTAAACCCTTATACGGCGGCATCCTGCAAGTCCCCCGGCTGAGTCGGGGGATTCGCATGTCTATCATTCATCCACCAGGTCAAAGGTGACCCGTGTACGGGGCCTTCTGGTGTTTTGAGCAAAGGAAAAAGGCGATGAACGCCCAAGAACTGCGTGACAAGACCCCGGACCAGCTCCGTGAGGAACTGGCCAACCTGAAGAAAGAAAGCTTTAACCTGCGCTTTCAACAGGCAACCGGTCAGCTGGAAAACACTGCCGGCATCAAAGCGGCCCGCCGCAATGCTGCCCGCGTCAAAACCATTCTGAACGAAAAGGCCGCTGCTGCGGCATCCGAGGAGTAATCAGATGCCCAAGCGTATCCTGTCGGGAATCGTAACCAGCGACGCCAACGAGCAGACCGTGACTGTTTCGGTTGAACGCCGTTTCAAGCACCCGCTGCTGCACAAAACCGTTCGTAAGTCCAAGAAATACCGGGCTCATGACGAAAAGAACGCCTTCAAAGTCGGTGACACCGTACGCATCATCGAATGCGCGCCGAAATCGAAGACGAAACGTTGGGAAGTTCTGGAAGCGTAAGCTTCCAGGATTTTTCCATTTGTCGAAACCCTGGGGGATCTAACGAGACCAGCCCCCACAGGTCGGGAGAAACCACATGATCCAGATGCAGACCAATCTGGATGTCGCTGACAACTCCGGCGCACGCCGAGTTCAGTGCATCAAGGTCCTGGGTGGTTCCAAGCGTAAATACGCCTCCGTCGGCGACATCATTGTCGTCTCGGTGAAGGAAGCCATCCCACGCGGCCGCGTAAAGAAAGGTGACGTCCGTAAGGCCGTCGTCGTACGCACCGCGAAAGAAGTCCGTCGCGAAGACGGTACCGCGATCCGTTTCGATCGCAATGCCGCCGTCATTCTGAACAACAACAACGAGCCCGTAGGTACCCGTATCTTTGGCCCCGTTGTTCGCGAACTGCGCGGCAAGAACTTCATGAAAATCATCTCGCTGGCTCCGGAGGTGCTGTAATCATGGCTGCTAAACTCCGCAAAGGCGACAAGGTCGTCGTGCTGGCCGGCAAGGACAAGGGCAAAGAGGGAACGATTACCTCGGTTGACCCGAAAGCCGGTAAAGCCGTTGTCGACGGCATCAACATCGCCATCCGCCACACCCGCCAGACCCAGAACAGCCAAGGCGGCCGTTTGCCCCAGGCAAACCCGATCGAGCTGTCGAACCTGGCTCTGCTGGACAAGAACGGCAAAGCAACCCGCGTTGGCTTCCGCATGGAAGGTGACAAGAAGGTGCGTTTCGCCAAGACCACAGGGGACGTGATCGATGCTTGATAACGCAACCTATACCCCGCGTCTGAAAGCTCAGTACGCTGAAACCATCCGTGCCGCTCTGAAAGAAGAGTTCGGCTACAAGAACGACATGCAGCTGCCCAAGCTGGAAAAAATCGTTCTGAACATCGGTTGTGGTGCTGAGGCCGTCAAAGATTCCAAGAAAGCCAAAGCGGCTGTCGAAGATCTGACTGCTATTGCCGGTCAACAGGCCGTTGCAACCAAGGCGAAGAAGTCGATCGCGGGATTCCGCGTCCGTGAAGACATGCCGCTGGGCGCGAAAGTGACCCTGCGCGGTGACCGGATGTACGAATTCCTGGATCGTCTGATCACCATCGCGATGCCGCGTGTTCGTGACTTCCGCGGTGTTAAGCCGTCTTTCGATGGTCAGGGCAACTTTGCCATGGGCATGAAAGAGCACATCGTGTTTCCGGAAATCGACTTCGACAAGGTCGACGAGGTCTGGGGCATGGACATCGTAATTGCCACCACAGCGAAAACCGACGCTGAAGCAAAGGCACTGTTGAAAGCTTTCAACATGCCGTTCAACGCGTAAGCGCCGGGAGGATTGAGACATGGCTAAAAAAGCAATGATCGAACGCGAGAAGAAGCGCGAACGCCTGGTGGCCAAATATGCCGCAAAGCGTGCCGAGCTGAAAGAAATCGCGAATGACGAGAGCAAGCCGATGGAAGAGCGCTTCAAGGCGCGTCTGAAACTGGCGAAACTGCCGCGCAACAGCTCGGCTACCCGTCTGCACAACCGCTGTCAGCTGACCGGTCGTCCTCACGCTTACTACCGTAAGCTGAAGGTCAGCCGTATCGCGCTGCGCGAGCTGGGTTCTGCTGGTCAGATCCCCGGCATGGTGAAATCGAGCTGGTAAGGGAGACATAGATATGAATGATCCTATCGGCGATATGCTCACCCGTATCCGCAACGCGCAAATGCGCGGCAAGTCCACTGTTTCCACTCCGGCTTCCAAGCTGCGCGGTTGGGTTCTGGACGTGCTGGCGGACGAAGGTTACATCCGTGGCTACGAAGCGACGACTGGTGAAAACGGTCATCCGGCCATCGAAATCAGCCTGAAATATTACGAAGGCACTCCTGTTATTCGCGAACTGAAGCGGGTCTCGAAACCCGGTCGTCGCGTGTACATGGGCGTCAATGACATCCCGCAGGTCCGTCAGGGTCTGGGTGTGTCGATTGTCAGCACTCCGAAAGGTGTGATGTCGGACGCAAACGCTCGCTCCAACAATGTTGGCGGCGAAGTGCTCTGCACCGTCTTCTAAGGAGGTCTGTCAATGTCTCGTATTGGTAAAAAACCGGTCGAGCTGCCCAGCGGCGTTTCCGCCTCTGTGTCGGGTCAGACCATCGAAGTCAAAGGTCCGAAAGGCACCCGCAGCTTCACCGCAACCGATGACGTAACTCTGTCGGTCGAAGACAACGTGGTCAAAATTGATCCGCGTGGTACGTCCAAGCGTGCACGTCAGCAGTGGGGCATGAGCCGCACCATGGTTGCCAACCTGGTGACCGGTGTGACCGAAGGCTTCAAGAAAGAGCTGGAGATCCAGGGTGTGGGTTACCGCGCTCAGATGCAGGGCAACACCCTGAAGCTGAACCTGGGCTACAGCCACGATGTTGATTTCACTGCTCCGGAAGGTGTCACCATCACCGCACCGAAGCAGACCGAGATCGTTGTGGAAGGTATCGACCAGCAGCAGGTGGGCGAAGTCGCGGCCAAAATCCGCGAATGGCGCCGTCCCGAGCCGTACAAAGGCAAGGGCATCCGCTACAAGGGCGAGTTCATCTTCCGCAAGGAAGGCAAGAAGAAGTAAGGACGCAAACCATGGCAAACAGCAAAAGAACCCTGTTTCTGAAGCGCCGCCTGCGCGTTCGGAACAAACTTCGCAAAGTCAACGCGGGCCGTGTACGCCTGTCGGTTCACCGTTCGAACAAGAACATCAGCGTTCAGCTGATCGACGACGTTCGTGGCGTGACCCTGGCCTCGGCCTCGACCCTGGAAAAAGATCTGGGTGTTGTTGGCAAGAACAACGTCGAAGCGGCCACCAAAGTGGGCGCGGCCATCGCCGAGCGTGCCAAGAAGGCAGGCGTCGAAGAGGCCTATTTCGATCGTGGTGGCTTCCTGTTCCACGGCAAGGTGAAGGCTCTGGCCGACGCTGCGCGTGAAGGTGGTCTGAAGATCTAAGACCTGCGGGCGGATTTCGATCCGCCCCGATGATCCGGGGGCCTCGACGCCAGTCGGGGCTCACTTGGATTGAACAAATCGGCGCCGCAAGCGCCTCTAGAGAAAAGGGATGCCAAGATGGCAGAACGTGAAAACCGTCGGGGCCGTGGCCGCGACCGTGAAGAAGCACCGGAATTTGCAGATCGTCTGGTCGCAATCAACCGCGTGTCGAAAACCGTAAAAGGTGGTAAGCGCTTTGGCTTCGCCGCTCTGGTGGTTGTCGGCGATCAGAAAGGCCGCGTGGGCTTTGGCAAAGGTAAAGCGAAAGAAGTACCTGAAGCCATCCGTAAGGCGACTGAGCAAGCCAAGCGTCAGATGATCCGCGTGCAACTGCGCGAAGGTCGGACCCTGCACCACGACATCGAAGGCCGTCACGGCGCCGGTAAAGTGGTTATGCGCACCGCGCCTGAAGGTACCGGTATCATCGCCGGTGGTCCGATGCGTGCCGTGTTCGAAATGCTGGGCGTCAAGGACGTTGTGTCCAAGTCGCTGGGCTCGCAGAACCCGTACAACATGATCCGCGCCACCATCAACGGCCTGCAGAAAGAGCAGAGCCCGCGTTCGGTTGCACAGCGTCGTGGCAAAAAGGTTGCTGACATCCTGCCCAAGCGGGACGAAGCGCCAGCTGCTGCTGAAGCAGAAGCATAAGGAGAGCGAGCAATGGCAAAAACCATCGTCGTCAAGCAGGTCGGTTCCCCGATCCGCCGCCCCGCCGAACAGCGCGCAACCCTGATCGGTCTGGGCCTGAACAAGATGCACAAAACCCGTGAGCTGGAGGACACTCCTTCGGTCCGCGGCATGATCAACAAGATCCCGCATCTGGTAGAGATCGTCGAAGAGCGCGGCTAAGCGCACTTCCATCGAACAAAGAAACGCCTCCGATCCGTTCGGGGGCGTTTTTTGTTGCCATTTGAACAGGCAGGGGTAACTTCAATCGTGTTTTTTTGAATGGATGATGAGTATGAAACTGTTTCTTGCTGCGCTTTGCGTCACTGCAATTGGTGCGACCGCTTACGCCGAATGCCCGGCCAAATCGCCGAATTTTTCGAAAAGCTACTATTCCAATGGCGACCAGAAAGTGAATGCGACCTGGCTGAAAAAGAACCTTTCAGGGCGCAAGGTTGTATATCCCGGGAAAGAATTTGAGACCTACTCTGCCAACGGATCCTACTCCTACACGGCCAACGGGAAAGCATGGAAGGCGAATTCCTACATGTTCTACGACAACGGGGTACGGTGCATCGGCTATGACAAGCCCCGGTTTGATCTGTATGTCGTGAACAACGGCAAACTGGTTCTGGTGAACCAGCAAAAGCAACGTTACGTGGGTGAAATCCGGAAGTAGGTTTTCCAAAGCCGGGCAGTGTCAGCTTGTTCGGTCCTGCAGATCCGACCCATGCATTGTTTGCAATGCGGCTAGACCGAAACTTCGGTTGTTAGCGGTATCCGGTGCGCCTATCTGAACGCTGTCCCAAACAGGAACAGAACAGAAATCATCGGGGAATACGCCCCGATCAGTAAAGGAACTCAGATATGGCTTACACAGCAACAACCTCTCATGGTGGCATCAACCTCTTCGCACGCGTCGCAGAGTTCGCCGCAAAGGTAAAAGCAGCATACACTCTGCGCGCCGAGTACAACCGGACCTATTCGGAATTGCAGGGTTTGACCGACCGCGAACTGAACGACATCGGCGTGCGTCGTTGCGATATAAAGGATATCGCGCATGATCACGTCTACTGCGCATAAATTTCAAAAGCACACCACTTACCGAGGGGCGCCGTTTGGCGCCTCTTTTGGTTTCAGGGTCCATCCCGCCACAGGCTGGAAATTTTTGGATGGCAAGCATTGCGACGGCGCCCCTATTGGGCCACATGCGGATTGGGCGGCCGTTTGAAGCCGGTGGAGTTTTGGAAAGACATATTTATGGCGCGCGAATACCAGATCGGAATGCTGTGGGTCGATGGACCGTTGAGCTTTCTTGAGCAGTTGTGCATCAAATCCTATCTGGATGCCGGGCAACATGTGCGTCTGTATACCTATGGGACCGTGGCAGGTATTCCGGAAGGCGTGGAACAGCGGGATGCACGTGAAGTTTTGCCCGATTCCGAGTTCGTGACACATGGCAGAACCGGAAGCCCTGCACCGCATTCGGACAAGTTCCGGTATCGCATGCTGGCGCAAGAGAGTGACCTGATCTGGGCGGATACGGACGCCTATTGCCTCAGGCCATTCACAACGGAAAACGGCCACTACTACGGCTATCTCGAAGGCGATGTGGCCATCGGCGTGCTTGCCCTGCCGCAGGACAGCGAAACGCTGGCCAAGCTGATCGAATTCACCAACGACCCGTACCTTATTCCGCCCTGGCTGCCGCCTCGTCATCGCATACCGCTGGAAGAGGCGCAGCAGAATGGCGAGCCCGTGAACGTGCCTGAAACGCTTTGGGGTGTCTGGGGGCCGAGTGCATTCAAATGGGCGTTGAAGCTAACGGGTGAGATCAGATACGCACTGCCCGAGCATGTGTTCTACCCGCTCAATTACACGCGCCGCCGGGCCCTGGCCCGACCGGGGGCCCAAATAGACCATTTCTTCAAGGACGATACGGTTTCCATCCACCTGTATGGTCGGCGGATGCGGGCGATCATGCGGGACAAGTATGACGGCAAACCCGATCCTGAAAGTTTGGTCGGAAGGCTTGTAGAGAAACATGGCATCGATCCGCTTGCAGCGCCAATTATCAAACAGGGTGAGGATGAAGCCGAGGCACCGCAGGCCGACTGATCTGGCAGCGAACCACGGGCTTGCCAAGCGGGGGTTAGGGGCCTATACGCCTCCGGTGGGTTTCCGCCCATGAGAATCAAAACCAAGAAATGCCGTGTTTGGCCCATCACGCTTCGGGGGTCACATCCGGCTTAGGAGAAGCGAAATGAAACTGAACGAACTGCGCGACAATCCCGGCGCCAACCCGAAACGCACCCGCGTTGGCCGTGGCCCCGGTTCTGGCAAAGGTAAAATGGGTGGCCGTGGTATCAAAGGCCAGAAATCCCGTTCGGGTGTGGCCATCAATGGCTACGAAGGCGGCCAGATGCCGCTGTACCAGCGTCTGCCCAAGCGTGGCTTCAACAAGCCGAACCGCAAGGAATTCGCCGTTATCAACCTGGGCCTGATCCAGAAATTCGTCGAGGCCGGCAAGCTGGACGCCAAAGCCGCGATCACCGAGGACGCTCTGGTTGCGTCGGGTCTGGTGCGTCGCAAGCTGGACGGTATCCGCGTTCTGGCTAAAGGCGAAATCAGCGCCAAAGTGAACCTGGAAGTAACCGGTGCTTCGAAAGCTGCTGTTGAGGCAGTCGAAAAAGCGGGCGGTTCACTGACGGTCACAAAAGCCGCTGCGGCAGAGTAAGCGCTTGTGAGCGGGCGCAGACCCGCTTACATAGACCTCAGAGTTTTCCAAGACGCCGTCCGAGCCGGAAAACGGTTCCGGGCGGCGTTTTCATAAGAGAGACCGATTTATGGTATCAGCAGCAGAACAAATGGCGGCCAACACAAGCTGGGCTGCCCTTGGCAAAGCCACCGATCTGCGCAACCGCATCCTGTTCACGCTGGGTTTGTTGATCGTCTATCGCCTGGGCACATTTATTCCGGTGCCGGGGATCGACGGTCAGGCTCTGCGCGAGTTCATGGAACAGGCGGGGCAGGGCATCGGCGGTATGGTTTCGATGTTTACCGGTGGGGCGCTTGGGCGGATGGGTATCTTTGCCCTCGGCATCATGCCCTATATCTCGGCCTCGATCATCGTACAGCTGCTGACATCCATGGTTCCCGCGCTCGAACAGCTCAAGAAAGAGGGCGAGCAGGGCCGCAAGAAGATCAACCAATACACCCGTTTCGGCACCGTGGCACTGGCCACCGTTCAGGCCTATGGTTTGGCCGTTTCGCTGGAATCGGGCGATCTGGCGACCGATCCGGGCATGTTCTTCCGCCTGTCGACCATGATCACTCTGGTTGGTGGCACCATGTTCCTGATGTGGCTGGGTGAGCAGATCACTGCACGCGGCATCGGCAACGGTATTTCTCTGATCATCTTCGTCGGCATCATCGCCGAGGTTCCGGCCGCTCTGGCGCAGTTCTTTGCCTCGGGCCGTTCGGGTGCGATCAGCCCCGCCGTGATCGTTGGTGTGATCGTGATGGTGATCGCCGTGATTACCTTTGTGGTGTTCATGGAACGGGCGCTGCGCAAGATCCACATCCAGTATCCGCGCCGTCAGGCCGGTATGAAGATCTATGAGGGCGGCTCCAGCCACCTGCCGGTCAAAGTGAACCCGGCGGGCGTTATTCCGGCAATCTTTGCCAGCTCGCTGCTGCTGCTGCCGGTGACGATCTCGACCTTCTCGTCGGGCGCCACCAGCGGGCCGATCATGTCCTGGCTGCTGGCCAATTTTGGTCCCGGACAGCCGCTGTACCTGCTGTTCTTCGCGGCTATGATCGTGTTCTTTGCCTATTTCTACACGTTCAACGTGTCGTTTAAGCCGGACGATGTGGCGGACAACCTGAAAAAGCAGAACGGTTTTGTGCCGGGTATCCGCCCCGGTAAGAAAACCGCCGAGTATCTGGAATACGTGGTCAACCGCGTGCTGGTTCTGGGTTCGGCCTATCTGGCGGCTGTCTGTCTGCTGCCTGAAATCCTTCGGAACCAGTTCGCCATCCCGTTCTATTTCGGCGGCACCTCGGTTCTGATTATCGTCTCTGTGACCATGGACACGATCCAACAGGTTCAGAGCCACCTGCTGGCGCATCAATACGAAGGGCTGATCGAAAAGTCCCAGCTGCGCGGCAAGGGTAAGAAACGTGGCAGGAAGGGGCCCGCTCGTCGATGAACATCATTCTTCTTGGGCCCCCGGGGGCCGGTAAAGGGACGCAGGCGCGTCACCTGGTCGAGACACGCGGTATGGTGCAGCTGAGCACCGGTGACATGCTGCGCGAAGCGAAAACCTCGGGAACCGAGATGGGTAAGAAAGTTGCCGCGATCATGGACGCGGGCAAACTTGTCACTGATGAGATCGTGATCGGACTGATCGAAGAGAAGCTGACCACGGAAACTGGCGCCGGCTTCATCTTTGACGGCTTTCCACGGACGCTGGCGCAAGCTGATGCGCTGGCCGCGTTGCTGGCCAAGCTGGGTCAGTCGCTGCACACCGTGATCGAAATGCGTGTTGATGACGAGGCGCTGGTTCAGCGGATCACAGCACGTTCGACCTGCGGCGGCTGCGGTGAGGTCTATAACGACATCACCAAGCCGATCCCGGTCGATGGTAAATGCACCAATTGCGGCAAGGAAAATGACTTCCAGCGTCGTGCGGATGACAACGAAGACAGTCTGCGTACACGACTGATGGAATACTACAAAAAGACCTCACCGCTGATTGGGTATTACTACGCCAAAGGCGATCTGCGCCCGGTCAATGGCCTGGCCGAGATCAAGGAAGTCACCGCCTCGATCGAGGCGATTCTGGGCTGACTTGAGGTTGGGGCTTGACGGCCCCACCAAAACCCCATATCGACCCCCATCCCCTTGGGGAATCAAGACCGCAGACGGGATTCGTCCCAACTGCCCCGACCACCTCGAATAATGCTGAACCCTCTGGCGGCACTGCCACGGTTAGGCGTTGTGAAAAAAGGTTCTGGAGTTACGGAACCGCAACGAAAAGGAAAGTGAAACGTGGCACGTATTGCCGGCGTAAACATCCCGACTGCAAAGCGGGTACCTATCGCCCTCACATATATCACCGGTATCGGAAACACCTCGGCCAAAGCGATCTGCGAAGCCGTAGGCATTGAAGCGCACCGTCGCGTCAACGAACTGTCCGACGCCGAAGTTCTGGCCATCCGCGAACACATCGATGCCAACTACACCGTCGAAGGTGACCTGCGTCGTGAAGTTCAGATGAACGTCAAGCGCCTGATGGATCTGGGCTGCTACCGCGGTCTGCGTCACCGCCGCAACCTGCCGGTTCGCGGTCAGCGTACCCACACCAATGCTCGTACCCGCAAAGGCCCCGCAAAGGCCATAGCTGGTAAGAAGAAATAAGGGAGGGTCTGACTGATGGCACGTGACAAGACTCGCGTTAAGCGCAAAGAGCGTAAGAACATCGCATCGGGCGTTGCCCATGTGAACTCGACCTTCAACAACACCAAGATCCTGATCTCGGACGTACAGGGCAACGCCATCTCGTGGTCGTCTGCCGGTACAATGGGCTTCAAAGGGTCGCGGAAATCGACCCCCTACGCCGCTCAGATGGCTGCAGAAGACGCAGGCAAGAAGGCGCAGGAACATGGCGTCAAGACGCTGGAAGTCGAAGTTCAGGGCCCCGGTTCGGGTCGTGAATCGGCTCTGCGCGCGCTGGCTGCAGTGGGCTTCAACATCACGTCGATCCGCGACGTGACTCCGATCGCTCACAATGGCTGCCGCCCGCCGAAGCGTCGCCGCGTCTAAGCGATTTTGAATTGAGCTGGGGCTGTGTTTTTGCACGGCCCCAGCACGTCATTTTGAACCTCGGGCGTCTGCACCTTGTTGGTCATGGGGCGCGGACAGGAATGGAGGGATTACATGATCCATAAGAATTGGGCAGAATTGATCAAGCCGACCCAGCTGGAAGGCAAGCCGGGCAACGATCCCGCACGTCAGGCAACTTTGGTTGCCGAGCCGCTGGAGCGTGGCTTTGGTCTGACCTTGGGCAACGCGCTGCGCCGCGTTCTGATGAGCTCACTGCAAGGTGCGGCCATCACCAGCGTCCAGATCGACAACGTCCTGCACGAGTTCTCCTCGGTTGCGGGCGTACGTGAAGACGTCACCGACATCATCCTGAACCTCAAGCAGGTTGCCCTGCGCATGGAAGTCGAAGGCCCCAAGCGCCTGTCGATCAATGCTAAAGGCCCTGCGGTTGTCACCGCCGGTGACATCAGCGAAAGCGCCGGTATCGAGGTTCTGAACCGCGACCACGTCATCTGCCACCTGGATGATGGCGCCGATCTGTTCATGGAACTGACCGTCAACACCGGTAAGGGCTATGTCTCGGCTGAGAAGAACAAGCCGGAAGACGCGCCCATCGGCCTGATCCCGATCGACGCGATCTATTCGCCGGTCAAAAAGGTTGCCTATGACGTTCAGCCGACCCGTGAAGGTCAGGTTCTGGACTATGACAAACTGACCCTGAAGATCGAAACCGATGGTTCGATCACGCCGGAAGACGCGCTGGCCTTTGCCGCACGCATCCTGCAGGATCAGCTGTCGATCTTCGTCAACTTCGACGAGCCAGAATCGGCTGGCCGCCAGGATGAAGACGATGGTCTGGAGTTCAACCCGCTGCTGCTGAAGAAAGTGGACGAACTGGAACTGTCGGTCCGTTCGGCAAACTGCCTGAAGAACGACAACATCGTCTATATCGGCGACCTGATCCAGAAGACCGAAGCCGAGATGCTGCGCACCCCGAACTTTGGCCGCAAGTCGCTGAACGAGATCAAGGAAGTGCTGTCCGGCATGGGTCTGCACCTCGGCATGGATGTCGAGGATTGGCCGCCCGACAACATCGAAGATCTGGCGAAGAAATTCGAAGACGCGTTCTAAGCGCGTCTTCACAAATGCCCGGGCTGCCGGGGACCGCATGGGCACTTCCGCCCCAAGGAGAGCCGGTGACACGCATCGCCGGCCGGACAAAGCAAAACGCGAAAGAAGGAATTGAAAAATGCGTCACGCACGTGGTTACCGCCGCCTGAACCGTACTCATGAGCACCGCAAGGCGCTGTTTGCGAACATGGCTGGCTCGCTCATCGAGCATGAGCAAATCAAAACGACTCTGCCCAAGGCAAAAGAACTGCGCCCGATCATCGAAAAACTGGTCACTCTGGGCAAGCGCGGCGACCTGCACGCGCGCCGTCAGGCCGCATCGCAGCTGAAAGAAGACAAAGACGTCGCCAAGCTGTTCGAAGTTCTGGGCCCCCGCTACGCCGAGCGTCAGGGCGGTTACGTTCGCATCCTGAAAGCTGGCTTCCGCTATGGTGATATGGCACCGATGGCGATCATCGAATTCGTTGATCGTGACGTCGACGCCAAAGGCGCGGCCGACAAAGCCCGCGTTGCCGCTGAAGAGGCTGCCGACGAAGAATAAGAGAGTCCAGCTTTCTGATTTCGACCCCCGCGTCCCGGACGCGGGGGTTTTTCTTTTGGTGATCTATTTGATCCAACCTTTTTCGCGGTAATACCGAGCGGCCCCGGGGTGTAGGGGCGCTGGCAGGCTGCCTCGGATCATATCCGTCGGTTGCAACCCATTCAGTGCAGGATGTTTGCGCGCCAGTTGAGGCAAGCTTTCAAAAGTGAATTTGACAAACGCATAGATGTCATCGTCCGACACGGCGGAGCTGCTGAGTAAAGTCGCTTTGTAGCCCAATGTTTCCGTCGGCGTGGTCACACCAGCGTAGGTATTTGCAGGAATCTTTGCTTTGTTGATCGTGTCAGAGTTTGCGATCAGCTTGTTAAACGACCGACCTGAGACATCCAACAACTGTATTGGGCAGGTTTTGGCGGTTTTCTCTATCCAATCCGATGGATAACCGACCATCCTCGCAAGAGCGTCAATTTCGCCCGAGCAAAGTGCAGCGCGCTGTTTGTTCCACTCACCGGGCTTGATTGTCTGATAGGCAGAAACGTCCCATGTTCCCGCTTGAGGGAATTGCCGGACAAGCCGGGTTGCAGATCTGTCAAGACGAACACGTTTACCGTTCAGGTCATCCAATCTGCCAATACCCGATCCTTTGCGAACAATTACGTTAAGGGGTGTGCTGTGGATCGAGAAAACCGATCGCAGGGATGAATCTGGGCCTTTGGACTCAAATACCCCTGACCCATCTAGTGCGTATTTGGCCCAATCTGACCGCGCAACCACGAGGTCGAATTTACCACGGCGCAGCTTTGGCAAATTCTCCCGTGGGCCATCTGTGGCTTTGGCGTTGCACTTGTAGCCAGCTGTATTTTGGGCAAAGGATTTGCACAGCAGGTTGCCGACGGAAAAATAATATCCGCCTTTCCCCCCTGTCCCCATGGTCAGTTTGGTATCCGCAGCCTGCGCAGTATGTGCGGACAGCGCAAGGGCCGCGGTCAGGAACAAAAAAGATGGTCCCAGATGCTTTTGCCCCGCCACAAGTATTCTACTAAGCACAATTGGTCCGTTTCGGTTGGTTAATTCGGGCGAACGTTTTCACTGCCCCCAGCCCAAGTCAATGCGCAAGAGGCTGCATCACGCTTGCAATCTTGTCACATGCCTCGCATATCCGATGGGCAAGTCATCGACGGGAAGATCATGCGGAAAATTCTGTGTTCGCTGCTGTTGGCCTCATTCGTGGTTCCAGCCCAGGCAGAAACAAAGGTGCCCACCTCCCAGGCCGAAATCAGCCTTGGGTTTGCACCGGTGGTCAATGAGGCTGCGCCTGCAGTCGTCAACATCTATGCCAAGATTGTTCGACAGGGTCGTTCCAACCCGTTCTTCTCGGACCCGTTCTTTCAGGATTTCTTTGGTCGTGGGTTCGGAGAGCCCCGCCCGCGGGTTCAGAATTCGTTGGGATCGGGGGTGATCCTGTCGCAGAATGGCTACGTTGTCTCGAATTATCACGTGGTCGGTACAGCCACGGAAATCCGCGTGGTGACAACGGATCGGCGAGAATACTCGGCGCAGGTGGTGTTGGGCGACAAGGAAAGTGATATTGCCATTCTGCGGCTGCAAGAGGCTGACGATTTGCCGTTCTTGCAGTTGCGTGACTCGGATCAGGTTGCGGTGGGGGAGCTGGCGCTGGCCATCGGCAACCCGTTTGGGGTGGGGCAGACTGTGTCGTCAGGCATTATATCGGGGCTGGCACGGACCGGGGCGGCCACGGGCAATGCACGCGGTTACTTCATTCAGACGGATGCGGCGATTAACCCGGGCAATTCGGGCGGCGCGCTGATTGATGTGAATGGGGACCTGATCGGGATTAACACGGCCATCCTGACCCGCTCGGGCGGCTCAAATGGCATTGGTTTTGCGATTCCGGCCAATCTGGTGGCTGAGTTCCTGCGGCAGGCGCAGGAGGGCAACGACAGCTTCATCAGCCCCTGGGCTGGAATGGCAGGCCAGCACATGAGCGCCGATATCGCCGAGTCTCTGGGTCTGGTGATTCCGATGGGCGTCGTGATTTCTGACCTTCACCCCCTTAGCCCGCTGGTAGACGCGGGGCTGCGCGTCGGTGACGTCGTGACCCATGTAGACGGGGATGAGGTAAACTCTCCGGCCGAGATGAAGTTCCGCATGTCGGTGGCGGGTGTCGGTGGCACGTCAGTTGTAACCCGGCTGCGCGGAAAGGAAAGCGCGGATTTTGAGATAGCGCTCGTAAGGGCGCCCGAAACCCCGTCGGCTGACGAAACCACACTGGATGACCAGACGGTCATGCCTGGGCTGACGATCTCGCGCATCAACCCGGCGATCATCTCGCGGCTGGGGCTTGTGCTGTCGCAAACCGGCGTCGTTGTGGTAGACGCCGGCCCCTATGGAGGGCGGTCCGGGCTGCGTGTGGGTGATGTGGTTAACGGCATCAACGGTGCGCAGATAAAACACCCGCAAGACGTAGTCGATGCGCTGACCGATCCGGGGCGCAGGCTGATTTTCGATGTTTCCCGCGGGGGCCGTTCGGTTTCCCTGCGGTTCCGGCTGTAACCTGTGAGTGACCTGTTCGACACCGGGGCGACTGAACCCGCATCGCCCGCGCATCGCCCGCTGGCGGATCGGTTGCGGCCACGGGCGCTGGCTGAGGTGATCGGGCAAGAGCAGGTTTTGGGCCCGGATGCGCCTTTGGGGGTCATGCTGGCCTCGGGCAGCCTGTCCAGTCTGGTGTTCTGGGGACCTCCGGGCGTGGGCAAGACGACCATCGCGCGGTTGCTGGCGCAGGAAACCGAGCTGCATTTCGTTCAGATCAGCGCGATTTTCACCGGTGTACCGGACCTCAAGAAAGTTTTCGAAGCCGCCAAAATTCGCCGCCAGAACGGGCAGGGCACTTTGCTGTTCGTGGACGAGATCCACCGTTTCAACAAGGCTCAGCAAGACGGGTTCCTGCCGCATATGGAGGACGGGACGATCCTGCTGGTCGGGGCCACGACCGAGAATCCGTCTTTTGAACTGAACGCCGCTGTGCTCAGTCGGGCGCAGGTACTGGTGCTGGAACGGCTCAGCCTGATCGATCTGGAGCGACTGACCCAACGGGCCGAGAAAGAGCTGGACCACGCACTGCCGCTAACCGGTCCTGGCCGCGAGGCATTGCAGGAAATGGCCGATGGCGACGGGCGCGCGCTGTTGAACCTGATCGAACAGATCGCCGCGTGGAAGGTCGATGCGCCGCTGGACCCGGATGCGCTGTCGACCCGGTTGATGCGCCGCGCGGCGAAATACGACAAATCGGGCGACGAGCATTACAACCTGATTTCGGCGCTGCACAAATCGGTACGTGGGTCTGACCCGGATGCGGCGCTCTATTGGTTCGCGCGGATGCTGACCGGGGGCGAGGACCCTCGGTATCTGGCGCGGCGGATCACCCGGATGGCGGTTGAAGATATCGGGCTGGCCGATCCGCAAGCGCAGGCGATCTGTCTGCAATCCTGGCAGACCTATGAACGGCTGGGTTCGCCCGAGGGCGAGTTGGCTTTGGCGCAAGCGCTGGTCTATCTGGCGCTGGCTCCGAAATCGAACGGGGCCTATGTGGGTTATAAGGCGGCGATGCGGTTAGCCAAGCAATCGGGAAGTGAGCCGCCACCCAAGCACATCCTGAATGCGCCGACCTCGCTGATGAAGGATCAAGGCTATGGCGCGGGCTATGCCTATGACCATGATGCCGAGGACGGGTTTTCGGGTCAGAACTACTTTCCCGATGGCATGGATCGGCCCGAACTGTATCAGCCGGTCGAACGCGGGTTTGAGCGCGAGTTGAAAAAGCGGTTGGATTACTTTGCCAAGCTGCGGGCCCAGCGGAACGGGTAAGGTCGGCTTGACTCTTGCGGTGCAGCAGGCCACAGACGCGCATGTTTTCTAAGGCACTTACAGACAGGCTTAGCGCGCGGGCACGTCGCGCGACGCAGGGGATATCGGCATGAGCGGCGTACAGATGATCACCGTGGCAGAAGGTGACGGCGATCAGCGGATCGACCGGTGGCTGCGCCGTCTGTTTCCGCATGTCAGTCAGGGCCGCATCGAAAAGATGTGCCGCAAGGGTGAGTTGCGGGTTGAAGGCAGCCGGGTGAAAGCTTCGACCCGGCTTGAGGTCGGTCAGGTTGTTCGTGTCCCGCCTTTACCTGACGTCGATCACAAGCCGGCTGAGATCAAACACCGTATTTCGGACGCGGACGCCAAGATGATCCAGTCCTGCGTCATCTATCGCGATGATCACGTTCTGGCGTTGAACAAACCTCAAGGTCTGCCGGTTCAGGGTGGCAGCGGCCAGACGCGCCACGTGGACAGCCTGTCCGAGGCGCTGCGGTTTGGTTATGACGAGAACCCCCGCCTTGTGCATCGGCTGGACAAGGACACGTCTGGCGTGTTGCTGATGGCGCGCACACGCGAGGCGGCCAAGGGGTTGACTGCCGCGTTCCGCCACCGCGACACGCACAAGATCTATTGGGCGCTGGTGGCCGGGGTGCCAACGCCGTATCTGGGTGAGATTAAGACCGGGCTGGTCAAGGCCGCAGGCCATGGCAAGCATGGTGAGGGCGAAAAGATGATCCCTGTGCATCTAAACGAAATCAATGACACGCCGGGCGCGAAACGGGCGCATACGCTTTATGCCACGCTTTACCGGGTAGCTGGTCGCGCCGCGTGGGTTGCGATGGAGCCGATCACCGGCCGCACCCACCAGCTGCGCGCCCACATGGCCGCGATCGGGCATCCGATCATCGGCGACGGCAAATACGGTGGTTCGGGGCAGGAGAACCTGGGCGATGGCTGGGGCGCGCAACTGGGTGGGATCATCAGCAAGAAACTGCATCTGCATGCCCGGCAAGCGACCTTTCAGCATCCTGTGACGCGCAAGACCATCACCGTCACCGCGCCGCTGCCAGATCACATGAAACACAGCTGGGACACGTTCGGCTGGACCGAGGATCTTGCCGCGGACGACCCGTTCGAGGAACTGCAATGAGCGCACCACTGCGTCTGGTACTGTTCGACGTGGATGGCACCCTGGTCGACAGTCAGGGCAGTATCGTTGCCGCGATGACCGCCTGTTTCGGTGGCCAGTCTCTGCCGGTGCCCGAGCGCGAGTTGATCCTGTCCATCGTGGGTCTGTCTCTGCCCAACGCGATGGCGCAATTGGCGTCCGAACATCCCGAAACCGTGCAGCAACGGCTGGTCGAGGGCTATAAGGAAGCCTATCACGCGCAGCGACTGGAACAGGGGGCGGCAAGCTCTCCGCTGTATCCGAGGGCACGCGAAACCGTCGAAGCCCTGCATGCGGTGCCCGAGGTTCTGTTGGGCGTAGCCACCGGGAAATCTCAGCGCGGCTTGGACGCATTGATCGAGGCTCACGGGTTAGAGCGCTTTTTTGTTACACGCCAGGTGGCGGATCATCACCCCTCCAAGCCGCACCCGTCGATGATCGACACGGCACGCAGCGAAACTGGGGTGGATGCGGCCAATACGGTCATGATCGGGGACACTCGGTTCGACATGGACATGGCCCGTGCCGCCGGAGTGGCGGGCATTGGCGTGACTTGGGGTTATCATGACCGATCCGCTCTGGAAGGTGCGACCCGCATAATTGAAACCTTTGGCCAATTGCCCCGCGCGCTGGACGATATCTGGACCTAACAACATGAGCGACTGGAAACCCAAGCGATTTTGGACCGAGAGCGCGGTGGTCGAAACCGAGCGTGGCTATACCATCGAGCTGGACGGTCGCCGTGTCAAAACCCCGGCCAAGGCCGCTTTGGTCCTGCCGACTCGTGCCATGGCCGACGAGGTCGCCGCGGAATGGGACGCTCAGGAAAAAGTGATCGACCCGTCAGTGATGCCTTTCACCCGCTCGGCAAATGCCGCCATCGACAAGGTCCACCATCAACACGCCGAGGTCGCAGATATGTTGGCCGATTATGGCGATTCGGATCTGCTGTGCTACCGCGCGGTTCACCCGCAGGAGTTGCAGCAGCGTCAGGCCGAACAATGGGACCCGGTGCTGGAGTGGGCGGCCGAAACGCTGTCGGCGCGGCTGTTGCCTGTGGCCGGTGTGCTACACCACCCCCAGTCGGCGGAGGCTCTGACAACGCTCAGGCAGCGTGTGCATGCGCTAAATGACTTTCAACTGGCGGCCTTCCACGATCTGGTCAGCCTGTCGGGCTCTCTCATCCTCGGATTTGCAGCAGCGCAAAACCGGGCTGATGCGGAAGAAATCTGGCAGATTTCAAGGCTGGATGAGTTGTGGCAGATCGAGCAATGGGGCCATGATGACGAAGCCCATACGGTTGCCGAGACCAAGAAAATGGCCTTTTTGCACGCCAAACGGTTCTTTGACCTCTCGATTTGATCCCTCAGGCACATTTTTTTGAACGTTGGGCAAGTGTTCTCTGAATTGACCCATCGTTTTCCCTGATCCAACCCTTGACGTTTGTTTATGAATGCGCCCAAACTCGTGGCCACTAAAGGGGAGACACCTTTGGGAAACCTTTCTGGTGCCAGAGGTGCCGGACAGAACCGTCCTTTGAACGGGACGGAAAATCAGGAAGAGGTAAAAATGAAAAAATCCGTATTCTTGGGCGTGGCAACCATCGCCGGCCTGGCTGCTGGTGTGGCGGCAGCGGGGACTATCGATGATGTCAAAGCGCGCGGCAAGCTGAACTGCGGCGTGGCGACCGGTGTACCCGGCTTTGCCAGCCCGGATGCCAACGGTGAGTGGCAGGGCTTTGACGTAGCGGTTTGTCGTGCAGTTGCAGCCGCCGTTCTGGACGATCCGTCCGCTGTTGAGTTCATTCCGACCACCGGTAAAACCCGCTTTACCGCGCTGGCGTCGGGCGAGATCGACATGTTGGCCCGTAACACCACCTGGACCTTCAGCCGCGACGTTGACCTGAAGTTCGAATTCGTCGGCATCAACTACTACGACGGCCAAGGCTTCATGGTTCCCAAGGCTCTGGGCGTCAGCTCGGCCAAGGAACTGGACGGCGCCACCGTCTGCATCCAGACCGGTACTACCACCGAGTTGAACCTGGCGGATTTCTTCCGCATCAACAACATGAGCTACGAGCCGGTTCCGATCGAAACCAACGCCGAAGCGCAGCAGCAGTACTTGGCTGGTGCCTGTGACGTCTACACCACTGACGCATCTGGCTTGGCTGCAACCCGCGCCACCTTTGAAAACGCGGGCGATCACGTGATCCTGCCCGAAATCATCTCGAAAGAGCCGCTGGGCCCGCTGGTCCGTCACGGTGATCACGAGTGGGGCGATGTGGTCCGCTGGACCCTGAACGCGCTGATCGCAGCCGAAGAGCTGGGCGTGACCTCGGCCAACATCGACGAGATGGCCGCTGGCACCGACAACCCCGAAGTGAACCGTCTGCTGGGCAGCGAAGGCACTCTGGGTGAGATGCTGGGTCTGGACGCAACCTGGGCACAGCGCGCGATCAAAGTCGGTGGTAACTATGGCGAAGTCTTTGCCAAGAACATCGGTGAGGAAACTCCGATCGGTCTGGCGCGCGGCTTGAACGCACAGTGGACCGACGGCGGCCTGATGTACGCACCGCCTTTCCGCTAAATCCACGGAAAAGGGCGCGGGACATCCCGCGCCCTTTTTCCATCCATAAGAAACACGCCCGGATCGTTCTGAGCAGAGATCAACTCTGCCACTGAAAAACCGGGATGCACGGGGAAATACATAGGTCATGACGACACTCACTGACCCGCCGAAGGAGCACTTCCGGCTGTCCATGCTCCTTTACGATACGCGGTATCGATCTGCGACCATTCAGGTCATTGCATTGATCGGTTTCATGCTTTTGGCAGCCTGGATTATCAACAATACCATTCAGAACCTCGATACGCTGGGCAGAACAGTCGGGTTCGATTTTTTCGCCGAGCCGTCGAGCTATGACATCAACCAACGCCTGCTGGAATACGACTCGCGCGATACCCATCTGCGTGCGGCGTTTATAGGCCTGCTGAACACGCTGGTTGTCGCAGTTCTGGGTTGTATCACGGCAACGATCATCGGCGTCATGGTCGGTGTTCTGCGCCTGTCGAACAACTGGCTGATCGCTCGGATCATGACGGTTTATGTCGAAATGTTCCGCAACGTTCCGGTCCTGCTGTGGATCGTGTTCGCCATGGCGATCCTGATCGAAAGCCTGCCATCGCCACGCGCCTTCCGGGGTGAAAATCCAGAAGCCACGATGGATCTGTTCGGCTCGGTTGCCGTGACCAATCGCGGGGTCTATATCCCCGAATTCCTGTTCTCGCGCGGTTTGGGCGACATCCACCTGTTCGGCACGTCGAGCCTGCGGTTTGATGTTTCACTGGACCTGATTGCATTCCTGATCGTATTCGGCGGCAGTATCTTTGCCATGCGCAAGGTCTCGGCCTGGGCCAATGCCACGCAGGAAAAGACTGGTGACCGTCCGACCATCTGGCACATCCAACTTGGTCTGCTGATCGTTCCGTCGGCCATCCTGTTGGGCGCGCTGGGCTTCCACTTGGGCTACCCCGAGTTGAAAGGCTTCAACTTCACCGGTGGCACCCATCTGCGGAACTCGCTGATTGCCCTCTGGCTGGCCCTGTCACTGTACACTGCAGCTTTCATCGCCGAGATCGTTCGCGCTGGTATTCTGGCCATCTCTAAAGGTCAGACCGAGGCCGCATCTGCACTGGGTCTGCGCCCGGGTCGAACCATGCGCCTTGTGATCCTGCCGCAGGCGCTGCGGGTGATCATCCCGCCGATGATCTCGAACTATCTGAACCTGACCAAGAACTCGTCACTGGCGATTGCGGTTGGATATATGGATATCACTGGCACCCTTGGCGGCATCACCATGAACCAGACCGGACGCGAGCTGGAATGCGTTCTTCTGCTCATGCTGGTCTATCTTACCATCTCACTGAGCATTTCGGCGGTGATGAACTGGTACAACAACCGTGTCAAACTGGTGGAGCGGTAATATGAGTGATGTTTCATTTGTCCGCACGGAAATGTTGCCGGAAAAGGCGCCACCCGCATCCGAGGTTGGTGTACTGGGCTGGATCAGGCACAACCTGTTCTCAAGCTGGCTGAACACCATCCTGACCATCATCTCGCTGTATTTCATCTACTACGTGCTTTCGAACATCCTGAGTTGGACGTTCGAATCCGTTTGGAATGCGAATTCCCTATCGGAATGTCGTGAAATCATGATGGCGACATGGGGCGATACTCATGGTCATGCCTGCTGGGGTGTTATCAAGGACCGGTGGCTGCAATTGCTGTACGGGTTCTATCCGCCTTATCCGGCGCACCCGGATGCAACATGGTCAAACCCGCCCGAAACAGGCGCGTGGCCGGCCTATTTCCGACCGAACCTGACCTTCATCCTGTTGCTTGTCGCGATTGCGCCCGTGCTGTTTACCAAAGTACCGCGCAAACTTCTTTTAGTGACGGCGGCCTATCCGTTCCTGCTGCCTTGGCTGATGTGGGGCGGCAGCATCTGGGGACCGCTGATGGTCGCCGCCGGGCTTGCCTTTGGGTATCTTGCATACAAGTTTGTGCTGCCCGTCGCGGGTTCACTGACAGCAATGATCCTTGCAGCCGCGCTGCCAATTCTTTGGTGGTTGTTTGCGTCCGGTGCAGTTGCTGATGCGATCAACTCCGTCGTTCCGATCGGCATCGCTCCGGTGGAAAGCCGCGACTTTGGTGGCTTCATGCTGGCGATCCTGTTGGGCGTTGTTGCCATCGGTGTCTCGTTGCCCATCGGTATCGTTCTGGCACTCGGCCGTCAGTCGGATCTGATGATCGTTAAGTATCTGTGCGTTGGCTTTATCGAGTTCATCCGCGGCGTGCCGCTGATCACCCTGCTGTTTGTGGCCTCGCTGCTGTTGAACCTGTTCCTGCCGCCGGGGACCAATTTTGATATCATCCTGAGGGTGATGATCATGATGACCCTTTTCTCCGCCGCCTATATGGCCGAGGTGATCAGGGGCGGTCTGGCTGCCCTGCCGCGCGGTCAGTACGAAGGCGCGGACAGTCTGGGCCTGAACTACTGGCAGGCGCAACGGTTGATCATCATGCCACAGGCTCTGAAGATCTCGATCCCGGGCATCGTGTCGACCTTTATCGGCATTTTCAAGGATACCACACTGGTCTCGATCATCGGTCTGTTCGACGTGATCGGCCTGACCAACGGCATCCGAGCCGATACCGCCTGGAACGGCGTCTACTGGGAACTGTTTGCCTTTATCGGCGTTCTGTTCTTCGTCGTCTGCTTCTCTATGTCCCGTTATTCCATGTACCTGGAGCGCAAGCTTCAGACTGGCCATCGTTAAGGAGTTCAACACATGTCTGAACTTGCAATTGAACGCGAAATCGACCGCTCCAAGATGCAGGTGAGCGACGAGGTCGCCATCGAAATCACCAACATGAACAAGTGGTACGGGTCTTTTCACGTGCTGCGCGACATCAATCTGACCGTCAACCAGGGCGAGCGGATCGTGATCGCGGGCCCATCGGGGTCGGGCAAGTCCACCCTGATCCGCTGCCTGAACGCGCTGGAGGAGCATCAGCAGGGTACGATCATTGTGGATGGGACCGAGCTGTCGAATGACCTGAAAAACATCGACAAGATCCGGTCCGAGGTTGGCATGGTGTTCCAGCACTTCAACCTGTTCCCGCACCTGACCATTTTGGAAAACTGCACGCTGGCCCCGATCTGGGTACGCAAGACGCCCAAGAAAGAGGCCGAAGAGCGCGCGATGCATTTTCTGGAAAAGGTGAAAATCCCTGAGCAGGCCGACAAGTATCCCGGTCAGCTATCTGGTGGTCAGCAGCAGCGTGTGGCGATTGCCCGCTCGCTTTGCATGATGCCGCGGATCATGTTGTTCGATGAACCGACATCGGCACTGGACCCCGAGATGATCAAAGAAGTGCTCGACACCATGATCGAGTTGGCCGAGGAAGGCATGACCATGCTGTGTGTGACGCACGAGATGGGTTTTGCCCGTCAGGTCGCCAACCGCGTGATCTTCATGGATGCCGGTCAGATCGTGGAACAGAACGAACCGGAAGAGTTCTTCAACAATCCGCAGAGCGAACGGACCAAGCTGTTCCTCAGCCAGATTCTGGGTCACTGATCTTAGCAAATTCGACGAAAAGGCGGGGTTTTGCCCCGCCTTTTTTATTCCAGCAACTCGCGCGGAATGACAAAACCCTGCACGGAACCGCTGCGCCAACGGACCCGTGCCCAATCGTCGATGTCAAACTGGATCACGGTTGTGGCGCAGGTCGGGTAGTCGTGAAACCGGGGGTGATCCGGGGCTTGCCGGACGATACGGGCGGCAAAGGCAGCAATGCCGGGGTTGTGGCCCAGCATCAGCACCGTGGGTTCCGTGGCACCTGACAGATCAATCAGGATGTCCTCTGGGTCCGCATGATAGAGTGTGCGGTGGAAGCAAACCTTATCGGCCTGCAGCCCCATTCTGTCCCAGGTCTCGCGCGTACGGGCCGAGGTTGAGCTCAGCACCTCATCCGGCAGCCAACCGTTGTCACGTAACCACCCAGCAATCGCCGGGGCTGATTTGCGTCCGCGCTTGTTCAGGGGGCGCTCATGATCATTCAGCGCCGGGCTGTCCCAACTAGACTTCGCGTGGCGAGTCAAGATCAGGGTGCGGGTCATAACGGGTGAAATGCTCTCATGTGGTGGGCGGATTGTTCTGGGTCGCGCCCGGCACCCGCGCTGAGCGGGCAGGACAACCGCGCAAGGCAGCCGCCGGTCATGCAGGTTTCCCCCGCCTCAGTGGAGAGGTGGCCGTGGCAGGCATCGACGTCATAGAAGCTCTGGCTGTTCAACGCTCCCACCGGGCAAGTCTTGGTGCAGGGGGCCGGGCAGGAGGTGCAGGGTGAGATACCGGGGGCTTCGGGGATGGTGAATTCTTCGGCGAAATGCAGTGCGCCGCGGTATGAGATCATCATTCCAACCGTATCATGCACCAGCGCGCCCACCGGGCTGCTGAAGGTACGGCCGGATTTCAGCGCCCAATCGATAAAGGGCGTGTAGGGTGGGCCACCAAACGGGAAGTATGCGTCAGCCCCGAGATCGCGCGCCATTCCTCCGACCACGCGCGATGACCAACGGTCGACCGGGTGGTCTCCGGTCCATTCAGGAGAGGCTTTCAGGGTCGGCCAAAATTCCGGTCCCGCGCCCAACAGGATCAGAGTGCCCCCGTCCAGTTGTTTGGTTTCGGTCAGACGCGGATGCAACGCGCCCATGATGATCAGCCCGGCATTCTGAGCGAACCGCTCGACACGGTCATAGGTGTCTGCAGAGGAGGTCAGGGGGTGTCTGGTCATGTCTCCTCCGCCACGATTGTCAGTCTGGCCGGATCAGCGAGCCCGCACCGTGCTCGGTGAAAAGCTCCAACAGCACAGCGTTGGGCGCGCGGCCATCCAGAATGACCACCGCGCGAACGCCGCTGTGTAGCGCATCCAACGCGGTTTCGGTTTTGGGGATCATGCCGCCCGCAATGGTGCCGTCCAATGTCATTTCGCGGATCTGGCCGGCTTTAAGTTCGGTCACCACGTCTCCGGCGGCGTTTTTGACGCCTGACACGTCGGTCAGCAGCAGCAGCCGGTCAGCCTTAAGTGCAGACGCGATGGCCCCGGCAGCAGTGTCACCATTGATGTTGAAGGTTTCGCCATTCGTGCCCGCACCCAGGGGCGCGATCACGGGTATCACGTCATGCGCGAACAGGTCGTGCAGGATTTTCGGGTTCATTTTGGACGGAGAGCCGACAAATCCCAACGCAGGATCGGCCTGATCGCAAACCATGAGGTTGGCATCCTTACCGGACAACCCTACGGCTGTACCGCCCTGACCATTGATCGCCTGTACGATACGCTTGTTCACAAGGCCGGACAGGACCATCTCAACCACTTCAACGGTGGCTTTGTCTGTCACACGCTTGCCGTTCACGAATTCGGACTGGATATCCAACTGGTCGAGCATCGCGTTGATCATAGGACCGCCACCATGCACGATCACCGGGTTCACGCCGACCTGCCTCATCAGCACCACGTCGCGGGCAAAGCTCTCCATTGCCTCATCGCTGCCCATGGCGTGACCGCCCAGTTTGATGACGACTATCGCGCCGTCATAGCGCTGTAGGTACGGCAAGGCGCTGTTCAAAGTGGCGGCGGTGGCAATCCAGTCCCGGTTCATATCTCGTGTCTTCATATATTGGTCCTCTTCCCCACGTGTTAGGCGTTTTGGCCGCATAAGCCAAGATCGCTGTTGTGAGTGCACTCGGCGCTCCTAGTATGTCCACACGCTTTGAATCAGGAAACGCGTCGAATGGAGAGAAAAGCTCTTATTTTGACGGGTGCAAGCCGGGGCATAGGTTTCGCGAAGGTGCGACGGTTCCATGCTGAAGACTGGTGGGTTGTTACATGCTCGCGTGCTCCTGTGCCCGAAGATTGTTCGTGGGAAGGAAAAGAAAACCATGTGCAACTGGTTCTGAGCGATCCGGCCGACACGATCAATTCAGTTGGTATTCTGGCGCGTGGGTTGAAAGATGAGTTGGCCGCAGCCCATGGATAATTCGTAAATGAGACATCCATTGCAGGTTCGCGCGTTCATCCATCTACAGGCGTTGCCTACGCTACATCCAAAGCGGCACTGGCCGCACTGACGCGGGAAATGGCACGTGACTTCGGTCCACGGGGTGTACGTGTGAACGCCATCGCGCCCGGTGAGGTTGAAACTCAAATTCTGAGCCCTGATACCGATAAAACGGTGGAGAAACTGCCGTTGGGCCGAATGGGGCAGTCACAAGAAGTTTCAGCCGCGATCTACTTCGGGCTTTCTCAGGAAGGTTCGTGTATTTCCAGTGCGAAAATCGAGGTGAATGGGGCGCATCACGTTTAGACCTTTGGAAGGTTGTGCCGAGACCGGATTGCGGAAATGACCGCACCGAACGGATCGGTTCGGCCAATTGCGTCAACTCAGGGCGCGTTTCATCGCCGGGATATTGCTGACCACCAGCAGGTCGAAAAGCAGCACGGCCAACAATGTAAGACCGACCAGAGGGAAGGCCATCGCGGTGAACAGCCCAATCAGAACGGCCCCTTTCCACAAGGGCAACTCCGCTGGCATCGGTGGCGCGGCCAGACGCCCTGCGCGTTGCGGGCGGCGCTTAATCCACATGACCACCCCCGAGACGCAGACAAAGATCACCGACAGGCAGAACACCAGATTCAGGATAAAGTTCCACATGCCTATCAGGCCCATGTGGAATGGTATGCCAAGGGCCATGGATTTACCCATCAGCGAATAATCCTGATACCGGACGTCAGCCAGGATTTTTCCAGTGTACTGGTCCACATGGATGGTCCGATCATTGACCGGATCGGTCGAGTCACTGCTCATGCTGTCCCGGTTCAAGGTCCAGACCCCGGTTTCGCCACCGGGATATGCCACGCGGAACCGCCCGGTCATATCCAGAGTGGTTCCCAATGCCACAAGCGCGTCGATATTCACCGAAGTGCCCTGCGGAACGCCGTCGATCCCGGCTTCAGAACCCGAGGCAGGCATCGGTGTCTGCTCCAGCGCCCAGGGGACATCGTTCTGGTGGCCGTGGTTCATACTGGCATGGGTCTCGTCCGAGAGGGGCACGTTGTCCCATTTCTCAGCCGGAAAGCTGCTCCAAGGCTGGACGATCATCCCGCCCCAGACACCCGCCCAAGACAGGCCCGAGATCAGGAAAAACACCAGAAGCAGCGACATCCAAAATCCGGTCACCACGTGCAGGGATTTCCACAGGGCGCGGCCCCGCGCGCGCAGGTTGGGCACTAAGGCCGCAATGGCGTTGTCGCGCGGCCACCACATGTAAAGGCCGGTGAAGACCAGTAGCAGGCTCAGCCCTGCGGCGATCTCAAGAATGCGGTCCCCTGTCGTGCCGATTAGCAGGGTCGAGTGGATGTTGTCCGCCAGATCGTACCACCCTGCGCGGCGATCCCAGACCTGCAGAACCTCTCCGGCATAGGGGTCGACAGCCACAAGACGCTGACCCGCTTCGGTCTTGATACGGAAGACGGTGGCCAGATCAGCCGCCTTCGGACCGATCCATTCGACGACGGTGCCCGGAACCTCTGTCAGAGCGACCTCGGCCTGTTGTGAGGCGGTCAGGGCCGCGCCCTGAACCTCGACCGCGATCTTTTCACCGTCTCGCCCGTCAAACTGCGTAATGAACATCATAATCAAGCCGGTGACGGTCAGAATTAGCAGGAAGGGGATGACGAAAATCCCCGCGTAGAAATGCCACCGCCAGGCGGCGAAATAGAATTTTTGCGCAGCAGTGGTCTGCGCCGGGGTTTCCCCCAGGGTTTGGCTATCCAGTGCCATAGTGTTCTCCGGATTCGAAAATTGCCCCGCGCAGCGCCTGCGCAGGCTTTCATGATTTGAAATGAATCAGGAGAAGACAGGTGGGGCCCTTGCATCATACCGGGAATGGAATCCGGCACTGCGGTGAGTGAAGTCGCGGTGTGGCCAGCGGGGCTGGATCAAGGTGCCAACAGGCAAGATTGCTCCGACCGGGAGCAGATCTACATCCGCAGTCAGGCCCGCAAAAGGGCACATGATGCGCTGGTCACCATTGTCATGGATGGGATCGTCCGGGCCCAGATCGACCCATTGTTCGACTGTCCCTTCGCCGGTACACAGCACCAGCAGCATTCTGCCGTCATCGCCCTTGGTTGGCATCCAACCCTGTGGGATCGTGCCGGTCAGCAACACCGCCAGCGTGGTCAACAAGGCGAAGAGGCGAACCGGCAGGCTCATTCCAGATGCGCGATGATCGAGCGTAGTGTCGGAATGCCATCGCCTTTTTCAGACGAGGTCAGCACGATTTCCGGAAAGGCCGCAGGGTGTTTAGACAGCGCGCCACGCACCTGCTCCAACACCTTTTCGCGATCCTTGGCCTTGACCTTGTCGGCCTTGGTCATCACGCATTGAAAGGTCACGGCGCTGGTATCCAACAGCTTCATGATCTCGGCATCGACCGGTTTCACTCCATGGCGCGAGTCAATCAGGACAAAGGCCCGGCGCAGGGTCTGACGACCACTCAGGTACTGTTTCAACAGCCGTTGCCACTTCTCCACCACCTTCACCGGCGCGTTGGCATAGCCATAACCGGGCAGGTCAACCAGATACAGTTCGGGGCCTTGGGTGAAGAAGTTGATTTCTTGGGTACGGCCCGGCGTATTCGAGGCGCGTGCCAGCCCCTTGGTGCCGGTCAGCGCATTGATCAGGCTGGATTTCCCCACGTTTGAGCGGCCCGCAAAGCAGACCTCCAGCCGGTCGGGCGCGGGCAGGCCGTTCATTGCAACCACACCTTTGACGAATTCGGACTCGCCTGCAAACAGTTTACGACCACGCTCCGACGCGAACTCGTCCGGGTCTTTCGCCAGGGGGAAGGGGAGTGTACTCATAGCGGTTCCACCTTGTCGCCAACGGAGATTTCGCCACCTTTGAGAACCTCGGCATAGACGCCAAAATTCTTGTGTCCCCAGGTTTCCAACGCGTCCAGAGTATCTGCATCGCGCAGGCCTGTTTCCGGGTTTGCCGTTGTTGCCAGACAGCGCGTGATGCGTTCACGGACGCGGAACACCGCCCCGCCGATGCGAACTTCGCGGTCCAGCCATTCGAATTCCTCCCACAGCGGCATTCCATCGAACCAGATGTTACCGCGCCAGCGGTGGATTGAAAGGTCCTGCCCCAGTTTTTGTCCAACTGCGCGGTGAGACGACATGTTGCACAGGCTGATTGAGGGAAAATCGCTGTCGGTCATGCCGCGCCCCGGAACCCGGATGATCCGCGCCGAGGCGGCCCGGTCTGAAGGCATCAGAGGTTTGACCCAGTCCAGAAACGCCTGCTGCTCGCTGTCCGGGGCAAAGGTCAGGTCCGGGCGGTCCGGGTGGGACAACGTCAGGGTTTCACCGTTGGACAGCGTTGAGATTGCCATCAACTGCGGCGCTTTTGCGCCCCGGCTGAAATTGGCGCACGGCACCCATTCCGAGCCGTCCGCCTTGGACGCCTCATGCGCAACCGCCCAAACACGATCCCCGGGCATAGTCTGCCCGGGGATCACAGATACGGTTTCGACGGCTTCACGACCATGGCTTTTGATCGGATGTCGCCAAAGCTGGATCACTTCAGCTGTCATTTGTCATCCGTTTTCGGCGTGCGCTTGAAGCCAGACTTAATGTTGCCGAACACGTCCGGTTTGTAACCCTGGCTGCGCATGATCAGGTACTGCTGAGTGAACGTAATCGTGTTGTTCGCGATCCAGTAAACCACCAGCCCGCTGGCAAAGCTGCCCAGCATAAACATGAACACCCACGGCATCCAGGCAAAGATCATCGCCTGCGTCGGGTCGGTTGGTGCCGGGTTCAGCTTTTGTTGAAGCCACATCGAGATACCCAGCAACAGCGGCAGGATACCGATGAAGATCAGCGCCATGAGGCTGTCGGGCTGCGGACCGGCAAAAGGCAGCAGGCCGAACAGGTTCATGATCGAGGTCGGGTCCGGCGCGCTCAGGTCCTGGAACGGGCCAAACCACGGGGCCTGACGCAGTTCGATGGTGACGAAGATCACCTTGTACAGCGAGAAGAAGATCGGAATCTGCATCAGGATCGGCAGACAGCCCGCAGCCGGGTTCACCTTTTCCTTCTTGTACAGCTCCATCATGCCCTGCTGCATCTTCTGACGGTCGTCACCAGCGGCCTCTTTCAAAGCCTCCATCTGCGGCTGGAGTTCCTTCATCTTCGCCATCGAGACATAGGACTTGAACGCTAGCGGGAACAGGATGGCCTTGATGATCAGGGTCAGGCCGATAATGGACCAGCCCATGTTGCCGATCAGGGCATTGATGTTGTGCAGCAGCCAGAAGATCGGCTTGGTCAGGAAGAAGAACCAGCCCCAGTCGATGCTGTCGATGAACTTCTGGACACCTTCCGCTTGATATTCACGGATGGTTTCCCATTCCTTGGCACCGGCGAACAACTGAGTGGTGACCTCTTCGGTCGCACCGGGGGCAACAGTTACCGTCGGCAGAACCGTTTCGGTCTGATAGATCTTGCGGCGCGCGTCGTATTTCGCGGCGGCCTTGAACGCGGTCCCGGGTTCGGGGATCAGCGTGGTCATCCAATAGTGGTCGGTAAAGCCGATCCAGCCGTCTTCCTTGACCTGATAAACCTCGGCCTGCGCCCGTTCGTTGGGGTCGATGTCGAAATCGCGGACATCGCCGTAGTCGATCTCGGCCAGTGTTCCATCGGCCATGCCAATCACGCCTTCATGCAGGATGAAGAAGTTCTTCAGGTCGGGCAGGTCGCCGTCCTCACCAATGCCGTGGCGGGCCAGAATACCATAGGGGGCCATTCCAACCGCGGCCTGGCTGTTGTTTTCGACGGACTGGTTGACCGTGAACATATAGTCCTCGTCAACCGAGATCGTGCGGCGGAAGGTCAGCCCTTTGCCGTTGTCCCAATTCAGGGTGATCGGTGTGTCGACCCCCAGCGTCTCACCCTGTTCCACAGTCCAAAGAGTGTTCGGGCCCGGTACGTCGGCGCCGGCCACTCCGGCACCCGGAGCCCAGCCATAGAGGGCGTAATAAGCCGAATCCGATCCGACCGGAGACAGAAGCTCGACGATTGGTGCGCCTTCTTTGATCGAGACCTTGTAGTCCTTCAGAAACAACTCGTCGATGCGACCGCCCGACAGCGACAGACTGCCCTTCAGGCGAGGGGTGTCGATCTCGACCCGTGGGGCCTGTTCTTCGGGCAGGGTTTCTTCGGCGGCAGTTGTCGCTTCACCGACGGTGCTGGTGCCCGCAGCGTTGGGCGTCTGAATCTCACTGCCGTCGACAGCGGTCACCTCGGCCTGATCTGGTGCGAGCTCTTGTTCCGGCGGCGGGAACAGCACGAACCAAACAAGGATCACGAGAAAGCTGAGCGCGGTTGCAAGGATGAGATTCTTGTTCTGATCGTCCATCGGGGACAGCCACCTTAAGCAGTGAAACACACCCGGTGGGTTCAACAGAGTGCTGGCCCAAAGGTCAAGCGGAATCGCTTGTTAATTCGTCACGGATCGCGTTTCTGTGGTGGAAATCTTCGATTACGGGCCAGTTCTGCGCCCGATTTTCGGCACTCCGTTGACTTTGTTCTGATGTGCGGCAACCCAGTCCAGCGTCTTTTCAAACGGCATCGGTTTGCCAATCCCGAAGCCCTGAACATGATCGCATCCCAGTTGGGCCATCAGGGCATGTTCGCCCTGAGTTTCAACCCCTTCGGCCAGCGTTTCGACATTCAGGCGCTCGGACATGGTCAGGATGGCGCTTACCAACTGCTGCTGGCTGGCGTCACGATCCGCTTTGGCGACAAAGGACCGGTCGATTTTGATCCGCGAGACATTAAAGCGCTTGATCGATGCAATCGAGGCATGCCCAGTGCCGAAATCATCCAGATCAATGCAACATCCAAGTTTGGACATGCTCGTCACGTTGCGGGTGATCACATCGTCGGGTCGCCGCGAGAACACGGTTTCCAGAATCTCAACCGCTAGGCGGTCGGGCGTCAGGTCATTCTGGTCCAGTTCCCATTTCAGTCGGTCGATCAGGACCGGGTCGCGCAGTTCGTCGGATGAGAAATTCACACCGATCCGGGGCACCACTATCCCGGCACGATCCCAATCGCGCATGGCAGCAAAGGCGTGATGCCGCATCGCCTGTCCAAGTTTCTCCATCAACTCGGCCTGTTCGGCGAAGGGTAGGAACACCTGTGGGCTCAACACCCCTTTTTGAGGATGTTCCCAGCGGGCCAGCGCCTCGAACCCGGTCACGCGCCCCGTGTTGGTCGAAATCTGAGGCTGGTACCAGGGGCGGATTTCACCGTTGTCCAGCGCCGTTTCGAACTCTTTGCGCAGATTGGCACGAATGCGCGAACGACGCTGCGTTTCGCTGGAAAAGGCGCGAATGGTTGACGGTCCGTTTCTTTGCGCTTCGCCCAAAGCGGCCGAGGCGGCGTCGATCCAGTCTTCGTACTGGCCATCAGCGGCGCTGGAAAGCTGGCTGAATCCGATCGAGCAGGACACATACACTCCTGTACCGTTGAGTGTGAAAGGCTCCTCAACAACGGCCTGAATGCGTCCGGCCATCTGAATGCAGGCCTCAAGATCCAGCTGGCGCGAAGGTTGCAGGCCAATTGCGGTCTTGTTCTGGTCCAGGCGGGTCACGATATCCTGCGTGCGTATGACCGAGAGGATGCGGCGGCTAAATTGGTCGGTCAGATGATCGGCCGCGGCGTTGCCGTGCAAATCCAGAAAATCTGAAAAGTCGTCCAGCGCAACGAGGATGCAGGCTGAATCTGCCCCCCCGGGCGCGAATGTTTTAAAAATACTTTCCATTTCCGCGGCAAAGGCGTCAATGGCCATCATGCCGCCGGGCGCGTTGCGCCGCTGGCGCTGCTGGTCGGAGCGGGCGTCAAATGTGGCGGCACCCAGGAAAACCAGCGGCAGGCATAGGGCGGCAACCACCAATGCCCGTTCCCCGCCGATCCAGAAAGCCGCCAGGCTGATCGCCGGGACAAAAGCCAAAGCGGCAGGTCCGCTCAGAATGGAAGTTAGAGCATCGAGAACGCGTTCAACGGAGAAACGTTTCCACATCGGTTTTCTGGGCCCCTACGTTTAGGCATAGCACGTATTGGGCAACCGTAGAAAACCAATCTGAGTCAGACGTTAACGCAACAGTGGAATTTCACCCGAATTTTCGTCTTTTTCGCCGGGGTTTAGCGCGAGCGCCTGGAAATCGAACAGTTTCGGGTCCAGCAAATGCGAGGGCCGCGCGTTGGTCAGGGCCCGAAACATCACCTGACGCCGACCGGGGCTGTTCTTTTCCCACTGATCCAGAATCTGCTTGACCTGTTGGCGCTGCAGCCCGTCCTGACTTCCGCACAAGTCGCAGGGGATAATGGGGTAGTTCATCGAGGTGGCGAATTTCGCGCAATCGGCCTCGGCCACGTGGGCCAGCGGGCGGAAGACGAATAGGTCGCCTTCTTCGTTCACCAATTTCGGTGGCATCGTCGCCAGACGTCCGCCGTGGAACAGGTTCATGAAGAACGTCTCAAGGATATCGTCCCTGTGATGGCCCAGAACTACGGCGCTGCAGCCTTCCTCGCGCGCGATCCGGTATAGGTTGCCCCGGCGCAGGCGGGAACATAACGCGCAAAAGGTGCGGCCCTGCGGAACCTTGTCCATCACAACGGAATAGGTGTCCTGATATTCGATGCGGTGGGGTACACCCATGCGTTCCAGAAACTCGGGCAGGACAGTGGCCGGAAATCCGGGCTGACCCTGATCCAGATTGCAGGCCAAAAGATCAACCGGTAGCAACCCGCGCCATTTCAGCTCATAAAGGACCGCCAGCAGGGTATAGCTGTCCTTGCCGCCCGACAGGCACACCAGCCAGCGGGGCGGCTTGCCGTCTTTGTCATGAGCGGACGGGTCCACCATCCCGTATTGCTCAATGGCTTCGCGGGTCTGGCGCACGATTCGTTTGCGCAGCTTCTTGAACTCAGTGGTCGAGGGCGCGCCGGCAAAGAGCGGATGGATATCGTCAGCTTCGTCAAACATGCGCAGCCCCTACAGCAGTTGACGCAACCGGGCAAGGGGACCGGTCAGCCGAGGCGGGCCAGTAGCGCGCCTGTGTCCAGCCCGGTCACCGACCCGGGGATGCGCCCGCTGTCGCCCGAAAGACGCGTGCCTATGAACCCATCGGCAACCGCGCCGGGGGCATTGCGCAGAAGTTGTGAGGCAGTGAGCAGCAGCGCCGTGCGTTCGGCAAACCAGCGCGCCTCGGCCTCGGGGGGGAGGTTGGGCCATCGGTCGCGATGTGCCTTCAGGGCTGCGTCATAGGCGCGGTCCGCACCCGTTGCGGCGTCCAGTTCCGTTTGCAACACATCAACGGCCAGCGGCTCGCGGGTAAGAGTGCGCAAGATGTCGAGGCAGATCACATTGCCCGACCCCTCCCAGATGCCGTTCAGGGGGGCCTCACGATAAAGCAGGGGCAGGGGGGTATCCTCGACATAACCCATACCGCCCAACACTTCCATTGCTTCGGCCACGACCACGGGGCAAAGCTTGTTGTTCAGGAACTTGGCCAGAGCGACACTGATCCGGGCAAATGCCTTGTCCTCGGGGGCCTGGCCGTCGAACGCCTGTGCTACGCGCATCCCCAGTGTCAGCGCGCCTTCCCAGTCCAGCACCAGATCCGCCAGAACCGCACGCATCAGCGGCTGGTCGATCAACCGACGCTGAAAGGCACTGCGATGGGTAACCCAGTGATGCGCCTCGGCCAGAGCGGCACGCATCAGACCCGCGGGGGCCATGGCCGTATCCAGCCGCGTATGGTGCACCATTTCGATGATCGTGTGCACACCAGCGCCCTCGTCGCCCAGTTGATAGGCCAGTGCGTCGTGGTATTCAATTTCAGCCGAGGCATTGGACCTGTTGCCCAGCTTATCCTTCAGTCGCATCAGCTGAATAGCGTTGCGCGCACCCTCCAGCCAACGGGGGAGAAGGAAACAGGTCAGTCCGCCCGGGGTCTGCGCCAGCGTCAGAAATCCGTCCGACATCGGGGCCGAGCAAAACCACTTGTGCCCGCGCAAGTGCCAGTGATCGCCATCCCGCGTGGCCGTGGTGGTATTGGCGCGCAGGTCCGAGCCGCCCTGTTTCTCGGTCATCGCCATGCCCAGCGTGGCACTGGTTTTCTGCGTGATTGGTTTTGTAGCCGGGTCGTATGTACGTGCCGTAAGCTTTGGTTGCCAGATTGCGGCTATATCCGTGTTCACGTCCAGCACCGGATAGGCCGCATAGGTCATGGTCAACGGGCAGCAGTGCCCCGGTTCGACCTGACTGGCCATATAGATCATCGCGGCATGAGTAGTATGGCCACCCGGCTGCCCGTCCCATGGCAGGGCGGCGTATCCGGAGGATTGGCTGATCTGCATCATTTGATGGTAGGCGGGGTGAAAGCGAACTTCGTCCAAACGCCTGCCGCCTGAGTCGAACAACAGTGGTTCTGGCGGATGCTGGTTTGCGATGCGGCCCAACTCGCGGGTCTCAGCGCGTCCCAAGTGCTCGCCATATACCTCCAGAGGCGCGGTGCGGCCTGCAGCGAAGCCAACCGCATTGCGCAGCACCGGGTCGGCGGCCCAAAGGTCGCAATCCCCGCGCATTGGCGGTTGATTCAGGACCTCATGCGTGGGCAGCTTTTGGTGCGCGTCGGATGTCATCTGGAGCTCGGGCTGTGTGGATCCAAGTGTTTAGCGCGGATTTTGATGGGTCAAGTCTGACCGGGGGTCACGCGGAATCTTCGCATTTGCACTCGGGCACCGGATCGTACCCGTCACCACCCCACGGATGGCAGCGCCCGATCCGCCGGGCCGCCAGCCATGCACCTTTGATGGCCCCGTGTTTTTCCAGCGCCTCCAGGGCATAGGCCGAGCATGTGGGCTGATAGCGGCAGTTGAACCCAACCCAAGGGCTGAACACCAGCCGATAGGCCCGGACAGGCAAGGCAAGGATATGCGCCAGCAATTTCATTCCCGCGGCCCGTGCACTTTGCGCAGGGCATATCGCAGGTCATCGAGAAGGGCGTCGAACGGGCGTTCTGCAGTGACCTCGGCGCGGCCGATCAAAACGTAGTCCCATCCGTCCTGTCCTTGCGCAGGCAGCACGGCGCGGGCGGCCTCGCGTAGACGCCGCTTGGCGCGGTTACGGGCCACAGCATTGCCGACTTTCTTGGAACAGGTGAAACCGACACGAATCCCCGGCGCTTCGTCCGGGGCGCGCCTGCGGGCCTGTACCATCATCGATGAGGTGCCCTGCCGACGCGCGCGGGCGGCTTTCAGGAAATCTGACCGTTTCTTGAGAACGGTCAAAGTTTCAGGTGCGCAAACGGACGCCGCCGGGGGCGTTTCCCCGGGCTGGTTCTTACCATCCACAGGGGCCTCCGGCGGCGTCATGTTCATAACCTGATCGGTGAGCGGTTTACGCGCTCAGCGACTTGCGGCCACGTGCGCGGCGCGCGTTCAGGATTTTGCGGCCGGCCTTGGTGGCCATGCGCGCGCGGAAACCGTGGCGGCGTTTGCGAACCAGGTTCGAAGGCTGATAGGTGCGTTTCATCGCTCCGTCTCCAATCTATAGCGGTGGGGTGCGGCGCGGATTCGCCTGGCCCTAGTGTTCGAAGCCCGTCCTCTACTGGGAAGCGGGGGGTAAGTCAAACCCCTAGGTGTGAGTTTTGACGCCTTTTGCAACAATTCTGTAACCGGGTCGGGCAAAAGGTTTCAAAATCGTGGTTTTAGACCCCAAACACTCACATTCCCTGCCGTAAACATCAAGGCCGCGTGAAGTCCCTGTTGCGCGGGCCTTGGGCGGCGCATGTTGGGGACAGAATGAAACGAACAAAACCGGACAGCCTCATGAGCGATACAACTCAGGCACCGCGCAGCGGGCTTGCGCGCCATATCCCGTTGCTGGTGATTCTCACTGTTGCCGCGGTGGGGTTCTTCACCTTGGGCGACTACCTTACTTTCGAGACACTGCGCGACAATCGCGAGGCACTGCTGGCGTTGCGCGACTCGCACTATTGGGTGATGGCAGCCGTATTCATCACGGTTTATATCGTGATTGTGGCCTTTTCGCTGCCGGGGGCCGCTGTTGCCTCGATGACCGGAGGGTTCCTGTTCGGCCTGTTTGCGGGCACCGTCTTCAACGTCTTTGCCGCCACTATCGGCGCTTCGACCATTTTTCTGGCGGCGCGTTGGGGCCTAGGCAAATCCCTGACCGCACGGTTGGAATCCTCTGAAGGGACGATCAAAAAGCTGAAAGAAGGCCTGCGTGAGAACGAAATCTCGGTCCTGTTTCTGCTGCGCCTTGTGCCGGTAGTGCCGTTCTTTGTGGCCAATCTAGTTCCTGCGTTGGTGGGGGTGAAGTTCCGCAACTTTCTGATTACCACCGCGCTGGGCATCATTCCGGGCGGCATCGTCTACACGTGGATCGGTGTCGGGTTGGGCGGTGTGTTCGACCGGGGCGAGACACCGGATGTCTCGCTGCTGTGGGAGCCCTTCGTCATCGGCCCAATCATCGGCTTGTGTGTGCTGGCTGCTCTGCCGATAGTCATCAAAGTCCTGCGTGGCAAAAAGGGCGCCTGAACTCATGCGAGACCTGAAAACGGATATCCTGGTGATCGGGGCCGGGTCGGGCGGTCTGTCCGTGGCGGCCGGGGCCAGCCAGATGGGGGCGGATGTCATTCTGCTGGAAGGCCACAAGATGGGCGGCGATTGCCTGAACTTCGGCTGCGTTCCCTCCAAGGCGCTGATCGCCAGTGGAAAAGCGGCTTATGGGCAGGCGCATTCCGCCGCGCTGGGCGTGGCGGATGTAGTCCCTCAAGTCGACTACGCCGCCGCCAAGGACCACGTGTATGACGTGATCGCCCAGATCGAGCCGATGGACAGTCAGGAGCGGTTCGAAGGGTTCGGAGTCCGGGTGATCCGGGAATTTGGCAGCTTTGTCTCTCCGACCCAGGTGCAAGCGGGTGAGAACTTGATCACTGCACGACGCGTGGTGATTGCGACGGGCTCGTCGCCTCTGTTTCCACCGATCCCCGGGTTGGATCAGGTGCCGTACTATACCAACGAAACCATCTTCGACCTGCGCGAAAAACCGGAGCATCTGGTGATTATTGGCGGTGGCCCCATCGGCATGGAAATGGCGCAGGCCCATATCCGGTTGGGCAGCGAGGTGACGGTGATCGAGGGCCTGCAGGCGCTGGGCAAAGACGACCCCGAAGCGGCCGAGATTGTGCTGGACACGCTGCGGGCCGAAGGTGTGGCGATTCACGAAAAGGCAATGGTTGCCCAAATTCGCAACAATAAGGGCCTGGTCGAGGTCGTGACCGAGAATGGCGACATCTATACCGGCTCGCATCTGCTGCTGGCGGCCGGACGCAAGGCCAATACCGACCGTTTGAACCTGAAGGCCGCGGGGATCGAACCTACCCGAACCGGGATCAAGGTGGATGAGACGCTGCGGACGACGAACCGGAAGGTCTACGCCATCGGTGACGTTACAGGTGGGATGCAATTTACCCATGTGGCCGGATATCACGCCGGGATTATCATCCGATCGGCCCTGTTTGGACTGCCGTCAAAGGCGAAAACAGCACATATCCCTTGGGCCACCTATACCGATCCCGAACTGGCGCAGATTGGCCTGACCGAGGCGCAGGCGCGCGACCAGCACGGCGACAAACTCGAGATCGTACGCTTTGACTATCACCATAACGACCGCGCCATTTCGGAACGCAAGACGAACGGCTTCATTAAGGTCATGGTCGTAAAAGGCCGCCCAGTCGGGACCACAATCGTTGGGCATCAGGCGGGCGAATTGATCAACTTGTGGTCGCTGGTCTTGGCCAATAACCTGAAGATGGGGCAGATCGCTGCAATGGTTTCGCCTTATCCGACGATCGGAGAGCTTAACAAAAGGGTGGCGGGTGCCTATTTCTCGCCAAGGCTATTTGAGAATCAAATGGTTAAACGGGTGGTCCGGTTCGTCCAGCGCTGGATGCCCTGACCGGAAAAGGAGAGCTTAGTGAACTCGCTGTCGGGCCGATTTCTGATCCTGACGACGGTCTTCGTGATGTTGGCCGAGGTTCTGATCTTTGTGCCCTCGATTGCGCGTTTTCGCGAAGATTTCCTGCTGAACCGGCTTGAGCGCGCCCAGATCGCGTCATTGGCTCTGCTGGCCGATGACATGCTGGCCGATGATCTTGAAGCCGAACTGCTGGCCAATGCCGGGGTCTATAACGTAGTGCTGCGGCGGGATGAGGTACGGCAGTTGATGTTGTCTTCCCCGATTCCCGAGCCGATCACCAGAACCTACGACCTGCGCGATGCGGGGCCTTGGATATTGATTAGAGATGCCGTCACGCGTCTGTTCACGCCGGAAAATGAGGTCATTCGCGTGATCGGTGAGCCTGTCAAAGGGGCGGGGTTGCTGATCGAGGTCACCACAGACACCGAGCCCCTGCGCATGGCGATGACGGATTATGGGCTGCGTATCCTGGGCCTGTCATTTGTCATTTCGATCATCACCGCGTTTTTCCTGTTTCTGGCCGTTCGGGTTGTTCTGGTGAAGCCCATCAAGGGAGTTGTGGGCTATATGCAGCGCTATGCGGGTGCACCCGAGGACGCACGGGGAATTATCTCTCCCAATTCCAAAGTGACCGAACTGCGCGAGGCGGAAGAAGCCCTGCAACAGCTGCAGACCGAATTGACGCAGGCTTTGAAGCAACGTGAACGTCTCGCACAGCTGGGCGGAGCTGTGGCCAAGGTCAGCCACGATCTGCGCAACATCCTGACTTCGGCACAGCTTTTCACTGACCGGATCGAGGCCAGTGACGACCCGCTGGTGCGCCGTATGGCCCCGAAGTTGGTGAACTCGATCACCCGGGCCGTGTCCCTGTGCGAGAGTACGCTGGCCTTTGGCCGCGCCGAGGAACCTGCGCCGACCCTGACCATGGTGCCCCTGCGAGACGTGGCCGAGGATGTAGCCGCCAGCGAAAGACTGGCCGTGGCCAATGCCTGCGTCGAGATCGTCAACGAAGTGCCGGAGGATCTGATCGCCCGCGCAGACCCGGAACAGATGTTCCGCGTGATGATGAACCTTGTGCGCAATGCCCGTCAGGCGTTGGTGGCGTCGGGCAAGCCGGGCAAGATCACGATCGCAGGATGTGTTCACGAGAATGACTGGTGCGTCGAGATTAAGGATAACGGCCCGGGCTTGCCGCCCAAAGCGCGCGAGAATCTTTTCACGCCGTTTCAGGGCGGGGTGCGCAAAGGGGGGTCGGGCCTTGGTCTGGCAATCTCGCAAGAACTGGTGCGCGGACATGGTGGAGACCTTGTTCTGGCCGAGACCGGACCTGAGGGAACAACCTTTGAAATCCGCCTGCCGCAGGGTGACGTGACTTTTTAGAACATTTTTCAAGAATCGACTTGCACGTGCCCGGAGGTAGGTCTACATAGCGCCTCACCAACGCGGACCGATAGCTCAGCTGGATAGAGTACTTGACTACGAATCAAGGGGTCGGGGGTTCGAATCCTCCTCGGTCCGCCATTGGTATCCAACAAAATCAGTAACTTACGTGGTGCTTTGAGTGCCATTGGTTGTATAGTAACTCCATACTGTTCCCGATAGTGTGCCATGTCTTTTTTGATCAGGCGATTTTACGTGCGTTGAGCATTTGCCGTGCTTTATCAGCTACTTCCTTCTTGGCGAACTTGGCGTACTTCTGAGTCTGGACAATGGTTGCATGACCCAGAAGGTGAGAGACTTCTTCCAGCCTCATGCCGTTGTTCAGCATCCGCGTAGCATAAGTGTCCCGGCAGGAGTGGATCGTTGCCTTGCCTTGGGTAGCCAAAACACGGGGGCTTGAAGGGCAGCATTCGGTGATGGCTCGTCTTAGGTTCTTGATGGCCCTGTCCATGCTGACGAAAGGCTGGGGTTGGTTTTGCAGCGAGGACAACACCTCAAACAGGCGGTCAGAAATGGGAACAAAGACCTCTTTCTTGGTTTTGAAGTTGTAGTTGTCGATATAGCGCTCCCGCATGTCGATGGCTCCCCAATCGACCAGTGTCGCCTCTCGAAGGCGAACCCCTGTGTCAATCAGGTAAATGAATAGGTCGTGGGCCTTCGACCATGCCGAGGCGTCGGGGAATTCGGTCTGTTTGGCAATGCAGTAGTCAATGACCGTTCGTTCTTCTGCTTCTGACAGGGAGCGACATTTGACGAAGCCTTTAGGCAACACGAAGGTTATGTCGTGGTTGACCTTGTGCTTCTTCCGGCAGAGGTTCCATGCTCTCTTCATAAACCGAACTTCGATGTTGATGCTGTTCTGGCTAAATCCTTCGTCCAATCGGGCTTGAAGGTGATCTTCCAGATCGTCATCAGAAAGGTCGGACATGAACCTGCCTTGATCCAAAGTCCAGAAGCCTTGGAAGCGCTCTCGCAGCCCCAGCAACTTGTTCATGCTGTTCTGATAACTGTCATGGGTTGCCTTGGCCTTGTCTTTCACGCTGTCCACACAATGTTGAAACGCGTCACGAAGCGTGACCTCGGGTTTCTCTCCATGCTGACGTATGTCCATGATGCGATGGTATTCGGCCATCATGACGCGGTTGGCCCCGGCTTTGTCCCGACGTTTGGTTGAGCCTCTATACTCACGATGGTTCACTATGAATCTGTAGTAATAGAAGGTTGAATTGGGCCTTTTGTAGATTTGCATCGGATGATCTTTCTATTTGCGGCGTGATGCCTGCTGGTTGTTTCAGAAGAAGTATTTAGTAACTCCATACTTCCTGTTGGCAATACTCTTGTATCTTGTTTGATTCTGGTGGCATTCATCCTCGTCGCTAGTTTCGGATGGAGTGTTTAGTAACTCCATACATGATGGTCAAGCCGATTTGTTCGGCCACGTATATTGTTAGTCGGACAGGGTGTTCTCTAGTTGCCCTTTTCGCAGCAATGTCAGGAACTTGGTGACTTCACGGCGACTGCGATTTTCGAACAATGCACGATAGAGTTCTGGTTGGTACTCGTTCAGGCAGAGCAAAACCCACTCCGACTTGTCCATCTTCAGAACGTCAGCAATCGGCCCCCAAAGCGTCGCAGGGATGCTGATGTAGCCCAACTCCATTTGACTGACCATCGTGTAGTATTCAATGCCAAGTTCGTCAGCCATTGCTTTCTGGGTGAACCCTGCGGCGGTTCTTGCGTCTTTAAGGCGCTTTCCCAGATTGCTTTTGTTTTTCTCTTTTCGCTTTTCCGAGAGCATCTCAATTCTTCCATCTATTCTCGCAGTGTTATCGCAGAGAAGTTTTGTAAGTCCTAGTATGTATCTAACATATCCTGCTCGATTGTAGCCTGAACACGTCATAGGTGAGGCAATAGGTAAGGGCTGTGCGTCTACCAAGCTAACACTCCCTTAAGTTGTTGATTGGCCGGTATCCTCCGAACACAAACCCTGAGTTTGGTATTCACCGACAATTCGATAAACGGACCGCTCGGAAAGCCCCAGTAGTGCTGCGGTTTCCCTTTTGCTGTGACCTAGGGCCAAGTGGTCCAGCACCGCATTCTTTTTCATACGGGCCGTCGGCTTCCGGCCTTTATACTTGCCCTGTGCCTTGGCCTTGGCGATGCCTTCCCGTTGACGTTCCAGCATCATTTCCCGTTCAAATTGGGCAACAGACCCAAGAACATTGAGCATCAGCTTCCCCGTGGCATTGGAGGTGTCCAAGCCTAAGTTCAACACCCGAAGGCCGACATTCCTTGCTTCTAGGTCGTCCACAATCTCCCCGAGATGCTTCACAGACCGGGCTAGTCTGTCCAGTTTGGTCACAACCAGAACGTCACCTTCTCGGCAGAACTCCATAGCGGCGTTGAGGGACTCTCTGAGGGCCACAGAGCTTATCTGTTCCTCGTACACCTTCTCGCACCCAACGCCCCTCAGTGACTCTCTCTGGGCCTCTAGGGATGCTTTCTGTTCCAGTGTCGAGGTGCGAGCATATCCAATCATCATGCGATGGTCTCCTTGTCTGCCAATGATGTTTTAGAAGTTGGGGCGGGGTGTCCGCCAAAAGTCGAATTCGACTCCATTGACAGGCATTTCCGCCACGCTCTGAGGCTGACACATGGGCATGGTCTATCGGCTGGCGTTGAGGGCCTTACTGCGCTGGGCGTCGAGCATGATGCCCCGAGGTTTTTAAGAGATTTTCGAAGGGGGCGGGGCTTTGAAAACACGGCTTCAAAAAGCAGGGGGTTTAGAGAGTTGTTATTGTTGTTTGAATATCAACCATCTCGAGACACACCCACATTAAGAATAGCAGGAGGCAAAATTTCACCATGTGTACCCGAGGAGGTAGTCTAGGGACACCGGCTGGCACTTAGCTCTGCGAACCCAGTTCGCTGCAAACATTTAAAGAACCTCTGCAATTTTTTGGGCGGCGGCGTACAATTTTAGCGAGAATTTTGGGTTGTCAGACCGCTCGGCTTGGGTCATGTTCGACAGCACCGTTGAAGCCATTGATACAATTTACAAATTTAGGCCTTTAGATGATCCAACATTTCCAAAAGATTGAGAATCTTGGTGTCTTTTCCAACTATAAAAAACCCTCAGGTATAGAACCTTTCAAGCGGTTTAACTTGATCTATGGACTCAACGGCTCGGGTAAGACGACGCTTTCTCGGTTTTTTGCCGACTTGAACAAAGGTAAAGCGGAAGGATTCCCCGACCTCAAATACAAGGTCGTGACCGACAGATGGCAATTTTCAGCAGGGAACGGCCTATCCGCGAAAAATCAGAGTGTTCAACGCTGAGTATGTGGATGCGAATATTGGGCAACTCGAAGGCACGCTCAATCCAATCTACGTGATTGGTGAGGAGAATAAGACACTAGCTGAGACTGTTAGGGCTGACGAGGCTCGGCGTGACGATCTTATCGAAAAACTCGAAGAAGCAGAGTATGAAGCAACGTGGCTTGGAAGGAAAAAAGGTAAGCTGTTTACTGATGTTGCCCCCAAAATTACCGAAGCCGCTAATGGGGCAGTCATACGAACATACAACAAACGAAATGCTGAGAAAGCCTATGGTGACCTGACCTGTAGAAAGCAGCTGTCCGTGGACGAACTTGCCGCAGCTTCCGCCGCAATGAAGCAGCCTGCTATGGATAGTCTGACTGAATTTTCATCGCCCAAGATTCAGATCGGCCAAAGATGCCCACCGCTATTTGAGGCGGTTGAAATGCTGAGGAACCGCGTTCTAAAACTCGGACTCAAGAGTGCCACCTCCGCTGCAATAGAGCGACTGCAGACAAATCATGAATTGGCGGCTTGGATTGAGCGAGGGAGGGACCTCCACGCTCGAAAGGAAGATCGAACCTGCGAGTACTGTCTTCAAGAAGTCCCTAAAGAGCGTGAGGCAGCTTTGGCCGCCCACTTCAACAAATCGGACAGCCAACTCAAAGATGAGATTGAGAGTACAATTTCCGATGTTCGCGCACTTGCTGACGAAGTCGAGCGCATCCAAGGATTGAGTGAAAAAAACTTGTACCCTGAACTTCGTGATGAATTTTCCAAAGGCACAAAGGACCTTTCTGAAGAGCAAAAGGTTGTTTTGTTGAATCTAAAAACAATGGAGGAAGCGCTTCAGGAGAAGCTCACCCGACGTACCGAAAGTTACGATGTAGTAATTCCCGTACTGAACAGCTCGACCTGGGATGCAACGCTATCAACGCTTAACTCCCTGATCAGACGCCACAATGCTGAGACTAATGACTACCAGACGAGGTTGGTCAACAATTTTGCAAAGATCGAGACGCACTTTTTGTCTACCATCGAACAGGAAGTTGAAGACCTATCAAAGCTAAGCAAAGATTTAGAAAACAAGATCAAGATCTACAATGACGGCGATACAAAAAACAGTTTGCTTGGTATCAACGATTTGGAAGAGCGGATCAAAACTAACCGAGCAAAAATATCAAACTCGCACCAAGCAGCTGCTGACCTATCGAAGAAACTGGCCTCTTTCCTTGGCCGCGATGACTTGAAGTTTGAGCCAGAAGGAGAGGGATACCGAATTGTGCGCTATGGTCGCGCTGCAAAGAGGCTAAGTGAAGGTGAGAAAACAGCCATCACATTTCTGTATTTTGCGGTCGGATTGAAAGATCAAGATTTTGATATTAAAGAAGGAATTGTCGTAATTGATGATCCTATCTCAAGTCTGGACTCTAGCTCAGTGTATCAGGCTTTTTCATATCTGAAGAACGCAGTGAAGGATGCAAAACAGGTATTCCTACTGACGCATAACTTCGAGTTCTTAAAGCTACTTCTTAGTTGGCTTACCTACGGAAACCAAAAGGATAAATCCTACTGGATGCTGCATTGTACGCAAACCAGCCCCGATGCAAGAGAAAGCGAGCTAAAGCCATTGGACAGCATTCTGGTGGAGCATCCCAACGAGTATATTTATCTCTTCAAATCATTAACTGAATTTGTTTCGGATGGAACGATTGCTCAATCTTATCCAATTCCGAATATAGCGAGGAAAGTACTCGAAACATTTTTGGACCAACATTCCACAGGCAAATCATTTTTCAAGAAGTTGACGAATCTTAATTATGACGAGCAGATTAAATCTTCATTGTACAAATACACCAATGACCTGTCGCATCCGACTTTATCTGGACTGGACCCGGCATTGGTTGGAGAGACTCAGACAAACATTAAACACCTGCTAAAGATGATCGAGACCGTGGCACCAGTTCACTATAATGCTCTAGTGAGCGCGACAACTTGAACAAGGCCGCTTTGAACAGCATCACGACGTGTTACGCCTGCCCCATAAGAAGCAAAGTCGGAAGCGAGATACGGCTTTGTCAGTTTATTTGCACGTAGCTGCCATTACCGGCAATCGGTACTGCAAGTGTAGCAAACGGCGATTCAGTGGCCTGCCGTAACTCCGTTAGGCGCAGTAATTAACTTTGCAAACGCCACGAGAGTTCTTAGTAGCAACTTCGTTGTCCTGCTTACGCTTCCTAGTAATGCCTAAGATACTTCTTATAGAACATTGTATGGGATGACTTGTTAGCAGAGGGGGATGGCACCCCCCCCAATAAGGTAGCCACCTACAGACCTTATGCCGCCCACCGCTATTATCAGCAGCTGAAAAGTTACACGAAGCAGGCGATTTTGGTTTGGAACTGGAAAGGCTAAAAGAAACAATCAAAGCGCAGACCAAGTTGACGCCCTCCTTCGCAAGAAGCTGGACTCGAATGACGTCATACAGCCCACCGGGTATGTCGAATAATACAAGAAAGTAAGCTCGGCAGAGCCCGGCTGTTTGCTGACCGTCTTGGCTTAGGTGGATAGTTTTCCAATCGGTGGGGCATTAAGAAACGAACCGAAGATTTGAAGGAAACACTGTCACCAGATCAAACGCGCCATTGATCGACGAATTCATGAACACTCAAAGGACAGCGCCCAATTTCTCAGCCAATCGTTATTGTGACTATGTATTGATCATATTGCTCGTTCTAAGGCCTTGATTGAAAAAATATAATTTGAGAAGCTTGGCATATGTATAGTGAAAAAGGGCCGGAGACGCCCGAAACACCAGTTGTTATTTTGATTCATGGGATTCGGACGGCTGCACGCTGGCAGTCTAGAGTGGCAGCGATGATTACTGAGGCGTTAGACTACAAAGTGTTGCCAATCAAATACGGTTACTTTGATGTGATACGTTTTTTGCTTCCAATGAAACTGCTTCGTGCAAATCCAATCAACGTTCTTCAGAATCAAATTCGATCAGTCATTAGTAACTACCCAAATCGCAAGATAATAGTATTTGCACACAGCTTTGGCACGTTCGCCATCACCGAAGTGTTGAAAAAGAACCCAGACATCATGATTGACCGCCTTATAATGTGTGGTTCGGTCGTCCCGGCAAATTTCGATTGGGCTCGAGTTTCAAAGCAAGTCCGATCGGCAGAAAGCCGCATCGGAATTTTGAATGAATGCGGGACGAAAGATGTTTGGCCTGTGTTGGCGCAGTCATTAACTTGGGGGTACGGTGCCACAGGAACCTTCGGATTCGGCGATGTTCATGTAACAGACCGGTTCCACGACATACGTCACAGTGATTATTTCGATACAGTTTTCATAGAAACTAATTGGATTCCATACCTTAGAACTTCTGAAATACCATTTAGCGAGGCGGATAGAGATGAGAAGCCAGTTTCTCTGCTGTTCAATTTAGCTAGGTTTCCGATCAAGTATTTTATTGCAATACTTGTTGCCATCGCTCTGCTTGGAATGACGAGTTATTGGATGCCCATCAGGGATAACCAAATTAACCATGTGCTTGAAAACATCTCGAGCGACATTGAATCCGAACAGTATTTGTCAGCTAAGGCCCATCTTTCAGTACTCGACGATATACTGGCAATTTCTGACCAACCCGAACGGGAAAAAGCACTATATTGGCTTGCGAAAAAAATTCCCATCATTGGCCGGGAAGTCAGCATCGATATGGAGAGTAAGAGGTCTCTTAATATCGAAGTGCTTGAACTAGTTAAGAAATATAAATCCAACCCGCTTAGAGATTATTTTTCCGAAAGTGATTTATCGGGAATTGATTTGGCGGGGATGGATTTTTCAAAATTACAACTTTACACCTTAAACTTTGCGGGTTCGTTTTTGGTGAATTCATACTTTGAGGACTCTAAACTTTCGAGCTTAAATTTCGAAGATACGAGATTGCGTTACGCTACATTTCACGGTGCGACATTCGAAAATGTTGACTTAAGGGAATCTGATTGGTTCAACGCTTTGGGTATCGATCCGAATGAATTCTCTGAAAATGAACTTCGAAAATTGACAAAGTGTCCGAGCGATATTTCAAAATTCAAATCATTTCATGATGAAATTTATTATATCAAGTTCGAACAATTAGATGAAGATCTGCAGTCGTTGTTGCTGGACAATTGGACCGAGATAAGTAAAAAAGGCGGTATTTGTCAGCGGATACCCTTATGATCATTTGTGCGAGCTTTTTCCGGCTGCGAGTTGCTTGTTACATGGTGAACAATTGGCCGGACGCACTGTGGGTAGCTGCCACAACAATGCCGCTTTCTATAGCTGCCTTCAATTGGGGAATGAATCCAAATCGTTCCTGATACGCATCCTTCAGCAACGTTAATGCCAACTCGTGATCCCGTTGTCTAACGATCAGACTGTCATGAACCGGAAGAGACGGTATGTCGTGCAACTCATACGGCCCCTCAGCGCTCCAGTTTTGCCGCCATCGTCCAAGGCTTGCCTAAGCCGCCAACGGGGGTGAAAATTCATTCAGCCTTCGCATGTAATCAGGGATAGTTCTCAGGTGTCTCTTCAGGTCTCCTAGTTCGATTGGAACACGTACCAGCGGTGCTTCCTTGGTCTCGATCACTCCGGGCATAGGGTTGCTATTATAATATATGGTGACGACGTTTTGGTGATCCCGATGGTTAGCAGGCTTAACTGAAACTTCGCTTGCGTCGATTGGTACCTCACCCGTCGCCGGTTCTGGTATATTGTCTCGAATGACTTCCAGCACACCTGCCCCCCAGAATTTTCTGCAGTAGGCATTTACTGCTTGAGTGATGTTCCGGAATGATCCTGAGCGTCGGTGGTACGGCCACGGACAATCCTCAACTGTAGCGTACAAAAGCAACTGGTTGGTCAGGACTTCTCTGATCTTTTGATTACCACTTCTAGCCTCATCGATAAGGCTCTTTACAAAACCCAGCCTCTCAGCGGGCTTCATTGTGTACATTGTTTCCGCTAGGCGCTTGGCGAACTCAAACAGTTCCATGTTCGTTCTGCGCTTGGTGGGGCTGGACTTGGCATTTGCCGGGGTCTTCTTCCGGTCTTTCCGTTGGTAAGCTCCTTTACGGCAGTTGGGTTGGCAGTACTTTTGATTGCGGCGTCGGGGCTGGAACTCTATGCCGCAATTTGGGCAGTTCCGGGCTTTGGGTAGGGTCATTTTCTTTTGCGGACTGGTTTTTTTGTAGGGTGTCGTTCTATCGGAGACGAAGAGGGGTGTGCCTGAAAGTGTGCCTGCTACATGTTGTGTGTTTCCACTCTTCGTCTTCAGGATTTTCCTGTAAGCTGTTGAAGAGTTAGGGTAAGGAATCACAAGTATAGTCAGTACATACCGGATTCATTGAACTACGAATCAAGGGGTCGGGGGTTCGAATCCTCCTCGGTCCGCCACTGGTTTCATATAAAACGCCAGAGATGTTTGACCTTTCCGTCACAACATTGACCCAATTTCCTATTGTACCCAACTAGGCATGGGCCGGTCGCTTCGCGTTGGCAGCTCACACGGCGCTGAGATTTGTGTGATTGCGCGACGCGACAACAATACCCGGGCCCTGTACTCTACCAATCTGGAAAACGTGTCGTGAAATAGCTGGGGAGCCGGACTGCAAACAGCCGTTTCAGCGTCGATCTTAAGACAACGCCCAATGTTGTTTTCGCGGGGCTTCCATCCTCTGGAGAATAGCCAATCGCTTGTCGTGTTTCGGTGATATCCCAACGCATGCCTGGGTTATCAGACATTAGGTTCAGGGCTGCGAAGGAAATGTCCTTGGCATCTATTGCGGCGCGCATTCCGCTTAGAAAGTCCCGATCACTCAACCACATTTCCTGACCCCACCGGCCCATCGCCATGTGTGTGCCGGGTTGGTTGTCGTGAGTCCATTGTGTCCAGCCGATGCGCAAGCAGATGACCGACAGTCCGTGATGCTCAGCGAAATATGCCCCTGTCCGTTCACAGAATAGCTTTGACATGCCGTAGGCGTTTACTGGCCCTGGTGGTGTCGTGCTGTTGAGCACCTCATGCGTGAACCTTTTGTCGCCGTGAACCCAGTTGGAGCTGGCAAGAACCACTCGGCTGACGCCCATGGCTGCCGCATGGTGATAGAGAGAAAGCGTTGCATCCATATTGTGTTTGATCGCGGAGGCCCAGGTGGCGGAGGGCTCTCGGTCACCAGCTAGATGCACGATAACGTCCACGCCCTTAAGCAAACTGACCCAACTGCTGTCGTCGGACAGGTCTGCGGTGTGAATGTCGGGATGATCAACGGGGCGAATGTCGATGCCAGAAACGGTGTAGTCGGGGTCGCTTTCTAGCGCGTCAAAAAGTTTGCGGCCGAGATGCCCACCAGCGCCTGTAATCAGGACATGCATGACAGGAACTCCTTGTTGTTCGCGAGTCCCAATGGCATTTGAGATGCATCTTCCTCCGCCAAGACGCGGAACGTCTGCCGAAAATTCAGCGTTTCATTCGGTGCGAGATTGCGTGCCGGGGAGTGCCACTCCGCTTCGCAATAGGCGTAATCGCCCGAATTAAAGACCTCAATCGGATAGTCGTGTGCAAATTGATCGCCCTGTTGAGGTTCTGGTACTGAACACATCAGCAGAAGGCCATCAGCGCCGCACCGCGCCACTGTACGTCCGTTTGGGTTCGGTAGCCCGACCTTGAATTCCTGCTGTCTGTTGAAATCCACGACAATGCCTTTGCCGTGCGTAGCTATCATCCCTTCGGAAGAGCCAAAAACAGGATAAAATGCAGGGTCTTCCAATTCGACACCGACCTTGGTGGGGGTGTTAAGCATCATGACTGACCAAATGCCGGTCAGGCGCGAGGAGGTCCCATGGTTGACCACGATGTGTTCTATATCCCAGCTCTCCTCGCAGGTTAGTGTGATGCGGCGCGATACTGACAAGTGCGAGGTCGGGCATACTGCGCTGGTCATGTCGATATGCGTGCTGCTTCTTGAAGTGATCTGGTAAGAGCCGCTGTCCAACACGGGAAACGGAGCGCCGTTTACCCAGGAAGTATCTGGGGCGATCCAAGTCTTCTCGCCGCCCCAGAGCGGAAAACCAAATTGTGGAGAGCGTGTGGGCAGATCAGCAAGCCGTATGTCATCGACATCCAATCCGATGAGATCTGCGTTTTGAAATAAGAGGGAGCGACCTTGAAAGTTTATATCCCATAAGCGGCCCCCGATGCCGGGCAGGAGTGTCAGCTGCAGATCGTTTTGCTGCAGGTGAAGAACGCTCCATCTGTCCGACATGTACCCCCTCCTATCGGTTTCCCGGCGCGATAGAATGCACCGGGACAATCCCTTAGGTGTGCTTGAACTGGACGACGTTTTCGGCAGTGATCGGCATAACCCCGGTTTCAACGCGCTCCGGCAAAGGATTGATGCCAGCCGCCTTCCAATCGGGCAAGACCTTCAGCGCGTCAGTGTTCTGCCAATGCATCATGTGGAAGGCGAGAAAGATCTCCAGATAGGATTTCTGAGCCACAGCGCCGTGAATTGTGCCGTCTTCGATATAGGGAAGCATATCATCATTTCGGTCCATCGCGACGATCTTGATGTCCTTGCGTCCCGCCTCGTTGACGGCAATTGCAGCGCCTTTGCCGCTATCGCCGTCCGTGCCGCCAATGCCAACAATATCCGGGTTCGCCTGAATGGCCTGAAGATAGGCTGTCGGCGCATAGGACGGGTCGGCCTTATCGTTGACAACGTCGACCACTTCGATATCAGGGTATTTCTCGGCAAAGATCTGTTTGTACCCTTCGACCCGCTCCAATGTGGAGGGGGCAGGGAAAGTGCCGAGGATAACCTTGCCTTTCCCGCCAATCGCTTGCGCGAGCATTTCGCCGCCGACACGTCCTGCCTGAACGCCGTTGATACCAAGGAAAGTGGACCGGGGGCTGTCGGGAATATCGCCAATACAACATGTGACAGGAATACCGGCCTCAACCGCACGCTCGACACCGGGGGCCAGAGTGGCCGGATCACCGGGGAAGATAAGGATGCCTGCGGGACGTCTAGCGATCAGTTCATCCAATTGGCGTGCTTGTGCGGCCGTGTCGAAATCCAACGGACCGGTGAATGTGGCCTTGATGCCCATCAGTTCCTCAAGGTCTTCCATCGCATTTCGATAGTCCACCCAGAACGGCACCTGCGTGACGATGGACAGGAACACATACTCCTTGCCGGCCGCTTGCGCCATGGCTTCTTTGGACAGCATGGGCAATCCGAACGCTGCGGCCAATCCAGCGGTGGTGCCCGCTGTCAGCAGCCTGCGCCGATTCACGTTCAATTCAGTCATCGTAGTCTCCCTGTTTTGGATCTTTGGTTGTTGTTGAGTTTTGGAAAGCTTCGGGATTAGCCCCGTTTGCTTCGGATCAGCATGTCCAAGGCGACCGCTGTAACGAGCACACCGCCGATGACGATCATCTGCCAGTAGATCGATACCGCCAGCATCGTCATGGTGTTGTTGATCAACGCGACGAAAACGACGCCGAGGAAAGCACCAAGAATAGTACCTTCGCCGCCGCGTAGGGATGCGCCACCGATGACTGCCGCGGCCAGAACCTGAAGTTCGATGCCGTTGCCTGCTGTGGGCGTACCGCTCATCAGGCGCGAGGCCAGCAAAACTCCGGCCAAAGCAGCCAGAATACCGGTCAGTGCGTACAGAATGATACGCACGCGTGTGACATGGATGCCTGACAACATCGCGGCCTTTTCATTGGCGCCGATGAAGTAGACCTGACGGAAAAAGCGTGTATGGCGGACGGCCAGGTCGAACAGGACGACGAGCAGAATGGTGAACAAGACGATGACCGGAAAGCCGCCTATGTCAGCCTTACCGATCCAGGCAAATGATGCTGGCAGGCTTGAGACAGAAAAACCTTCGGTCAGGACAAGAGCGATGCCTCGCGCGATCGACATCGTGCCGAGGGTCGCGATGAGCGGATTGATCCCGAGGCCGGTCACCAGCAAACCGTTCACTACACCGACAATTCCACCCAGCACTAACCCGCATACCACAGCGAGCGGAATTGGCATGCCAGTCAAAAGCAACATGGCTACGACGGTAGAAGACAAAGCCATTACCGATCCAACGGAAAGATCGAACCCACCGGATGCAAGTAGGATCGCCATACCGATCACGATGATCGCGGTGGGGGCCATGCCCACGGCCACGGCTCGAAAGTTTGAGAAGCTGAGGAAGTAGGGATTAACGTTGGACATTACGATGATGATTGCGGCGATCAGAACGATCAGCGTCAGTTCACGAATGTCGACAAAGGCTTGTAGGACACGGCGCAGCAGCGGACGCTTCATGGGCAAGTTGGCTTGAGCGGTCATGGTCACGTCGCGACTCCTGATTGATTGGTTTGGGGTGCGTCCACAATTGGAACGGAATTTCCGGCGGCCATTTGAAGAAGCGTGGTTTCGGTTGCCTCAGCGGCTGCGATGTCTCCCATGAGGCGACCGTCGTGGACGACAAGGATGCGGGTCGAGAGAGAGACAAGTTCGGGAAAATCGGATGACACGACGAGGATGGCCATTCCCTCGGCTGCTCGACGCAAAAGTTCCGTGTGAATTTGGAATTTGGCTCCGACATCGACCCCTTTTGTGGGCTCCTCAATGATCAGAAGAGCTGGCGCGCGTTTGAGCCACTTGGCCAACATAATCTTTTGCTGATTGCCCCCTGAGAGATCACCAACAAGTTCGTTAATCCCGCTGGTTTTGACACTGAAGGCGTCAATGGCTGTTTGGCTGGCTGCTTTGATCGAGCCCGAAAGCATGAACCCAACAGACGCATGATCGGAAAGACTGGCCGCGATCAGGTTGTCGCTGAGTGATTGTTCCAGAAAGAGGCCTTCAGTCTTGCGTTCTTCGGGAACAAACCCGACCCCAGCACGCATCGCTTGCCGCAAGGACGCAAAGTTAACAGGCGTGCCGTGAAGTCTGATCTCCCCGGTCGCGCCACGCATCAGCCCGACAATCGACCGAACAATCTCGCTGCGGCGAGCGCCCATCAACCCTGCCATCCCTACAATCTCTCCGGCTTTAATGGAGAAAGAAATGTCTTCGAATTCACCTGGATGGGTTAATTCTTGGACATGCAAAACCTCTTCGCCGTTAACCTTACCTGACCGCGTGACATCACCGGGGTGAGCGCCGCCGATCATCTCGGCAACGACTTGTTCCTGAGAAGTTTCCGAAACCGGTAAAGTGCTGATGTGGCGCCCATCTCGCAAAACAGTAATGCGATCCGAGATCTGGAAAATCTCGGCCATATGGTGGCTGACATAGACGATGCCAATCCCTTTTTTTGTCAGGGACTTTAGGACTTCGAATAATGCGTCTACTTCGTCGGGTGCCAATGCCGATGTCGGTTCATCCAGCAAAAGGACGCGGGAATTCAACGACAGAGCCTTGGCGATTTCAACAATCTGGCGGGAGCTGATCGGCAAGTTTTCCACGGGTGTTGAGACGTCGATATCCAGACCGAATTCCGCCAGCAACGCCTCCGCTCGGCGGCGCAGTTCGGGCCAATCAACTACGCCGAACCGGGTGGGTACGCGGCCCGCGTAGATGTTTTCCGCAACAGAGAGAGCGCCAGCGAGGCTGAGCTCTTGGAAAACACAGCCGATGCCCAGGGATTGCGCATGCGACGGGCTTTCGACCCGCTGTTCCTTGCCGTCGCACAGGATACGCCCAGCTGAAGGTTGGTGAAGCCCATAAAACAGGCCGAGACAGGTGGATTTTCCGGCGCCGTTTTCACCACAAAGCGCGTGAACTTCGCCGGGCCTCAATTCAAAGTCGACACCGTCCAACACAATGTTCGTCCCGAAGCTTTTGCCAACCCGATCCAGCTGGATCAGTGGCTGTGGCCCCGGTGAGTCAGGCTTCATTATTGGCGTCATACAAGTCTCCTCCTGCCTTTTGATTGGCATCTGATATCTCAGATGTCAACTGAAAAAGAAAAGACCGTGAGGTGCCCAAAAGGAAGGGGCGGCGCCGTTTTGGCCCGCCCCCGTCACAACGAAGCTACGTTTCTGCTAGGATGCGGTCGCTCCTTCGAGGACGATGGCGGCGCTCTTGTAGGCTTGTCTGGTGCGGTCAATATGCGCTGTGAGAAGAGATTTGATTTTGGCCATGTCGCCTTCGCGAACGGCAATAGCGATTTTCGAATGCTCGTCGAAGGAGAGCTCAGTATGCTGTGGCAGCTTCGCCAAATGGGTTCGCAATGCGGCAATCTTACCGATGTAGCGTGTATAGCTGGCCGTCAGATAATCGTTACCGGCATGTTCAAAAATCAACTGATGAAATGCGGTATCCAGTGAAAGGTAGCCCTTTTCATTACCTCGCCTGCGTTCCTTCTCCATGTCCTTCACGACACGCTGCATGTCGTCGGCAAGACCTTCCGGGTTCCGCAACAACGCAAGTTCAAAGGCGGCAGTTTCGATAGCCTGTCTGAAATCGCAGATCTGAGTCACTTCCGGCTCAGACAGCGAAAACACGCGTGCACCTTTTTGAGGCTCGATACTGACTAACCCTTCGTCACGTAATTGAGCGAGTGCTTCGCGGACTGGCGATTTCGATACGCCCAGCTCTTCGGAGATTTTTCGCTCCGACAAAACCTGACCCATTTTCAGGGAGCCATCGATAATACTATTCCGCAAATGTTCCAGTGCGAGTTCACGCAAAGACTTGGGTCTCTCAAGCGCCATCTGAGGATATCTCCAAAAAAAGGTGTTGCCAGATGTAAGATATCTGATACACCAGATTAGGCAAGCTGGTATATCAGATATCAGAAAGTGCTGAGGAGATCAAAAGTGCACGTAGAGTTGGTCGTCGATTGCAAGAACCAGCACGGGGAAGGGATTTTCTGGAATCCCGCCGATGGTCTTGTCTGGTGGACCGACATTGAAGGCTGTGCGCTTTGGTCATTTGATCCTGCAACCTCAGAAACCGCATCTCATGAGATGCCGGAGCGCGTGTGTTGCTTTGCGCCGCGCGCGTCTGGCGGTCTGATCGTTGCTTATGCGGATCGAGTTGTCTTGTTCGATTCACCCAAGAGCGAGGAAACCCTCGTGACGCGATTTGAGCCGAACAACCCGGAGACACGGCTGAACGATGGGCGAACCGATCGCCAGGGGCGACTGATTGTTGGAGGCATGAACGAAGTTTCAGGTAAGGCCGATTCGTCAGTCATCTGTGTCGATACGGATTTGAGCGTACAAACGATCATAGAAGAGGTGTCTTGCGCCAATTCGACTTGCTTCACGCCGGACGGTGCCACGATGTTCTTTGCCGATACCCCGGATCGCGAAATCGTGGCGTTCGACTACGATGCTGACAGTGGAGCCGTTTCGAACCGTCGGCAGCACGTTTCTTTCAAGGATGAACCTGGCTTGCCCGATGGGTCCTGCGTCGATGCCGAAGGCGGTGTTTGGAACGCCGAATGGGAAGGCCATCGCGTTATTCGCGTCGCACCCGACGGCACGATAGATCGCGTGATCGAGGTGCCGGTCTGGAAGCCTACCTGTTGCGCTTTCGGTGGCCCTGATCTCGATACGCTCTTCATCACGACCTCAAGGCTGATGAGTGACGGAGCAGCTTTAACAAAAGAACCGGAATCCGGCGGCCTCTTTGCTGTGAAACCCGGCGTTCGTGGCGTGATCGACGCGCCATTCAACGGATAACCAACGAATTTCTGGAGGAGAAAACAATGTTGAAAACGCTCATGACCACGACGCTTGCCGCGGGGTTCGCCACGCTGGCAACGGTCGCTCTGGCGGAAAACTACCCGGCACCGGTTCCACTTGAGGACGGGGCACAGGCGCCAATCGATGCGATTGAACCCAAGAACGAAACGTTCCGGATCGCGTATATGCCGCCCGCGACCGAGTTCAACTACTACATCGCCATCGGTGAAGGCATCAAAGCGGTTGCTGCTGAGGCCGGGGTCGAAGTCTTTATGCTTGCGCCCCAGTCCGGCGCGGACATCAACGGCCAAATGGGTATGATCCAGGATGTGCTGACGCAGGATGTGGATGCGATCATCTTTGGTACACACGATGAATTTGCAGCCGCACCACTGCTTAAGCAGGCCGTCGACAAGGGCATGGCAGTTCTGATGATCAACTCGGACATCCCGAACTTCCCGACACCAATTCATGGCGTTGTCGGGTACTCTCAGCGCAACGGTACACATGCTATCGCTGATTGGGCCATTGAGACTTATGGTGATCAACCGTTGAAAGTAGGCATCATCGAAGGGCAGCCTGGCTATCACTCGACCGAGCGGGTGGGCGGCTTCCTCGACGGTATCGAGGGCAACGAAAACTTCGACGTTGTGGTGTCTATTGACGGTAAATGGAACGTTGAAGGCGGCAACACAGCTGGCATGGATATCCTGCAGTCGAACCCCGATCTCGACATGATCTTTGCGGCGAACGACTACATGATCATCGGGGCATCTTTTGCGGCGAAAGCGCTTGGCCGCAGTGACATCGTCCTTTTGGGCAATGATGGCGACACGTCCGGCCTTGAAGAAATCGCGGCTGGCAACATCACGGCAACCGTCAACACCTCACCTTTCTTGATGGGTAAGGCGGCCATGCACGCAACCATCGATGCACTCAACGGGTCCTATCCCGGCGGCTGGATCGAAACGCCCACATCAATTGAAGACAAAGACGGTGCGATCAGCGTGCTGCAAGAGCCAGAAAAGCTCTTCCCGCAGCCGTCCAAAGAGTACTGAGCTTTCTCCCCGCTTCCCGGTGGCGCGTGCGCGTGCTGCCGGGGTGCAACTCAACCGAGTTTCGCTTTTATCGAGGCAATCGCAATGACACCCGCAACGCCACTTTGGGAGTTTGTCGATATCACCAAGGCCTATCCCGGGGTTTTGGCGAATGACAAGGTTTGCATCCGGCTTATGCCCGGTTCCATTCATGGGCTACTGGGAGAAAATGGCTGTGGCAAGTCGACCATGATCAAGACACTGTCCGGCGTGCAGCAACCCGATAGCGGTCAAATCCTGCACAATGGCAAGCCGGTCACGATCAGCGACCCGCAAGCGGCACGTGAATTGGGTGTCGCAACAGTTTTTCAGGAATTCTCGATCGTGCCCACCTTGTCGGTTGGCGAAAACATCTTCCTTGGCAATATGCCTCGGTCCCGCTTTGGTGTGATCGACTGGGCCAAGGTCCACGACGAGGCCGCTCGGGTCTTGGCGGAAATGGATGTCGATGTTTTACCCGAAACCATCACCGGCTCGCTATCAGTAGGCGAGCAACAACTGGTCGAGATCGCGAAAGCCGTCGCGATGGACGCCCGCATGATCATCCTGGATGAGCCGACGGCGGCATTGGGTGAAGATGAAATTGAGCGCCTGCACCAGTTACTGCGCAATATGCGTGAGCGCGGCACCGCTATTCTTTATGTGTCGCACAGGCTGGATGAGGTTGAACGGATCGTTGATGAAGTGACGATCTTGCGCAACGGCTGCGTTGTGCGAGCAAGTGGCGAGACCAAGATCAACGTCTCTGAGATAGTCAGCGCCATGGTCGGTGAGGACATTGGTGAGCATTATCCCAAGGAGCAGAACGCGACCAAGGATATCGTGCTAGAGGCGGCGGGTCTGGCCACCAATTCGGGCGTGAAAGATGTATCGTTTTCGTTGCACCGGGGTGAAGTTCTGGGCTTGGGTGGCGTATTGGGCAGTGGCCGCACAGAGATTGCCCGCGCCCTATTCGGGACAGACGAGCTAACCGCCGGGCAGATATCACTGAACGGCAAACCGGTTCGCTTTCGCCGGGAAATTGATGCGATCCGTGCGGGTTTGGCTCTTGTTCCAGAGAACCGAAAGTTTGACGGGTTGTTCTTCAATTTCCGCGCAAGCGGGAACGTCACCGCAGCGTCCCTTGGCGGGCTAAGCCGGTTCGGTGTCTTGAATCTCAAGGCGGAAGAGCAAGCCACCCATGACCTGATCCGCGATCTGGAAATCTCGACCCAGGCCGAGGAAAAGACGGTCAACTTCTTGTCTGGTGGTAATCAGCAGAAGATCGTGATTGCACGTTGGCTGTTCTCAGCCTCTAACATCCTGATCCTTGATGAACCGACGCAAGGGATCGATATCGGCGCTAAGATCGCTGTTTACAAGCTGATTAACAGGCTCACGCGGGTGGGAAAATCGATCATTCTGATCAGTTCAGACCATGATGAGTTGCTTGCGATGAGCGATCGGATTGCCGTCGTGCAGCACGGAACGATAGTGCGCACGGTCGATGCATCCGACCTTACTCATGACGACCTTGTGCGCGCGTCCGCCGACACTCCTCAATCCAAGCCTAAGGAGGCTTTCGCATGAAGCGGATCTTTGACACCCAGTTGATCGGACCATTTGCAGCAATGGTGATCGTCGCACTGATCGTGGCACTTACGACGGAACGCTTCCTGAACCCGGGTAACCTTTCAAACCTGTCCCTACAGGTAAGTATCGTGGCCTTGATCGCAATCGGGTCTACTATCGTGATCTTCGCTGCGGGCATCGATCTGAGTTCCGGGTCTATGGTGGCTTTGCTGACCATGATCCTTGCGCAGATGTTGAAATTTATTGGCATTCCACTGGTTCTGGCGTTGCCACTCATTCTTCTCATGGGCGGATTGCTTGGTCTGTTCATTGGGCTGATAACAGCTTACGGGCGTATCCCGTCTTTCATCACAACATTGGCGGCGTTGATTGCCTTCAGGGGCCTTGCGCTGACCTTCAACAATGGGTCTCCGATCTTCTCGCTGGATCCGGCGCTGGAGCCAATCTTTTACGGCAAGCTGTTCGGCGTTCCGATGCCTTTCTTCTACCTCGTGTTCTTCTACGTCCTTGCCGCGTTCACTATGAACTTCACGAAACTCGGCCGTGAGATCTATGCCGTGGGTGGTAACCCAGCCGCTGCCGTTCTGACGGGTATTAACGTACGTAAAGTTCAGACGACGACATTTGTCATCGCGGGTTTTATGACTGCGGTTGGTGCGATCCTGATGTCAGCGCGCCTCAACTCTGGTTCGCCCAACTATGGCCAGACGCTAGAACTGCAGGCCATTGCCGCTGCTGTTGTCGGCGGAGCCAGCCTTGCAGGCGGACGCGGCAACATCCTCGCCACGCTGATGGGGGCGATGACAATCGTTATCGTCCAGAATGGTTTGAACCTAAACGCTGCGCCATCTTCGGTTCAGAACATCGTGTTGGGCCTGATCATTCTGTTGGCCGTTGGCATAGACATGTGGCGCGCGGAAATTTCGGGCTTGATGGGTCGAATGTTCGGCCGCCCTTCATCGCAGCAGTCATCTAACGTTAAGAAGGAGGCCTGAGATGGATCTGGGGCTCAAAAATCAGCTGGTCCTGGTGACTGGTTCAGGTTCCGGCATCGGCAAAGCCACTGCCCGGGTCTATCTGGAAGAAGGCGCGCGGGTCATCGTGCATGGCCTGACCGAGGCGGAAGTGTCCGACTGCGTCGACGACCTGTCATCTCTGGGCAAGGTCGAAGGCATTGCGGCCGACTTAACCAAAACCACAGATGCGGAAACTCTGGCAGAGTTTGCCCGCGCGCGCGGTGCGGTGGACGTTCTGGTGAACAATGTTGGCATCTTTTCGGTCAAACCGTTCGAGGATCTCACGGATGACGACTGGATGCATTACTTCAACATCAATGTCCTGTCCGCCGTTCGGATGAGCCGGATTTTCCTGCCTGACATGCTTGGCCAGGATAAGGGATCTATCATCAACATGGCCAGCGAAGCGGCAGTGAAACCACTACCTCAGATGGTGCATTATTCTGTCACTAAAACTGCCATGTTAGGTCTGACACGTGGCATGGCAGAATTGACAAAGGGGACAAAAGTCCGGGTTAACTCGATCCTGCCTGGTCCAACCTGGACCGAAGGTGTCGAAGCCTATTTTGACGGCCTCGCCGATCAAAAGGGTGAGCCGCTCGACACGATCGTCGACAATTACTTCAAATCAGATGAGCCCACATCGCTCATACAACGCTTTGTCCAACCAGACGAAGTCGCCCGCATGATCGTCACGATCTCTGCAAGCACAGCCTCCAATGGTTCTGCGCATCGGATCGAAGGCGGCATCGTTCGCAATATTCTTTAACTTCTAACTGGAGGAGCCTGCTATGGCCGCTCTCACTTTCTCTCACATCGGCATCACAGTTCCCGACCTGGAAAAAGCCGTGGAGTTTTATTCCAAGGCATTCGGCCTGTACGTGCTGATGGAACCAACTGAAATCCTGCATGACGAAAGCGCCATCGGTCAGATGTGCGACGATGTGTTTGGGGAAGGTTGGGGAAGCTTCCGTATCGCGCACTTGTCAATGGGCGACGGTGTTGGCATCGAATTGTTTGAGTTCCCGAAGACCGTCGAAGAAGAACGACCGTTTGAATATTGGCGGCGTGGCTTGTTTCATTTCTGCGTACAGGACGAGGATCTGGAAGGCCGCATCAAGGTTATCGAAGACCTGGGCGGGCGCCAGCGCATGAGCCAAGTGCGCAAGTATTACCCAAGCGAAAAGCCTTATCGCATGGTCTATATGGAAGACCCGTTTGGCAACATTTTCGAGCTCTATAGCCACTCGTACGAATTGACCTATTCGGCGGGTGCCTATGACTGATCGCGCCGCCTTTCCCCCCAGAACGGACAAACCCAAGGTCGTGATAACCGATTACGACTTTGGTGATGTTGCCGTTGAGACGGAAATCCTGGAAGCCGCAGGAGCCGAGGTGATTGCGCTTCAGGCCAAGCGCCAGGAAGACCTGTTCGATGTCGCGCCGCATTGCGCAGCGATGATGAACCAATATGCACGGATCGGAAAAGAAACGATTACGCGGATGCGGAACTGCGAGGTCATCGCGCGTTATGGCGTAGGCGTAGATATCGTGGATGTTGGTACGGCAACGGAAAAAGGCATCCTCGTTACCAACGTGCAAAACTATTGCACTGAGGAAGTCGCCGATCACGCGATTGCCCTTTGGCTGACCCTGGCGCGCAAGTTGCCCGACTATGATCGGGCCACTCATGCAGGGGTCTGGAAGTGGCAAAGCGGGCAGCCGGTCTATCGGTTGCGCGGGCGGACGATGGGTGTCGTCTCGCTGGGTAAAATCGGGCAAGCCATCGTCGCGCGGGCGCAATCTTTCGGAGTTACGGTCATCGCTTACGACCCGTATTTGCCAAGAGAAGTCGCCGCGAAGATTGGGGTCGAGCTGGTGAGCAAGCCTGAATTGCTGGCAAGGTCCGACTATATCCTGATGCAGGCGCCGATGACGCCGAACACGCATCACTTTTTGTCGGATGCCGAATTTTCGGTCATGAAACCCGGTGCGATACTCGTGAACACTGGACGCGGACCAACGGTCGACAATAAAGCCCTGTTCCGGGCGCTGACCGAAGGCCATCTGGCCGCTGCAGGGCTCGACGACCCCGAAGAAGAGCCGGCAAAGCGCGCCAACTGGGCGCCTGATGACAACCCGTTGTTCACACTGCCCAACGTCCTCGTAACACCACATGCGGCCTACTATTCCGAGGAATCCATACACGCAGCGCGGGTCACCGCGGCCACTCAGGTGGCCAAGGTCCTGACAGGGCAAAACCCCGACTATACCGTCAATGCCGACGCATTGGCCGTATCTACCGCATAACAGGAGACTAGAATGCCAGACGTCAGCACGGACCTCAGGGTTTTCAATGATTTTGAAAGAAACCCGGAACTTCTCAAAAAATTCGACAAGGTGTTGGAGGCGTACTCTGCCGCTGCCATTTTTGCGGATGTGCAGTACCGAACAGGCGTGATGGACAGCGCCATCAAACCCGCCTTCCGCGCCAAGGTGACAGGCCAGGCCGTGACGGTTCAGCTTTCAAAAGGCGACCTGGTCGACCCATTGCGAGCGCTTGAAATGGGACAACCCGGGGACGTGATCGTTGTGGACGCGGGTGGAGATCGTCAAACGTCGGTCTGCGGCGGTTTGATGGGTGGTCTGGCCAAGAACCGTGGCATTCGCGGTATGATCGTCGATGGCACCGGGCGCGACACAGATGAGTTGGAAGACATCAACTGGCCAATCTGGACGCGCGCGATCACGCCGCGCGGAACGCACACGATGTTCTCGGAACGTAAAGAAGAACTTTCGATTAATGTGCCCATTGCCTGTGGGGGCGTCGTCGTAAACCCCGGAGATTTCATCGTAGCTGATCTTATGGGCGTCGTTGTGGTTCCACAGGAAATTGCCGAAGAAACCGTGCGCCTTGCTCAAGAGCAAGCTGACCGTGAGGAGGAAACCCGTAAATGGGTGGCCCAAGGCAAAACCGTTGAGGATCTGCTGAATGAATTCGGTCGCATCTGAACCAGCGCTGATCGGCGTAGATTGGGGTACTTCATCGTTCCGTGCATTTCTCATTGGTGCGGAGGGCGAGGTGATCGATGGAGTCTCGTCGCCTGAAGGTATCATGCAGGTTGCAGGACAAACCTTTGAGGCGGTTCTTGATCGTCTCATCGGCCCTTGGGTCGCCAAGGCTGACCTGCCGATCCTGGCATCTGGCATGATCACCAGCCGCAATGGCTGGGTAGAAACGCAATATGCCGAAATGCCGCTGGGTGCTGGCGGTCTTGCGCGAGCGTTGGTCCCGCACGAAGCGGCCAACGGAGCGCGTATTCATTTTGTGACAGGTGCTTCGACGGAACATGCCGGAGGACCCGACGTGATGCGCGGCGAGGAGACCCAAATCATCGGGGCATCTTCGCTAGGCTTGAGCGAAGGCATGTTCGTGATGCCGGGAACGCACAGCAAATGGGTTCAGGTTGATGACGGGAAGATCGTGGATTTTTCGACCTACATGACAGGTGAGATCTTTTCGGCGCTGAAAGAACACACGATCCTTGGCACTTTGATGAAGGAGGACGCCTTCAGCGAAGACGCATTCGTGATGGGCGTCAAGGCAGGCCTCAGTGGTGAGTCGAACCTGCTGCACAACCTGTTTCATGTCCGGACGCTTCCTCTTATGGGCAAAATCCCAAAGGTTGCTACGGCCGACTACTTGTCGGGCTTGTTGATCGGGACCGAAGTTGCTGCGGCAACCGGCGAAGTAAAAGACGTCGGCACGATCACTGTTGTTGGACGCAGCGACTTGTCCGACCGATACGAAATAGCGCTTCGAACTGCTGGTTTCGACAGCCGTCGCGCGCCAGATGATATCGTTGCGAAAGGGCATTTTCTGATTGCTCGCGCTGCGGGGTTGGTTGGATGATTGACCTCACCGCAGCTCTTGCCGAGAACCCGCTGATTGCGATTTTGCGGGGGCTGGCACCAGAAAATGCGCGCCCGGTGTCTGATGTACTCTACGATGCCGGGTTTCGGATAATCGAAGTGCCACTCAACTCACCGGACCCGCTGGAATCGATAGGGCAGATCGCCGTGAAACATGGCGCTCAAACCATCGTCGGCGCTGGCACAGTGTTGACTGTGGATCAGGTCGCGGCAGTTGCTGATGCAGGCGGGCGGATCATCGTGTCGCCCAATATGAACCCGGACGTCGGGCGCGCGGCTGTCGCGCGGGATCTCTATTGGTGTCCAGGCGTCATGACCCCATCCGAGGCCTTTACGGCGTTGGATATTGGAGCATCGGTCCTGAAATTTTTTCCGGCGGAAATGGTGCCACCCGCTGCCATCGCAGCAATGCGCGCCGTATTGCCTGCAGACGCAGTCGTCGCTGCGGTAGGGGGCATAACGCCGAATACGATGGCGTCGTATCATGCCGCGGGTGCAGATGGATATGGGCTGGGTTCCGCGCTGTTCAAACCGAACTATACATTGGATGATATTGGCAGGCGCGCGCGCTCCTTCACCAGTGTATTGGAGGAACTTGGATGAAACAGGCCCTTGTTACGGGCGGTACGCGAGGGATTGGTGCGGGTGTTGCACGGTCGTTGGTTGACGCAGGTTGGTCCGTCATTGCCGCATCCGCCTCCCAATCCGAATTGGATGCATTCGAGCCTCAGGACGGGATAAAGGTGCGGCTCTTGGATGTCACAGACCAGATATCCATCAATGATGTATTCGGCGAACTCACGGGTCTAGATGCCTTGGTGAACTGCGCAGGTATTCTTCTGCGTGGCCATGAATACGACATCGATGTCTTTGCCAAGGTACTCGATGTGAATCTGACCGGGACTATGCGCTGCTGTCTTGCCGCGCATCCATTATTGGCGGAAACGCGTGGGGCTATCGTCAATACAGCCTCTATGCTCAGCACCTTTGGTGGACCTTTGGTGCCGGCCTATTCTGCTTCCAAGGGTGGCGTGGCACAGTTGACGAAGGCGCTGGCAGGTCGCTGGGCCGAAGACGGCATCCGGGTCAATGCTATCGCGCCGGGTTGGATCGAGACAGAGATGACCCAGGGCCTTCGGGAAGACCCTGAACGAACAGCGGGGATCATGGCGCGTACGCCAATGAAACGCTGGGGGAAACCCGAAGAAGTCGGTGCGCTTGTGCAATGGCTTTTGAGTGAAAACGCCAGCTTTGTGACCGGATCGATCTATCCGGTCGATGGCGGCTATCTCGCTATGTGAGGAAAATCAATGAATGACGATGACACCGCCCGAATGCCATATCAGTTGCCGTTTCCCAAGGATGCGCAAGACGAGATCGTGATCCCGAACGCCATGAGTGAGGACGACAGGCTATGGGTTCCGCAGGCAGAGAACGTCTGGTTCCGACCGCTCTGCCTGAACCGCTCGCAAGGTTATTGGATGAACCTTCTCAAAGTGCGCAAAGCTGGTGTTCTTTCGCGGCACCGCCATCCACAGCCAGTCCACGGCTTCGTCCTGAAAGGGCGCTGGCATTATCTGGAACATGATTGGGTTGCGGAAGAGGGGGGATATGTCTTTGAGCCGCCGGGTGAGACTCATACTTTGGTCGTTCCCGACGATGTCGAAGAGATGGTCACCTATTTCCAGGTCAATGGCGTGATGTGCTATGTTGATCCGTGGGGCAAGGTCACTGGCTACGAAGATGTCTTTACCAAGATTGATCTGTGCCGAAAACACTTTGCGGAAGTCGGTCTTGGAGAAGATTACGTTGAACAGTTCATCCGGTGATGCGCCGCGTTTCGCGCTTGTAGCGCATGATGCGCGAAAGGACGAAATCGTTGAATGGGTGGGTCAGCAATTGGCCCGCCTGTCCAGAGTACAAATCTTTTCGACAGGGACCACCGGCAGTCACATCAAGCAAACCTATCCAGAACTGGATGTGACCTGCCTGAAAAGCGGACCACTCGGAGGCGACCAACAGATCGGCGCCATGATCTGCGAAGAGAAACTGGATGCATTGATTTTCTTTGTCGACCCTCTCTCACCCATGCCACATGACGTCGACGTTAAGGCTCTGACCCGTCTCGCAACGGTATATGATCTGCCAATGGCATGTTCGCGCTCAACCGCGGATCTGATCGTCAAGGGGCTGATTGACGAGGATGACAACGCGCCTGGGTGATACGCCACGCGCCGCAAGCGCCGATCAGCCAGTTCTCAGAAGGTGCTCTGCCAGACCGCCGAGGTTTTCGCTGCCAAGCTGGCTCATATTGGCCTCAATGTCAGCTTTCAAGATGTGAACGAGATGGTCGATCCCTCGTGCTCCGAACGCTGCAACGGCATATTGAAAGGCGCGTCCGACCATGACGAAATCTGCACCTTTCGCCAAGGCACGCATGACGTCCAATCCCCAGGCAACGCCAGAGTCATAGATCAGTGGCACATTTGTTCCGACCGCCTCGCGGATGTTCGGGAGTTGGTCAATCACGGCGGGCCCGGCTTCGAATTGACGCCCGGAGTGGTTTGAAACCCAGATGCAATCCACGCCTTCGGCCACCATTTTTTGCGCGTCCTCCGGCCGCAGGACACCCTTGACGATCAGGTGACCCTCCCATTCCCGCCGCAGTTCGCGCAGGTAGTCCCAATCTGGAATCCCACGGATCAGAGCGCCTGCATGGGTAAAGCTTTCTCGCCCGCGGGTCGGGACGTAATCGTCAAAGAACCGCATACGTGGCATGATGCCCTCGCGCAGATGTGCAAGGCACCAGGCGGGTCGTGATGCCATTTCAGTCAGCGTGCGCAGGTCAGCTTTTGGAGGCACCGTCAGATTGGCACGGCGCTGTCGTTCGCGCCGGCTCTCTTCTGGAACGTCCACCGTGATAATCAGCGTATGAAATCCCGCTGCCTTTATCCTCGGCAGCATCGCGCGGCGCAAATCGCCGGACTTTACCGGGTAATGCTGAAACCATCCGTTTTTGCCAATGTAAGGTGCCACATCTTCCGGTGAAGCAACCGCAACGCTCGACAGCGAAAACGGAATGTTGTGAGCAACCGCTGCCTTTGCAAGCATCCGCTCTGCTCCTGCCCACATCAGGCCGGACATGCCTACCGGTGCTATCCCGAATGGCAGATCGTAAGTTTGACCCATCAATGTAGTCTGCAGGTCGGCCTTTGTTCGGCCGCATAGTACACGCGGCATGAACCCGATGGCATCAAGTGCGTCCCGGTTGACCTTCAATCCCAGCTCTCGGCCGGTCGCGCTGTCGAGGTATTCGAAGGCAAACTTCGGAATGCGCTTTTGTGCGGTTTTCCGAAGGTCTTCTATCGACGGGTGGGATAGGTCCAGATCCATCCGGGTCCTCTGTTCGTTGTCTAACGGTTGAAGCTCCTCAGTCGGTCACCAAAGGGATGGCAAGGCCAAGGAAATTGCGGGCACATAGGTGATGAACATCAACAAGATCAGCATGCCGACAAAGAATGGCAGGATCGCCCGGCTGAGGCTTTCGATGGAAACCTTCGAAATGCTGCTGGCCACGAACAGGTTCACTCCCAAAGGTGGTGTGCAAAACCCAATGGCCAAGTTGACCGTCAAGATGACACCAAAAACAATCGGATCGACACCCAGCGCGGTTGCAACCGGCAGCAGGATCGGCGTCATGATGATGATCGACGAAATCGTCTCCATGAACATTCCGATCACCAGCAAAAGCAAATTGATCAACAACAAAATGATGATCGGATTGTCGGATAGGCTGGTGATTGTTGTTGCGAGTTCTGTCGGGATTCTTGCGAGCGTGATCAACCTGCCAAAGGCGGTCGCCATGATCACCAATATCAGAATGGTCCCGCTGGTCTTTGCACTGCCCGCCAAAACCTCTGGCAGGTCCTTGAGGGTGATGTCTCCATAAACGAAGATGCCGATGAAAGCGGCATAAACCACGGCCACGGCACCGGCTTCGGTTGGGGTAAAGATGCCGCTATAGATGCCCCCAAGAATAATCACGGGTACTAGAAGCGCCCAGATGGAAGACCGGAAGCTCTGCCAGACGCCCGGACCTGAGAACGTAGTCGTCGATTGGTGAACAACCTCGTCCTTTCGCAGCAGAACACGAGCGACCAACATGAACATGAGGGCAAAAAGGATGCCAGGAACAACGCCTGCAAGAAACAGTTTGCCGATCGAAACCTCGGCAGTAACACCATAGATGATGAAGGGAATACTTGGCGGGATCATTACACCGATCATTCCCGAGGATGCCGTCAATGCGCCGCTGAATTTGCGCGTATAGCCGACCTTTTCCATCTCGGGGATCATGTTCGATCCGATGGCGGCTACGGTCGCAGGAGACGAACCGGATATGGCGGCAAAGAACACGCAGGCGAGTACGTTCACATAAGCAAGCCCACCGCGGATATGCCCGATCAGTGCGTTAGCGAACCCAACCAATCGACGAGACATTCCGCCGTGCTGCATCAGGTCGCCTGCCAATATGAACAGAGGGACGGCAATTAGAGGAAACGAGTCCGCGCCAGTTACCACCGACCGTGCCAGAAGAACCATGGGTGGCGTGCCATCCACAAAGACCATCACAATCATAGTGGCCAAGCCCAGACAGATGCCAATAGGCACGCTGAAGAGCAACAGGGCAAAGAGCGTCAGAAAAAGCGTTGTTGCAAGCATGCCGGGTTCCTCACGCCTTGGTCCCTGCGATCAGACGCAGGGTTCGGATCAGATGTTGAGTGACGCGGATCGCGGACAGGCCCGCGCCAATCGGCGCCGAAGCATAAAGGATCGGGATCGGTAGTCCCAAAACGACTGAGGTCTGACTGGCCACAAAAGGCTGTCGGATAAGCTTGATGCATTCAACTGTCAGAACGATCAGAAATCCAAGGACAAGAAGCGCGATCACAATATCCGCGTAAAGCCTTGCGCGCTCGCTTAGGACATCACGCAGGACCGTGATACGCACATGATCGCCTGTGTGGAATGCATAGCTGACGCCAAGCCAGACAAACCATACAAACAGCCAAAGCGTTAGCTCTTCGCCCCATGAAAGAGAGGCATTCAGAATGTAGCGCATGAACACATTGCCAAAGATCAACAAGACAATCGCGGCCAAAAGTGCACTGGCTAAGACCTTTTCGGCATTCATATCGATCCATTTGATAACCGACACCGTTCACCTCCCCTTGAACGAAAGGGGCACCCGAACCCTCATGGCACGGGTGCCCGTATTGGCTGAGTAGTCCGAGGGTCAGCTTCCGCTCGCTGCGGAAACCGCTGCTACCCAGTCGTCATAGGCTTCGGCGCCAACCTCGTCGCGATACTGCAGGCGGACGCTTTCGGTTTTGTCGGCAAAGGCCTGTCGCTGCTCTGCAGTCAGTTCCAGAACCTCGACACCGGCAGCACGGATCTGTTCCAGCTGTTCCGCATCTTCGCTTGCGACCAGTTCCGCTTGATAGTCACGTGCGGCGGCCATCGAGTCCCGCACCAGTTGCTGATGCTCTGCGGACAGCGAGTCAAAGAACGGTTTGGAGATGACAGGCATATAGACCGCAAAGACATGGCCCGTGGTCGAAAGGTATTTCTGCACCTCGTAGAAACGCTGTGAGGTAATGATCGCCAGCGGGTTTTCCTGGCCGTCGATCACGCCCTGCTGGAGGGCAGAATAGACCTCACCAAAGTTCATCGGCGTCGGGTTGGCCCCGAGCGTTTCGAATGTCGCCACATGCGCCGGAACCTTCATGGTACGCAGCTTGACACCTTCGAGGTCTGCAGGGGTCGCAACCGGACGAACATTGTTTGTCACGTTGCGTACTCCCAATTCAAGCCAGCCAAGACCGACCAATCCCTGGTTTTCGACCCGTGCAAGCATGTCATCACCAGCATCGCCATCAAGAACATCAAAGGCGATGTCTTTGGAGGAATACATGTAAGGCAGTTCAATTACTGCAAATGCCGGGTCCCAGCCCGCGAAGAAAGAAGAAGGAGGAATGGCCATTTCCAGAACGCCGGTTTGAACACCTTCGATCATTTCGCGATCAGGCCCCATCTGCGACGAAGGGAATATCTGTACGTCGATCTCACCATTCGAGCCAGCTTCGACCAGTTCTTCAAATTTCAGTAGCGCGCGATGCATATGAAACGCTTCTGCTGCGCCATGCCCAACCTTAATAGCTGTTTCAGCGGATGCTGCAAAAACAAGCCCGGCTGACATGACGACGCCAAGCGCCAATGTTGATTTCCTGAACAAGGTATCCTCCCACGGATTTAGATATTTTCGATCTATTATCTGAGATATCAGATATAATATAGAAATCAAGCTTACATGTGTTATTGTGTTAGCGAGACGAAATGGGACGAAGTGAAAATGACCGAGATTTTGCAGATTAAGCGCCCGGATTCATTGAGTAAAACTGCTGAGGTGCATATCCGAAAAGGCATTATCAATGGCACGTTTCAATTGGGTGAATCGTTGCCGGAAGTGAAGCTGTCAAATGCCATGGGCATCAGCAAAACTCCGATTCGCGAAGCTCTATCAGCTTTGAATCTTCAGGGGCTCGTTCAGATCTTTCCTCATCGCGGAGCCTTTGTATTCTCTCTTTCTCAAGAGGACGTGGTGCAGCTTTGCCAGTATCGGCTCATCCTAGAATCTGCAGCTTTGGAGCAGGCGCTTGAAAAGAACCCCTCGGTTCTGATCAATGAACTGGCTACAATTGTTTCGAAGATGTCAGAAGCGCAGGAAGCGGATGAATTCGAGCAGTACTTGGAACTTGACGCCGAGTTTCACGACGCGTTTTTCAGGTCCTGCGGAAACAGTTACCTGCGGGATGGATATCAAAAAGTCAGTGATATCGTCCAAACTATGCGGACGCATCTGTCCAAGCGTTCCAATCGAACAACGAAATCTTTCAAGGAACATCAAGCGATCACATCGCTATTGGGCGAGGGTAAAGTAAAAGCAGCAACGAACACCCTCAAACGTCAAATCACTCGCGGTGAGCGTTCTTATTCTGATTTGGTTGGTGTCAATCAAACATAGGAGGCTCAGTTACAGAAGTAGCACTGAAGACTAGTGGCGGCATTTTGACCATTCTGATTTGATGGAAAGCCTTTGAGTCGCAAATGGCAAAGTTTGCGCGCTTCAGAAAACCAAGTTTTCATAAAATCAATTACTTAGATGTCGCCGAATGGCAAAACTATGTGTCGCCCGACAAATTGTTGAACGTCACACGAACCTGACCCAAACGTCATAGTTGGACCAGAAACTAGGTGAACGTTCGACATCAGAAGCCACCCCCAACGTTGGACATCAGTTGAATTTGACCTTTGCGTAATCAACTAACACGCCGCCCCCATTTTATGCTCCCGCAGGCAGTTTGGTTTGTTCTGACTTCCCTTTCGGAAAATCAGAGCTGATTTGTAGGTCAGACAGCGAAACCGCCTGTTCCTGCTAATCTGCCGCGTGGCGAACGCGGGAGGGGGCGAGGCAACGCTATTCGACAGAGGTGGTGCGGCCCGCAGGCAAAACCGAGGACACGGCCCTGTCTAAAAGGGTTGCCCGAGGGGGAGGGCCGCGCCCTCACCCTGACGGCCAGGGGCGTTTGGCTTGTCCAAATCCCGCTGGCCCACGAAAGGAAGGTGATGGGGAAGAGGGCTTGCCGCTATTTGCGATTGAATCCATCTGTCAAACTTCAAAAAGTAATAGTGGCCACCAGACAGACCTTCGCCGCGTTTGCAGTGCCAAGCACTGCAGATGACTGCTGCGCGCAGAATGCGGACTTTGCAAAGTCTAATGGTGTACGAAGAATGGGCGTTCTCAACATGGCCTGACGCGTTGGTCGATGAAGACTTAGGCGTGTCGCAAATCTGCGGCACTAATACCGCTCCATTGCTTCCAACAATTGTACAACGTCTTGCGCGGTCCGTATCCTTTGGGCGCGTCGCGCCACCGTAAGCCACTGCGATTGATGAAGATAATTCCACTCAGCACGCGTTTATCGCCAACACGAGGCTTGCCATGGGACTTTGGAAAGAAAGGTGCAGGCCGCGCCATTTGCGCGTCGTTCAACCAGAATAGATCAGACATGTTCACCGCTCGTTTCTTGAATCGTGAAGCTCACAATCAATCGGAAATCAATGGGTCCTGAACCTAAAAGGCTATTGTCCTTGTCAATCCGTCCGAGAATTCGCAATCGACAAACCAGTCATTGCCCGATGAACGCACGGAGACGAATGTCGGACCGTCACCGGCCACCGGCCTTTCAGTTTTCACAACGCAGGAGAACTGATCACCTGCCAAATCGAATGTGAACGTTTCCTGATCGGCAGTGTCCTCCTCCAGGGAATTCGCGAAAGGAAACGGTGCCCACAGCGCGGATGTGTGAACAGATGCAAAACGCGCGACCTGCTGATTTTGTGCGTTGAAGATATCGCCGGTGGCCAGACAGGCGCGATGTTCGTCCCCGGACAGAAACACGATATGTTTGATCTGATTTTTTGCGATATGGTCCAAGACTTCACGCATTGAAGCAAGATACCCGTCCCATCCATCCGAGTGAATGGCGCTGAGGTTGTCGGGGTGCAGCCGGGTGTCCCGCTGAATAGCGCGACGATGTCGTGGCAGAAACATCGATGGCGTCACAATGAATTTTACACCGTTGCCCTGGTCCATCCAGCCTTTGAGATTTGTCATCGCCGACCTATCGGCAAGTTCCGCGTTCGCAAGGTCACCCACAGCCCGCCGCGTTCTGTCGGTTCGGGTATTCAGCAGGAAGAAGCGTGCGTTGCCGTGTTCGAAGTCTTGACGGTTCCAATGCAATCCGTGTTGGTATTTTTTGTATGCGCACATTGCTTCCTTGAACCAATCCGATTGCTTGTCATTCACTCCGGTCCTGGGTTCCCAATTGTCCACGATTTCATGGTCGTCCAGCAACATATAGGATGGTACCGACCGAAGCGCCTCGCGCACCGTCGGGGCTCTTAACCAATTCTCGTACGGGGTCCGGTAGCGGTCGTTGATGTCCCGCGGATCAAACAGACCGGCGGTCGCATCGACATAAACCTGATCTCCGACCAGAAAACAGAAGCGCGGCGGCGTGGCAGAGTTGGCCAGCCGTTCGGCCAGCGTCCCGTAGGAATTGTAGGTCACTGGCTTGTCCAGCAACCCTGCCGGATACTGACACGATCCGAACATAAAGCGCGTTTGCTCATTACCGTCGGGCAATTTCCAATCGGGAATGACACCATCCAGTATGATATCGTCCTGATCCTGAAGCTGATCGAACACCGCATCTGCAACTGCCTGGTTGGACGCGAACTCCAATTCTGATACCGTCACGTCCCGCATGCCGGTATCAGACCTCGGATCAACTGCAACCCTGTTCATATCCCGTCGACCACGCAGGGTGAGACCCGACCTGTAAGTCTCGTCCGTGGGTCTTGTCAAACTGGCCCCTCGGAGCAGCGACCTTGAAACCGCCTTGCGGGTGTTTACGAACCGTTCGAGATCGAATTCCTCCGGTGCTGCGCGCGTAGGCTTACCGTCACGGCCGAACTTGAACACGTGATCCTGGCGATTGTCGTCTCGTTGAACAAAGTAATATTGGCGGCCCGCAGCCGGCGCCAATACATCGGCCTCGTCATATGCGATCAACACCAATGTGGCGTTGCCCGGTTTTTCAGAATTGAACCCCGGCATGAATTCCTGCTTGGGAACCTCGAAAACGGCCCAGCCGTCCTTCGCGAATTCCTGTTCAGGGTACACAACCATCGACAACAGCAGATAGTCTTCGTCCCAATCATCGGTTTGCGTGTCAGGTCGCAGTATCCGGTCATCTGTTACTTGAACCCGCAACAACACAATGCTTTCAGGTTTTCTATGCGATGGCGCTGCGCCGATCCGCGCAATATAACCCGGCGTCGTGGCGGCCTCAGGAGTCTCAAGTGTCATGACCGGCCCGATCCAGGGGGGATGGACCACTTTATCGGTGTTGCGTTTACCCTTATGGGGCGGCAGGTCCAGGTCCAGGAACGTGCGGATATGTTCAAATGTGGTCAACCTGTCCGCGCCGATCAGAGCGTCCTGGTGCCCTGCGTGCTCGACGATCTCCGGCATAAGATATTGAATCCCGGCGTCATGCAGAATTTTTTTCATTCTGTCGACGGTAACGGGATCAGACAGCCCGTTTTCGCCACCATGCACGCTGAAGGTCGGAATATCACTCCAAGTTGTGTCGAAATTTTCCCGCGAAACCCATTTGTTCCGGCCCCGAAAATCCGTCATCATATCATTTCGGGCATAGTGCAGGGTGGAACTGACAGTCCGAATGCTCAACGCTCCGAAATGTTCGTCTATAAACTCCAGGACTCCGGGGTCCATCTTGGCTGCGTTGAAGTCGCGCCCGTACAGCGCATCCATCCGGTGCCGCGTTCTGGTCCAGGGCGTGCGTTTCCAGGGTATCACGGGGTTTTCGATATCGAACTCATCGACGGGGTATGGCAACGTTGCCAGCACTCGGTCCAGTATGTCGTCCGCCAGGGACCGGGGGTCAGGGCGAAACTGGTAGTTGTCAGGTAGTAGCCCGACCAAATATTTCATGATATAGCCACGCAGAATATTGATCGGGGAAAACACCACAAGGGGTCCAACCTGCGTGAACGCCACGCGCCGGACCTTTGTGAACAGATCATCCGGGCCGGGCGGGTCCGATGCCGAGCCCAGGATCGCCATACTGCACACGACCGTCCCCATACAATGAGCCACCACATCGACCTGCTGCGCCTCGGTGACCTCGATCGCCTTGTTGATCACATAATGAACGTCATTCGCGGCGATCTGGTCGAAACTCCAGGGTACGGTCGCCGTTGTTTCGCGAAAATACGGGCTGGTGCGAAGATCAGCGATCAGAACCTCCCGCCCGCTTTCCCACAGGTGGCTGGCAAAGTTCGGATTGACCGCGTGATGTGCAAATGTGGTGCCACCGGCGCTGTAGCCGTGGAACATGACCACCGGAGGCCTTGTGGCATTTGGGTTGGGGTAGCGGGTGATCCGAACCTTCCCCTCGATTGGGCCAAGCGATTTGTCGAGATCCGGCACTTCGGCCCCAATTTGGCCACCGTCACAAAACACGTCAGCGTTCACGGTTGTACCATCTGACAGCCTGAGTTGATCCGGCGGCGCGAAGTCGATCACCTTGCTGTCATCATTCGTATCCGGAGCCCGGAAACTCCAGATATGAATGCCAAGCAGCAGACGTAAGAAATAGCCGACAAATCCGGTAATGTCCGAAATCGCGGTCATGGCATCCGACTGCTTTGTAATCCGGAACAGCGGAACGCCGATCCGCGCAAGATATACCATATCCAGATTTAGGACACGCGGTCCGCGTCTGTTGAGCCCCGGGAAGTCTTCCAGCGTCACGTCCATCAATTGCCGCCACGGGTTGCCGCGACGGTTGTATGTGAACCGTTTGACACCTCGAATGCGATTTCCGCCAAGTTGAATTTCGGACCCCGAAACTGCGGGACCAATCTTTAATCTGTAAACCAGTTTCCTGACTTCACCGGCCTTGCTGGCGATGGCGATCCCGGATTTGATCCGGCTAAGAAGCCCCGGTCCGGACCCGCCTGTGTGATCTTCGAAGGTCGCCTGGTAGATGTCCCGCAAACCCCGGTTCAGCAACCATGCCTTGCCCGCCCTCCAGATCCGCCCCGTGGGCCAGCTGCTTTCGCGCTCCAGAACTTTGAGGTGGCCGGTCAGTGGCGCGCGAAGGATCGCTATGGCGTCAAGCTCCCGCTCGCGCCACATAGGAGGGCTCCATGTCTTGCTGAGTGGTTCCCAGTCATCCTTCCGGAATATCCGGATTTCGCTTCGGGTCAGCGGGTCCAGTTCGTCCTCGGAAAGAACAAGCGTGCAATCCCCCTGAGCCCCCGGATTCAAGTCCTGAACCGGTTTGGGCTTAAACCGCAACGTCAGCTCGGCAATGTACTGATCTGGTGATCCTCCGTCAGGGGTCAACTCCACAGGTCCGGAAAGACGTTCGATCACCTCGACTTCGGTCGGCTGCGGTGCAGCCGCCCTGTCGGTCTCGCGAAAGACCGGCCGCTCGAAAGGCTGTGTATCGGCCGCGACGTCAGGTTTGGCCCCTAACGACCATTGCACCGCCAGTTCCTCGGCCGCGCGCAGGGCCAGTGCGGCAATTGTCAGTGCCGGGTTTGTCCCCAACGCGGTGGGCACGATCGAACCATCCAGAACGACAAGATCATCGTAAACGCTGTTCGAGGTTTCAGACCTGAAGACCTGCCCGAGATGGTTGACCACCCCATGTGTCCCGCTGTCGGCCATGTTCAGACCGCCCAGTGGATGCACGGTTGTAACTGGGCCTGTCTGATCCCCGACCAGAAAATCCATATCCTTGGGCAAGGGCCGCCAGGCAGGATTTGCGATCAACCGCCCTCCCGTGTCGGTGGTCAATTTGGATAATTCGGTTATCTCCTTCTCAAAAATCTCTGGTTCGGCATCGGTCGGCCATCTCATGACGGCGGTGCCATCGACCTCGGTGTCATTCCATTCGACCTTGAATTCAATCGAACCCTGCGCCCCGTCGTCGCCCATAATGGCAAACGCGGCGGTTTTCTTGATGTGTGGCGGCGGCACCGCGTACCCATCGTCGGTCAGAAATCCATCGGAATGGATCGACCAGTCAATGTCTTGCAACCCCTGAAGGGCATTGACAGAACCGAACACCTCATTGAATGCAAGGCGCAACGACGCGGGGACCGAAATTTCTTCGATCAGAATGCCCTTGGCATCCCGCAGATCGATGATGCCGGTGATCGTCGGACCAATAGCGCGCTGAGACGGTTGCACGCTTTCATCGGCCACATTGTTCACAACCGTATCGGTCGCAAAATCCACCGCCAGCATGTCGCCGTTGGTCGAGCATCCCTGCCCAATATTTTTGGCTGAAACAGCCAACCCGCCTTCGCCGGAGCGTTCGAGAATTTCGTTCGATCCCAACGTCCCCGCCGCAAGTATGACCTTGTCGGCCCGGATCTTCACGACCGCACCATCCCTAAGCCGCAGGCTCTTGTCGGTGTAAACCGTGTTGACCACCCAACTGGTGTCGTCCTTCGACACGAAGAGCACGGTTGCGCCGCTGAATATTTCCGCGCCAGCCTGATGGGCAGTCGCCAACAAGCTCAGATCCAGCGATTCCTTGGCTCCGAAATTGCATCCCGTCGCACAATCCCCGCATTGCAGGCATTTATTCAGCCTGACGCCGGCGCAATTGACGCGGTCTTTCATGGCAACGGTTATTGCCGCCGACCTGAACGTCGCATGCGGGGCGATATCTTCCAACGCCTGGTGTTTGAGCGGTACTCCGTCGGGGTGGTTGTCGATTTTGTTCGGCACTCCGTCCACATGCGCGCCCAGCTTTTTCATGGCTCTGGTATAGAAAGGTTCCAACGTCGTGAGGTCGGACACTTCCGCAGGCCAGTCATTCTGGAAAACGCCTGGCTTCGGCGTCTCCATGACGCCGGCATTGATCAGGGACCCGCCGCCAACGCCGTTGGCGACGACCGTGTTGACCTCGGGGCCGAGCCGTAAGTCGAACAGCCCCTGCCGGTTCCCGTCCCGCCGAACGTGTTTGGCCAGCTCACCCAGCCCGGTTGGAAACGCGCCAGGCAGATATTCGTTCCCGCGTTCCAGAACCGCAACCTTTGCGGTGTCAGTCCCAATCGTGCGCCCGGCCAGAACCGCCGCGGCCATGGCCCCGCCATAGCCGCTACCGATGATCAGCACATCGAAATGCACGTCGGTGGGATTGGAGCGAACACGATCAACCAGCCTTTCAAATCCTTGCGAAATCCAGGCGGTGCGTGAGACAGAGTCGAAATCAGTCATGGCAAATGGTCCAGCCGGCCCGAATACGGGGAAACCATTCGATAGGCGCTCCGGGCCGTGGAACGCGCCATCGGTGAACCACCGGGGCTGAATGTGGCGGACGACGTTCAATTATGCGTGCCATCCCCCCAGGGCACTTCAATATTGTCACTCTAGCATATCCTGGCGTGAATTTCCCAAGGTCCGGCGGGATGGCGGGTTAAACGGGAAGACCCGCCCGTAAATCCCGCTTTTCGTTTTTAGAGGAAAATGTGCGACAATCCTCGATAAGGCGAGTGCCCAAACGAGCCGGATCAGAGGTTGCGTCGCCTGCGCACTGTCCGGTCAGTTTGGCGTTTGAACAGTGTCCCGACCTCACGGAGATCGGATTTGGACGTTTCATTGCAATCACTTGGCGGTTTACTGCCACTACATCTTCTGCGACAGCTTCATGGCGCCGATGGGGCAAGACCCAGTTTCGTCAGGTTATCCGGTGCGGCATTGCTGATTGATGTGTCGCGATACACGGCGCTGGTCGAAAGCCTGTCCCATCGCGGCCAGTCCGGGATGGAGCAAATCCCGAAAACGCTGGACCAGCCTTACAGCCTGTGCGTGGAACAGATCGTGTCCCGCGGCGGTGATGTCTATCGCTTTACCGGCGACTCCATTCTGGCCTTTTGGCTGAACACGCCCGGCAATCCGACGCGGGCGGTGCGTGATGCCGCCGCATGCGCCGAGGTCATTTGTCGAAATCCGTGGGCCGGAACCGACACTGATGACAGCTCGGTTCAGCCCGAGTTTCACGCAGGTCTGGGCTGCGGAGATATCTGGATTGCAGCCCTGAGCGGTGACCCCCACTGGCAGCTCCTCGCGGGCGGCAATGCCTGTTCACAGGCATCGGACGCGCTTGGGCGCGCGGGCGCGCGTCAGGTACAACTCTCCGCCGAAGCAAACGCCGCTCTGACGAATAATGACAGCGTTGTGCAAGACGCCGCCGCAACAACCGCGGCAGAGAAAGCCAGCGGCCCGTCCGAAGAATGGGTAAAGGGATTCCTTCCCCCAAGGATATGCCATCTGCTGGAACGACTTCGGGAAAATGCACCTCAGGACGCGGCGGGGCTGGAAAATGCGCTGAGTGCGTTCAGAGCGCTGGCCGAAATTCGTCCCATGACCGTGGTATTCATCCGCGTCTATCTGCGCTCGTCCGATATTTTGGACGTGTTTCCAACCCTGCAGACGCTGTGCCTCGAAATTCAGTCCGAACTCAATCATCGGGACGGTCCGACGGCTGACTTCATAATGGATAAGGATGGGCTGACCTGTCTTGCGGCTTTTGGAGAAACCGGGTCCTTTCATCGCGATGATCCCCAACGGGCGCTGGATTTCGCAATTGCAATCGAAAACGCCGCGCACCGATTGGAACTGAAGGCATCAATCGGCGTGGCAACAGGCGATGTTCTGCACCAGATCGTTGGCAATACCCGTCATTTGGAACCCATCCTCTTTGGCCAGCCGGTCAACCGCGCGGCGCGTCTGATGAACAAGGCGCTGGATGGTGTCCATTGCGATTCCCAAACTCAGAGAGTGACGCGGGATCAATTCAACTTCCAGGAAAGCGAGGCGCTGCAACTGGCCGGTTTGGGGCAACTTGTTCCCGTATTTCGTCCGGTTGAACGTCAAGTTACCAGTCGCAGTCAAACCGGATTGATCGGGCGAGCGGACGAGTTGACCTGGCTTTTGAAAGCTCATGAAGAGGTCAAGTCCGGAGCGAAGAGACTGGTCGCGGTACTTGGGGAACCCGGCATTGGAAAAACCACGCTGATCAATGCGTTCGCGCGCAACTTGAGCATTGAAACAGGTGAAGTCGTTGTTGCACATGCCGAACGGGATGATCGGCGCACGTCGATGCTCGTGTGGCGCAGGGTGTTGGCCGGTCTCCTGAAGATGGATGACGACAATTCGGGACTTGAGGTTTACAACGCCATCCGCGACCGCATTCCCGATGCCTCTGATCTTGCTGACCGTTTGCCTCTGTTGGGTGATCTCCTGGCCGCCGAACAGCCTGAAACTGCAAGTACGCTTCATCTGAAAGGGGCTAACAGAGTCGACGCGGCGATGCGCCTTGTCGGCGAAGTCATCAACGTCTTGGTTCCCCGTCCCTTCACCCTGGTTCTGGAAGACAGCCAGTGGCTCGATTCCGCTTCATGGCGGCTGCTGGAGTGGATTTTTGGGTCACTAGACTCAATTTTGGTTGTTCTGTGTGTCCGCGTTGGCGAAATGCCGAAGCAGCTCGACTCTTTATACAAGCGCGCGGAAAGAATCGATGCGGGGCTTGGTTCGGAAGAAAATGATCTTGCCTGGTATTTTCGCCCGCTCCAGGTCAGAGAGCTTGACGATGTCTCGGTCAAAAGACTGATGGATCGAATCTTGGATGATGTCCCTCCGCATGACGATGTCGCCCAGAGAATTGCGGAGCTGGCAGGTGGCAATCCGCTTTTTGTGGAAGAAATCACGCTCACGCTGAAGAACCAGGGACTGATTTCGATCCGCGACGGGTGTTGGCAATCCATCCTGCCATTGACCGATCTCGCCTTCTTCGAAGGAGTCGAGAAGGTCATTCGTGAACGGGTTGATCGATTGGATCAGAGATCGCGAAGCGCTCTGGAGGCCGCTTCCGTAGTTGGGCGCTCTTTCGCAATCAAGCCGCTCGAAGCTCTGCTGGGATTTGAACCAACCGATATCATCAATCACCTGACGGACGCTCAGTTAATACGCCGAGGGAAGAACAGAGGGTTCGAGTTCCGTCATGATCAAATCCGAGATGTCGTCTACCAATCGATTCCAAGTGAACGCAGACGAGCGCTGCATAGATCCCTTGCCCTTTTGCTTGAAGCCGAACATCCCGATGCCGAAGGTCGAAACCTTCCCGCCTTGGTCCAGCATTTTGAAGCGGCCGGGCTTGCAGATCATGCGGTCAAGTATGCAGATATCGCCGCCACAAATGCGCTGCGTACCGGAGCCTATCGCGAGGTTGAATCCTTCATTTCAATTTGTCTGGAACACAAACCGCATCGACGCGGCCGGAGGCAAAATGACCAATTGAGATTGGTTCGTTGGCGCCGACAACTTGCGGAAGCACATTATGGTCGCGGAGATATTCAGGCCCAGGGCAAAGCGATCCGGCAAGCACTGGATGCGGCCGGGGAAAAAATACCGAATACCAAGATCTCGACTGTCTTTTGCCTCGTTGAACGAGGTTTTCGCATAGTTGCGCGTCAATACTTGCCGCTGTCCCGCAATTATGTTGTGACATCAAAAAAGTCGGATTGGGATGGCGAAATAGCGCGCTGTCTGAACCAGGCCGCGACGGTAGATTATTTCGAACTGCGCTTTGTCCAGGGAATGTGCAACCTTCTGGGCGCTGTTAACCGGTCAGAGAATACGGGAATTTCGGTAGAAACCGTGTTGTCCAACTGCCAACTCGCCGCTGGTCTGGGCATGATGGGTTGGCGGACCCTGAATGCCAGGCTGATGAATCGTGCGGAACAAGTAGCGATTAAGCTGGACGATCCGTCTTTGCATGCGCACGTATGTACCTTGGATGCCCTTTGGCGGCTAGGTTTCTGCGAATGGGATAAGGTCGACGAACGGCTTGAGATGGCGCAGGCTCTTGCCGTGAAATCAGGGGATCAGTTGCGATGGTGTAACGCACAGGGAATTCGTTTCTGGTCGCAATATTATCGAGGCAATCTGAGCGCCTTGGAAGAAACCGCATATCTGTTGCTGCTGAGGGCCCAGAATGCCGGCAATATCCAGCAGGAAGTTTGGGCACTGAGGTGCAAGGCCCTTTGCCTTCTGCATATCGAGAGGCCGCGCGAAGCTGTGGATATTTTGCGCTTAACCACGTCCGGCATGTCTGGCTCTGTTGATTTGGCGGCCCAGATTTCTGCCGTAGGCGCCCTGGCGCTGGCGCTTACGCGCATCGGGAACCAATCGGAAGGTTTTGATGCCGCCGCTGCGACCCTGAAACTGCTGGACAAGATGCGCCGACCGTCATCTCACAGTGTAATTGTCGGTATTTCCAGCGTGCTGGAAGTGCTTCTGCGCGGGCGCGAAACGGGGTTTTCCGATCGGTACGAAGACTGGAACAGTCTGGAAAAAAGCGCTCTGTCCAAAATGGAAGACTACAGCAAAGCCTTTTCTGTCGGAAAAGCGCAGCTTGGTATGTGGCGGGGCACAAGTCACAGGCTGGATGGAAAATACAACCTTGCCATGGCCGAATGGGCGCAGGCAAAGCAGTGGGCAGATACGCATGAGTTGCGCAAGGACTCGGCTTTGATCGCTGCGGAAATCAGGCGGTGGCAGAACGATAGACAGGAATTCTGATACGGGGCGCTGATGCCAAGCAGACCACCCTACATGCTGGACTAGTAGTGCTTGATGTATGGGTCAGAATTGAATGACGTGATTCATGGATTTGTTGAGGTTTCGGCTGCTGATTGAGTCATAGCGTCAGTGATGCTCCACACTTAAGAAAGTGGCGATGCGTGAAAAACACAATAAAAACGAATGCTTGACTTGACTCTGATGTGTCGAAATTTTTGGCAATCCCTTAACAATCGAAATTCCGCAACATTTCCCGCAACATGTCAGCTCTCTTTGTTGTCTTAGTTGCGTTTTGTGATTGGGTGGCTTTGTTGCACAACTCAGGTTCTGGCCGCAGGTCCCCTTTTCCTGGACGAACTTATCCGAGGGGTTCTGTGACGGGTACGCCGAGAGCGGTGTAGCGGTTCAGGACGGCGACGCGTACCTGGATTTCGGCAACCTGTCGGTCGAAGTCCCTCGCCATGAGACTCTGTCCTAGAAGTTTCATACAATGCATCTTGGTCTCGACACGGCTTCGGCGGTGGTAGCCGATATACTATGACCTGCCCCCCGAGGCTCCCTCGTTCGTAGCGAGAGTCTGCGTTTCTGGTTTTCATAGTTCTGTTCGTCGGTTTGGACAAGCGTGTAAGGCGCGGCAAACAACCGTCTGACAGTTTGAGCCACCAACAGCTCGATGCTTTTTGCTGGGCGGAAATTCGCGCGGTTGTAGGCCAGTGCGGGGGCTTCTATTACTGAACGATAGCTTCACATTCAGTACGGCAAGCGCTTTTGAGAGAAGATCATGACTGACACCATCATTTCGCGGCGAACGAGCGGCGTTCCCGGGAATTATTCTCGGAGCATTGTGGGTGTCGGCAAAGCGATATCAACGCAAGAATGGCTTCGCAGCACACCCCAATTACTCCAGATAGGTTTTGAACCATTCAATTGTGCGGTCCCAGGCCAGGTTTGCCATTTCCTCGTCATAGCGTGGCGTGCTGTCATTATGAAAACCGTGGTTGGCGTTTTCGTAGATATAGGCCTCGTATACCTTGTCGTTGGCCTGCAGGGCGGCCTCAAAATCTGGCCAGCCCGCGTTGATGCGTTCGTCAAGCTCTCCCATCTGAACAAGCAACGGCGCCTGAATTTTGGCCACATCCTCGGCCGCTGGCTGGCGCCCGTAGAACGGGACACCAGCGGCCAGTTCGGGATAGGCCACGGCAATTGCGCTGACCACACCGCCGCCGTAGCAGAAACCAACAGCGCCGACCTTTCCAGTGCAATCATCTCGGTTCAATAGGTATTCAAATCCATTGAAGAAATCGTTCATCAATTCGACCTGGTCCACTGTCTTTTGCAGCGCGCGCCCATCCGCGTCGTTGCCTGGGTATCCTCCCACTGACGTCAGACCGTCGGGGGCCAGTGCCATAAACCCGGCCTTCGCCAATCGGCGCGCCACATCTTCGATGTAGGGGTTAAGGCCGCGGTTTTCGTGGATTACCAATACCGCGGGCAGGGTCTCTTCAACGCCGGCGGGTCGGACAAGGTAGCCGCGAACATCACCGGTTCCATTCGGTGAAGGGTAGGTGATGTAGTCCGCGTGGATATCGGGATCGTTGAACGACACTTGCTGAGCCATCGCGTAGTTCGGGCTGAGCATGTTCAGCAGCGCGACCGCTGTCACGCCGCCGACCGCGAACTTGCCGGCGCGATCCAGGAATTGGCGCTTGGTGATCTTGCCGTGCGCGTAAAAGTCATACAGGTCCAGAAGCTCCTGGTCGAAGTCTTTTGCCGTCATGCGAGTCATTGTGGATCTCCTAATGAGTTTGGCAGTCTGAAGGGTGGGTAGTATCCGATCTGAAGGTCTTGATTTAATTGAGCGTCTGGATGGGCTTCCTAAGATACCGCCGGTGACAGTTCCTTGCTCGCGTACCGTTCGCGCAGCACGTTCTTTTGAACTTTTCCCATAGTGTTTCGTGGCAATTCCGGGACAAGTTCGTAGCGGCGCGGATGCTTAAAGCGCGACAGCTTGTCCCTGATGGTCCCCGCAATCCGATCCGTGTCAAGTTTTTCGCCTGGCTCTGCGACCAGAGCGGCGATGATTGCTTCACCGAAGTCGTTGTCGGGGACGCCGAAAACCGCCGATTCCAGAACACCGTCGATGTCGTTCAGGATGTCTTCAATTTCTTTGGGATAGACGTTGTAACCACCAGTAATGATAAGGTCTTTTGACCTGCCCACTATCGACAGATAGCTATCCTCACTGTACTGGCCCAAGTCCCCGGTGATGAAAAACCCGTTCTCTCGCAGTTCTTCGGCGGTTTTCTCGGGCATCTGCCAATAGCCTTTGAACACGTTGGGGCCGCGAACTTCGATCATTCCAACCTCGCCTTGGGCCAACGGCTCTCCGGTTTCAGGGTTGGTCACGATCACCTCGGTGCCGGGTAGCGCCATGCCAACAGTTCCCGCGCGACGCTCACCACTGTAAGGATTAGAGGTGTTCATGTTCGTTTCGGTCATGCCGTAGCGCTCAAGGATACGGTGCCCGGTCCGCGTTTCGAACGCCCCGTGTGTTTCGGCCAGCAATGGGGCTGAACCGGAAATAAACAGACGCATGTTCCCCGTGACCTCTTTGGTGAAACCTTCATCCGCTAGCAATCTGGTGTAGAAAGTGGGTACACCCATCAGAAGGGTCGAGCGCGGCAATTCCTCCAAGGTCAAGCCAACGTCGAATTTTTCCATCAGCCGAACTTCGGAACCGGCAAGGTGTGATGTGTTCATCGCCACGAACAGACCGTGCGTATGAAAGATCGGCAGTGCGTGAATCAAGCGATCGTCGTTTGTAATCCCCCACAGATCAACGAGAGCATGGGCGTTGGATAGCAGGTTTTGATGGCTCAGCATTGCGCCCTTTGAGCGGCCTGTGGTGCCTGACGTATACAGCAACGCCGCAAGGTCGTCCGGTGCGCGATCCACGGTTTCGAATATGCAGGGCTGCGCGTCTGCCTCAAGGCTCAGGCTCGGAGTATCGCCGCCGAGGGTCAGCAGCTTGGCGCCAGATCGGGTCGCCAGTTTTCCGATTTCAGCCTCGTCTTTGCCGTCGCAGACGATCATCGCAGGTTGGGCATCAGAGATGAAATACTCCAGCTCTGGCAATGTGTAAGCAGTGTTAAGCGGCAGGTAGACTGCACCTGCCTGAACCGAAGCGGCGTAGAGCGCAATCGTATCGGCCAACTTGGGGGCTTGCACAACGATGCGATCGCCGGGGGAAACTCCGTTGATATGCAAAACATGCGCGATCTGCGCCGCACGCTTCAAAAACGCGTGGTAGGACACCACTTGGCCATCATCGAGTTGCAGGAACGGCGCCTCGTTTCCTTCATGGTGAGCAAACAAACTATCGTAGAGGGTATTTGTCACTCTGTATGTTCCCTTGGCTTGGCAGCAAGTGCGGCGGTTGATGCCGCGCGAACTGAACGCGAGGCTTCGATTGTCGCGTGTGTTGCGAATTCTTCGTGATGACGTTCTGTTTTGTTCAAATCATAAAGGTAGTTGACCATCGCACCGCCGGATTGTGATCGTCCGTTTGGCGATAAATCGGCTTCGGCGTGCAGCTCGTGCAACTCGGCACCATTGCCGAGGTGGAAGCGTGCCACGGGATCCAGCGGCATCCCATCCTCGCGCTTGGCGAACAACAGGTATCGGGCGGCCATCGCGCGCAAATCTTGTGGCGAGGTTGTTGCCTCAAGCACGGCCTCGGCGGCGTGGCCGTGCTCAGGGTGTTCTGTCTCGCCCGCCAACCAACGGTTAAGCCCTGGTATTGGCGACAAGGTCACAAAGGTATCAATCCCCTGAAGCTCTCGCGACAGCTCGGTCACAACCTGTTTGATCAACAGGTTTCCAAAGCTGATACCCATTAAACCCTTCTGGCAATTTGAAATGGAATAGAACGCCGCGACTTTTGCTTGTTCGACCTGGATCGGTTCCCGACCTTCGGACAAAAGCGCATCAATTGCGTCTGGAACTTCAGCCGTCAGAGCAACTTCGACAAAAATCAGCGGTTCATCCGGCATCGATGGATGGAAGAACGCAAAGCAACGACGATCCGGTGGATAGAGCCTGCGTCGCAGATCGTCCAGATCGTTGATCTGATGGACTGCCTCATAGGCAACGATCTTGTCCAGAACGCGGGCTGGGGTATCCCAACTGATTTGTTTGAGGACAAGAAAGCCCCGATTGAACCAGCTCCGCAACAAATGGATGAAATCAATATCTGTTCGTTTGAGCTCGGGGTTGGATTTGAGAAAGCGCAACAGGTCAACGCGCATTGATACGAGTTCTTGTGTCGCGCCGGAAGGTTGGTTCAATCGGCGCAGCAACTCTTGCCGTCTGGGTTCCGCAGCTTCACTAAGCTTTTGATATAAATCGGCACTTCGGCCCTTGGCATAGAGGCTTGCCGTTTCGGCAAGCTGATCCGCGTCCAGCTCAAGTTGGTCATTCAAATAGGCGAAAAACTCCAATTTCTCGGGGTCTTCCAAGGTTTGGTAGCGATCAAGAATTGTGGAGGCGAGGGTGAAACCCGATACTTCGCCTTCGGTGGACAACAAGGCCTCACAAAGCTCTACAATTGATCGGTTGTCATCGTTGCCGCGCCTTTTGCCGGGACGGTCTAACAGCTGATTCAGCAGATCGCCCAGAAACCAGTTCCGCTGCATTTCAGGACTCCATCTGACTGCTCAGGTACTCACCCGTTCGGCGGTAGTGGTTGAGCAAGTGCCGGGTTGCGCTGTCCGCGTCGTGGTCGAGTGCGGCATCTAGAATTTGCTGGTGTTCGGCAGCGATATCGCGCTTTTTGTAACTTGGCCCTCCCGCTGCCAGATACCGGTAGCGAATGTTGAGGTCGTAAAGCTGCGAGCAATACCGTAGCAGCAACGGCAGTTTTGCATTTTCCAACAAGGCCATATGAAACGCTTTGTGGGCGTCTTCGAAGTCAGGTGCACCTTTTTGACCGGCCTTTTTCATATGGTGATGACGCAAGACAAGCCTGTCCTCCCAAGCTCCGTCTGCATTGGCGATGGAAGCGCGGAGCGCTGTTTCCTCGAGGTTGCATCGCAGCAATAGTATTTCCTCGAAGTTGGCTTTGCTGACTGGCGCTGCTCGAAATCCGCGCTGATCGATCCGTTCGACCAGCATGTCAGAGGTCAGTAGGCTAAGCGCTTCGCGAACCGGGCTTGCGCCGGTGTCCAGAAGACCACGGAGTTGTTCGATCTTAAGCTTCTGCCCGGGAGGCAACTCGCCTGTGAGGATCATATCGCGCAGCCTTCGATACGCACCATGAGTGGCCGATTTCTCTTTGCCCTCGGTATCAAGCATGACGTCCATATCCGACTTTTCCTCTTTGAATGCGCAATCTTTGAAGTGCTTTTAACTGAGGGCGCTTGTTCCGGTCGATAGGCCGACTGAGAGGTTCAGAGAGCCTTCGTTGATCATCCAGCGCCGAAGCACAAAACTGCGCGCCCCGCTCTTATGCATCGGATCGTCCTCGGCCAGCTTTCGAGCGGCCTCAAGGCTGTCGGCGCGGTAGATGATCAGGCCCATTCCCTGCATGTGCTCACCGGTTTCATCCGACATTGGCCCGGCAAAAGCCAGCTGACCCGAACGTTCAAGTTGCGCCTGATATGCCAGGTGACCGGGCAGTGAAGCCTTCACATCTTCGGGCGCCTTGGCTGGTGTGCTGTGAGCAACATAAAGCTCCAAAGCCAATGCGCCACGGTTCTTTGCTTCTGATTTGTAGTCCGTCCAAGCGACCATTAGCACTCTCCAAAAATATCGATATTATTTGACATATTGCAAAATAGTCGGCAAAAATCAAGCGAACTGATATGGATGGTGAAAATGAAATACCTGGTGGGAGAGACTTCGGAAGGCACTGCGGTTTTTGCCGTAAGTGACGAAAATGCAGTAAATTTAACGTCTTTAGACTCTGGCGTTGGCACAGATCTGATGGGACTGATTGCCAATCCGGGTTTGAGCGACTCACTCGCCGATAAAATCTCGGCAGCGGTGTCTGTGCCAGTCTCGACTATCACCCCGGCTTTGCCAGTGGCCGACCCCGGCACGATTATTTGCATGGGATTGAACTATACCGACCACATCAAAGAAGGTGGATACGATATCCCCGAGTACCCTACGCTGTTCATGCGTGGAAAGAACTCAATCATGGCGGCTGGAAAACCCATGGTGCGACCGGCGGCTTCCGAGCTTTTCGACTACGAAGCGGAACTGATGCTGATCGTTGGGAAGCGCGGTCGTCATATCTCGGAAGAAGACGCGCTGGACCATGTGTTTGGTTATACTGTTTTCAACGATGGGTCGGTGCGGGACTATCAGCGCAAGACGGTTCAGTGGACGCCGGGCAAGAACTTTGACGACACCGGAGCAATTGGTCCTTTCACGGTTACCCCGGATGAGTTGCCCGAGGGAGCTTCGGGCCTGAAAATCGAAAGCCGCGTTGGCGATGAAGTCCTACAAAGTTCAAATACCACCAACATGATCTGGGGCGTCCGCCAGGTGATTGCGACAATTTCAGAGTTCATGACCCTCGAACCGGGCGATCTGATTGCATTGGGAACACCGCCGGGCGTGGGCCATGCCAAAAAACCCGAACCTCGCTGGTTGAAGCCGGGTGAAACCGTCGAGGTAGAGATCGAATGTATCGGCATATGTGCCAGCCCGATCGTCGACGAAAAAGATACCAGATCGAAGGTGGCCGCAGAATGAGCGCACCGACCGGGGCAGAACTGGAGGCACTTCGCGCCAAAGCGCAGCAAGATCATCGTGATCTGCGTGCGCGCATTCCTCGTCTGTCGGATGACGCAATCGCCTTGATCCTGCGCGAGTCCAGGTCTCACTACGCATGGACCGACGAACCGGTTTCCGACGCGTTGCTTGAAGAGATCTACGACATCACGATCAACGGCGCGACCAGCATGAACACGCTGCCTGCCCGTTTTGTTTTCGTGAAAAGTGCCGAAGGCAAAGAGCGACTTGCCAGGTCTTTAAAACCAAAGAACGTTCCAAAGATGAGGGATGCGCCAGTCACGGCCATCATTGCCTACGACTTGGAGTTCTGGAAGGAGCTGCCCTTTCTTTTCCCGCACGAAGATCGCCGGCCATTGTTCGAAAACAATCCCGACTACGTGGCCGACACTGCGTTTCGCAATGGAACGCTTCAGGGCGCTTACTTCATGATCGCGGCCCGGGCTGTCGGGTTGGACGTTGGCGCCATGTCAGGCTTTTCGAACCGGATCGTCGACGAGGAATTCTTCGCCGGCACGACGCTCAAGTCGAACTTTCTTTGCAATCTGGGCTATGCGGACGAAACCGGTTTGTTCCACAAGCTGCCGCGTTTCCCATTCGAAAAGGTTTGCTCATATGCATGAGGAGGGGGCGCAGTGGCGATGAAAGTGAAACCTGTCGTGACGTACCGCACGACAGCCCAGTGCCCGACACACACGCGCGCTGAGATTGCAATTCGCGATCCTGATGTGATTGTCGACGAGCCCGTCGAACGAGGTGGAACAAATCTAGGCCCGTCTCCAACCGAAACCGTAATGGCGGCCCTGATCGCCTGTACCAACGTCATCGGACACAAGAACGCACACCAGTTGGGAGTTGATCTCGGCACGGTGACAATCGACACGAAATGCAGGCTGGATCGGCGCGGTGTCCTGATGGAAGAGGAGATCGATGTTCCGTTTCCCGAAATCGAACTCACTGTGAAGTGCGATACGCCCGCCAGTCAGCAGGAACTGACACGCGTGGGCGTGGAGACAGCCAAGTATTGCGCCATCGCAAAACTGTTTGAAGCGGCAGGCACGGACCTGACCGTCAACTGGGTCAAAACAAAAAATAAATAAGACCCGACTTTCTGGGAGGAGAGAAATGAAAAACTGGACCAAACGCAGCCTAATGGGAGCCGCTTTAGCTAGCGTTATGGCGCTGCCCGTTACCGCAGAAGAAACCATTTCCGCGGTCGTGATTGATGGCTACCCCGACCGTGCGCTGTGGGTGAAGGAATTCACCAACTTCTTCATTCCAGAAGTGGACAAGCGGCTGGCTGAGTCCGGTAACTACAAGATGAACTGGCAGGAGAACTATGGCGGTTCGATCGTAAAACCCAAAGGTGTTCTTGAAGGTGTACAACTGGGTTTGGGGGACATTGGCATCGTCACAACCATCTTCCATTCATCCAAGCTGCCCAGTCAGGGGATCTCAGGCTCGACACCATTCGTCGCGTCGGATGCCCGCGCGGTGGCCAAAGCCGTGGATGAGATCGCGCGAGAATACCCGGCAATGCAGAATGAGTTCGCTGCGCAAAATCAGGTCTATCTGGCGACGGGTGTTGTGCTCGACACATATCAGATGTTCTGCTCAGAGCCGGTCGAGAAAGTTGCAGACCTTGAAGGACGCAAAATCGCGGGCGCCGGCCTGAACCTGCGCTATCTCGAGGGTATCAAGGACGCGGCGGGCGTTCGCGGAGGCCTCACTGATTTCTACAACATGGTTCAAACCGGCCTTGTCGATTGCGTGATGATTTGGCCGGAAGCTTCCAAGACGTTCAAGATCGTAGAAGTGGCCCCATACATGTTGAAGGCAGACCTTGGCGCGGTGAATACAAAGACAGTCACCGTCAACGCCGATTACTGGGCAAATCTGCCCGATGAGGTCAAAGACGTACTTCAGGCCGTGGCTATCGACTACCGTGACCACGTGGCAGGCATTGCGATGGACCGAGCCACTGCGTCACGAGATGCCTTTGTAGAAGCTGGCGGATCGATCATTGAAATCTCGGATGAAGACCGCGCTGCGTGGGCAAATGCGATGCCCAATGTTGCGCAGGAATGGGCTGCAACGCTGAATGAGAACGGCGAGCAGGGCACGGATATGCTGGCCGCTTATCTCGGCAAGCTTCAGGATGCCGGTTTCACTGGTGTGCGCGACTGGACGGCCGAATAATCGTTCGGCGACCCGAGAAAGGGGCCATACATGCTGAAGACCGCAGTTGCCGTTCTGTCGCGGGTCGCTAATTCGCTTGCAATAACTGCCAACGCTTTGGGCACGCTCGTCGTCCTTGCGTTGGTGGTCATTCTGAATGTCGACGTCGTTGCGCGCGGGCTGTTTTCGGCTCCGCTTCGAGGCACTTACGAAATGGTGCAGTTTTCGGTCGTGATGATCGTTTTCCTGCAACTGGCCGACGTGGTCAGAGTGGATCGGCTGACGCGCTCGGACGGGTTTCTGAACCTGCTGCACCATCGCCGCCCTGGTCTGACGGGCAATCTGAGGCGCATCATCAATGCCATCTCGGCAATCTTCATGGGCCTAATTGCCTATGTAACCTTTCCGGAATTCCTGCACATGTGGGAGACGCAGGACTACTTCGGAGTTCCGGGTCTTTTCACACTGCCATGGTGGCCGGTCAAACTGGTCATCGCGTGCGGTACTGCGCTTGCCTGCGTGATCTTCCTGCTCAAGGTTGTCACGGCGCAGGACCGCCCGCATCTAATTCGCACCCCTGAACATGACGAGGCCGCAGAATGACGCCGATTGAGATTGGCCTGATCTCGGTCATCGCCATCGTCTTTCTGATTTACGCAGGCGTTTACATTCCTGTCGCACTGGGCGTGGTCTCGTTCGTGTCGATTTGGCTGATGCGGGACAATTTCACGCTGGCTCTGAACCTGTTGAAAGTGGCGGTCGGCGACAGCGCGATGGAATACAGCTTTGCAACCATCCCGTTGTTTACCTTCATGGGGCTCATCGTTTCAAAGGCCGGGTTGGGCAGGGACATCTACGAAGTCATGACCATGCGATTTCGCAAGGTCAAAGGCGGTATCGGAATGGCAACCGTCGGAGCCAACGCCGTCTTTGCCGCAGTTACAGGGTCGTCAATTGCGTCGGCATCGGTGTTCACCAAAGTTTCGGTCCCGCAGATGATGGCGCAGGCCTACAATCCGCGTTTTGCTGTTGGCGTGGTGGCCGGGTCTTCGGTGCTGGGCATGATCATCCCGCCTTCGGCAATGTTGATCATATACTCGTTTGTCGCCGAACAATCCGTTGGGGACATGTTCCTTGCGGGAGTTATACCGGGCATCATGCTGGCAATCGCCTATGTTGGCGCGATTTGGGTCATGGGACGTTTCACACCATCATTCGTTGGGGGCCGGGTCGTCGAAGACACCGAATGGATGTCCAAGCGCGAGATCGCATCCAAAACCCTGCCGACATTGTTCATCATCACCGTGGTGCTCGGCGGCATTTACACGGGGTGGTTAACCGCTGTCGAGGCAGGGGCAGCCGGGGCACTGGTCGCGCTGGTTATCGCCGTTGCGCGCAAATCCATGACGCCCAGAGCCTTCTGGGATGCGTTGCTGGAGACCGGCCATATCACAGCGGCGATCCTGTTCCTGATCACTGCAGCGTCAATCTACAGCCGCATGCTGGGACTCGCTGGTCTGCCCAACCAGTTGCAGGATTTGCTTGCAGGGAATTCCGCGTCTTTCTGGTCGATTATGCTGCTCTATGTTCTGCTGATGCTTTTCTTGGGAACATTGCTCGACACAGCATCGATCATCCTGATCGTCGTCCCGTTGTTCCTGCCCATGGCCGAGGCCCTTGATATGTCGCTGATCTGGTTCGGGATTATCACCGTGGTCGGAGCCGAAATCGGACTTCTGACCCCGCCTCTGGGCATATCGTGTTTTGTCATCAAATCTACGATCAACGACGACCGCATATCGCTCAAGGATGTGTTCATGGGCGCACTTCCCTTTGCTGTCGTGATGCTGATCGTTCTGTTCATTCTGATCGAGTTCCCGATCCTCAGCCTTGCCCTGATTTAAGGAGGCCAAGATGCGCTCTGTCACCAAAGACAATATCACCGACGTCTTCATGGGATACCTGTCCAAAGACACCGATCCGCGGATGCGTGAAATTATGGGGTCCCTGGTCAAGCATCTTCATGACTTCGCGCGCGAAACCAACCTGACGCATGACGAATGGCGCGCTGGGATTGCGTTTCTCGAGGGTTGTGCCGCTGTGGAAACCGAGGATCGCCACGAGTTTGTGCTGGCGTCGGACGTCCTGGGCCTGTCTTCTTTGGTGGACATGCTGCATTCAAGTCCAGGCGCAACAAGTTCGTCGGTGTTGGGCCCGTTTCACGTATCCGGCGCACCTCCGCTGCCCATGGGTGGGGATATGAAACGACATTACAGCGGGCCGGTTCTGCTTGCTGAAGGCGTCATTCGGGACACAGAGGGCAATCCCATTGCCGGCGCAGAACTCGACATATGGCAAACGGCCCCCAATGGCCTTTACGCCAGTCAGGATGAAGAACAGGACACCTTTTCTTTCCACGGGCTGATAACAGTTGGCGATGACGGCAGATATGCGTTCACCACAGTTAAGCCTGTTGAATACACTGTGCCGTCTGATGGGCCAGTCGGCGATATTCTGCGCGCTTGCGGTCGCCATCCGTGGAGGCCCTCACACCTACACTTTATCGTCAAAGCCCCCGGCTATCGCTCACTCGTGACCGAGATTTTTCCGGACGACGATCCCTATCTGGATCAGGATACGGTCTTCGGCGTTCGGGACGATCTGGTGATGACGTATGTCGAACGACCCGCTTCAGAATTTCCCAATGACATGGCACTTTCAGGTAAGATCACTGAACCTTACCTGCACGTGAATTTCGACGTCACGCTTGCTCGGGACTGAACGCTATGGAGGATGTTTGAAATGCTAAGATATACCTTCATTTTAGGTGCATGGCTGTTCTGCGGTGAGGCCATCGCGGAAGAGCGGCCGATCTTCGATGCGCATATTCACTACAGCCATGATGCCGTCAAACTGGTTCCGCCCGAACAGGTGGCCAAAATCCTGCGGGATGCAGGCGTGCGGAAAGCCCTGGTTTCCAGCTCGGACGATAACGGAACGCAACTGCTTTTGGCTGCAGCGCCGGACATCGTTGTTCCGGCACTTCGCCCTTATCGGCGTCGTGGTGAGATCAACACCTGGATGCACGACGAAACAGTTATCGACTATCTGGAAGCAAATCTGGCTAAGAATGACTATGAAGCCATCGGCGAATTTCACGCCTATGGAAATGACATTAAGACGCCAGTCATCCAGCACATGATCGCGCTGGCCAAAGAGCGGAACCTAATTCTGCACCACCATGGTGATCGCGAGGCGGTAGACCTGATTTTCGAAACCTGGCCGGAGGCTCGGGTGTTATGGGCCCACTCAGGTTTTGACGATCCGGGGAAGGTGGTCGACGCTTTAAACGCGTATCCCCGGCTTTGGGCCGATCTGGCGTTCCGTTCCGATATGGTCTCGCGGGGCCGTGTCGATCCGGATTGGCAAGCTGCGTTCGAAGCACATCCTGATCGGTTTATGGTCGGTACCGATACGTTTGCACCGGAGCGCTGGTATTACGTCGGCCCGCATGCAGATTTTTCACGCGAATGGCTGGAATTGCTTCCAGATCAGATCGCAGACAACATTGCCTATGCCAACGCAGAACGTTTGCTGGCATCAAAATGATCCGCTGGCTCGTCTGGTTTCTGGCATCTTCCGGCGCGGCCATCGCTTGTGAGGCGACGGGGCAACGGATGAGTACAGAAACTCAGAACGCACCTGCGGTGCATGTGGCTGTCGACGAAATCCCGTTGGCCCAGCCGTTTTCGATACTCCTCACGGTGTGCGGTGAAACTGCCGTAAGTGAAATGCGTGTCGATGCAGTCATGCCTGCTCACCAACACGGGATGAACTACCTTCCAGTTGTCACTGCAATAGGCGACGACGTGTTCCGTATCGATGATATGCTGTTTCACATGCCGGGAATGTGGGAACTGCAAGTGGACGTCGAGTATAACGGGCAAACGTTATCCTACACTTCTGACTTAGCGTTGAAATGAAGCTGTGGGTGACAGTCGCGTTCGTGGCCCTGACGAGTGTAGTGCGTGCTGAGGTCTTACTATCAGAAGACGAGATCCAGCAAACGTTGTCCTTCGGGCCGTGGCCGCCACTAATCCAGCCGGATCCAAGCAATAGGGTTTCAAACGATCCCCGAGCGATTGCGCTGGGCGCTGCGCTTTTCGATGATCCGGTGTTGTCGATTGACGGTGCATTAGCCTGTGCAAGTTGTCACGACCCCGAGCAGGCATTTACCACGCTCGATCCGCGTGCGTTCGGCCGCGTGCTTTTGGATCGGAATACGCCATCACTGCGGAACCTGGCTGGTCTGCGATGGTACGGGTGGGGCGGAAAGAGCGATAATCTTTGGGCAGCCAGCTTGCATCCGATCATCGAAGAACAAGAGATGGCGCACAGCAAGGAGAGCCTGAAGAGGGTCATTTCCGAAAGTCCTTATGTCAATGATTTTGAAGATATTTTTGGCGAAATTGAAGGTCAAAACCCCGATCTGGTGTTGGTAAACACTGCAAAAGCCCTATCAGCTTATCTGGAAACGCTGGTAACCGAGCGGACACAATTTGACGATTTTCGCGACGCGTTGGAGCGCAGCGATCTGGCAGAGGCTGCAAACTACCCCGAAGCTGCCCAGCGAGGTCTTCAGCTCTTCTTGGGGCGCGGGAATTGCGCGTTCTGCCATAACGGCCCGAGATTTTCCAACAACGAATTCCACGACGCTGGCGTACCGTATTTTCTGAGCAAGACAAAGGTCGATGAAGGGCGGTTCGGAGGACTGAATTTTTTGCTCTCCAGCCCTTATACATTGGACGGAGACTGGACTGACGATCCGGATAAGCAAGGCGCGTGGGCGGTCCGAAATGTGCGACGAAGCCATTCTGATTTTGGAATCTTTCGTACGCCCAGCCTGCGAGGCGTGGCGGAAACCGCCCCCTACATGCATGACGGCAGCCTGGATGATCTTGATGCCGTGGTCCGGCACTACAGCGAAATCGACACGGAAAGGCTTCACACCGACGGCGAGGCGGTTCTTTCGGAACTGAAATTGACGGAACAGGAGATCGCGGCCCTCGTGGCGTTTTTGGAGACTTTGTCCAGTGCTACGCGGCCTTGAGATACTCTAATGCAGCCTGAGTACCGCCTGTATTGTGCGGCACACCGCTTTTGGCGAGTCCCATTTCTACGCCTGAGAGTGTGCCCATCAACATCAGGTCGTTGAAATCCCCCAAGTGACCTATGCGGAACACTTTGTCGGCCACTTTCGACAGGCCATTTCCAAGTGAGATGTCATAGTGTTCCAGCGCCGTCGCGCGGAAGGCATCCGCAGAGTGCCCTTCCGGGACTTTGACAGCGGTCAGGACGCCCGATTCCTGACCTTGGCGAGCACACAGTACCTCGAGACCCCATGCTTGCACGGCAGCCCGTGTCGCGGTTCCGTGGCGCGAATGCCGGGCGAATACGTTGTCCAGTCCTTCTTCATGCAACATTTCGATGGCCTCAATTAATCCGTAAAGAAGATTGGTGCCGGGCGTATAAGGGAAAAACCCTTTCAGGTTTGGCCCGACCATATCCTGCCAATCCCAATAGCTGCGTGGCGTTGTAACGGATTTTGAATGTTCCAACGCACGATCGCTTACAGCATTGAAGCTCAGACCGGGTGGTAGCATCAGTCCCTTTTGCGAACCTGAGACGCAGACATCTACGCCCCAGTCATCAAACCTGAAATCGATCGATGCAAGGCCAGAGATTGAGTCAACCATAAGAAGCGCAGGGTGTTTTGCTGCGTCCATAGCGCTGCGCACGTCCTCGATAGGTGAGACTGACCCTGTCGACGTTTCGTTGTGGACAACGCAGACCGCCTTGATCTCGTGCTGATTGTCCATTCGCAGGTGGTCTTCAATCTGATTGGGGTCCGCACCACCACGCCAATCCCCTTCAATCAGCTCGGGCTGCAATCCTATTTTTTTGGCCAATTTGTTCCACATGAATGCGAAATGCCCTGTTTCGTACATAAGAACTTTTCCGCCCGGCGACACTGTGTTCACAAGCGCAGCTTCCCATGCGCCTGTCCCGGATGAAGGGTAAATAAAGACGTTTTGTTCTGTCTTGAAAATCGTTTTCATCCCAGCGAGGGCCTTGTGGCCTACTTCTGCAAAATCTGGCCCACGGTGGTCGATGGTCTGCATGCTTATGGCCTTCAGGATGCGTTCCGGCACGGCACTTGGCCCTGGGATTTGCAAAAAATGTCTGCCCGCCTGGCGCATCTGAACTGATCCTTCTGTTGGTGTCATGAAAGTGGCATGATTACCTATTGGCAAAACTTAATTATGAATTCATTATTCAGTCAACGGTGAAGTGAAGCTTCTTATTGGCTAGTTGGGAAGAGAAGGCGAACCCGATGCTTGAACATGGATCGTTGCACCGCCGACTGTTATCAGATGTCCAGGGAGAGGTGATGGCTGACCCGGCATCGCGCGCACGATACTCGACCGACGCTTCGATCTATCAGATGATACCGGACGCGGTGGTCATTCCCCGAAACTTAGAGGACGTGCGGGTCGTGTTGTCTGTTGCGCGTGACGAAGGATGCTCCATTCTTCCGCGCGGCGGCGGCACATCGCAATGTGGGCAAACGGTCAATCAAAGCGTTGTCCTGGATAACACCAAGCACTTGAATCGCATTCTGGACGTGGACGTTGAAAACCGTGTCGCGCGTGTTCAGCCGGGTGTCGTTCTGGATCAACTGAACCAAGCATTGAAACCGCATGGTCTGTGGTTTCCTGTTGATCCCTCAACCGCGTCGCGCTGCACGCTTGGAGGAATGGCCGCCAACAACTCTTCAGGCGGAAAATCCCTGCGCTACGGGATCATGCGCGACAATGTCCGTGCAATAAGTGCAATCCTCAGCGACGGAATGGAAGCACGGTTCAGCGCCGATATGGCGGTACCTGGCGAGTATGCGGATCTTGTTGGAGACATGCGTGCTCTGGGGCGTCGCGAGGCTTCGGAAATTGATGCCCGGTTTCCTAAAGTTCAGCGTCGTGTGGGCGGATATAATATCGATGCGCTCGTAGGTAACGACGTCAACATGTCCCATTTGCTGGTGGGGTCAGAAGGTACGCTGGCATATTTCACAGAACTGGAGCTGAAACTGGCTCAATTGCCGGGTGAAAAAGTTACCGGCGTGTGTCATTTCCCGACGTTTCGTGCTGCGATGGAGGCTACGCAGCACCTCGTGACGCTCAGACCACAGGCGGTAGAGTTGATCGACGACACCATGATCGCATTGGGGCGTGAAATCCCGCTGTTCCGCAGTACGATTGAGGCGTTTGTTGAAGGCGACCCCGAAGCCCTGCTGCTGGTGGAATTCGCCGAGGGTAGCGCTGAGGACAATGCTGCAAAACTGGTTGAGCTTTCCCAACTGATGGGAGATCTCGGGTTTGATTTCAGCGGGATTGAAAACCGTTGGGGCGGAGTTGTATCAGTTACTGATACCAAACTGCAAAACTCGATCGCGGAATACAGAAAATCTGGGTTGAACGTGATGATGTCGATGAAAGAGGCGGGTAAACCGATCTCGTTCGTTGAAGACTGCGCCGTCCCGTTGCCTGATCTCGCCGATTACACCGCTGGCCTGACTGAAATTTTCGCCCGACACGGCACAAAGGGGACATGGTACGCGCATGCCTCAGTCGGGTGTTTACATGTTCGTCCTGTGCTGAATATGCGGCAGGATAAGGACGTCCGGACAATGAGAGCGATTGCCGAAGAAACCTTTGATCTGGTCAAGAGATACAAGGGGTCTCATTCAGGCGAACACGGCGATGGAATCGTGCGATCAGAGTTTCATGGCAAGATGTTTGGCCCGCGCATCGTTTCTGCGTTTGAAGAGGTTAAAGACCGGTTCGATCCCGATGGGTTAATGAACCCCGGCAAAATCGTGCACGCTCCTGCCATGGATGATCGCCGCCTATTCCGCTACGGCCCGAACTATTCAGTTCCGGAATTTGAGGCGGCGTTGGACTGGTCGGCTTGGCCGGGTGCCGGAGGAGGATTCCAGGGCGCCGTCGAGATGTGCAACAATAACGGTGCGTGCCGCAAGCTCAAGGGCGGGGTTATGTGTCCCTCCTTCCGTGCGACCCGAAACGAACGTGATGCCACACGTGGGCGGGCAAACACGTTGCGTTTTGCCATCAGCGGGCAGTTGCCGGGCGGTTTAACCTCGGACGCAATGCAGGACACGATGAAATACTGCGTGTCTTGCAAGGCTTGCGCGCGTGAATGCCCGACTGGCGTTGATATAGCCCGCATGAAGATCGAAGTGCTTTCAGCGAAGCGCAAAAAAGGCGGGCTGATATTGGCAGATAAATTAATAGCTTATCTGCCCAGATATGCACCTAAAGCGGCAAAAGTTGCGTGGCTTTTGAATACCCGTAATAAAATTGTTCCTTTGCGTAAACTACTGGAAAAACCGACTGGAATTTCGGCGCGACGTGACTTGCCAGTGTGGTCTTCAGACCCGTTCCGGGATGCCGAGGCACAGGACGCTGATCCGCAGGTTCTTCTGTTTGTCGATGTGTTCAACCGATATTTCGAGCCTGACAATCTACGCGCCGCGGTCCGGGTCCTGCGTGCGCTAGGACTGCGGGTCGCCGTAGCACGGGATGACCAAACTGGAAGGCCGCTGGATTGCGGGCGCACTCTTTTGGCTGTGGGTTGCGTGGAAGAGGCGCGTCATGAGGCGCAGCGCGTGATCGACGCGACGCGAGAGGCAGTCGCTCAAGGGGTGCCGGTGGTCGGACTTGAACCGTCCTCAATCCTCACTTTTCGTGACGAATATTTGGCTCTTTGCCCGGGACGGGATGCAGAACTGTTGTCGCAAGCCACGTGTACCTTCGAGGAGTTTTTGGCCGGCCAATCGAACTTGCCCCTGAAACCGTTGAAGCACCCAATATACGTACATGGACATTGCCACCAGAAAGCGCACGATGCCGTCACACCGATGCTTGATCTTCTGAAGCGTATTCCCGAGGCGCAGGTTCACATGATTGAAAGCAGTTGTTGTGGTATGGCCGGGGCATTTGGATACGCGCCCGACACTATCGATGTCTCGATCAAGATGGCAAAGCTCGACCTGTTTCCGGCTTTAGAAAAGGCGCCTGCAGATGCAATTATTGTGGCGGATGGAACATCGTGCCGGCACCAAATTACTGAGGGCACTCGGCGGCAGCCCGTGCATGTCGCGCGCCTGTTGGAAATGGCACTTGATGAATAGGAAGTGGTAATGAATCTGACGGACAGCATCAAGCGCACGACGTTACATGAAGAGCTGGTCGAACGTTTGCGCAATCTTGTTGTAGAGGATGTGTTGAAGCCGGGTGAAAAAGTGCCCGAGAAGCAGCTTTGTGACTCCTTGGGTGTTTCACGGACACCACTGAGAGAAGCCTTAAAGGTTCTTGCATCAGAAGGTTTCGTGGTGCTTCAGGCCAATCGTGGTGCTCGCGTTGCAAGTGTAACGAGAGAGGAATTGGAGAACACGTTTCCAGTGCTTGCAGCGCTTGAGCAACTTGTGGGTGAACTGGCCTGTCAGCAGATGGACGCCGCAGAATTTCAACGGATTGAAAGTAGCCACAAGGATATGCTGAGCGCGTACGAGGCGCGTGATCGGCAGGCGTATTTCAAAGCCAATCAGGACATCCATCAGGCACTTATTCAGAGCGCGCGAAACGAAATTTTGGAAAACCACCACAAGCTTTTAGCCGCGCGGGTCCGCCGTGCACGTTTTATGGCCAACTTGTCGGACGAACGCTGGGCGCAGGCAATTGATGAACATGAAGCCATGATGGAGTTGCTTAAAGCCCGCGATGCAGATGGGCTTGGAAAAACCATGAAGCTTCACATGATGAACAAACTTTTTGCTCTTGTGAAAGCGCTGGAGGCAGAGGACGAGACACCTCGCTAAATTCTCGTCAAAAGCGCCTACCAGCTTCCCACGGATGCGCTGCTAGTCGGTGCTGAGACTAGGAAACAGAGGAGATAGCCCACAGTCCTCAGCAAGTTTGTTAAGGTCTCGACAAAGAGCGGGGTTCAGCCTCACACCGTCTTTGCGGCGGGCCTCTGCGGCAGCCGTTTTGCCGTCTCCGGGCAAGCGCACCGGGTCATGACCGGGCAGGGGGGCGGATGCGCGCATTTCAGAGAAGACGCGGGCTGCGTTAGAAGCAAAGTCATTGCCCATCCCAAAGGCTGCCGGATTGAGCGCCATAACGAACTGGCCGGTGTTTGTGGATGAAGTTGTATCCGAGGTGAAATTGACCACGTCAGAGCCGAATGCCGCGCCATTCAGCACCCCGGCCATCAACCCGATAGCCACGGAAAGGCCGAAACCCTTCGGACCTCCGATCGGCAAAAGAAACCCTTCTGATTTGCGGGCAGGGTCCGTTAACGGATTGCCATCACGCCCAACCATCCAACCTTCGGGCATAGGTTCGCCTTGCTGCAACAGGGTTTTGATCTTACCCATCGCGGCAACGGTCGTCGCCATATCGAACACAAACGGGTCCGGGCCATCGGCAGGGGCAGAGAATGCGATGGGATTGGTGCCAAGAAGCAAGTCGCTTCCGCCATAGGGCGGTACGTGGTTTGCACTGCCCACCGCCGCAGCCATGCCAAGCAACCCAGCCTCGGCTTGCGGGCGCACATAAAGTGCCAGTGGTCCTGCATGATTGCCGCGCCGAACACCAACCCATCCGATGCCGACCTCTTTTGCCTTTTTTACTGCAAGATCACGTGCCGCCGCCATAGCCAGGTGACCAAGGCCGTCATCGCCGTCAATCAACGCGGTTGCGACGGTTTCATGTTCAATAGTGACGTTGGGCGTGGGATTGCACCCGCCACCTGCTAATCGGGCAAGGTACTGGCGCAGGCGAAAAACCCCGTGAGTGCCATAGCCGAAAATGTCGGCCTCAACCATCAGCGAGGCCACCCTGTCCGCATCGGCTTCTGGCACACCTTGCGTTTCGAGCGCGCTTGCCACAAATTCACGCAAGCTCTGGCAGTCTATTTTCACAGGCTCAGAAGTCATCTCTGCCAACCTGCTCTTTGTACCAGAACACCAGCTTACGCTGTGTCCAAACCACTGACGCAAATACAGCGAGACCAACGAGGCTTAGATACAGGATCAAGGAGAACACGCGCGGCGTGTTGAGCTGCGAAGCTGCAACACGGATGAGTTCACCAAATCCCTTTCCGCCACCCAGGAATTCTCCTGTGATCGCGCCAGCCATAACACCGACTGCTCCGATTTTGAGGCCGGTGAAAATCTGTGGCAACCCGGTCGGCAGCTTCATTTTGATCAATGTCTGCATCCGGCTCGCACCCATCGTCTTGAACAACATGCGCGCGTTTTCGTCGGCGGCGTGAAGCCCAGCCGCAGTACCAACTACGATTGGAAAGGTTGCGATAAAGGCCGCAAGTGCCACCTTGGATTCAATGCCGAACCCCAGCCAAGCCACAAATAGCGGTGCGAACGCGACTTTTGGCATCGTATCGATAGATACCAAATAGGGCATCACGGCCTTCTCGCCAAAGGCCGTTTCGCCAACCAAAACGCCCAGCGAAAACCCGATCGCGATTGCCAGCGCAAAACCGTAGATGACTTCCTTTATCGTGATCCACAGCGCACCAAGCATGTAGCCGCCGGTCAAAAGGTTTTGCCCCACGAAGATCATATCTTTGAGGGTTTCCATCGGCGTCGGTAAAATGATCGGAGAGACCAGCTTAAAACTGGTCACAATTTGCCAGGTACCGACGAATACCACGAAGACAAAGGTCATCGCCAACCAGCGGGGGACCGAGTCGATAAAGTGAACTTTCTGCTCCCATACAGTGTCTTCTGCGGTGTCAGCGTCTTTTACGGAAGGTGAGTAATTCTGAACTTCGCTCACATTTCTTCTCCCTTATCCAGGAGGCTGCGAATGTAGTCTACGATAGCGCCGAATTTTGGTGTAGTCATCATATCGAGCGTTCGTGGGCGCGGCAGGTCGACCTCGACGATTTCAGCAATCCTGCCCGGGCGCGGTTTGAGAACGACGATTTCGTCAGACAAAATAACGGCCTCCTGAATGGAGTGCGTTACAAGAAAAGCAGTCGCATCCTGTTCCCGGCATATCCGCTGCAATTCCATGTTCATCATATCGCGCGACAATTCATCGAGAGCGCTGAATGGTTCGTCCATCAAAAGCACGGCTGGTTCTGTGATCAGCATTCGGCAGATTGAAGCGCGCTGTGCCATGCCGCCTGACAATTCGTTCGGATATACGTTTTCGAACCCTTGCAAACCCACGATGTCCAAAAGTTCCTGCGCCTTGGCCATAGCTTGCTTGGCCGCCGCCTTTCCATCGCGGATTTCAATCGGCAAGACGATGTTTTCTACGGCCGTTTTCCAGGGGAAAAGCGTCGCTTGCTGAAACATCATACCGATGTCCCGGCGGGTCCCTGTGACCGGTTGTCCCTGAAGGATCACGCGCCCCTTGGTGGGCGGGATCAGGCCCGCCATGATCTTGAGCAGAGTTGACTTTCCGCACCCGCTGGACCCGATGACAGATGTGAAGCTTCCTTTCCGAAGCGTCAGATTTATGTCCTCGAGCGCGACAACCAGATTGCGCGCATAGGTCTTGCTTACGTGGGTCAACTCGTAGACCGGCGTGCCCAGGGGCGCGCCGGAAAACTCATGGGTGACTTCAGCGTTCATTTGCTGGCGGCCTCGTTGCCAATGGCAGCAAACTCATTGGTCCACGCAGCGCTCAGGTCATCAAGTGGCCCTGGAATTTCGCCCCCTGCGACCAGCGCATCTTGCCATTCTTGCCAAACCTCGGCGGGATACCATCCCAGACCATTGCTTGGATCTGCTGCTATGGTTTTTGAACGCACGGCATCGAACAGCGCTGACTGGAACTCTTTGTCCTCGCCTTCCTGCGGATTTCCGTCCGCCAGGTGCTTCAACACGGCTTCGCGGTTGGCATCATCAAGCGCAAAAGCGTGTCCACGTGCGAACGCGCGGCTCCAGGCCTCAACCAATTCGCGGTCATTGGCGATTGTGTCAGCCATAGTTGCAATACCGTTTCCGAAGAAGCGCCCGAATTCCGCAGGCGTGATGTCACGCACCGCCATACCGCGCTGGTTCAGGATTGCCGTGTCAGCCGTCGAAGCAGAATAAGCGTCGATTTCGCCGTTAAGGAAAGCCGCAGTTGCTGGGCCGCCATCGCCGACGGTCAGGAAGGTAAAGTCTTCACCCTCTTTCATGCCAGCCCCGGTCATTACGTTTCGTGCAAAGCCCACTTCAGCGCCATCCGCGGTACCTGTTCCGATGACTTTGCCCCGCAGTTCTTCGACGTTTTGAATGTCAGAGTCTTCCGGCACGGCGATGCCAAAGTTGCTGCGGGCGGCAACGTTGTAGATGTGTACGGCATCCACGTCGCGCGACCGTGCGGCAATCAAGGGGCCAGGTCCTGGGCGACCGAAATGCGCTTGCCCGGCGGATAATGCCTGAAGCACGGCGCCCGAGCCGTTAATCGCCTCGACAGTTACATCCAAACCTTCATCCGCGAAGTACCCTTCTCCAATGGCAACAAACACCGGAAATGAATTGATTGCCGAAGGGCTTGGCTGCACGAAAGTAATTTTACGCAAATCCTGCGCAAAAACCTGTGTTCCCAATGCTCCCGCTACCGGTACCGCCGAAAGCAAAGACGCTGTGAAAGTCCTTCTGTTCATCATTGTAGTCTTCCTCCCTTGCATGGTTGGCGTCCCGCATATTCAGCAATGCAGGAGCCACTTACACGGCGCGCACGGTATTCCTGAGCGTGCCGATTTCTGAAATTTCACAAACCACGATGTCCCCGTCTTTCAGGAACTGTGGAGGGTCCATCGCGTACCCGACACCCGACGGCGTGCCAGTAGCGATAACGTCGCCAGGTTCCAGGGTCATGCCCTCCGACAGGGAAGCGATCAGCGTTGGAATGTCGAAAATCATGTCCGCCGTCGTTCCGTTTTGGCGCTGTTCACCGTTGATCGTTATTCCAATTGATAATGCGTGTGGATCGCTTACTGCGTCGGCGGTCACTATTAAGGGACCCAATGGGCAAGACCCATCCAAACCCTTGCCTTTGAAGTACTGCCCACCATGTCGGCGTTGGATGTCACGAGCGGTGATGTCATTGAGGATAGTATAGCCGAATACATGCTCGTATGCGTCAGCCTTAGCTATGTTGCGCCCCGGTTTTCCGATCACAATTGCCAGTTCAACTTCATAGTCGATGGCCTGCGAAACCTTTGGAAAAATCAAAATTTCGGCCTCTGGTGCCACAATGGACGTCGGCGGTTTTGTGAAGAACACCGGATGCTCGGTTACACCAACTTTCTGGTTTTGCGCCCGATCACCCTCGGCGATGTGTTCAGCGTAGTTGCGCCCAACGCAAAACACGTTCTTACGCGGAGCAGGAATTGGAGCCAAAAATGGTGCATCAGCGGGCACCAACGCGTCTGTCAGTTCTCCTGATTCTGCTGACGAAACGATTGAATTTAAGGTCTTAAGCGTAACTTCGCCGCCTGCAATCAACTGCTGCATCGTACTGGCATCCAGCGCCATGCCAAGGATTTGTGCTGCGTGCAAAACGTCCAATCTGCTGCCATCGGCAAGTATTGCCACGCAAACTGCGTTGCCCTCTACGGAAACAGTTGCTAATCGCACTCGGCTCTCCTCCCTAGTGCTGATGCAAAGCTCGGGTCGCGGGCTCTGTCCGGCGACTCGATGTTTGCTTGTTTCTTGGCCTTGAGTTTTTTCCGACTTGGCGTTTCAATCAATCAACCAATCACCAAATTGGGTGGAGATATGAGCGCACCAACCGAACTCGCGCACCGTGTACGCGACCTGATTAACAATGCCGGATACAGGCATAACGACAGGCTCCCACCTGAACGTGAGCTGTGTTCAAAACTTGGGGCAACCCGCAATCAGTTGCGAAGAGCGTTGGCAGAGCTTGAAGCCCAGGGGCTGATCTGGCGTCATGTGGGGCGGGGAACATTTGTTGGTTCCAGGCCGGTTCTCAACCTCACCGACGTAACCTATTTGGGCAATCAAATTAAACCTGAACAGGTTGTGTCGGTGCGATTTACGATCGAACCGCAGCTTAGCCGGCTGGCGGCGCTCCATTCTACTCGTTCGGACCGTGAGCAAATGAGGCTTTGCGCGGACAAATGTCGCACGGCAGAAGATTGGCGCACTTACGAAGCGTGGGACAACAATTTGCACTACGCCATAGCCCGCTCTACTCGAAACCAGCTCTTTCTATACTTCTTCGAGACTTTGAATTCGGTTCGAAGATCAATTGTTTGGGGGCAGCCACGAGAGACTTTGAAACCCGCAGAAGATTATTCCAGTTTTAGTGAACATGATGTGATTGTGTCAGCCATAGCAAAGGGTGATGGCGAGCTTGCGGCCAGCGCCATGGTAGATCACCTGAAATCGGTTTATTCGCGTGTGCTGCCAAAGAGCATCCAGTCCGACGACTGAGGTAGCGCCAAAGCCCAACCAATTTGGGAAATGGTCGCGCCATATTGAAGCCGTGGCTCTTGCAAAATAGCATAGATTTTGGCGATGACTTGGTAAGCAGCCACGTCCAATTGAATGTGATGTGGCATTGATCGGAAGGTGTCTGTCCGTTTGAAAACCCGATCTTTAGCTGTCAAACGCTCAGGAGGAAAGCGATGTCCGACCATGTCATTCCCGCGCCGCAGGTGCACGTCATACCCGTAGCGGGGGGCGGCACGTTCCCGGTTCGTCGTGTCTATTGCATTGGGCGAAACTACGCGGCACATGCGATTGAAATGGGTCACGACCCGAACCGGGAACCCCCGTTTTTCTTTCAGAAGAATCCCAACAATTTGGATTCCTCAGGGGAGTTCCCGTACCCTCCGCACAGTTCCGACGTGCACCACGAAGCAGAAATGCTTGTTGCGCTCAAGTCCGGCGGCACGAATATCTCGGTGGACGATGCGTTGGATCATGTCTTTGGGTACGGCCTTTCACTTGATATGACCCGTCGCGACCTGCAAGGACAGATGAAAAAAATGGGTCGCCCGTGGGAAATTGGGAAAGCGTTTGAGCGCTCGGCGCCATGCGGACCGATTCACAAGGCATCAGAGGTCGGGCATCTCGACAGAGGTCCGATTACTCTGACGGTGAATGGTGAAGTTCGGCAAGAAGGCGACTTGAACCAGATGATTTGGAAAGTCCCCGAGATGATCTCGTACCTGAGCGACTACTTCGAGCTTGCGGCCGGTGACGTTATCCTTTCAGGGACACCTTCTGGTGTTGGTCCCGTCAACCGAGGGGATGTTATGGTCTTGGCCGTCGACAAGCTGGGCAGCCTGAATGTACGCGTGACTTAGGACCTGCTGCGACAACCTTACTTTGCGAAAGAAACCGACGCTTTTGTAAACGGATAACAGATGCCCCATTTAGTCGCTGAATTGATCGCACACCACGCAGACACTGCAAATGCCATTGGAGCCCCTGGCCGGTCTTGGTTGAGCTATCTTGGTTTGCGCGAGCATTGCGCGAAAGTCAAAGAGGATCTGCATCAGATCGGAGTAGGGCGCGGCGACAGGGTGGCAATTGTGTTGCCCAACGGACCAGAGATGGCGACGGCATTCATATCCGTCGCCCAAGTGGCGACGACGGCGCCCTTAAACCCTGCATACACTTTCGAAGAATACATCTTCTATCTCAAAGACCTGAAAGCAAAGGCCCTTCTTGTAAGCGAAAACGAAAATGGCCCAGCCGTGCAAGCGGCGACGGAGTTGGGTGTGGTCGTCTTGCGGGTTTCTAGTGATAGTTCTCGTCCAGCCGGGCAGTTTTCCGTTTTGACCTGTGACCCAATTGGAGTGGCTGATACATCAGAGCCGGGCGAAGATGACGTCGCCCTGATACTCCACACATCAGGAACAACGTCGCGCCCCAAGATCGTTCCTTTGACGCAGGCCAATACTTATTCGTCGGCGCGGAACGTTGCTTCGTCTTTGAAGCTAACGACAGACGATCGTTGTCTGAGCATTATGCCTCTGTTTCATATCCATGGGTTGATCGCGGCCGTCGCCGCTTCATTAAGCGCTGGATCGCAAATTAGCTGCACCCCTGGGTTCAACGCTCTCAGCTTTTTTTCGCAGGTCGCTGAGGTTGATCCGACATGGTACACAGCAGTTCCGACAATGCACCAAGCTATTCTCGCCCGAGCCGCCCGAAACCAATCGATTATTGAGGAATCTCGATTGCGTTTCTTGCGGTCTTCTTCCGCGTCGTTGCCCGCGCCAGTAATGGAAGAGTTGATTGCGACTTTTGATGCGCCCGTGATCGAAGCCTACGGTATGACTGAGGCTACGCATCAAATGTGTTGCAACCCGCTTCCTCCACAAAAGCAAAAGCCCGGATACGTCGGAGTAGCAGCGGGTCCCGAAGTCAGAATTGCAGACGAAACGGAAAATGTATTGATCGCTTCGCGTGATGTCGGAGAAATCGTTATCAGCGGTCCGAACGTGACGCCTGGGTATGAGAGCAACCCGCAGGCAAATGCAGACAATTTCTTTGAAGCAGATGGAAAACTCTGGTTTCGCACCGGCGACCAGGGGTCGTTCGACGAAGAGAATTATCTGCGACTGACCGGACGCCTAAAGGAGCTTATCAATCGCGGCGGAGAAAAAATTAGCCCGCTTGAAGTTGACGCCGTGCTTCTGAGCCATCCAGACGTTGCTCAGGCAGTTTGTTTTGCCGTTCCCCACGAAAAACTGGGCGAAGACATAGCGGCGGCGGTGGTGCTCTCAGAAGGAGCGGCGATTGCAGGTCAGGAAGTCCGGGATTTTGTTGGCGCGCGGCTCGCAAAGTTCAAGGTGCCGACTTCAGTGGTTATTCTCGAAGAGATACCAAAAGGCGCGACTGGTAAGATACAAAGGATCGGGATGGCCGCTAAATTGGGACTGGCAAAGGCTTAGACACATGAAAGTTTGTATCTTTGGTGCCGGAGCTATCGGAGGTTACGTTGCCGCGAAGCTTGCGCAGGCTGACGCCGACGTCAGTGTCATTGCGCGTGGCCCACATCTGGCTGCAATGCAAGAAAAAGGGCTGACTCTCCACGAGGATGGGCGGGACCCGATCAACGTGCCAATACGCGCCTCGGACAATGCCGCCGATCTCGGACCACAAGACTATGTCTTTATCACACTGAAAGCGCATTCCGTTCCAGCAGTTGTGGGCTCGATGCAGCCGCTGATTGGGGCAGAAACAACAATAGTGAGCGGAGTGAACGGGGTACCATGGTGGTATTTCCACAAGCTGGGCGGCCCCTTCGAGGGAACTAGATTGTCATCTGTAGACCCGGGAGACGCGCAATGGAACGGTTTCGGGCCGGACCGGGTGCTTGGATGTGTTGTTTATCCAGCCGCAGAAGTCATTGCTCCGGGATCGATCAAGCATGTCGAAGGCAATAGGTTTTCGTTAGGCGAACCCGATGGCTCTAAATCGGACCGTGCCGCCAACCTTTCGGCTGCACTGTCCACCACCGGTCTGCGTGCGCCTGTAAGACCAAGAATTCGGGACGAGATTTGGCTGAAACTATGGGGCAACTTGTCGTTCAATCCTATTTCCGCTCTCACCCATTCAACACTTGATGTCTTGTGTACCGACCAAGGCTCACGCTCCGTGGCTCGCGGGATGATGCTTGAGGCTCAGGAAATCGGTGAGAAACTTGGTGTTAAATTCCCGATAGACGTTGAAAAACGGATCGACGGTGGAGCGGCCGTCGGTGCGCACAAGACCTCCATGTGGCAGGATTTGGAGTTGTGCCGACCGATGGAAATTGATGCCTTAGTAACTTCAGTGCAAGAACTGGGACAACTTACAGGGGTCTCAACGCCCACCATCGACATCGTAGCGTCACTGGTCAAACTCCGGGCAAAGGTCGCTGGTCTCTACTAAAGTTTCTTTGGGCCTTGCAACAAGAGCGTGGCTTGAGGCGGATAACTGAGACTGGTTCGGAAGTGTCATAACGCAACTTCGAGAGTTTATCCGCGGCTTCGACCACAAGCTGCCGCTCGTTTTGGGTCAAAAATGCTTGCCGTTTGGGTCAGAAATGAGTGACGCGATTTGCCGATTTGTTGAGGTTTTGGAAGTCGATTGAGTCAAATATCAGTGACGTTCCACGTTTCATTTATAGGGCGACGCTTAGTACTGCCACCAGCGACAGAGCCTTGCCATTTTCGCTTCACTTCCTTCATCCAGCACCCAGACTGATTTCATTGATCCTGACTTCCTTTTGGGAAAACCAAGGCTGATTTGCAGATCAGACACAGAAGGCGCCTGTTCCTGCTGATCTGCCACGTGGCGAACGCGGATAGCTGCATGCGCGCGAGCCGTTCGTTGCGACGCAGCGCGTGCCACCGAAGCTGCCATTCAGAGGCCTGAAACTGGCCTGAACCGAGACCGTACTTTCGCCGCGGCCTGGTCCGACCAGACAGACGCGGACTTTGCTTCCGTTCGATTTGGTCTTCCCAATGTCCGCTTGCCTTATGACACTCATCACACTATCTCCCCATCACGCGCTGCACGGATGCAGAGTTATGGAGATTTTATGTCTACGATTGCGGCCCGCCGCTAAGGTCCACCTGATTGGACCGACCTGAACCAAAAGACTTCCGTGCGAGATGCCGGATGCCTTTTCGGCTGGCATAAGACCAAGAGACAATCCATTGAATATCTCAAAACACGAACAGCGTGTTTTGCACGTTCTGGCGCAAGGTGGAGCCATCCATTTTGAGCGCATGACGAACGGCGAAGTGCGCGACGTTTCATGCTTCACACGCGTCAGCCGTTCAGCAGCATTGCCTCAGCTTTCTTGACGAACGGGCGTGCGGGTAGTGATACCTTTTGGTCACCAGCGAGTTCGGGGAATATCTCAATCAGCTCTTGATAAATGGCTTGGTCGGCTTTCATGATCTGCTCGCCAGCATAGAAACTCTCAAGATGCGCATTTTCGCAATACACGATCTCATGCTGGCCAAACATAAAGTGGACATAAGTGATCTCATCGCACGGGGCGACGAATATACGGTCGCCATCACATAGATGCTTCGCCGCGCACAAAGCTTCGGGCGTATGCAGAAAAAGCTCGCAACGCCAGCCCGATAACAAAACACGATGCTGTGGAGAGACCCGGATCGCGCGCTGGTTTCCGATCACACCGGGCGCAAAACAGATAGGCGCATGTTTACCTCTGCCCGGCACAGTGCGCTTGTTAATCCAACGGATGGGCTGTGACCCATGATCGAGTGTGTCGACCAAATCACCGACTCTAAGGTCTTCTATCAAACGATCGCCGTCGGGCGTTCTAATCAAGGACCCCTCGGTGAAACAGGCAATCTCAACCGTCTCGATGTTGACATAAGTAAAAGTACCTCCGCCTGACAACGTAGCGGTACCGCCATTCGAACCGGGAGAAAATGGAGTGAAGGTTGATCCAGCCGGTAGGATTAACGTGTCGTTTCCATTACCTCCATCGACAAAGCTGGTGTTCTGGCCTGCATAGATGACATCTGTACCAGTGCCGCCATCTAAATTCCCGCTACCGTCTTCAGCAAAAAGCGTATCGCTGCCTGCTCCCCCGCTGAGGTTATTATTCCCGGAACCGCCGCGCAGAGTATCATTGCCTTGATCGCCAAAGATGTTGTTGTCGCCGGAGCCGCCCTGCAGAGTATCATTGCCAAGGCCACCACTGATAGTCCCACCCAATGTGCCGCTATCTGTAAAGGTATCGTCTCCACGCCCACCGCTGTAACCGCCTGCGTTCAGACCGACCGATCCGCTGACATTGTCGTCGTTGTTGTTACCCGTGTATTCGACGAATTGGCTGAACGATCCACCAGCCAGATCAACATCGCTGTATGTAGTGACAATCCCTGTATTGGTATCTGTGAATGTGATGGAATTCCCGGTCATCGTGACCTGGATCGAATTGCTCAGTCCAGAAGCATCAATCGTACTGTCGGGACCGATATCCAACGCTCCCCAAAACGCAGCATCGCTAATATCTGCATCTGTCAAAACAATAAAAACTGGCATGTTGCGTACCGTCTTTTGGTTCGTCGGCGTAAATGCACTATCGTATAAGTTGCATTCTAGCCCACGTGCTGGCTTCCGGACAATAACGCATTGCTCAACTCGGCGCTATGTTGCCGCCTCTCGCGAGATTGGCATGCAAACCGCCAATGTTGTCACAAAAGCCGACGTTAATGCGTGATGCGGCATTTGAGAGGATTGGGCTCTGAGCCGCCGGATGCCGTCGCAGCAGGGTCAACAGTCTCGACGGTACAGGACCGGCAATCGACATGTCGAACCAAACCTTTGATCTTACGGCTTCCCACAAGGAATGCTGTCATTGGAACCTCAAGAGCCGGTGCTCGTGAAGATGGCGGCGAAACCTGAAGATGAGCCCGAAGTGTTTGGTGCTGCGTTCTGTTCGAACGTCAGTTTTGGGCTGGCGGGCCAGAAATTGCTAGCCTGCCATTCCTCTCCGGTTATTAGAACTTGCCGTTCCGGTGCGCCATTTCAGCAGGGGTGGGTGAAACAACGTCCCAATGTTCAACAATCTTTCCGTCTTCGACGCGCCAAAGGTCAAAGAAAGCCCAGGGTTTTTCGCTAACTGTCGCATCTGAGGCGACAAAGACAAAGTTGCCTTCTGCCACAACGATCTGTGGCTCAAATTTAGTTATGACGTTGCCCTGTTCAGCCCAGGCCTTGGTGCCCTCCATCAGACCATCAATCCCATCGGCAAGCATTGGATTGTGCTGCATGTAGACCTCAGAATACTCGGGGGCTTTCTCTGGTGCGGCACCACCCAAGACGTCGCGCACAAATCCAAGAACCAACGCCTTGTTCTCTTGGGTTTTGTCGAGATCGATGATCTCGGTTGGCCCATCGGTCATACCTCGGCCGGACACCGTTGTTTCTGGAACAGGCTGCAAATTATCCCAATGTTCGGCGACTTTGCCGTCCTCCACCCGGAACACATCGAATGCGGCAAGGGTAGGTGCGCCAAACGCATCGGCGTTTTCAAAAGTGCTGTGCAATACGACCATATCGCCTTCGGCGATGACCCTATGGGTAGCGCCTGTCATTCCGGATTGCTCGACCAAAGGTATCAGGCCAACCAAACCCTCAGCTCCGGTTGGAATTTGTGGGTTATGCTGGATGTAATCCGGGGTAACGAGTTGCCGCGCGGCTTCCGGATCGTGATCGGCAAATGCTGCGGTGAAGAGTGCGATTACAAGCTCTTTAGGAGACATGGCTTTATCCTTTGATTCGTATCCTCTTGATACGTGGTAGCAAAACCATACTACATTGCAATTACGCACTTTAAACTGACTTGGTATGCTCAACACTACTGCCATATAGATCAGGAAGTTGTGAAAAGGCCGATGCATGGCTATGGTGTCTCCCAGTTTCGAAACAATACCAGAGCCTGATATGCTACCTATAGGCGTTGCCAACAAAGCAGAAGCTTCCAACTGCTCCATCCGTTCCGTGCTATCCAATGTGACGGGCAAATGGCGGATGATCATCATCCTCGCGCTGGAGGATGAGCCAAAACGCTTTGGCGACCTCAAACGCTGTATCGGAGATGTCACACAAAGTGTGCTTACCGAAAACCTGCGAGGATTGCAGCGCGACGGTTACTTGACCCGCACCGTCCATCCCGGGCCACCAGTCGCTGTTTCCTATGAACTGACGCCGCTGGGCCGTAGTTTACTCGAGATGCTAAAACCGCTTGTCTTCTGGTCGCATGAACAGATGGACGAAGTCAGACAATTTCGCATGCAGTTCGACCGCGAACAGGCAAGTTAACCTCAAAGCGGACCCAAGACTGACAACCTCGGATGGCAGCTTTGTTCGCATCCTGTAGTTTCAGATGAAAAACCTCGCTGCGGAACGTACGAACGGCTGGTTCTCCCACCGCTCTGCGGCACCTAGTATTGAGTGCGTGCAGAAAAATCTGTGCTGCGAACGCGCGCAGCGAGAAAGTCAAACTCACCAGATGGGCTCAAAACTGACGTTCTCTGCATACAAGATCAATGCCTGCTATTGGCGGACTGGAGTGAAGGTGCGTTGGATCCGCTGAAGATCTGACCATTCAACCAGAGATCGCTTTACATAAAACCGCTTCAGCGATGTGCGCGGTTCGGCATGACTCGGCAAGTTACGCAATGGTTGCGAAATCTGCCGCTCCAGACGTTGGGCGTCGACAACCGCACTGCGAACAACGCTGACCTTCTTAACGCTTAAACTATGTGTCGTTTCGCGTTCTACTCTACCAAAACAAAGTCACTAGGACGCCACGATTTGTCGAACCATGGTTCTAGCGGACCGTAGAGGCGCATCATCACGTTGAAGCTTTTGCCGGGCATGGTTTGCGCCCAATTGTTTTCCCACCCTTCTGGAGCTTCAGGACCGACATAGATCGTGAAACTCCCATCCTCGTTTTGTTTTATGCCTTCGCGATTCGAATCGATGCCGCCAGATTTTTGATCTGTCTCCAGGATGGAGCGGGTCTGCCCACTGTAGAGCATGAAAGACCAAAAGTTTTTGGCAGGAACCGGAGCTGGCAGGGTGACCTTATATGTCTTTGACCCATCCAGGTATTCTCCGTCGGTGTCGCGCGCCGTCATCGCATAGACCGAACCCGAGCCGACAGGAGGTGATGTCATCGCCGGAGTGATGCCTGTCGCCATGTAGAAGAAATAGGTGCGGTCATCGAGAATACGCGCGCTGTTTTCAAGAAACTCATAGCTTTGTCTCTGAAACGGCGAATTCCACTGCCGGTCTTCATAGAAGAACACTCCGGGATCACGTGCCGCATAAGTAATTGCCCTTGCTGTCGCGTTGGCAATTGCAGCAGCCTCTTTCATGATGCCCTGCATGCGCGCATCAGGTGCAAAAGGCTTGCCTTTTTTCAAGCCAATCGATGCAAATGTGCCAAGAATTTCAGGAGCAAATGCATCCTCTGGGTTATTTTCGAGAGCGACATGGATCTCTTCAAAGAAGTCTGCGTTGTTCGCATGTACCGTGTTGTATTTCACACCGGAAACACTGTGGAAGATTTCCTGCCGAGGGTTACCCGCATCGCTCAACGGGTAAATGTTCAGACCGGCTCTTATGTCCGCAACGGGTCCTGCGATATCTCCGTCCTCACCGGGTGATCGACGCAGCAGCAACCAATGCTCGTGTGTTTTTGTGCGCAGTTCAAAATACCCTTCGGGCACTGGCGTGTCGTCGTCCTTGTGCATCAATAGGTACTTACCGCCTTTGCCCTTGTCTGGACCCAGTGCCCCAATATCGGCAACGTAATCAAAAGCCGCATCATCAATAAGGCCAAGCAACCCAGGAGGAACTTCAATTACAACGGGGCCTTCCGAAACATTGACGTTAGACCCAATGTAAATCGTCGTGGTGTTTGGGGTTAGCCAGATGGATCGTGCGTCCATTAGGGATTCCGTAATGACGATCTCGTTTGGTTTTGCACCCACGTCCTCATAGCCTTGGAACATGGCTCGCAACGAAGCGATTTTCATCCCGTCAAGAAACGCGCTGGTTGCCCTCATCAAGTCCAGATTGTCAAAAACCTTCTCGACGGTATCGGGTGACGGCATACCATCAAAAAACTCCAAGCGTCCTAGCGTTTCGGTTTCTACTAAATCCGGGGTCAGCACATTCTCGGGAACATCCGCCGCAAACTCCTGTGCGGACGCTGCACCTGCCCATGTAACGGCCACTGCGGTAGCTAATACAAATTTGGAACGCAGTCCCATATCCAGCACTCCCTGACTAGATTCGCATTCAATCGATTATTTCCATGTCCGGCAGAATCCAGCCGCTTTCTATCCAGCCTTCCTCTGGCCCATAAAGCCGGAACAACAGGAAATAGCTTTCGGGGGTCGGAATCCAATTGCTTTCCATTCCCTCCGGCGCCTCAGGGCCAAAGTAGATGTCGTATGACCCGTCTTCATTGACCTGCATTGTGTCTGTGTCACGCGACGAAAGGCCGACACGCTCGACATTGCGGATAAAGCTCTTGGTTTCCGTTGAATAGACGATAACAGACCAAAAATCCTTTGCAGGCGTGTCCGCAGGCACGTTCAGCCTGTAGGATCTGTTTTGGTCATACATCTCGCCATTGCTGTCGCGCAGGCCGGTTAGATAGAATGTTCCTCCGCCCAGGTTTTTGGGCAGATAGGTAATCCAGAAATAGCTGCCGCCAGCGCGATCATCCACGAGAACCTCAGTGTCGGTTTCATAAGGGAACCCGGCCTCGGCCTGACCTTCTGCAAAGTCCCAGACAAGCCATTGGGTTTTGAGATCACCATTTTCTTCCACCCACAATGGGACGGTCGCCAAACCCGGCTCGACGAAATAGCGCTGCATGGCCGCATAGGCCAAGACCAAGCCTTCATTCATCGCTTGTGTCTGGCGCTCGGTAGGCTCGAACGATTTACCCTTTTCGATGCCCAGATCCTTAAGGAAGTTGACCATGATCTTGTCTTGCGGACGGATCGGGTTGTTCTGGATGTAGTCGTTTATGTCCTCAAAGAACGTGTGGTTGTAGTAGGGAAGCGAGTCATAAGGAACTTCAGAAGCTTCGAGGTAGGTCGTCGGAGGAGGGTGGTCTGCCTCAGACAAATAGTAGATCTTGAGTTGCTGTGCATAAGCTGCCGCATCTTCGTTTGTGGCATCCGGGCTTAGGACCGGACGAAACGAAAAACCATATTGGTAGGTGTCGGTGTCAAATACGAAGTAACCTTTAGCTTCGAGCTCTTCCTTTGAAGGGGCACTGTCATAACCGGGTGGAAGCATCAGATACTTCCCACCATTGCCTTCGTCAGCACCCGAAGGGCCGACATCAGCAATCGGCTGGTCCCATGCGTTCACGATGGTTCCGAAATAGTTCACCTTCTCGGCAGCGGCGGGAACTTCGACAACAATCGGGCCCGGCTCCGAGGTGAAAGACGACCAGGCATATGCCGTGACATCATTGGCTGTCAGAAAACCGTGTTTGGAGTCGAAAGGTTTGTTGACATAAACGACATCATTGATATCGCCACCAAGATCGCGGCGCGTTCCTTTGAGGAAATCGATCATGCCCGCAGCGGGCATGCCCCAGATAGCCGCCTGTGTCGCGCGCTGAACCATGATTTTATACTCGATATCTTCGATTTCGGTCGAACGCTTGAGTATGTCGTCAGTGTCGTTGAATGACTGGGCAGAGGCCGGAGCTGCTGCCACTCCCGCCACGAACGCAAACGCCAAGAATTGTGTTGGCAATCTTTTGTAAATTTCCTGAATTTGTTTCAAATCCAAACCTCCCCAGTGTTTCCCGAAACGCTTGCACAAAAAACAACTGACCGCGTATCATTTCACGACACAGAGGGGGTTTTTCTGCGGAGGCTGGATGGCGCTACCACCTATGATTTCAGCTAAAGCACTCGGAGGGATGCCTGAATTTATGCTTGAGGTGGCTGGTGAAAAGCGGCTTGCAGAAGCATTGGATTCGGCGAAACTCCCGTTTGAAGTTGTTGATGAGAGAGACGGATACATATCCGAGAATTCATTGGCTGCCTTCGTGCACAAAGCGGCTCAGACTGCGGGTCAGCAAAACATAGGGTTGCTTTGGTCGCCCCAACTAACTGTCGCGGATTATGGAGCGTGGGGCCAGTTTGTGCTTTCAGCACCAACCTTGGAATCCGCGCTTAAGCGCGCTTCTTCAGTCATGCCGTTGCATTCTTCCGCAGACCGCGCTTGGTTAGAGGCGGGTCAGCTAACCTCCCGTTACTGCTATCACTTCGGGCTTCGGTCGCATCATGCCTATCCCGATATTGGGTTCTCTGCGATTGGCGTATTTCTCAGTATTTTCGCAGAATTCTTGGGAAGCGACTGGAAACCTTCTGCGGTCCTTTTGGACTTCCCAAAGGTTCCAAGGTCGTTTGAGGCAGAAGACACCTACGCGTGTCCTGTGATTTGGAGTTCAACGCGGCTTGGGATTCAGTTCGATACGTCACTATTGCAGGCGGCGAACCTTCAAAGTCGCGATAGGTGGCAGGTAACGGTTGGTGATATCGTCCACGAACGTATGGGCGGCCCGCCCAAAACCATGGGTGGGCAGGTTGCTGCACTTGTCAGACTTCAGTTGCATAGGGATGATGCTTCAATTGATGCAGTGGCTCAGTCACTTGATATTGGTGTCCGTACACTTCAACGAAAACTTGAAGGTGAGGGATTGCAGTTTCGCCAGATTGTCAAGGATGCTCGGATTGGTCGAGCCAAGGAACTTCTTGCGGTTTCAACCGAGACTGTCTCAGGGATCGCAACGACGCTGGGTTACGAGACAGCGAACAATTTCAGTCGCGCGTTTAAGAATGCCACCGGTGTAGCGCCTTCAGAGTATAGGCAGGCGCCGATCCGCTAACTCGGTAGAGTGTATGGCCAATGCAAGGCTTTTGGCCCGTTTGAATCGCAATCCGGAATTGGGTCAGAATTGAATGGCGTGATTAACCCATTTATTGAAGTTTTGGCTTTCGATTGAGCCAAATATCGGTGACGTTCCACATTTCATGTTGAACGTCAAACGAACCTGACCCAACCGTCACAGGTGGACCTGAAATGTGATGAAAGTTCGACATCAGAAAGCGCCCCAATGTTGGACATCCGCTCCCATGAGACGGCTGTAACCAACCACATCCGCGGCGAATATCGCCGCGAGCCGTCGTTCGACGGGAGCTTCTGGCATAGCAACCTCCCTCTTCGGTACCGACAGTAGCATAGATTCCTTTGCATGGGAGGTCGCCGCTCAAGTTGCGGTATTTGACTTCAGCACCCGTACTCAGCGAAGCACCGGTGAAAACTTTGACCAGCGCGAAGGTCTGAGGTGGATCGGGAATACATTTGGCTCAGGCTCCGAGAGCGCCCGGATTGCTCCGTATTTCTGCCTGTCGAACGCAACGCATCACCAGTAAAAGAGGGCTCATTACAGACCTCGGTGCAAACACAGCATAAGCCCAGGCCCAGTTTTCCATGACCTATCCAACGGCCCAAACCGGCCACTCGACACGGTGCAGCCATTCTGCGGTCGCAACCCGCATTGCAGGCTTTCGCTGCGAGCGCGAACTCAGGTTATTTACCAGCTCGCAGATTGCGGACTTTGCAGCCATCCGCATTTTTCCTCCAAAGGACCGCAGTCAGCCCTAAGCAGACGTTCACATCCAAGCTTTGCAAACTCCGAAATACACAACGAAACGGCCAGTTGCAGAGATTGTATCGACGGTGGCAACCCACCAATTCGAGTCGTCGGCTAATCTATTAACGTCGCACTACAACTTCTCCAAACTGTTCCAACGAGGACCTCACCTTCCAAGCTTTCTTTTGGCTCGACCACATTTACTTGCTTCGGAACTTGGTCGGTGTCATTCCGGTCTGACCTCGAAAAAAGCGAGTGAAATGGGACTTGTCAGAATAGCCGAGCATCAGACCAATCTCCGCAATTGTCATCTTCTCATCTCTGAGTAGCTCTTTGGCGACATCGATACGTAGCCGTTTGATCTCGCGTGGCAACGTCGTGCCTTGTTGTTGAAGCGCTTTCTGAAGCCGTTCCGGCTGTATCCCCAGAAATCCGGCCACCACCTCTGGCCCCAGTTCGGTTTCATCCAGCTTGTCGCGTAAAACGGATCGCAAAGCGGCCACCACAGTGACTTCTTCAGTCTGTCGAGCCGAGGCAACGGGTTTGGCAGAACCCTCAGAGGAATGGTGCAGAAACAACCATTCCACCGGAAAACTAATTTGCATTCCGGGGTCGGTCCCAAGGCCGACTTCGATCCCTTTGTAGCCGACAGGCAGACCAGTAACATATCGGCTTTCCCAACGCACACGGGAAGCCTCCCAGGCATCTCCGATGACGGTTTGCAAGAGGCGTACATAAATTGCGGCACCAAAACCGGTCACTTGAATGGGTGGGACAGCGGGTTCCTGTTGTCTCTCGATACGGTAGGTCGCGTTGTCTGCTTCAATGACTAGGCTGTGCCGTACGGAATTGGACTCCTGCGGAACAAGCCCAACAAAGCGGGTAAAAAACTCAAACAGCGAGTTTGTTGATTGCAAGGCCCGAGCAAATGGAGGCCATTCTTGCAGGTCAAAAGTCTCTCCTACATTCAGGCCAAGGTATCGGTCCCCTGACAAGTCTGAGAAGGCATTTAGCAAACCGTAGACCAGCTCTGAGTGAACATAGACAGAAGGGTTGGACAACAGCTCGGACTTTAAGCCGACCTGATCCAAGGCTGGTTGCGGGTTGATCCCACGGTCGGTGAGATATTGCAGAAACGGAGCTGCTAGCGCGAGGCGAACGAACCCTTCGCTATGCTCTTGAGAGGTGGAATTGAACGGCAATCTAGTCACCCTTTCAAGATCAAATGCTGTGATCAGTGGCCATTTTTGTGGTCACATTCGAACATCCTGATGCGAAATTGGCAACCGAGGCAAAACTTTCCGGGCTACAGTTGGCAAAACATGAATATGAAGGGAGTACTTATGTCCGGTTTGCAAGTATCGATTGTCGCAGCAGCTTTTGTAGCGACGTCCTTATCTTTTGCGACGCCTTCGCAGGCTCAGGAACAGGCGCCTCGGCAGGTTCTGTTTAGCAACGTGAACATTTTCAACGGCGTGGACGGAGAACTCGTCGAAAACGGTTCGGTGCTGGTTGAAGGCAATCTGATTAAGGCCGTTTCCGCGGACCCAATCGAAGCTCCTGATGCTTTTGCGGTTGATGGAGAAGGCCGCACGTTGATGCCCGGCTTGATCGATATGCATTCGCACCTTTGCCTGCGCGATGGCATCCCATGGGCACGCACCGACTACGACCAGATGCTGGCGGGTGCATATACGTCTCTTGTCTTAATCGACTATCTCGATCAGGGTTTTACAACGACGCGCGACACTGGATGCAATGTGCTTGGCGTCGCCAAGGGTGTGAACAATGGCGTTATACCTGGCCCTCGCATTTACCCTAGTGGCGGCGTGATCAGTCAAACGGGTGGACATGGTGACATCGGCTTCTTCAATGACATGCCGGGCACTGTGGATGACCTCGAAAAACACGGTTGGTCTTATATCGCGGACGGCGTGACCGAAGCGCGGCGCGCGGCGCGTCACAACTTCCGAGGTGGCGCTACGCAGATCAAAGTGATGGCCGGCGGCGGCGTCGCAAGTGAGTTCGATCCGATCCATATGACGCAAATGTCTGTGGAAGAAATGGAGGCAATCGTCGAAGTGGCGCGTGACTACGGTAGCTACGTCACTGTTCACGCGTACCATGACCGCTCGGTCAATCGCGCCATCGATGCTGGTGTACGAGTTATTGAACACAACTTTCTTGTCTCGGAAGATACGATCATCAGGATGAAAGAAGAAGGCGTCGCACTTTCAGCACAAGCTGTAATGTCGCTGGAAGTTTTTGATCCAGAAACTGTCGAACAAATCACGTTCTTTTCTCCCGACCAAAAGGCAAAGGCGATCCAAGTCAATGCTGGTGCAACCCAAATGTTTGAGTGGGCGGTAAAGCACGGGTTGTTGATCGTGACTGGTGGCGACATGTTCGGCCCTGATGTGGGGCGACAGGCCGAAAACCTAATCTGGTTTAATAAAATCGCCGACAACAACTTGCTGACACTGCAAACGGCCACATCGAACGCCGCCGAAGTTCTAAGTTGGAGTGGTGAGATGAGCAAGTATAAGGATGGGCAGCTGGGTGTGATCGCGGAAGGGGCTTACGCCGATATCATCTTGGTAGACGGCAACCCGCTGGAAAACCTTGACGCAGTTCTACGCGATAACGTCAACTTCGTTATGAAGGATGGCCTTGTTTATAAGAACTGGCTGCCAGACGAAAACGCACCCGCTTTCCGGCCAATCAATCCAAATCGCAACGCGTATTTGTCGCGGTAGTTGAGACCCTCATTCGACGCGCAATTCATCATGACAATTGCGCGTCGACCACTGACAATCAGGAGGCCTCAATGAGATTACTTTTTGCAGCTTTGATAGCGATCTACGTTTCAGGTACGGCGGATGCGGATGTTAATCTTGACTGGGCTGATCTCAAAGACGTATCCGCACAGGCGTTTGACGATCCTTTTGAGGATTTGAGCTACGACCAAATGGATGACTTAGTCATGGTCGTACGTTTGCGCCAACGCCTTGAGAAGCCAGACATACCCAACGAAGAACGCGAGAAGAACAAGGCTCGCCTTTCTGAAACGGAAGAACGGTTAGCCCAAGCCGATATTGATGTCGCGTGGCTTCTTTCGCAGAGATGGCTGGTCGCAGAACGTAGAAAAAAAGCTGCGTGGGCTGGCAATCCGCAATTGGACGGAAAAACAGTGACGGTTGCCGGATTTGCCATACCCGGCCCGATTGATGATAACGGAGTAGCAACCGCGTATTTGGTTCCCGAGCGCGGGATGTGCAGCCATATGCCAGCACCGCCGCCCAATCAGATGATCAAAGTACGTTTGAACGACGCTTGGTCACCTTCATACGTACATGAGCCCGTTCAGTTAACCGGAAGACTGAACATAGAGCCATCTGAGCGCCAAGTTATGGTCGTCGATGGCCTGATGTCGCTTCGCGCTACATTCGATCTGGAAGTCGCAGCCGTTAGGTCACTCGGCAGTGAAAAGGACAGACTCGAATTGGAACAGAGTGCAGCTGATCGCATACGTGCGGCGGGAAATCGCAAGACCGGTGGGGCAAAGGCGTCTGAATGATTAGACTTCTGGTTGCCGTATTGAGCATTGCCTTCGCTAACGCAGCGTCGGCTCAGGGACTATCCGGGCCATCTTCGGTCGAAGCTGATCTAGAGCCTGGAGATGGGCTAACCGACCCTCAATATCGTTCCGATTTTCCGCGCAATATCGCACCGGGTTGGTTCCAGTGGAAAGGCCGGTTGGCCGAGGGTGGGTTTCGATTCAACATTGATTACCTGGCGTTGGGCCAATCCACGAATGCTGATCTGGGAACCGGCGAAGCGGCCAGCGGGATTGCGCGCTTCTATGGTAGTTGGCAGGCAACTGAACGGGGTTCCCTGACATTCAAGATCGAAGACCGGCACAGTTACACGGACGTTGCTCCGCAGTTCCTTGGGCTGGATGGCGGAGCCCTTTCAATCACGGGAACGGCCTTCATCGACAATGGTCTGCTGCTGACCAACCTTTTCTGGACCCAAAGGGCCGAGAACGGTTCGTGGACGCTGCAAGTCGGGCAGATTGATGTAACAGATTTTGTGGATATCTATGGGTTGGTAAGCCCCTACAGTGGTTTCCAAAACCTGTCTTTCAATACAAACCCGACAATCAACACGCCCAACCAAGGCCTTGGCATTGCCGGTGGGATAAAGCTGAGCGAGAACCTCTACGCCGTTGCCAGCGTATCAGACGCAAACGCCGACCCGTCCGATCCAAACTTTGATGTGTTTAGCGACGG